>NZ_JBEPPK010000002.1:0-655164 GCF_040547285.1 Hymenobacter sp. UYP22 | reverse complement strand
TTTGCTACCCGCTACGATAAACGCCCCGAATGCTTTTTCGCCTGGTTTCAATTGGCCGCTACCTTAATTTGGTTGAAAACTGTTCACACGCCCTAATCCTGCACGCTATAAGGTAGAAGCTTTTGCGGAAAACAGTACTATTTTTGCGTTGCCGCATAAGCTTGTCTCTGAGCCTATTGCGTTGCAACGCACGATTACGCGCTATGACCAAATATTCCGCGAAACATTCTAAGAAAGTCGATCCGCGACAAGCGGAGCGGGAAGCCCGCAAAGCGCGTAACCGCGCTATAGCACCGGAGCGTATTGCCAAGGTGCACGTGTTGGAGGATGGGGGGGAGCTGCTGGAGCTGAAGCCTGTTCAAATTCCTGGCTACACCTATGCTTTCTAACTCAACTACTGCTTACTTAACCGCCCCCGCCCGGCTTCCGGCGCGGGGGCGGTTTGTTTTTTCGGCATCTTTACGCCGCACGCCTCAACCTGCCTTCCCGCATGGATTTTTCCCAGGATACCGTCCTAGAAAACAGCCGGGTGCTGCTACGCCCCCTGCAGCTCACCGACTTTGAAGCCCTGCGGCCGGTGGCCGCCACCCCGGAACTGTGGGCCTACACCCTCACCCGCGCCGACGACCCCATCAGCCTGGCTACTTACCTGACCGATGCCGTCCAGGGCCGCCAGCAGCAACGCCGCTACCCCTTCATAATCATTGATAAAGCTACCGGCCAGGCCGCGGGCAGCACTAGCTACTACAACGTGGATGTGGCCGACGCCAAGCTGAGCATTGGCTATACCTGGGTAGGGGAGGCGTTTCATCGCAGTGGCCTGAACCGAGCCGCCAAACATGCCCTGCTCCATTATGCCTTCGAGGTATTGGGCTGTGAGCGGGTGGAGCTGGAAACGGATTCGCGCAACCATAAGTCGCAGCAGGCAATGCGCCGCATGGGGGCCACCGAGGAAGGTACCCTGCGCAGCCACCGCCGTACCCAGGGTGGTATTCGCCGCGACACGGTGATTTTTAGCATTATCCGGCCCGAGTGGAACCACCTGTGCCAGACGGTTTTCCAACAGTTTGATGCCCGTGGCTGAACCCACTGAACCTAAGCCGCGCCGGTTTCCGGCTCTGTTGCGCAAGCGCGCGGCCAGTTTCGGCTATGCCTTCCGGGGCGTGTGGGCCGCTTTGCGTACGGAGGTGCATTTGTGGTTTCATGCGGCGGCTACGGTGGTAGTGGTGGGCCTGGGCCTATACCTGGGCCTGGCGCGCTGGGAATGGGCCGCGGTAGCTTTGGCCGTAGGCGCGGTGTGGTGCGCCGAGCTGGTGAATACGGCCATTGAGGCGGTAGTCAACCTAGTGTCGCCGGACTACCACCCACTGGCGGGCCGGGCCAAGGATGTAGCGGCCGGGGCCGTGCTGGTAATGGCGCTGGCGGCGCTGGTGGTTGGGCTGCTGGTTTTCGGGCCGCGCCTGTGGGCGTTGGGGGGTATCGGGTAGCCGAAGTGGTGCTGAACTATGGGCCGCTAACTGCGTAACGCAGGTTTGTGTGCATCTTTGCCGCCCCGTGCGGCTGCGCAAGCTCTTCTTCTCTGCCTACCTCACCCTTGCCTTATGCGCATTTCCCTACTTCTGGTCGCCGCTGCTTTCCTGACTACTACCGCCTGCCAGCGCAACGTGGCCGTTACCACCCCCACCGACGCCCCCCAGACCGGACTGGCCGGTAGTGTATCCACGCCCGCCCCTACCAGCGCCAATACCATTGAGCCTGCGCCCAACAACGCGCCGGCCTTTGACACGCAGAAGCGGCCCAAGTGGCTGGAAGACCGGATTCAAGCGCACCTGCAGGAGAAGAAGGCCAACCCGCCCGTGCACATCTACAGCTACCAATACAACGGGGCCACAGTATACTTTGAAACCAGCCCCTGCTGCGACCAGTACACCAACCTCTATGCCGCCGACGGCCAGGTACTCTGTCACCCCGACGGGGGCCTGACCGGGCGGGGTGACGGCAAGTGCGCCGACTTCTCTAAAAACCGAACCGAGGAAAAGCTGGTTTGGCAAGACCCCCGGTAAGCTAACGAAACTAGAAGTGAGTACAGAGACATGAGTAGTGAGATTCTGTACCGCTTCCTTTTTACTTTCTGTTTGGCAGAGTCTCCATTCTCATGTCTCTGTACTCACTTCTTTTGCAATGATTAATACCATCGAAAAGCTGGGGGCCTACTCCGTGTGGGCTAACGCCACCCTGCTGCGCCACCTCGACGGCCTTGTGGCCGAGGGTGCCACCTTGCCCCAGGGCGCACTGCGCATTTTCAGCCACGTACTCAACGCCCAGGCCATTTGGCTGGGCCGCCTCACCAGCACGCCCAGCCCCGTGAAAGTGTGGCAGGAGCATGATTTGGCCGGCCTGCACCACTGGCACGAGCAAACGTCGGAGCGGTTCCATCAGTACGGCGTGGAGGCCACTACCACCAACCAAGCCGAGCTGGACCGCCTGATTACCTACACCAATTCCATTGGGGAGGGCTACACCAGTCAGGTGGCCGATATCCTGACTCACGTACCGGTACACGGTAATTACCACCGGGCCCAAGTAGCCAAGGAGCTGCGCGCCGCCGGCCTGGAGCCCATTAACACGGACTTTATTACGTACTGCCGGGAGTTATCGGCCAAGGCTGAAATGGCCGACGTACCCAGCCTCTAGGCGAGCCTACGGGAGCTTTTATCAAAACCCTTTCGGTGGAGCTTCGGCCAACCGAAAGGGTTTTTCGTTTGTTGAGGATACTAGCCATTTACTCCACCTTTTCTGCGCAACCCTCCCGCATGAACCTTGCCGCCCAGCCACCCGTTATCAGCCCCGAGCGCCTTGCCACCGCCTACTCGTATGCCGCATACCGTCAGGTAATTGATGAATTGATGGCAGCAGGTAAAACCACCGGCGAAACCCAGTCGGAAGATCTGACGGCCTACGCCCGCCTCAACATTCAGCGTATGGAGCGGCTAGATAAGAAGGTGGAACTGACCCCGGAGCTGCAAGAGGCAGTGGGCAAGCTCACGCGCAACTACGAGTGGGTTATTCTCACGGAAGGCTGGTGCGGCGACGCGGCCCAGCTGGTACCGGTGCTGGAGAAAATAGCCGCTGCCAGCCACGGCCGCCTGCGCACCCACTACCTGCTGCGCGACGAGAACCTGGAGTTGATGGACCGGTACCTGACCAACGGCAGCCGCTCCATCCCTAAACTCCTCATCCTGCACGCCGATACCCTCACGGAAGCTACTCACTGGGGCCCCCGCCCCAACCAGGCCCAAAACCTGCTGCTGGAGTTAAAAGCCGCCGGGGCCACCCACGAGGAGTACGCCGAAAAAATCCACGGCTGGTACGCCAAGGACAAAACCCTGAGTACCCAACAGGAACTGCTGCAGATAGTACGTGCGTTATAGGGTGCTCTCCAATGGCAAAGGCCCTTGGTACCGCAGTGGTGCCAAGGGCCTTTGTTTGGGAGGGTGAAGCGTAACTTCTACCGTAAACGGTCGGCGCTGCGCACCAGCTTCTCATCCTGGCGGATAAAGCGGGAGGCCAGCAGGTTCAGCAGCAAACAGAGCGTGGCAATGTAGAAGCCCGCCTCGAAAGTGCCGGGAATCTTGATATTGAGCATCCGCTCCCCGATACCGGAGTAGTAGAAAGCTGCTCCAATGGTAGCCGTTATGAGCAGAATGTTAAGCATGCCCAGCTTAAGCTGGTTGAAGCGGTTGCGGAACTGGAAGATTTCCAGCAGCGCCACGGCTGCCGAAGCCGCCGCCAAAGCGGCTATGGGCCAGGGGTTGGCCGTAGGCACCGACATACCCGCGTCGGCGTGTTCATAGCCTAAATGCGTGGCCGTGAGTACCACGGTCTGCTGGCTAGCGGGGTCGGTTTTGCTCCACAGAGGCAGGAACAGTACGCTTAGCATGCCCAGGGCCAGCAACAGCAGGAATACGCTTTGGATTCTTTGTATCATCTTTGTGTTTTGACAGTTCGGTTACTACCTCGGGCCCCTGACAGGGCCGGCAAAAGTAGCCAACTACGACCGGAATAACGCATTCAACCTGATGCCAACTGCATACATTGTGGACGCCGTCCGCACCCCCATTGGTAAATTTGGTGGCGAGCTGAGCAGCGTCCGCCCCGATGATATGGCCGCCCACGTGCTCCGGGAGCTGCTGCGCCGTAACCCTTCCCTGGATAAAGCCGCCATCGAGGACGTAATTATTGGGGCCGCCAACCAAGCCGGCGAGGATAACCGCAACGTAGCCCGCATGGCGGCGCTGCTGGCCGGTTTGCCTCTCACCGTGCCCGGCAACACCGTCAACCGTCTCTGCGCCTCCGGCCTGCAAAGCATCATGGATGCTTCCCGGGCCATCCGGGCCGGGGAGGGCGACGTGTACTTGGCCGGTGGGGCCGAAAGCATGACCCGTGCCCCCTTCGTGATGGCCAAATCGTCTACGGCTTTTGCCCGCGACTTCACGGCCCACGACACTACCCTCGGCTGGCGCTTCGTAAACCCCAAGCTCTCCAAGCTGCACCACCCCTACGCCATGGGCGAAACGGCCGAGAATGTGGCCCGCCGTTACGGCATTACCCGGGAGGAGCAGGATCAGTTTGCCTTTGAGTCGCAGCGCAAATATCAGCGGGCTTTCGAGAAAGGCCGCTTCCGCAAGGAAATAGTGCCCGTGTTCATTCCCCAACCCAAAGGCAACACGGCGCTGTTCGATCAGGATGAGCCACCCCGCTTGTCCAGTCTAGAAAAGCTGGCTACGCTGAAGCCTGCCTTCCAGGTAGACGGTACCGTAACGGCTGGCAACTCGGCCGGTATTAATGATGGGGCGGCGGCCCTGCTGCTGGTGAGCGAAGAGGCCCTCACGCGCTACAACCTCAAGCCCATCGCCCGGGTGGTAGCCTCGGCCGTAGCCGGCGTTGACCCCGCTTTCATGGGCATCGGCCCGGTACCAGCCACGCAGAAAGTGCTGCAGCGCGCCGGCCTGACCTTGCAGGACATGGACCTGATCGAGTTGAATGAGGCCTTTGCCGCCCAGAGCATTGCCTGCATGCGCGACCTGGACCTGGACCCCACCAAGGTGAACGTGAATGGCGGTTCCATTGCCATTGGGCACCCGCTGGGGGCCAGCGGCTCGCGCATCACGGCTACTTTGCTGCATGAGATGCAGCGCCGCGAAGGTGTCCGCTACGGCTTAGCCACCATGTGCGTAGGCGTAGGCCAGGGTGCCGCCGTGATTTACGAAAAGCTATAACTGTCATTCCGAGCGAAGCGAGGAATCTGGGTTAGCATCTAACAACCAACCCAGATTCCTCGCTTCGCTCGGAATGACAAGAATTTTGCTCCATGGCCGACTCGTTGCTGACTCCTACGCTTGCCCTGCCAGTTGAAGGAGCCCGACTGCGGCCTTGGCGGTTTTCGGATGCTGCTACCCTGGCCCGTCACGCCAACGATGAGCGGGTAGCCCGCAACCTGCGCGACACGTTTCCTTATCCGTACACTGCCCAGGACGCGGAGTTCTTCCTCTGCCTAGTAGCCGACAGTCAGCGCGACCTATTTCTGGCTATTGAGGTAGGCGGTGAAGCGGCGGGCGGTATCGGCATCCATTTCCAGTCCGACGTAAGCCGCCGCTCCGCCGAAATCGGGTACTGGCTTACGCCTGCCTGCTGGGGCCGGGGCATTGTTACGGCCGCCGTACGCACCCTGAGCAGCTATGTGCTAGCCAATTTTGATGTGTGCCGCCTCTACGCAGCCATCTTCGCTACCAATCCTGCCTCCGGCCGGGTACTCGAAAAAGCCGGCTATGAGTTGGAAGCCCGCCTGCGCCGCAGCATTGTGAAAGACGGGCAGATGCTGGACTCCTTGCTGTACGCGCTGGTGGTATGAGCTACTAGTTGTTTG
Organism: Hymenobacter sp. UYP22; assembly: GCF_040547285.1. Taxonomy (NCBI): domain Bacteria; kingdom Pseudomonadati; phylum Bacteroidota; class Cytophagia; order Cytophagales; family Hymenobacteraceae; genus Hymenobacter; species Hymenobacter sp. UYP22. The sequence continues at coordinate 649,238 of NZ_JBEPPK010000002.1, read as the reverse complement.
TTGCTGGTTGTCAGTTGTTAGTCCTTAATAATCACCAACTGATAACTGACAGCCAGCAACTACCAACCGGCAACTGACAACTAAATACAATGCGCTATTTTCTTCACCTGGCCTACGACGGCACCGCTTTTCATGGCTGGCAGATTCAGCCGGGCGTGAGTACCGTGCAGCAGGAGCTGGACCGTTGCCTCTCGCAGGTGCTGCGGCAGCCGGTGTACTGCCTGGGCAGCGGCCGCACCGATTCGGGCGTGCACGCCAGCCACCAAGTAGCCCACTTTGACGCCATTCTACCCACCGGCCTCGATGAGGCCACGCTGCTCTACCGCCTTAACCGGGCCTTGCCAGCCGGTATTCGGGCGCAAGTGCTACACCCGGTACCGCCCGAGGCCCATGCCCGTTTCAGCGCCAAGGCCCGCACCTACGAGTACCACGTCCGCCTCATTCCTGACCCCTTTGCCGCCAACTATAGCCTCTACCTCGACCGTATGCCCCACGTGGCGGCCATGAACGAGGCCGCCGCCATGCTGCTGGGCACTCACGACTTCACAACGTTTTCCAAGGTGAAAGGGGCCGAGAAGCATTACAATTGCACCTGTTTTGAGGCTGGCTGGCACGAAGAGCCGGGCGGGTTGGTATTCCGCATTCGGGCCAACCGTTTTGTGCGGGGCATGGTGCGGCTGGTAGTGGGTACGTTGCTGAGTGTGGGCCGGGGTAAAATGACGCCGCAGGAATTCGGAGAAATTTTCCGCAGCCTCAACCGGGTGCACGCCGGCGGGGCCGCCCTGGCCAACGGCCTGTTCCTGTGCCGCGTCGAATATCCGGCTGAAATGCTGGGTGATGCAGCGCTGCCCACCGGTTTGCCGTACTTCGCTAAGTAGCGCGCAGCTCCGCTTCGTGCACGAGCCGTCGGCAAGTTTCTACGCGTACGGCGCGGTGCCGGCTACTCGCTTCGCTCGTGCGCGAAGCAGAGCTGCGCGCTACTTTTCGCCCGCCTGCCGGTTACTCTCTGACCAACCCACCCAACAATCCGAAATGGAGCAAGCAACTACCGCCCCCAAAAGCGGCAATATCTTCGACTGGCAGGTGCTGCGGCGGCTGATGGTGTACGTGCGGCCTTATCAGCGCGTCTTTTACTTTCTGATTTTCCTCACCATTGCCACCGCCGTGCTGGGTACGCTGCGGCCCTTCCTCATCCAGCGGATGGTGGACGTGACCATTGAGCAGGGCGACTGGCAAGGGCTTAACCGCATGTTCGGGCTGCTGCTGGTGCTGCTGGTGGCCCACGCCGTGGTGAGCTACCTGCAAACCTATTTCGGGGGCTGGCTGGGCCAGTACATCGTGCGTGACATTCGGGTGGACCTCTACAAGCACATCCTCGACCTGCGCCTTAAGTTCTTCGACAAGACGCCCATCGGTCAGCTGGTGACCCGCAACATATCCGACGTAGAAACCCTCTCCGACGTGTTCAGCGAAGGACTGGCGGCCATGATTGGCGACATTCTGCAGTTGGTGTTCATTGTGAGCTTCATGTTCTACATCGACTGGCGGCTGACGCTTATTAGCCTCTCGGTGATTCCGCCGCTGCTGTTCAGTACCTACGTGTTCAAGGAGAAGGTGAAGAAGTCGTTCCAGGAGGTGCGCACGGCCGTGGCTAGCCTCAACTCCTTCGTGCAGGAGCACCTGACGGGCATGAACGTGGTGCAGATTTTCAACAACGAGGAGCGGGAGCTGCGCAAGTTCAAGGCCATCAACCAGGAACACACCCGCGCCAATATCCGCTCGGTGCTCTACTACAGCATCTACTTCCCCGTAGCCGAGGTGCTGGCTGCCGCCGGCGTGGGCCTGCTGGTGTGGTACGCCGCCCAGGGCCAGATTGAGGGCACTATCTCCAAGGGTGCGCTCATTGCCTTCATCATGTACAACGCCCTGTTCTTCCGGCCCATCCGCCAGATTGCCGACCGGTTCAATACCCTACAGTTGGGCCTGGTGAGCACGGAGCGCCTGCTCAAGCTTCTGGATAGCAAAGAGCTCATTGCTGACAATGGCACCTATACCCCCGCCGATTTGCGTGGCGACGTGGATTTCGAGCACGTCTGGTTTGCCTACAACGACGAGGAGTGGGTGCTGCGCGACGTGGATTTCTCGGTGAAGGCCGGCCAGACATTTGCCTTTGTGGGCGCCACCGGAGCCGGCAAAACCAGCATCATCAACCTGCTCAGCCGCTTCTACGAAATCAACAAAGGCACCATCCGCATCGATGGTCACGACCTGCGCGAGTACGACCTGAAGGATCTGCGCCGTCACATTGGGGTAGTACTCCAGGACGTATTCCTGTTTGCCGGGGCCATTCGCGACAATATCACCCTGGGCAAGCAGGACATTACCGACGAGCAGATCTGGGCCGCGGCCGATTTGGTGGGGGCCCGCCGCTTCATTGAACGCCTGCCCGGCGGCCTCGATTACCAGGTAATGGAGCGCGGCGCCACCCTCTCGGTGGGCCAGCGCCAGCTCATCAGCTTCGTGCGGGCCATGGTGTACCAGCCCCGCATCATCATCCTGGACGAGGCCACCTCGTCGGTGGATAGTGAAACCGAGGAGTTGATTCAGCAGGCCATCGAGAAGCTGATGCAGGGCCGCACCAGCCTCGTCATTGCCCACCGTCTGAGCACCATCCAGAAAGCCGACCAGATCATCGTGCTTGACCGGGGCGAAATTCAGGAGGCCGGCACCCACGAGGAGCTGCTGCGCCACCAGGGTTTCTACGCCAACCTCTACCAGATGCAGTATAAGGACGTGCTGTCGTAAGCTAGAGAATAGAACGTCATGCAGAAGCACAGCCGAAGCATCTCGCGTGCTGATGGTGCAAGGCTGATTTAAACCTTCTAAAACGTCATTCCGAGCGGAGCGAGGAATCTCGCGTGCTGACGTTGCATTGGTAACCCGACATCAGCATGCCAGGCCCCTCGCTCGGTCCGCAACAACATTCTGTTGTTTCTTTGCACCTCCACACCGGAGAATTCTCCCGGCTTCTTACCGATTCTGAAGAATGAACAAGATTTTTCTTGCCCTGGCATTGCTGCTGACGATAGGTTTTTCGGTAGCCTACTGGAAAATGGGCGGCTTTAAAGCGGCCGTCGTCACCCAGGAAACTACCGCCCAGCCCTACTTCGTGGCCGGCCGCTACTACGAAGGCCCAGCCCAGGACGAAGCCTTCGGCGACCTGACCCGCGAGGCGTATAATCTGCGCAAAGCCGGCAAGCTGCGCGGCGACTTCAGCAACATCTTCTACAACAGCCCCGAAAGCTCCCGCGACTCGGCCCGTGTGTTTGTAGGGGTGCTCGTGGCCGATACTACTTCCCAGCAGTTGCCCGCTGGTTACCGCTACCGCACCTTTGCGGCGGGCCAGCGCGTGCTGCACGCCCGCATTCAGGCCAGCTACCTGCTAGCCCCGGATAAGCTCTACAGTGGTGTAAAAGACGCGGCCGAAGCGCAGAAACTCACCTTGCAGCACGTGTACCTGGAGCACTTCCCGGAGCAGGGCGAGCCGGAAGTACTGGCCGTGGTGCGGTAGAGCTGCTTTGCAGAGTACCAGAAGGCCCGCCCCGGTGCGCATCGGAGCGGGCCTTCTGGTACTCTGCAAAGCAAGAAACGCGACGTTAGCGGCCCAGGTAGTAAGATGCGCCCAAGCTCAATTGATTAAGCCCAAACCCCGCCCCAAAGCTGGAGGAAGTAGCCTTTGACTCTGCCTGAGTTCTGGTCGCATCCAATTTGGAAGTGCTCCGGCCGTAGCCAATGCCACCAAATGACAGTTCCAGACCCAGTTTCTCTATTGGGAAGAAGACCAACGTAGGAGTAATGCCAATCCCGAACCCGTTGCTACGCCCGCTGTTGTCTAGCTGGTCTGGCCCTGTGGTGGCCGTTTGGCTTTTACTTGTGTTGTAATTAACGCTCAAGTGACCAAATACGCCGAATGCAGTGGTAGGCATGTAGTAGTAGCGCAGGTAAGGGGCTACGCTAAACGTATTGCTTCGGGCTGTTTGTTGGTATACTTCAGGGTTGCTACTCGAAGAATAATTGTAATACGGAGTTGTAGTCTTTTGAGAAGAGTACCCAATGGAAACACCTGCGGCTAGGTTATCAGCTATGAATACGCCCGCCTGAGGGCTCACGTTAAATGAGCGGCTGGTTTGCTCGTACTCGCGCTGCGCTACCGGAGCCGCTGAGTTGTTCCAGGTGGTAGTGGAGCGGTTGTAGCCTACACTGCCGCCCAGCAGCTTGGTGCCCTGAGCAATTTGTGCCTCTGCCGATAAGGCCAGAATGCTGAGCCCTGTGGCCAGCGCAAAAGAACGATACATGGGATGAAATAGAAGAGGTGATAAAAAAAGTGTCACTGAACGGAACTTTTTTAGCATAAATCGCACCAAGAATAACTAGCAAGCAAAAAGCCCACTAAACCGAAGTTTAATGGGCTTTTTATAGGGAGAGATACTGGAGTCGGGGTGGCAGGATTCGAACCTACGGCCTCGTCGTCCCGAACGACGCGCGCTACCGGGCTGCGCTACACCCCGAAAGTAAATCGAGTACTCATACTGTTCTGCCGAAAAAAGCCTCCGGGTGGGGTTCCCAGAGGCTTTTCGATCAGATAACTCTTCGGTCGGAGTGGCAGGATTCGAACCTACGACCTCCAGCACCCCATGCTGGCGCGATACCAGGCTACGCTACACCCCGAGGAATTGTGATGCAAATATACGGTGCCGTATAACTGCTATGCAAGCCGGAAAGCGGTTTTTTTCGAATCAACTCGGTTGAACGTCTTTCAAAAAGCCCGCAAATTGGGGCTACTAGCTTCATTGACTGAGAATTGTCATGACCAGGCAAGGGCAGGTAAAAGACAAGAAAAAATCATCTGGCGCGTTTCTTGCCCGAGGAATTTTGCGGCACATTCCGCTGTTTATCTTCTGATGCGGCGGCGGAGTTTAGTATCTTTGGTTTGCCGTATCGTTCACTTATTTGCCTTTTGGAACGCGTATGAAAACTTCTACAATTCTGGGTTGTCTGTTGGTGGTGTTGCTTTGTAGCGGTGCGGCCCGGGCGCAAACCACAGCAGTGGCGCAGGCGTCAGCTGCCCCCACCCTGATTACCGATAAAATGGCGGACCCCACGCCGAACACCAACGCTCTAAAGGTGCGCCTGGAAACCAATCCCCTTACTAAGCGCCTCACCGTGCGCACCGACGCCACTGGCCCTACCAGAGTGGAGGTAAACGGTACGGATGGCCGCCCAGTACTTACCCGTGACCTGATTTCGGGAGACGCAGCGGCCGTACTGGACGTGAGCAACCTGCCAGCCGGTACTTACATTGTGCAGTGTACGGCCGGTGAGCGGCGCGGTATGAAGCGGGTGATGCTCGGTCAGTAATATCCAGTCCTTAATAGCACAACATAAAGAAGCCCCGCACTTAGTACGTGCGGGGCTTCTTCGTTCGAGGGTAGGCCAATACTGGAGCTAATAAGCCCGTGAGTAAGACCTAAGCTGATTCAGTAAAAGGTCAGGCTTCCTCGCTTTGTAACTGCCGCTCGTACAGGGCCCGGTACAAGCCGTCCGCATCTTGCATCAACACCTCGTGCGTTCCGTGCTGCACAATCTGACCGTCGTCAAGCACCAGAATTTCATCGGCCAGCTTCACGGAGGAAACCCGGTGGCTGATGATGAGGCTGGTACGGTTGTGCATGATGCGCTGCAGCGCGCCCAGAATAGCATTTTCAGTGTTGGTATCCACGGCCGAGAGGGCGTCGTCGAGGATCAGGATTTTGGGTTCTTTTACCAGCGCCCGGGCAATGCTGACGCGTTGCTTCTGCCCCCCCGACAGGGTAATGCCCCGCTCACCCACTTTGGTATCGAAGCCCTCGGGAAAGCGTAGAATGTTCTCGTATACGTTGGCGTCTTTCGCGGCCTGCAGCATGCGGGCTTCATCGGGCGCATCGAGGCCGAAGTTGATGTTGTTGCGGATGCTGTCGGAGAACAGGAATACGTCCTGGGGTACATAGCCAATCTGGCTCCGCAGGGTTTTGAGCGACAGGTCGCGCACATCCACGTCATCAACCCGAATGCTGCCTTCAGTTACGTCGTAGAGGCGGGAAAGCAGGGCGGCCACGGTGCTTTTGCCCGAGCCAGTGTTGCCAATAACGGCCAGCGTCTGGCCCTGCCGGATGCGGAATGACACGTCGCGCAGGGCCTGAATGCCGGTATCGGGGTAGGTGAAGGAAACGTGGTCGAAGACGATGTCACCCTTCAGCGCCAGCTCCAGGTTCTGGCGCGATACAATATCCGTCTGCTGGTGCATAAACTCGTTGATGCGGGCCTGGGAGGCCTCCGCCCGCTGCACAAGGGAGCTAGTCCAGCCCAAAGCTGTAACGGGCCAAGTGAGCAGGTTCACGTAAATCAGGAACTCGGCAATGCTGCCCGTGGTAATGGTGCCCCGGATAACCTCCTGCCCGCCCACCCATACAGTGATGATGGTGCTCAGCCCAATCAGGAACAGAATCAGCGGGAAAAACAGGGAGTTGACGAAGTTCAGGCTCAACGACTTCTGCTTGTACTCCTCCGAAGCCACCGCGAACTGCTGCCTGGAATCCTCTTCCCGCACAAACGACTTGATAACGCGGATACCCGAAAAAGCCTCCTGCACGAAGGTGGTCATGCCAGCCAAAGAGCGTTGAATCTCATCGGATTTACGCTCGATCAGGTTGTTTACGTAGAAGATGCTCACGCTCAGGATGGGCAGCGGCAGCAGCGTGTAAATGGTCAGCTTCACGTTTACCATGAACATGAGCGGCACAATGAGCACGAACAGGATAACCAGCTGCATGAAGTACATGAGCGCCGGCCCAATGTACATGCGCACCCGCCCCACGTCCTCCGAAATCCGGGACATCAAATCCCCGGTGCTGTGACGGCGGTAGAAGCTCAGCGGCAGGCTCTGGTAATGCTGATAGATTTCGTTTTTCTGGTCGTTTTCCACGTGCCGGCTCATTACGATGAGCGTCTGGCGCATAAAAAACAGGAAGATGCCTCGTAACAGCGCCATCACCAGAATCAGAATGCCGTAGAGCAGCACGTTGCGCCCAAACAGCTCATACACCTGGCTCTGGGCCTGGGTGCCGGCGTACAGGTGGTAGAGGTCAATGCCTTCTCCCACCAAATCAAAGGCATAGCGCACAATCTGGGCCGGGAAAATAGCCAGCAGGGTGCTCAGGGCCACAAACAGCACACCCCCGAGGAAGTGCCACTTATAACGAAGCAGGTATTTATTGGTAGCGGAAAGTGCGCGCACGGTAAAGGCAGAAAGGTAAGAGACGCGGCCAACAGGACCGGGGTTGTTAAGCAAAAGCAGGGATGGAAGAATCCCCTGCCTCAACTTCGCTCAGCAGGATGATTACAGAAGTTCTGTTACCATATTTTCAACAACGCCCTCTGAAAACTAGTAGGTTGGCCAGTAGAAAGTTAAAAGACTGTTAAACGGTTTCAAAGAAATCAGGGGTGCCGTGGAGGTAGCATTCTAACCCCCTAATTGCCAAAGTTCTAAACCGGGGAAAAGACGGGGGCTCAGTGGCCAAAATTGAAAAAACGGCGTACTTTTGCACCCGCATTGCGGATAGCTCCGGGATGGAGAACCGGGTTGCGGGTTTCATTGAACGACGGGGAAACAGCCACGGGGCGTTGTCATTCGTTTAATGAAACGCACAGCTGCCACTTTCCTTCTGCGTTATCCAAAGGTACAATAACCACCCCACCCACCTCTTTTCCACCCCACACTTATGGTAGAAACGAACGTACTGACCGAATCGTCGGTCTTCGGGCAAATTGCCGAGCATCAGCACGAGCAGGTAGTGTTCTGCCACGACCACGAAACCGGTCTGAAAGCCATCATTGGCATTCACAACACGGTGCTGGGACCAGCCCTGGGCGGTACCCGCATGTGGCACTACACCTCCGAGGCCGAAGCCCTGAACGACGTATTGCGCCTGAGCCGCGGTATGACCTATAAGGCGGCCATTTCGGGGCTGAACCTGGGTGGGGGTAAGGCCGTCATCATCGGCGACGCCAAAACCATGAAGACGGAGGCCCTGCTGCGCAAGTTCGGCCGCTTTGTGCAGAACCTGAACGGCAAGTACATCACGGCCGAGGATGTGAACATGACCACCAAGGACATGGAGTACATCCGCATGGAAACCAAGCACGTATCGGGCTTGCCCGAAAGCATGGGCGGCTCCGGCGACCCCTCGCCGGTAACGGCCTACGGCACCTACATGGGTATGAAAGCCGCTGCCAAAAAGGCGTTTGGCTCCGATTCCCTAGCTGGTAAGCGCGTGGCCGTGCAGGGTGTGGGCCACGTGGGTACCTACCTGATGGAATACCTGCAGAAGGAAGGCGCCCAAATCGTGCTCTGCGACTACTACGAAGACCGGGCCCTGGAAGCCGCCACGCGCTTCAACGCCCGCATGGTGGGCCTGGATGAAATCTACGACCAGGACGTGGACATCTACTCGCCCTGCGCCCTGGGGGCCACCCTCAACGATGACACCATCGGCCGCCTGAAAGCCCAGGTGGTAGCCGGTTGCGCCAATAACCAGCTGGCCAACGAAGACGTGCACGGCCCCGAGTTGGTGCGCCGTGGCATCATTTACGCGCCCGACTTCCTCATCAACGCCGGCGGCCTCATCAACGTGTGCTCCGAAGTGCAGGGCGGTAACCGCCAGTCGGTAATGACCCAGACGGAGCGCATCTACGACATCACCACCCAGGTGCTCAACAAGGCCGAGCAGGAAGGCAGCCACCCCCAGGCCGCTGCCACCCGCCAGGCCGAGGAGCGCATCGCCGCCATCGGCAAGGTTAAATCAACTTACTAATTGGTGAAATTGTGAAGTTGTGAAATGGTGAATTGGATGTGCTACGCCCTTGAGGGCATGTGAGCATCTAAATCTGTCATTTCACAACTTCACAACTTCACAACTTCACCTCCCCAGAATGCTCAACCGCCGCACGCTCCGCATTAAGGTCATGCAAGCCCTGTACGCCTATCATCAGGCTGTCGGGTCCGATTTTTTACTGGCTATTGACCGAATTGCGGATGCCTTCGCGCCCGATTTGAACTCGCCTGAGCCCCAGGACCGCAAGCTGTTACAAGGCCAGCGCAAAATGGCCGAGCTCATTTTTAAAGAGTGGAACAAAACCGGCGAAGAGTCGGAGGCCACCGAGGACACCGACGTGAACGACGCGGTGAAGGACGCCATCAAGTACTACCAGAAGGCCGTGGCCAAGGATGCTACCTATTACGCCGGGCAGATGGTGTACGCGGCTGAAAGCATCCATAACCAGTACATTCACCTGCTCAACATCCCGGAGGCCCTGCTTCAGGTAATTGAGGAGGAGCGGGTGCGCGACTCCCGCCGCCTCACGGCTGCCAAGGAGCCCCTGCTGGACGCCACGCGCCTGCTGGAAAACAAGGCCATCGAGAAGCTCATCAACAACCTGCAGCTGCAGGACCTCACTATCCGCCGCTCCATGCGCTGGCACGGGGAGGATGAGCTGGAGGCCCTGCGCACCGCCTGGCGCAACGAGATGAAGCAGGACCCAGAGCTGCTGAGCTACCTGGCTGCCCCCGCCGGCAACTACCAGGAAGACCAGGAAATCCTCAAACATCTCTACAAAACCTACGTGTTCAAGGGTGAGAGCCTGCCGGCCTACATTGAGGAGGACGACCTGAACTGGGAGGAAAACCGTGCCGTGGTGAAAAACCTGGTGGTGAAAACGGTTAAGATGCTGGATGAGGCCGCCGATGAGAATCTGGTGCTTATGTCCTTGTCGGCCAACTGGCAGGAGGATAAGGAGTTTGCCGAAAGCCTGTACCAGCAGACCCTGGCTGACGATGAGAAATACGAGAAGCTGATTGCCGAATCGGTACAGAACTGGGACGTGGAGCGCGTGGCCCTCACCGACAAGATTCTGCTGAAGATGGCGCTGTGCGAGATGCACCTGTTCCGGGCCATTCCGGTTAAGGTTACCATCAACGAGTACATCGAAATCAGCAAAATGTACTCCACGCCCAAGAGCAAGCAATTCGTAAATGGTATTCTGGACAAGCTGGCTCAGGATTTGACCGCCAGCGGCGCCATCCGCAAGTCGGGCCGGGGGCTGCTGGACAACCAGTAAAACGCAGCTGGAACTAGTTCCCCTCCTCAGATGAGGAGGGGTTAGGGGTGGTTGAAGAACTAGAAACTAGAGCTGGTTATCCGTGCAGACGTGCGGATCAACCACCCCTAGCCCATCCTCATTTGAGGAGGGGAATTAGCTCTAGTAACTAGGCCATATCTTCCGGCGCTTTTTTGCGTAGTATTGGGCACTCCCAATTCTCACGTCATCATCCACCTGTACTCACTTCTAAATAAGAAATATGGGTAGCAAAACCACCACCGGCATTCTGTGCTTCGCCGGCGGCGCCCTCACCGGGGCCGTAATCGGACTTCTGTACGCACCCGAAAAGGGCCGCGAAACCCGTAGCTGGCTGAGCTATCAGCTGGAGAAATACCGCGAAACCCTCGCCGACCTCACTGAGAACCTGGTGACCAGCCGCGCCGACCAGGGCCCCAGCTCGGCCAAGAGCGAAGGCCAGCGCGTGATTCAGGATGCCAAGAGCAAGGCCGAACAGCTGCTCGGCGACGTGGACCAGCTCATCAACCAGATTAACTCCCGCAAAACGGTATAGCGTAATGTGGGTACTATAAAAAATGTGCGAATGTGCTCGTAGATAAACCGAGCACGTTCGCACATTTTCATTTTCAGCACCCGCCGGTAGGCGGTACCTTTGTGCAAAATTGTGGGGTTGGCGGCGGCGTAACTGCCCGCTAGCCCTATCATTTTCCCGCGAGCTGCTCTCCTCCTCGTCCGCCCGGCTCGCCTTCCTCTTGCCCATTAACCCAACTCAATAGCATGCATCTCATCACGCTCATCCCCGGCGACGGCATTGGCCCCGAAATCACGAAAGCAGTAACCGATATTTTCGCCGCGGCCCAGGTGCCCGTGCAGTGGGAAGAACAGAACGCTGGCCAGACGACCTTCGACCAGTCGGGGGAGCTGCTGCCGCAGGCCTTGCTGACCTCGCTGGAAAAGAACAAAGTGGCTTTGAAAGGCCCCATCACCACGCCTGTGGGCAAGGGCTTCCGCAGCATCAACGTAACGCTGCGCCAGAAGTACAACCTGTACCAGAACGTGCGCCCCAGCAAAACCACCTCTGGCATCAAAACCCGCTACGAAGGCATCGACCTGGTGCTGTTCCGCGAGAACACCGAGGGCCTGTACGCCGGTCTGGAAATCTGGGATGAGCAGAACGGCATCGGCGACTCCATTGCCCGCGTGACGGTGAAGGGGGCCCGCAACATCTGCCGCGCGGCGTTTGCTTACGCTGCCAAACACGGCCGCAAAAAGGTAACGCTGGCCCACAAAGCCAACATTCTGAAAGTGCCCGGCAAAATTATGCTGGATGCCGCCCAGGAAGCCGCCCGCGAGTTTCCCCAGGTGCAGTATGAGGAGAAAATCATCGACAACATGTGCATGCAGCTGGTGGGCAAGCCCGAGCAGTTTGACGTGATTGTGACCACCAATCTGTTCGGCGACATCCTCTCCGACCTCTGTGCCGGCCTGGTAGGCGGCCTGGGCGTGGTAGCGGGTGCCAACATCGGCGACGATATGGCCATCTTTGAGGCCGTGCACGGCTCGGCCCCCGACATTGCCGGTCAAGGCAAAGCCAACCCCACTGCCCTGCTCCGCTCGGCCCTGATGATGCTGCACCACATTGGCGAACATGAGCAGGCCGTGAAAATCGAGAAGGCCCTGGAGCTGACCCTGCAGGACAAAGCCAAGTGCACCGGCGACCTGGGTGGCTCGGCTTCCACTTCAGAGTTTGCCCAAGCCATTATTGACAACCTGGGCAAATAGGTTTTCGCGCAAAAAAGAACGTCATTCCGAGCCCCGCGAGGAATCTCGCGTGCTGATATTGTAATAGTAACTCAACGTCAGCACGCGAGATTCCTCGCGGGCCTCGGAATGACGTGCTAATGCCAACTCGTTAGTACCTTTACCTTTCCGAAGGCCACTGACGACCTTTGTTTTCTGCTTTATATGAAACGTACGCTGTTTTCTGCCGTTCTGCTCTCCGGCGCGCTGCTGATGGGCGCCTGCAACAACAATAAAACCGCTGAGGTAGGTGCTGAGGGTATGAATGCCGCCGCCGCCACCGCCAACGAGGCCGCCGCCAACCCGGTGGTGGACAACCCCAACGTAACTACCGAAACGGAGGCCCCCAACCCCAACGCCCCCGTCATGACCTTCGCCGTACCCGAGCACGATTTCGGCAACATCAAGCAGGGTGAGGTGGTGAAGCACACCTTTGAGTTCACCAACACCGGCAAGTCGCCGCTGCTGATTGAGAATGCCACGGCCAGCTGCGGCTGCACCACGCCCAACTGGACCAAGGAGCCGATTGCCCCCGGCGCCAAAGGCACCATCGATGTGCAGTTTGACTCGCACGGCAAGTTTGGCATTCAGAACAAGGAGGTTGCCATTCAGGCCAACACCCAGCCCAGCATCACCAAAGTGGTGATTAAGGCCAATATCCCCAGCGACGGCCAGAACGGCCCTACCCGCTAGATTACTCAGGTTGATTGCTAAGGAGTTGGCGAGTTGAGGAGGGCGCAGATTCACTGACCCCCGACAGCTCGCCAACTCTTTCTTTTTTGTCATTTTCTGATTTCGTAACCCATGTTTGCTTCTCTCTTTCTTCAAGCGGCCCCAGCCAGTACCGGTGGTATTACCCAGGTCATTCTTCTAGTAGGAATGGGCATCGTGATGTACTTCTTTATGTTTCGGCCCCAGCAAAAGCGACAGGCCGAGGCCAAGAAATTTCGGGCAGCCCTGGCTAAAGGCTCCAACGTGGTAACCATTGGCGGCCTGCACGGTAAGGTGGTGGACCTGAACGACGAAACCGTAACCGTGGAAGTAGATAAAGGCGTGCGCCTGCGCTTTGACCGCTCGGCCATTGCCCGTGAGGTAGTCGGCAAAACCACTGCTCCTGCTGCGTAACTGCCGCATAGGGCGCCATTTCGCCATTACGTGCCCGCCCTGGGTCGCCTTGCGTACGCAGGTGGCCCTAGGCGGGCACTTTGCTTGCCATAAGCAGTAGCGCCTATGCAGGCGAGTTAGTACCTTGCCAGCTTCTCATCAAGTTTTCGTCTCTGTGTCGTCTGTTCCGTCTCGTTGGCTGCGCTGGTTCGTGGACCCGTTTTTCGGGCAGGAGCGGAGCTATTGGCGGGCAGTAACGGCCTGTTTTCTGATTGCCAGCACCTTCTGGCTGCTTAACGCCCTCAACAAAACCTATACCACCCGTATCACCTACCCCTTGGCCTGGCGCTACGACCAAAGCCGGTTTATTCCGGTGCAGCCGTTGCCTACTGAGGTGGCCGTGAACGTAACTGGCCGGGGCTGGAAGCTGCTGCGCCGCCAACTGCTGCTGGATGTGAAGCCCGCTGAGCTGACGCTGAGCACCCCCGCCGCCACCCGCTACCTAACGGCCCGGGCCCTGCGCCCGGCCCTGCAGCAAGCCATGGAAGGCCTGCAGTTCAATTACTTACTGTCTGATACTTTGTGGGTGGAGCTGGACCGCTTGGCAAGCCGCCGCCTGGCCCTGGGGCTGAGCCCGGCCACCAACGGCCTGGCCCTCCCTTACGATGCTAAGTTTGAGCCTGCCAACGTGGTTTTCCGAGGCCCTCAAAGCAAAATCAGTACCTTGCCCGACCCTTATCCGGTGCACTTGCCCCAAGCCCCGGCCGGCTCCTCTACCGGTGACATTCGGGTGCCCATTGGTGGGCCGGAGCTGGTGCAAACCAACGTGCAGGATGTGCGGGTAAGGCTGCTGCGCCGGCCCATGGTTACCATTCCGGTGGAGGTAGTGCCGGAGCTGCTGGATGCCCCGGCTGGCCACCAGTACCAATTTTCGCCCGCCAAGGTGCGCGTGCGCCTGCAGTTCTTCCCGGAAGATACGGTAGGGTTCCGGCCCGAGCAGGTGCGGGTGCAGCTGCATTTTGGGCAGTTCACCAACCAGGATTCCAGCCTGCGGCCCTTCCTCTCGAAAAAACCAGTCCAAACGCGGGGTTACTTGGTGCTAACCCGGGGCGTGCGGGTGCACAGCGTACAGTAAGCCAACTAGGTACAAGCCATATGAAGCTGATTGGGATTACGGGCGGCATTGGGTCTGGGAAAAGCGTGGTGTGCCGCCTGTTTCAGGTGCTGGGGGTGCCCGTGTACGACTCAGATGCCCGCGCCAAGTGGGTAATGGCCCACGACGCCCGGCTGCGGGACGAGTTAACGGCTGCCTTCGGGCAGGAAACCTTTACGCCCGAGGGGCAGCTCAACCGCACCTACCTGGCCCGCGTCGCCTTCCCCGACCCCGCGCAACTGGCCCGGCTCAACGCCCTGGTGCACCCCCACGTAGGCCGCGACTTTGCCGAGTGGGCCGCCGCCCGTCAGCAGGAGGGCCACGCTTACGTGCTCAAAGAAGCCGCGCTACTGTATGAATCCGGAGCCTACCAGCAGCTGCACCAGGTAATTACTGTGTTTGCGCCCCAAGAGCTGCGGCAAGCCCGGGTACTGCGCCGCGACCCGCACCGTACCCCCGATGATATCCTCACCATTATCGGTAAACAACTCAGCGAGGAGGAGAAGCTGAAGCGCGCCCACCACGTGGTATACAACGATGATGAGCACTTGCTCATTCCGCAAGTCGTGCAGCTAGACAGGGAGTTTAGAGGCTGATCAGCACCATGTGCCGTGTAGAAGTATAATGTCCTGCGTCTCTACGCGGCACATGGAAACTCGCCAACTACCGAATAATGGGGCTCCGCTCGAAGGGGCGGGTGCGGTCGAATTGGTAGCGGTAGGTTACGTGGGTTTTGTAGATGCGGGCCCCGATGGAGCGAGTAAGGGCCAGCATGCGGGGGTTGAAGTCGCCAATCCAGTTCATTTCGATGTCGTGGTAGCCGGCGCGCATAAACTCCTGGCGGGCGTGTACCATCAGGGCGCTTTCCACGCCCTTGCCTTGCCAGGCCGGTACCACCCCAAAAATCACCCCGAATAATTTCTTATCCCGGCGCCGCTCGTATTTGCGCTGCTCCCACAAGAACCGGAGCTTGCCCCAGAGGTTGAAGTTGCGGCCCACGTGCTTGAAAATCTGGTTTAGCTCGGGCAAGCTCACGAAAAAGGCCACCGGCTCATCTCCCGCGTACGCAAACCATAAAATTCGCTCGTCCAGCACGGGCTTCATCTGCTTCACCAGGTCACGGGCCTTGTCCAGGCTCATGGGGTTCACGCCGCTGTGGTTGGCCCAGGCCAGGTTGTACACGTGATGAAAGTCGCGGGCCAGCTTATCGGTGTCGCGCTTACTGGCGTGGCGAAAACTGAACTCTGGATGCTCCTGGGCGTAGCGCTGGGCAGCCTTATCAAAAGTGGGGTGCAACAGCGTGGCCACCTCGCGGTAGCAGGTGTACTGCTTGAAATAGAGCTGAAAGCCGTAGTTCTCGAACAGCGGCTGGTAGTACGGTTGATGATAGAACATGCCGTAGTTGGGCTCGGTGAAGCCATCGGTAAGCAAGCCCCAAAACCGGTCACGCTCCCCAAAGTTGATGGGCCCATCCATGGCCGCCTGCCCCCGCACCGCCAGCCATTGCTGGCAGGTGTCGAACAGCTCGTTGGCTGCTTCCTGATTATCAATGCACTCAAAAAAACCCATGCCGCCCACCGGTTGGGTGGGGTCGGTTTGGGGAGTGTGGTGGTTGATGAAAGCCGCTACCCGGCCGATAACCAGCCCGCCCGCGTCCGTCAGCACCCAGCGGGTAGCCTCGCCGTGCGCAAAATTCGGGTTCTTCTTAGGGTCAAAAACGGCCTCTATTTCGTGGTCGAGGGGAGAAATCCAGGCAGGTTGGTTCTGGTAGAGGCGGCTGGGCAAATCCAGAAATTGCCGGACCAGGGCTGGGGAAGTAACTTCGAGTACAGGCATGGGACTGATAATAAAGGCGCTGGCGTAGCTCCGGTGGCCTACGGCGGCAAACGCAGGGCTGGCTGATGCTAGACCTGGCGCGCCGGCCAGCACATCACCAACAGCAAAGTAAAGCCATTTGCTTACCGAACGTACACCACGCAATTCAACGGGGCCGTTAGGAAATCAGCTGACTGATACGTCCCCATCCTTACCGGCAGAGCGCAACACCGCTACCTGATGCCAAGCCGAAACCTCACAAAACGCAGCTACATTCGGTCCTTCATCTTTTATCCTGCCTGTTGCCGGTGCTTCGTTCTATTCCTCGTGCTATCTGGGCTGCGGCCGTACTGCTCCTGGCGCTTCGGCTGGCCCTCAACCTGGGGCTGAACCCCGGCCTGGAATGGAACTACGATGAGCGCCGCAACGGCCGCATTGCCGACAACTACCTGGCCGGCCGGGGCTACGTGAGCCTGGACCCGGAGCGTAAGCAGCTCCGCCCCGATTCCTTTCACGCCAGCTTTCCGGTGTTTGTGTACGTGGCCTGGAGCCGGACTGGCCTGCCCCGGCACTACCTCACGCTGCTGGTATACGCGGCGGCGGCGGGATGCTACTTGCTGGGCGGGCTGTACGTGCAGCGCACTCTGGGGTACTATGGGCTACGGCCGAAGGTAGCCTGGGCCGGAGCCTTGCTCTGGGCTTTGTCGCCGGGAGTGATATACTACATTGGCGCCTTCTGGTGGTACGAAAACCTGGCCTTACCCCTGCTGATTGTGGTGGTATACAAGCTGCTGCG
Organism: Hymenobacter sp. UYP22; assembly: GCF_040547285.1. Classification (NCBI taxonomy): domain Bacteria; kingdom Pseudomonadati; phylum Bacteroidota; class Cytophagia; order Cytophagales; family Hymenobacteraceae; genus Hymenobacter; species Hymenobacter sp. UYP22. Next base: position 632,358 of record NZ_JBEPPK010000002.1, on the reverse strand, counting down.
CCTGCACGGGGGCCGGCCTCTGCGCCTGCCTGATGCCATGCTGATTATCGGGGCCGTAGTGCTGTCGTGCTTACTGCGGGGCTACTTGCTGGCGGTATATGGGCTGCTGTTTGCGGTTTGGCTGCTGATGCTGCGCCGGCCGGCACCACTGCGGCCGGCAGCCTGGGGGCTGGGCCTGGGCCTGCTGCTGGCCCTAGGGCTGGCCCACACGCCCATTCTGCTCAAAAATTACCGGTTGTTCGGGGCCTATGTGCTCAGCAACCAGGCCGGGTTTGAATTGCTGCAGGGGCACAACTCCATCACGCAGGGGCGCTTTATGTTTGATTGGGACGAGCGCCAGGGCCCTTTTGATCAGTACGTGCGCGCCCACATTCCGCAACTGGACTCCCTGAACCAGTACCAGGAAAGCCAGGCCCGGGCTCGGCTGGCCCGGCAATGGGTGGCCGCGCACCCGCAGCAGGAGGTTCAGCTACTGCTGCGCAAAACGGGCCTGTTCTTCTCCCCCGAAAACTTTGTTGCCGATGCCCCCCGCACACCTTGGAACCTCTTTACTGCCCTGCTACTGCTGGCTTTCGGGGCTGCAGTGCTCCTGACTTTGTTTGGCTACCGAGGGCTGCGCTTCCAGCCGCACGACTGGCTGCTACTCACGCCCGTGCTGGCCACCTGGCTGCTGAGTCTGGTGTTTTTCGTGGGGTTCCGGTGGCGGTTTTTTGCTGAGCCGGCTTGGCTGCTGTTCCCCTTGGTGGTAGCGCAGCGTCTGGGGTGGTTTGGCCGGAATACGGCCGGCCGGTAACCGTTACGGATGCTGGTAGATGGAGAGAATGGGTAGCCCATCGGCCGTAACTCGGTACACTTCCCAGCCGGTAGGCGTAACCACGGTGCCCGCCTGGCTGCGGTAATCCAGCAGCAGAAAGCGTCCCGGTGCCGTTTCACTTACCACAAACCGCTGCCTGTCGGCGGGAGGTAGCAGCGCCCGGTTATTCTCGAAAGGAGGAATGTGCTGCGGGTCCACCAGAATTGGGCCCTGTGGGTAAGTTCGTGCCAGGTATTCCAGCCCTTGCCGGTAGGAGAGGCCCCAGTAGTCACGCTCAAACCATTGCTCCACCTTGTGAGTGGGCAGAAAGCTGAAATACACCTGCTGTTGCGGGTGCATCAGCGCCATGCGAACAGCCGTAAAGGCCATTTCCAGGGTTACTGCGCCGGCAGCTGCCTGCATTATTCGCCGCCGCCGCGTGGCCTGCCCGGCCCAGCGCCACAGCCGCACGCCCGCACCAACGGCTAGTAGCAGCAGCGCCGGGTATACAAAATACAAGTGCCGCCAACCATCGTACAGCACCGAGTTCATTCCTATTACCAGTATCATCGGCCCCAGCAACCACCCGCAAAACAGCAAATCGAGCCGGCCGGTGTAGGTGCCCAGCACCGTCCGGGGGCGAGTGCATACCTGCCTGATTTGCAGAAGTAGGCCTCCCAGCGCCGCTAGGGAGTAGGAAAGCGGAGTAGTAACCAGCAGCCAAACCGGGGCATAATGCCAGGGCAGATCCTGCGCCGACTCGTACTCTCCCCAGTACAGCACCTTACCCTGCCAGCGAAAATGCCGCATGGCCTCAAACGCCTGCAGGAAGTTATCCAGAGGGGCCGCCCATAAATAAGGCCAGCCGGCAATGCCGGCACCCACCGTACTTAGCAGGTACACAGCCCCACTAGCACCAAGACGCGCCCGCTTTAGGCGCTGCTGCGTTGGCTGAATAGCTTCCAGCAGCAGTAGTACCAGCGTAAAAGGCACCAGCATGCTACCCAGAATCCGGATGTCCAGGGCCACCGCCGAGGCCAGCCCGTGCACCAGCGCCCGGCCCGGCGTGGGCCGCTCCAGCAGCCGGGCCAGCGTGTACATGCCCAAGGTAAACGCCGCCAGAAACACTAGGTCCTTGGCGTTATAGAACGACTCGGCGAACATGCGCGGCGAAAGCACGAACAGCAGCGCCGTAAACAGCGCCACGTACTGATTGCGGAAGCGTAGCAACGCCAACCGGTACAGCGCCCAGATTCCTCCCACGCACACCACAAAAGTGGCCATGTGTCGCCATAGGTAGTAGGTGCGTAAATCAGAGCCGGAACGGAGCGTAGTATGCAGCAGGGCCAGGGGCAGCTCAAACAGTACGCCGTGGTCATTATCCACGTAGCCAGCCAGGGGCGGTACTTGTTGGAGCAGGGGTTGACGAGCTGCCCATTCGGGCGCTACCAGCGTGGTTATGTGGCGCAAGCTCACCAGGCCGTTCAGGTGGTCCACGGGCTCATCCCAGGATACCCCGTAGTCGGTCACCAGCCAGGCTCCCAGGAGCAACAACCCCCCGAAAAAGGCCGGTGCCAGCCAGCGGGGTGCCCTAATAGCGGGGGTAGCAGGGAGAGAAGGCATTGGGGAGAAGGTAAGCGGCAAACTTGCCGGAACCAGCAAGGTACTTTCCGGCCGCAAAATGGCCGCTCCGGGCACAACAAAAAAGGACTGCCGCAGGCGGCAGTCCTTTTTTGTTGTGGGAGATACTGGGTTCGAACCAGTGACCCTCTGCTTGTAAGGCAGATGCTCTGAACCAGCTGAGCTAATCTCCCGAGGGGGTAAGCGTACTCTAAAAAAAGTGGGAGATACTGGGTTCGAACCAGTGACCCTCTGCTTGTAAGGCAGATGCTCTGAACCAGCTGAGCTAATCTCCCAATGGGCGTGTCCTGTTTGGGATGGCAAATATGGGAGGCTGTTTTCGAAAACGCAACACTTTGTGCCATCTTTGGCAGAAGATTTTTTGCAGTTATTCGTTGGGTTCACCTCAACTAACTGCCAGTCAGAAATTTCAGCGGAAGGAACACAGTGCGTCGATTTCTGAAAATTTTCTGTTTTACCCTACTTGGCCTGCTCACTATGGGCTGGCTGGGCTTGTGGCTGGGGCAGGATTACCTGGTAGGGTTGTTTGTGCGCGGGCTCAACCAGTACCTCTGCGTACCCGTGCACGCCAGCCGGTTGGAGGTATCGGCCCTGGACCAGTTTCCGCGCCTCTCGGTAACGCTGCACGATGTGACGGTGCAGGGCTCGGTGCCCACCGATACCGTGCGCCTGGCCCGGGCCCGGCGGCTGTACTGCGCCTTTGATGCCTGGGACCTGGTAAGTGGGCACTACCGCATCCGGGAGGTTACCCTCACTGATGCCCGGGTTCATATTCGACGCAACCAGCAGGATGTGGGCAACTACCACATCATTTGCCCCGATACTGCCGCCGTTCAGCCCGATGACGCACCTTTCAAGCTGGCCCTGGAAGGTATTCGGCTGGAGCGGGTAGCCGTGGTGTACGAAGATGCCGGCCGGCGCCAGTACATTGCCCTGCATACCCCCGCCGCCCAGGCCCAGGTAGCTATTATCGGGCCGCTGGTGGAGGTGGCCGCCACTGGCGAAGCCCTGGTGCGTACCGTGCGCCTGGGTTCCGACGACTATTTTCAGCAGAAACTCCTGCAGCTTCGGGCCGCCGTACGCATTGACCGGCAGCAGCAGCAGCTTACCATTCAGCCCTCGGAAATTGGGGTAGGTCCGGCGCGTTACTCCCTGGCCGGTAGCATCGGCTACCGGGGCGCACCCCAGCTGAATGTACGTTGTGAAGCTGCCGGGGCCGATGTGCAGGCGGTGCTGGCGCTGTTGCCTCCCCGGCTCACACGCTCCTTGGCCGGCTACCGCAGCCGGGGGCAGGTGTATTTCGGGGGCACAGTGCAGGGGGAGTGGTCGGATAAGCAGAACCCAGCGGTGCAGGTGCAATTCGGCTGCCGACAGGCTTCGTTTTTTCATCCGAAGTACCGGCAGGCGGTGGAGCAGGTAAGCCTGAAGGGGACGTTCAGCAACGGTGCCGCCCGCAACGGCCGCACGGCCGTACTGGCTTTGCAAAACATCCAGGGCCAGTTGGCCGGCCGGGCCTTTAGCGGCCAACTGCGTCTGGAAAATTTCATCAACCCACAGCTGGCCCTCACGGCCCGGGCCGATGTGGATTTACGGCGCGCGGTGCAGTTTTTCCCGGTGGCGGCGGTGCAGTCGGCCCAGGGGGAAGCGCAACTGGCGTTGCAGCTCAACGGTCCGTTGCAGGCCATTCGGGGGCGGCCTACTGCCCGGCAAGTCAGCGGCCAGCTTACGTTCCGAGGGGTTACGTTGCGCCTGCGCGACTTCCGGCAGCCATTTACCGGCTTGGCTGGGCGGCTGGAGTTGCGCGGTGCTGATGTGGCCTTTTCAAGCATTGCGGGGCGGTTGGGCAACTCTGATTTTCAGGCCCGCGGAACCTTGCACAACGTAACCGGCTGGGCCGCCAGCGCCCGCCAGCCCCTGCGCGTGGAAGCCGCCGTAACCTCTGAGCTGCTCGATTTCAACCAATTACTGTATGTGTATCAGCCGGTGAAGGGCAGCGCGGCTAAGCCGGGCCAGCCTGCGCCAGGCGGCTTGCACGTACCAGCCACGTTGGCGCTGAGCGTGCAAACCCAGGCCCGACAGGTACGGTTCAGGCGGTTGCGGGGGCGGCAGCTGCGCGGCACCATGCGGCTGCAAAACCAGGTGTTCAGCTCTCCGGGCCTCACCCTGCTGGCCGCTGGTGGGCGCATAAGCGTGCGGGGCATGGTAGATGCCCGCCGGACGGAGCTGCTGAAAGCCAGTACCATAGCCAGTTGCCAGCAGCTGCCGCTGGATAGCCTGTTTTACGTGTTCGAGAATTTTGGGCAGCAGTTTATTACGGCCCGCCACCTGCGCGGCCGGCTGACGGCCACCGCCGAGTCGGACACGTATTTCGATGCGCACCTGAGCCCGCTAACCGAGCGGCTGGAGGCGGAAGTGCACGCCACGATTCAGGATGGACAACTGCTCGACTTTGAGCCCTTGCAGCGGCTGAGCCTGGTGGCTAACCGAGCCACTTTGCGCCACCTGCGCTTTGCCGAGCTGCGCAACATCCTGTATGTGCAGAGCCGTACCGTGTACATCCCGCAGATGGATATTCGCTCCAACGTGCGGGCCGCTTCTCTGATCCGGGTAACGGGCACGCATACGTTTGATCAGCAGATAGACTACCATGTGCAGATTCCGCTGCTGCCGGGTTTGTTGTCACGGGTGGCGGCCCGCGCCGATGGGCCGGGGCTGCGGCTGGCCATTCAGGGCTCCGAGGATCAGTTTACGGTGCGTTATGAAACCGGCCCCGGGCGCACGGCCACCGCCCCGGCCCCGGCTGCTCCGCCCAGCTCAACGACGCCGGGAACCGCTACTCCGGCCGCACCGCCCGTTTCGAGGCCTGCCGCCCGCCCTTCATTCGAGGTAAAGAAGCCCGTAAAGCAGCCCGCTCAGCCTCAAACGGGCGAGTATTTTGAATTTTAGGCCGGATGAGGGCGGGTTGCTCCAACCTCATCCGGCCCCTCTGCGTTAAGGCCCGAAGAGTTATTTCCACTCCACCCCATTCTCCTCTCGCCATGAACGATACGCAGTTACTTCAGAATTATTCAGATCAAGAAAAAGCGGCTTACCTCAGCGTTATTGCCAGCCTGGCTTCAGCCGACCGGGAAGCCTCGGCGGCCGAAATCGAGTTTTTGCAGCAACTAGCCCACCAGGCTGGCCTCAGCGGCGGTGCTACCCAGCAGGTGCTATCTTCGGCCAAAGATGCCAGCAACGAGTCAATCAAAGCCAACCTGGATGCCCTGCGTGGCAGCGACCTGCGCTTTTCCCTGGTAACCGACCTCATCAGCTTTGCCCGCGCCGACGGCTCCTACGCCAACGATGAGGAGGCCATGATCAACAAAATTGCCAGCTACCTCGGCATCACGCCCCAGCAAACCCAAACCCTGAATCAGGTGGTAGACCAGGCGGAGCAAGTACCGCACAGCGCCAGTGACCCTGCCAAACAAGGCTTTTTTGGGGGCATCACCGATAAGCTGGAAAGCGCCGGCATTCCCAAAAGCGCCCTGATGGCGGGCCTGCTCGGCGTAGTTGCCCCCATGGTTATTTCAAAAGTAATGGGCGGCCGCGGCCAGAGCGCGGGCGGTCTGGGTGGTGGCTTGCTGGGCGGTGGCTCCATGGGTGGCCTGTTGGGCGGTGCCGGTGGTAGCGGCATGGGCGGCTTGCTGGGTGGTCTGCTGGGCGGCGGCTTGCTCAGCGGCGTGTTAGGTGGCGGCGGTCAGCAGCAAACCACAGATTCGTACGGTAACTATCCGCAGCAAGGCTCGCACGTAGGTAGCGGCGGTTTGGGCTCCCTCATGTCGATTCTGGGCGGTCTGGGTGGTCAGCCCAACTCCCAGCCCCGTAGCAACGGTGGCGGCGGCCTGGGTGGCCTCATGAACGGCGGCATGGGCGGCTTGCTCGGTGGCCTGCTGGGCGGACGCTAGCAGCCTCCTTATTTCACAGTTAAACCGGTCGGTTCTGCACATGCAGGACCGACCGGTTTTTTTGTGCTGGTAGCTGTGTGCATCTTGCCAGATATCTTCCAATACCATTTGTATGAGAGTAGTTATCCTGATAGGATTACTGTTGGCGAGTAGTGAGGCGCAGGCGCAAACCAAGCCGGTAATTGAAGTGCGGCCCCCGCTAAAAATTGCCACACTGTATCTGAGCAGCATGGAGCTGGAACACCAAGCCGACGTGCAGCTGCCAGCTGGTACCAGCCGGTTGCTCGTGGCCAACGCCTCGCGCTACCTCAGCAAGGCCCAGGAAGTGGAAGTACGTCTGGGCGATGGAGTAGAGGTGCTGTCGGTAGGCGAGGATGATGAGGAAGACGAAGTAGCAACGGCCCTGCCTGCCGCCAGCCGCGCCGCCGATAGCCTGACGCGGGCTAACGATGAGCTGGCGCGGCTGGATGCCGAGCTTAAGGCCTTGGAAGAAGAAAAAGCCATGCTGCTGGCCAACCGGACCCTGCCGAGCGGAATGCAGGCAAACTGGAGCGCCGAACTGCAGAAGGGAGCCACCCAACTGCGTACCCGGCTGGTGACTATTCAGCTGACCACGCGCCAGTTGCTGGCACAGCAGGAGGTGCAGAAAACCCTGGCCAGAGGAATAGAGCAGCGCAACCGGCCTGCCGAGCAGGTGAAGCCGTTTTACATTGTAGTACGGGCCAAGCGGGCGGGTATTTTTCCCCTGCGGCTGCGCTATGAAGCCCAGCGCCTGCGTACCTGGCGGCCTAAGCTGGAAATACGGGCCGACGAAACCGGCAGAACCGTGCAGTTCCTACCCAGCGGGTTAGTGTACAACCGCACGGGCCTCGACTGGAATAGGGTGCAACTGGTGTTGGTGAATGAAGTGCGGGAAGTGGACATCAGTAAGCCCGCAATGGAGCCTTGGACGCTCGACTCTGATGGGAAAGACGACCACATTGGCGAAGGCCGGGTAGATGCGTTTGTGGTGAAGGGTAGCTCGGCGGGTCGGCCGGTGGAAGCGTCGCAGGGAACCCGCTACGAGGTGCCGGAGCTTATCACGCTCAAGTCGCGGGAGTCGCGCAGTATTGCGCTGCCCGCCCTCACGCTGCCCTCGCGCACGGAGTATCTGGCGCTGCCAAAGCTGTCGGATAAAGTATTCCGGCAGGCGAAGGTGAGCGGGTGGGAAGGTCTGCATCTGCCCGATGAAGCGCAGGTGTACTCCGGTGGGGCCTACGTAGGTGATGCTGAACTAGAAGGCCGCGCCTATAACGACTCGCTGGAACTGGCGCTAGGCTATGATGAGCGCATTGTGGTAGGGCGCACTAAGCTGGAGGATTACAGCCGTAACGTGGGCAGCCAGAAGCGCAAAGTGCGCTTAACCTACGAGCTGAATGTGCGCAACCTGCGGCCGGAAACGGTACGCATCAAAGTGCAGGACCAGATACCGGTATCCAGTGAAAAGGAAATTGAGGTGAAGGCCATCGAAATCAGCGGGGCCCAACTGGAGGAGCGCATCGGCCGCCTGACGTGGTACCTGACCCTGGCCCCGAACGCCAGCCAACGCCTGAAATTCAGCTTCGAGGTAGAAATGCCGAAGGACAAGGAAGTCAATATCATCAAGCACGACATCCGTATCCGCTCACCCAAGTTCCGGTAAGCCACCCGTTCTGGCATCTGCCCCAATAAAAACAGGCCCCATTCGGAATGGGGCCTGTTTAGTGTATGCACGAAAGACTGCCGTTAACTCGACAACCCATTTACCTGCACAATGGTAGTGCCGGTGCTAGCGAAGGTGCCGCCGGCCTGCTCTACGGTTTCCACCAGGCGGTAGTTCAGTTCCTCCTTCACCTCCAGGTACTCATCGTAGTTGGTGGTTTCCACGAAGTATTGCACCGTTACCTCCTTGGCGGCGGGCGTGAGGGCCGAGAACTGCATCTGCACCTCCTTGGTTACCAGTGGGTTTGCCTCGATGACGCGTTTCCCCTCCTCTACAATGCGGTGGAGCTGCTGGCTGGTGGTAGCGTGGCTCAGGGCCAGGGTGAAATTCACGCGCCGGGCCGTGCGCAACGAGAGGTTGTCCAGGGGCTTGTCAATCATGCTCTTGTTGGGCACCGTCACGTAGCTTTTCTCGGCCGTGCGCAGGCGGGTGCTCCGGAAACCTACTTTCTCCACGGTACCGGTTACCGGGCCTACCTCCACCAGGTCGCCCACGGCAAAGGGCCGGTCGAGGAAGATGGTGAAGGAGGCAATCAGGTTTTCCAGGCTTTCCTTGGCGGCGAAGGCCACAGCCAGACCCCCAATACCCAAGCCCCCAATCAGGGCCGTTACGTTCACGCCAAACACCCGGCTCAGCATCACCAGGAAGGTAATGGTGAGCACCAGCACCTTCAGCAAATCCTTGGCAAAGGGAATGAGCTGGTTGCTGAGGCGGGAGTGACTGTTTTCGGAGCGACGCTGGAACACGAGCACCAGAAAATCGATGATGCGCAGCCACACCCAGCCAATACCCCAGATAACGGCCAGCTGAAACAGCCGAAACAACAAGCGCTTCGCCCAGGGCTCATTGTGGGCAATTTCGGAGCTGCGCACCGGATAGTCCAGCACCTGAAACGCGAAGTAGGCCGTGACCAAGAAGATGACGATGGACAGCGGCTGAATTAACAGGGCCTGAAACTGCTCCTCCGACACGCCCTCGGTACGCCGCCGGATAAACCGAAACACCAGCTTGGACAGCAGCCGGGACAGCAGCGTTTTGAAGGCGTACCCAAACAGCAGTATGCCCGCGCACCACAGGTACGCCGCCACGTTGTTGCCCAGAAAGCGGTAGTTGAGGATTTCCTGAATGGTCATACTAGGAATGTGCAGAATGTGGTTGAGTGTGCGGAATGTGAAAAATGACACAATACTGCTGGAACGAGCACATTCTCCACATTCTGCATATTTCACTCACACTCTTATCCTATACCAACTGGCGCAGGGCCATTTCAAACGACTTCTGGGCAATGCCGGTGGTGGCGTCGCCTTGGTGACGGGTGCGCTCCAGGGCCGCCCGAATCACGCGGGAGGTGTCCTGGAAAATGGCTTGGTCGGTAATTTCGGCGTTGGATTCCATCAGGTAGGCGAAAACCCGGGCCATGCCGCAGTTGGCAATAAAGTCCGGAATAACGCTGGTGTGGTCGTCGGCAAACTCGCCGGTGGGCCCGAAGAAGATTTCCGGGTCTTGGAAGGGCACGTTGGCCCCGCAGCTAATTACCTCCAAGCCGCCGGCTACCAGCTGCTCCACCTGCTGGCGCGTAACCAGCCGGGACGCCGCCGCCGGAATAAAGATTTCTGCCCCCGACGACCAGATGCGCTGGTTCACTTCCTCAAAGGGCAGCAGGTTATCGGCCGTGAGGGCGTTGCCCTGGCGGCGCAGAAACAGCTCCCGGATTTCCTCCAGCGTAAAGCCATCTTCCTTAATAAGCCCGCCGGCCCGGTCGATGATGCCGGTGATGCGCGCGCCCTGGCTGGCTAAGTAGTAGGCTGCCGCCGCGCCCACGTTGCCCCAACCCTGTATAATGGCGCGCTTGCCCGCTACCGAGCGGCCGCCCCATAGCTCGTAATAATGGCGCACGGCCTCGGCCACGCCGTAGCCGGTAATCAGGTCGGCCACGGTGTATTTGCGGCTCAGGTCGGGGGTGAAGGTGGCGTCTTCCAGCACTTTCACCACGCCCTGGCGCAGCTGACCCAGCTTCTGAATTTTCTGGGGCTCGGTGGCGCGGTAGTGGCCGTTTACTACGCCTTCCTGGGGGTGCCAGAGGCCGTAATCCTCCGTAATCGGAATCACGTCGTGAATTTCATCCACGTTCAGGTCGCCCCCGGTGCCATAGTAGTTTTTCAGCAGCGGAATAACGGCCTTGTACCAACGCTCCAGCACGCCGCGCTTGCGGGGGTCCTGGGGGTCGAAGTTGATGCCGGATTTCGCGCCCCCAATAGCCGGGCCCGATACGGTGAATTTCACCTCCATTGTTTTGGCCAGGCTTTCTACCTCCCGCTTGTCCAAGCCCTTGCGCATGCGGGTGCCGCCGCCGGCCGCCCCACCGCGCAACGAGTTAATGACCACCCAGCCCTCGGCCTCGGTTTCGGCGTCTTTCCATTCAAATACGATTTCGGGGCGCTTGTTCTCAAACTTGGCCAGCAGGTCTTTCATTCGTTCAGGTAGTAGGGTGGTGGGTGGAACTCAGAGGGGGCAAAGGTAAGCAGCCCCGGCGGCCAAGCCATATTCGCTTCGGTAGTAAGCACCTGGACACTAAACGGCCCCCAGGCACAGCAACAAAGCCAGTTTATATAGGATAAATTATACACTCAGGGATGGTGACCTGCAAAAGCACGCGCCACGCAGCTTTAATGGCCGGGCTTCGTCTGTTGTCGGCAAGAAGCCGTAAAGGGGCATACGGATCCAATTTCCGCGGTTTATAAATTTTTTTTGTCTCTGGTACGCTGGGAGGAACTTTGCGGGGCTTAAATATCGTATTACCCCTATTCCTGCATATCCCCCACTGGTCCCACCACCGTTGTAACGACATATGAAACCCTTGCTTTCACGAGTAGAATCCAAAAAAGTAGATAAGGCGGCCGCCATGCTCAAAGTGTTGGCCCATCCCAAACGGCTGGCTATTGTTGACCTGCTGGGCAAGGAAGAAAAAATGACCGTCACGGAAATTTACCGTTCCCTTGATTTGCCTCAGGCTATTGCCTCTCAGCATCTTATCACCTTGAAAGACCGGGGCATTTTGTCCTCGTTCAAAGTAGGTACCAAAATCTACTACTCTCTCTCCATCCCCAAACTGCTCGACGTAATCGACTCCCTGGAGGATTGCTGCGACACAATGTAAATCCGCTCTGCGCCTGCTGGTGTCGTTGCCTGCAAGTAAAAAGCCCGCTTCACAATCGTGAAGCGGGCTTTTTCTGTATCGTATGGTTGGTGAGGCTTAGGCTACGTTGGGCTGGCGCTCCAGGTCAAACAAGTCGGTGAGTACGTCAATCAACTGGTCGGCTTCGCCGCGTTTGCAGGCCGCTTTCAACTGGAGCACCGGCTGCTTCAGGATTTTCTGCATCAGGGAGCGGGTGATGTCGTCCATGCGCTTGGTTTCCTCGGGGCTCATCTTCTTCTGGTAGCGGTCCATTTCCTCCAGCCGAATCTGTTCCAGGGCGTTCTTCAGCTTCTGAATGGTCGGCGACACCAGCATTTCCTTGCTCCAGTCCTGCAGGCCCAGAATGCTTTCCTCAATAATGGCCCGCACCTGAGGCACAGCAGCTAACCGGCGCTCCAACGCAGCCGAAGCCTTGCTCTGGATGGCATCAATGTTATACACCAGCACCCCGGGCACTTGCTCCACATCGGTAGCAATGCTACGGGGCACGGAAAGGTCGATGAAGAACTTATAGCTCAGCACTTCCAGGCGCTCCACCATGTCGCGGGTGAAGAACGGGTCCTGGCGGGAAATGCTGCTGATGATGACATCAGCCTCCTTCATGCCCTGCACCAGATTCTCGAAATCCAGCACTTGCAGGCCGCACTCCTGGGCCAGCTCATCGGCCTTGGAGCGGGTGCGGTTGCAGATGGTTACGTCGGAGAACACCTTGCTGTCGCCGAAGTGGCGGCACACGTCGGCCCCAATCTCACCCAGGCCCACCACCAGCACGCGTGGGTTAGCTACGTCGGCGGTCAGCTCTTCTACTAGCTCCAGAGCAGCGTAGGAGGTGGAAGCGGCGCCGTCGCGGAAGGAAGTTTCCTGCTGCACGCGCTTATTGGTGAAGAATACGGTGTGCAGCAGGCGGTGCAGGAAGGGCCCGGCGGCATCCTCATCAGCCGACCATTGGTAGGCTTGCTTTACCTGGTTACTGATCTGTAAATCCCCCACCACCTGGGCATCGAGGCCCATGGCTACCTCAAACAGGTGGCGCACGGCCTCCGTCTGCTGGTCCAGCACATCGAAGTAGGGGAAATACTCGGTTACCTCGGGCAGGTTTTTCAGCCGGCCCAAGGCTTCGATGATGGCCGGGCTCTGGTCGCGCTCCGCTGAGTAGTACACTTCGGTGCGGTTACAGGTGCTCAGTACCAGCAGGTCGGTCAGGCCAAGCTCGTGGTGCAGGGTGTGCAGAAAACGCCGACAGGCAGTTTCATCCAAGGCAATAAGCTCCCGAATTTCGAGGGGAGCTTTCTTGAAGGATAAACTTAGGGCCTTGAAAGGTTGAAGCATAGCGGTTGCTAGTGCGGAAATCAGGGGGCAAAAATACGTTACAAATTGCTAGGTAAAAACAGTTAGCGTACGTCCAGGGTTCGGGTGAGGCTGAAATTGGGTCAGAAACCTGGTTTAAACCGGCTAACCAACGATTATTCGGGCTGAAACTGACGAAAATCAGTTGGCCGGCGTTGCTACGCCCGGCCTGGCGGAGGCCGGAAACGTATCTTCGTCGCAGCGGCGGCCGTATCCGGGCCTGCCGACCTACCCTCTTCCTACCCGTGCTGCCGATTCCCATCTACGACCAAAAGTCCCGTATCAAGCTCGTCATTGTGGCCGTGGCCCTGCTAATTGGGGCCGCCACCGTTATTTATACCAACGTGCTGGTGCAGCGCCTCTCGGAGCGGGAGCAGGAGCAGATTGACCTATACGCCAAAACCCAGCGCTACATTATCAACACCGAGGAAACCTCCAATCTGTCGTTTTTGATGGATGAGATTATCGGGGCCAACACCACCATTCCGGTTATCGTGACGGATGGGGACGGCAATATTGTGGATGCGCGCAACGTGAACGTGCCCAAGGGTGCGTCGGAGCAGGCTTCCATCAAGCAACTGCGCCAGGAAATTGAGCTGATGAAGGAGCAGCACCCGCCCATCGTCATTGAAATTGGGGCCGGGCTGCGCAACTACATCTATTATAAGGAGTCGGATTTGCTGACGCAGCTGCGGCTCTACCCGCTGGTGCAGCTGGCCATTATCGGGTGCCTGGCTGTTATTGCCTATTTCGCGTTCAGCTATTCCCGCCGGGCCGAGCAAAACCGCGTGTGGGTGGGGCTGGCCAAGGAAACGGCCCATCAGCTGGGCACGCCCCTAAGCAGCCTGGTGGGCTGGCAGGAATACCTGCGGGAATCGGAGCGGTTCCGGGGGGAGCCCATTGTGGAGGAGTTGGGCAAGGACATCCGGCGGCTGGAAATCATCACCGAGCGGTTCAGCAACATTGGCTCGGTGCCGGTGCTCAATGACGAGAATATTCTGCGGGTAACTCAAAATGCCATTGCTTACCTGCAAAGTCGGGTATCGCGCAAAGTCAGCTTCGAGGTAAAAACCGACCTGCCCACCGATACGCCTGCCCAGGTAAACATTCCGCTGTTCGATTGGGTGATTGAAAACATCTGCAAAAACGCCGTGGATGCTATGGACGGCAAGGGCAGCATTACCATTCACCTGCGTCGTCCCATCCGCAACAAGTCCCAGATTGCCATTGATATAACGGATACCGGCAAAGGCATTTCCAAGAGCAAGCTAGACCGAGTATTTCAGCCGGGCTTCACCACCAAAAAGCGGGGCTGGGGCCTGGGCCTGGCCTTGGCAAAGCGCATCATCGAGAACTACCACAAGGGTAAGCTCTTCGTGAAATGGAGCGAAGTAGGCCGCGGCACCACCTTCCGGGTGATTCTGAACGGGTGAGAATGGGTAAGTGAGAATGAGAAGTAAAAGGTGAAAAGGCAAAAGTCAAAGCTCGGTACCACTCTTAAAATGGCGGCTGAGCTTTGCCTTTTGCCTTTTCACCTTTTACTTCTTACTGGATTTCCCCCGGTTGGTTAGCTCGATGTAGCTGTTGCCGCTGACGGGGCGGCCGTGGTGGGTACCTTCTACCTGGCACATGCCTTCCCAATAGTGCATTTTGATACCGGCGAACAGCTTGAGAGTTAGCTCCTGGTCGGCCACTAGGGGCGTGAGGGTAAGGTCGTACTCCTGGCTGGGGATGCGCAGGCGCCACTTGCTGGGGTAGCGCAGCTTGGAGTGGGGGCTGGTCCAGTAGTCGAGTACTTCGAGCTGGAAATCATCGGCTTTGAGGTCTACGTTTTGGGTAGGGGCGCTGTAGGTGCCGCCGCTGACGGTACGGCTGGAGTTGCGGTCAAACAGCAGGTAGGTCATGATATCGTGGCGGGTGCGGGGACTTCCGGCCGTGGGGTCAGTCTCGTTCAGTTGCAGGGAAAACCAGTCCCAGCCGATGCCCTTGTTCGTGACGCTGTTGCAGTTCCATTGCCGGTCGTACCACAATTCGCCCTCCACCTCGTGCACCTGGCCGTTTACTTCCAGCGTGCCCGCGGCAGTGAGGCGGGGGTAGCTGTAGTAGCCGGCCTTAGCTACGTCGCCGTAGTTCTCGTAGCCAGTGCCGCTGTGCAACAGTACGGGTTTGGCGGGGGTGGTACGCAGGTCGAGGGCATGGCCCTGGTGGGCGGCCATTCGGCCCTGCAAATGGTAGCGGCCCTCCTGTCCGTCGAGGGTCCAGGTCTGATCCTTCTTCCTGGTTTTCAGGCTCAGCGGCAACTGCGGCTCCAGTAGCTGGGGTAGGCGCTCTACCTTGTAGTCGTAGCGGAATTGCTTGGCCTGCGGGTCGGTGAGGGCGAAGTTGACCATCTGCCAATCCCGCTTCCCGTTCAGGTTGAAGTGGAAAAACACATACTCCACCCCGAATTGCTCCCCAGTTTTTACGTCGCGCAGGTGGCCGGTAAAGTACCACCATTCCAGGGAGTTTTGCTTGTGCACGGCTTCCTCCTGGGGCAACTGGGCCCGCTCCGTGAACACGTCATATTTATTGGTCGGCTTTAAGGCGCAGCCCGCCGCCGCAAACAGCAGAAAGGTAGCCAGCAGATAGTTCTTCATACTGCTGGAATAAGGCGTTGACGGGCCAAAAGGTTTATTTCGGGTTGATGGCAGAATACAGATATAGGCTGAACGAGTATGTATCATAGAACGTCATTCCGAGCATGTTGCGTCCTTGCTCTAGACGCAACATGCTCGGAATGACACAACACGTGAAACAAGCTTCTAAAAGTGCTAGCGCGGCAGCACCGGGCGCACCCGCAGTAACGCCAGGCCCAATCCGAACACCGCCACTACGCTCAGCAGTAGCTTGAACAGGCCGCGCTGGGCGGTGGCTAGCTCGGGCTGACTGGTGAAGGAGTGGCGGGGCTCCTGGGCATAGTCGGTGTGGGTGAAGGCGACTTTGCGGAATAGGAAGGGGTAATAAAACGCCCGTAGCGCATCGTGGTAGCGGGTGGCACTGCGCTGGAACGCCAAGTGGGTGGGCAGGTCGGAGCCGGCCAGGGCGTTGAGGCTGGTTTGGGCGTTTATGGCCGGAGAAAGCAGGTTGAGGCTTTCCGCCAGGTTGTGACGTGCCTGCAAACCGGTGGCGTAGGCGGCGGCCTGCGGAGCCACGGCCAGGTCGCCGAGGTGCTGGAAGGCGTAGTACCAGCGCCACACAAACCGCTCCCGAATGGTGGCCGTGTCGCGGAACTGCGGGTAGAGGGCGAAAAAGCGGTTCATGGTTTCCGCTTTGGGCCGGTCCCAGCCCCCGTGGATTTCCTCGCGCTGCTTGATGGTCAGCTCGATACCCTGCGGCAACGGCCGGGCCGCGGCTACCCCCAAACTCAGCAGGCTCGGCACCAGCACCACCAGCAAAAGCCACACGCCCAGCAGGGCCACGGCATTCACGGCCGAGGTGCGTTGCAAGGCTGTCACCACCAGCACCACCCCAAACCAGAACAAGCAGTACAAGGTGCTCAACGCCAACCAGCTAACTACGCGGCTATCCAGCGGGACCCCCGCCCACATCATCCCTGCCACCGACAACAGCCACACCAAGCCTAGCACCACGGCCATCCGGAAGGCGAGCTTGGCTCCGATGACCGTAGCCGGCCGGATGGGTTGGGCCAGCAGCAGCGGCAGAATACCCTCTTCCCGCTCGCTGGACAACAAATTGAAGCTCAGGGCAATGATGAGCAGCGGCAGCAGATACACCAGCACAAAAGCCAGGTCGAAATTGCCGCTGAGCAGCTTCAGGGGGTTGGTATTGTCGGTGGCGTAGAGCTGGTTTTGCAGGCCCAGCAGGCGCAGCTTCACGTAGCTGGGGTTCACGTCGCGCAACCCCAAAGAAAGGGCCGCCCACGGGTCGGGGTGGTGCACGGCGAAGGTGGAGTGGTAGTAGCCTATGTCGCCGGCGTCGGCGGCGTTCGGGAACTTCACTTTCAACTCCTCCACGTTGCGGCGGGTTAGCTCGGGCAACGCGGCCAGCTGCTGGCGCTGCCGGGCTATTTCGGTGGTGCCGTAATAGATGCCGTAGAGGCCCGTAGCCAGTAGTAACCCGCAGAGCAATACCAGGCCCTTGGCAGCCCGAAAGTGGCGCCACTCGGCCGCGAACAATATCGAGAATACACGCATCAGCTTAGGCAACAGACGTTTTAGAAATCAGGCGCAGCCCCAGCCAGCACAACCCCACGGCCCACAGCAGCAGGGCTACCACCGGCAGCAGCAGGCGCGGCAGCGCCCAGCCTAGCGGCGGGGCCTGGTAGCTGAAAACCGGCAGCTTCTGCCAGGTGCTGGCATCCAGGCGCCGTTCTTTGTCGCCATAGCCCATGTTAGCCTGCAGGCCGTTCAGGCGCTGCACCAGCCCGTATCGGTAAGCCTCAGCGGCTTGCTGGAAGTGCACGTAGTGAGCAAAATCGGAGCCGGCCAGGCCCATCGACAGCGGCCGGATGGCCTGGTAGGGATTCAGCAAGCCGGCCCACTCCGACAGGCGGTTTTGACGCTCATAGGTGGCGTTCAGCTCGGCGAAATGCTGCTGGTAGACTTTCGCGGAATACTCCTCGCCGGCTGCCATCTGCACCCCGGCTAGGCTCACGGGCAGCTTTTCCTCGGAGTCAACCCCGTACTTTTTCAGCAGGTCGGCTTTCAGGGCTTCGGCGCGCTGGTCGTGCGGATCGTGGCCGTCGATGCCGTGCTGGGCTTCGTCGTGCACCTCGGCGTCCATCTGGGCCTTGGTGACGGTGGGGTAGAGCGTGGCACCCAGGTTGGCCGTGGCCTTGGGTAGAATCACGCCGCCCAAAATCCAGAGACCCAGTAGCGTAACCAGGGCCGCGCGGGAGCTGGCCTGCCAGGCCGAAACCACCACCGCGCCCACCACGAACAA
The DNA here is from genome assembly GCF_040547285.1 of Hymenobacter sp. UYP22. Taxonomy (NCBI): domain Bacteria; kingdom Pseudomonadati; phylum Bacteroidota; class Cytophagia; order Cytophagales; family Hymenobacteraceae; genus Hymenobacter; species Hymenobacter sp. UYP22. The sequence continues at coordinate 614,752 of NZ_JBEPPK010000002.1, read as the reverse complement.
GAAGAAATACACCGCGTAGCCCACCACAAACAAGGCCAGCCGGGCCACCAGATCAAGGCTGCTGGCAAACTCTTCACCCGTAAACAGCAGGGCTGCCGCCAGCGCCAACGCCGGCGCTACCACCAACGCCACGGCCTGGCTGTACCCTCGAATCTTGCCCCAGGCCACCTGCCGCATAGTTACGCCCTGGCTGAGCAGCAGCTTGAGCGTACCCGTGGCGCGCTCCTCGGAAAAAGCCCCGAAACAGAGGAAAATAATGAGCAGCGGCACCAGCAGTTGCAGCACAAAGGCCACGGTCATCTCCCCAAATCGAATGAGTGAACCAACCTGCTGGGCCTGGCTGAAGTTGATGCTGTTCTGCTGGTGCGCCTCCAGATACACGGCGCTGCCGGTAAAGGCGTCCACGCCCCCATCCAGCAAGCTCAGCCCCGATTTCGGCCGAAACGCATACGAGCCGTAGTGGGCCACGCGGTGCGGGTGCCGGGCCGGCTGGTTCCGGAACTTATCGTTGACGGTTTGCTGGGCCAGCTGGCGCTCCTGCTGCAGGGTGCGGAACGAGGCCCGGCCCACCAGCGTGGCGGCCAGTAGTAGCAGTAGTACCAGGCCGCTCAGCACCGCAAAGCGCCGGTCGCGCAGGGTGCTGACGAATTCTTTTTGCGCAATGCTCCGGATCATCGGCTAGTGCATGTAGGTGAGGTAGAGCTGCTCCAGCCCTTGGGCGTTGAGGGCGGCGGTGGGGCGCACGTCCACCAGCTCGCCTTCGCGCATGATGCCCACGCGGGTGCCCACTTCCTTGGCCCGGAAGATGTCGTGGGTGGCCATGAGCACGGCCGTGCCCTGGCCGCTGAGGCGGTGCAACAGCTCGGAAAACTCGTTGCTGGCTTTGGGGTCGAGGCCGGAGGTGGGCTCATCGAGCAGCAGCACCTTGGCGTGTTTGGCCACGGCAATGGCAATACCCACTTTCTGGCGCATGCCCTTGGAGTAGGCACCCACCCGCCGCCGCACGGCCTCCGCGGGCAGCCCGGCATCAGTCAGGTACGCCAGCAGTTCGCTCTCCGGGTACTTGAAGCCGGCCAGACTACTGAACAGCGCCAGGTTTTCCAGCCCCGACAAGTGGGGGTAGAGCAGCACGTTTTCCGGAATGTACGCCAGGTGCTTCTTGATTTCGAGCGGATTGGCGGCCACTTCCAGCCCGTTCACGAAGGCCGCGCCCGAAGTGGGCTGCACGAACCCCAGAAACAGGTTGATGGTGGTGCTTTTGCCGGCCCCGTTCTGGCCCAGCAAGCAGAATATTTCGCCCGGCGCAATCTGCAAATTCAGCCCGCGCAGGGCCAGCTTATCGGCGTACTGCTTGCGCAGCTCCCGGGCTTCGAGAAGGTAGGTCATGAGTAGTACTAAGTAGTGAGTACCGAGTAGTGAGAAAGAAGGGCCGAAAGCAATCTGCCTGGCTCGGGGGCGTCGGACCGGCGCAAATCAAAACGTGTAGCCCAGCGTGGTCATGAAGTTGCGGGGGGCACCGGGGCTGGCCCGGAAGTAGTCGTAGCCGCCCACGAAGTAGTTCTTGTTCAACACGTTGTTCAGGTTCACGTGGAAGTTGAAGCGGTTGACGGTGTAGAACAGGGCCATGTCGGCCACGGCGTAGCCAGGCCAGTAGGCCCACTCGTCGGGGCCGCTATCCAGGGGCTTCACCTGGTTTTCGAAGCGGCGACGGGTGACGAAGTTGCCCCCCACGGCCACGCCCAGGCCACGCAGACCCGGCGAGAGGAAGGTGTACTTGGCCCACAAACCGCCCGAGTTGCGGGGGGCGTTGGCCAGGGGTTGGCCCTGCTCGGCCGCGAGGTCGGCTTTGGTTACCTCCGTGTGGTTGAAGGCATAGCTGGTGTTCAGGCTGAAATTGGGCAGGATGTTGCCCGTCAGCTCCACCTCTACCCCGCGCGAGCGGGCCTGGTTCTGGCGGTAAATGGCGGCTCCCTCGGCCGTGAGGGCACCGGTAGCCACCAGCTGGTTACGGCGCTCAATCTGGTAGGCGGCCACGGTAGCAAACAGCGCCTTCTGGAAAAACTCCCCTTTCAGGCCGGTTTCCAGCTGGTAGCTGGTTTCCGGGCTGAAAGGCTCCGAGCGGCCGTAGCGCTCCGGGAAGCGAATCAGCTCGGGCCGCAGCGGCCGGAAGCCGGCGCTGTAGCTGGCAAAGTAATTCAGGTTGTCGCGCAAAGCGAAGGTGAGGCCCGCCCGGGGCAGAAACTTGGTCTGGGGAATGTTCGTCGAGCCGTCGCCGTAGTCCCGCTCATCGGCAAACAGCTCGTAGCGCGCCCCCAGCAGCAGCCCCAGGCGGGGCGTTACCGCCAGCTGGTCCTGCACATACAGGCCGGTGGTGTGGTACACGGCGTTGATGTAGTCAAGGAAAAACGCCGGGGTGGGCCGCCGCACGTAGGTGCTCGGGTCCCGGATTTCGTAGCTGGGGTTGTTCAAATCGAGTTGCAGCGGCACCACGCGCTGGCCGACCACGCCGTTGCTCACGCTGGTTACCACCCGCTGCCGCGCCTCAAACATGGCGCTTTCCTTGTCAGTGTTGAAGCGGATATAATCGGCCCCTGCCACCACTTTGTGGGCCACCGAGCCGGTGCTGCGGTTGAGCACGAAGTAGGTCGACAGGTTCTTGGTGTACTCCTCGGCGCGGCGGTCAAAGTAGCGCAGGTTCATCACCGAGTTGGTGGGCTTGCTGGGGTCCGAGTTATCGTAGGAGTTGAGCGTGCGGTGCTCACTCAGGTTCTCGTTGAAAGTGAAATCCAGGTAGGATGCGTTGAACGAGAGCCAGTCGGTGAAGCGGTGGTTGAGCGAGGCGTTGAGGTAGTAGGTCTTCGTGCGGAAATAGTCGCTCGGCTGGCTCAGCGTGAAGGAGCGGGGCACCCCGTACAGGTTGTTGCTTTTAATGGGCAGGCCCCGGTCAAGGTAGCCATCAATGGCCGTGTACACCAGTTCGGCGTTGAGCGTGGTTTTATCCGACACCAAGAACGTCACGGTGGGCGCCAGCATCAGGGAGCGGGTATCGTTCACGTCGCGGAACGTGTTGCTCTTCTCGTAGCCCGCGTTGAAGCGGTAGAGCACGTTTTTCTGCTCGGTGAGCGGGCCGGTGAAGTCGGCAGTGACGCGGGTGGTGTTGAAGCTGCCCGTGGAAAACGTGAGGGCCTTGCGGTCGGTCTGCAAGGGCTTCTTCGTCACCATGTTGATGGTGCCGCCGGGGTTGATGTCGCCAAACATGGCCGCGCCGGGCCCTTTCAGCACTTCCACCCGCTCTAGGTTCACCGTCAGCGGCGCCTGGGTAAACGCGTTGCCGAAGCTAAAGCCCGAGCGCAACCCATTCAGCAGCCGGAAACCACTCTCGTAACCGTTGCGGAACCCTCGAATCGTAAAGTCGTCGTAGTGCGAGTACTGGCTGACGCCGGCCACGTTCTTCACCGTTTCGGTGAGGCGCAGCGCCTGCCGGTCCTCCATCAGTTCCTTGGTCACCGTGGATATGGACTGCGGCACGTCAATGAGCTCGGTGGCCGTGCGCGTGCCCACAAAGCTGTAGTCGCTCTTGTAGGTTTTCTCGGTGCGGCCCAGCACCTCTACTTCCTGCAACGCGGTGGTAGTGGGCTGCAGGGTGAAATCTACCGTCAGCGTGGGTGTTTCAGTGGTCAGTACCACCGCGCGGCGCTGCTCCTGATAGCTCAGGCTGCGGGTAATAAGCGTGTATTCGCCCAGCGGCAGGGTGAGGGAGAAGTGCCCGTCGGCCCCCGTAAAAGCCGAGAAGCGGCCGGAGGTTTCCACCACCGAAATGGCTTCGAGGCCGTGGCCGTTGGGGCCGTTTACGTGCCCATCAATGTGGCCCGTGGAAAACTGCGCCGCCCCCAGCAAAGGCCAGAGCAGCAGCAGACAAGCTAGTAGTCGTTGCATGAAAAAAAGCGCGTACCCAGGCCCAGAGCCGCAAAGCCAGCGGGCGGGTTGAAGTCAGGAAGGTGAGAGGAGGAGCGCCGCAGTAGGCAGCAAAGCGCAGGCGCGCAACGGCCCAATGGCCGAAATCCAAGCCGCGCAATCAGCAGAGTAGCAGCCCATGAGCGGCTACGCCCAATATGCCGGAGCACCAGCTACCCGAAACGATAGACTGTGCTGGCGCCGCAGGCAATAAGCCAGGAGCCGAGCATGAGTAAGCCGGAAAGTGGATTGGCGCCGGTTAAGCCCGGCTGGCGGGCGGACCGCGCAAGGAGGCCCCATCCAGCAGGTGCGAGGCCCGGCACACGGGGGCCTGCGGCCGGTACACAGCATACGCCCGCAATTCCAAAGGTGCGGGCAGTACAACCGGCGCAGCCGGCTGGAATGGCGCATCAAACAGGTGCTCCGTCTGGCAGTGCTGGTGCTCGGCCGAAAGAACGGCTTTGGCCCCTACCTGAGCGGCATACCGCCCGGTAACGGTGTCGTCGGTGTGCTGGTGAAAGTGCGTGCGCAACACGGCCGCCTCGGGCGTGAGCACCCGCAGTAACAGCAGCAACAGCCACCAGGCAACCAGTTTACGCTTATTCAGCACGCTTCACCGCCTCAGTTGATGAGCGGCAAAGGTACTGGGGGAATCGGTAAATGCAACGTAGTTACACGTGAAAAGCTCATCTGTATTGTTGGTTCAGGCCGTTGCTCGCCGACTTGTTACCGCCGCAACAGTCCCGTCAGCCGCTGCCACAGGCCGCGCGGAGCTGCTGTTTGGATTACAACTGGCCAACCTTTAACATCAGGATTCAATCGCACCTTGATAAAATTGTCTGCAGGTTGTAAGCTTCTGATTGTATGTTCCTTTGTGTCGAAACCAACTATTGAGAATATGAGCATTGATTCCTGATTATCCCACTCAGGCAATGTCAATTCGAATGAGCCATCAGCTTGAGTATCTATCCGTACATAGCTACCCTTCAGCAACACCGTGACGCCCGGTAGTCCTTCGCCCGTAGCCGCATCTATCACCCTTCCCCGAATAACCCGGTCAGGAGAAATGGAAGTAGGAGCCACCGGCTCGCCCACCAGCATCCGCTGCTCCTGCAAAGCAGGCAGCTTGCTTTGCGCCATAGCCGGGCCGGCGGTACCCAACAACGCCAGTGCAGCAGCCAGCCAACGCCGCGAAACCAGTGCTTCGGTAGCCATTCGGAGGGGCCGTTGCAATTGTTCCGCCCGGAACCGGCCGCAGCTTTGGCCGCTGGTTTGGGTGAGGTAGGCTACTACTTCGGCGTCGGTCATGCGGGTGAAATCCACCACTACTTTGTCGCAGGCGGCGCAGTGGCGGCCCTGAACGGCGGGCGTCATGGTAGCCCAGTTTTCGTGGCAGGGCTGGGGAATAGCAACAGTGAGGGCGCGGGGCATGGCAGTGGGCTGAGGTTGGAATGGTCTGATGCCACGCGAAGCCGAATTCCACACGCAATAGCCTGAAATAAGTTAGTGAGAAAGTTTAGGCGGCGGTGGGGGCGGGCCTAAATGTATAATTCGTGGCATAACAGCCGGCGAGTAGTTTTCCTGCGGTTCCAGAGTCGGCTGACCAATCATGGGCCCCGGGTTGCGCAACTGAATTATAGTAGGCATACTTTCTTCCGCAGAAAAGTAGCGGGGAATGTACAAACCAGGCTCGGGGTCATCGGGGCGTAAGTTGCTTGGTATGGGTTGAGCCGCTACCAGTTGAGTGCCGCGTAAGGCGTTGGGTAACACCAGAGCAAAAGTGCCGTCGGCAATAGTGCGGGTGTACAAGGTGGTGTCCAGCTCACTGATAATGATGGCATGCACCAAGGGCCGACCGCTCTGCCTGTCCACTACTTTGCCGCGTACCAAAATAGAATCCTGGTGTACGACTGTCTGCTTAGCTGGCAATGTTAAGCTAGTTGTTGGACTTTATTCGCAGGCTGATAAGGACAGCATAGCTGCTGCCAACCACGGTGCCCAACTGGAAATAGGATTGGTATGGGCGGGGCTGAATTTACCGCAGGCGTAAGGATGGCGCTGCAGGTAGGCTACCACCTCGGCGGTGGTCATCGAGGTGAAATCCACGACTACTTTGTTGCAAGCGGCGCAGTGACGGCCGCCGGGAGCGGGCGTCATATCGGCCCAAGAAGCCGGGCAGGGTGCAGGTAGAGAAACGCGGGTTGCCATGGCCGGAAGATAGGGAGCGGCGGGGGTAACGTGCAGCCGCCGGCATTATTCTGTATCTTTTGCCCCTCTTTCAACCCCTCCCAACGCCTTGTCTACTCCGCTTCCCCCTTCCCGCTCCACCGGTTTGTTCCGCCGCAAGAGCCTCGACGACATCCTGCACAACCCGCCCGCCGACGCCGACGGCCACAGCCACGGCGGCCTGGAGCGCCACCTCACCGTCCGCGACCTGACAGCCCTGGGCATTGCCGCCGTAATTGGGGCCGGTATTTTCAGCACCATCGGCAACGCCTCCCACGATGGGGGGCCGGCCGTGTCGTTGCTGTTCGTGTTTACGGCCATTGCCTGCGCCTTCTCAGCCCTCTGCTACGCCCAGTTTGCCGCCACCATTCCCGTATCGGGTTCGGCCTACACCTACGCCTACGCCTCCTTCGGGGAGCTGGCCGCCTGGATTATTGGCTGGGCGCTGATTATGGAGTATGCCGTGGGTAATATCGTGGTGGCCATCAGCTGGTCGGATTACTTTACCGGGCTCCTGAGCGGGGTCGGTATTAACCTGCCCATCTGGCTGACTATGGGTATGCAGAGCGCCCACAAATACTACAACGAAGTGCTGGCGCTCATGGAGGCCGGCAAGCCCCTCACCGATGCCTCGGCGGCCCAACTGGAAGGCTACAACGCCTGGAGCGCCGCTCCTGAACTGGGTGGCGGTCTGCGGCTGGTGCTGGATCTGCCGGCCGGACTTATCACGCTGGCTATTACGGCCTTGGTGTACGTGGGCATCAAGGAAAGCAAGAACGCCAGCAACCTGCTGGTGGCCCTGAAGCTGGTGGTAGTAGCCGTGGTGATTCTGGTGGGTGCGTTCTACGTGCAGCCCGAAAACTGGAGCCCCTTCGCCCCCAACGGCATTGGCGGGGTGCTGAAAGGCGTGTCGGCGGTGTTCTTTGCCTACATCGGTTTCGATGCCATTTCGACAACGGCCGAGGAGTGTAAAAATCCCCAGCGCGACCTGCCCCGGGCCATGATTTACGCCCTCATTATCTGCACTATCCTCTACGTAATCATCACACTGGTACTTACCGGTATGGTGAACTATAAGGAGCTGGCCGTGGGCGACCCGTTGGCCTACGTGTTCAACAAAGTAGGCGTGAAATGGCTGGGCGGCGTGGTGGCCGTGTCGGCGGTGCTGGCTATGGCCTCGGTACTGCTGGTGTTCCAGATTGGGCAGCCCCGCATCTGGATGACCATGAGCCGCGACGGACTGCTGCCGCCGGTGTTTTCCCGGGTGCATCCCAAGTTCCATACGCCCTCGTTCAGCACCATCGTGACGGGCTTTTTTGTGGGCGTGCCGGCTATGCTGCTCAACATGGATTTGGTGATTGACCTGACCTCCATCGGGACGCTGTTTGCCTTTGCCCTGGTGTGCGGCGGCATCCTCATCATCGACCCCCTTGGCCAGAGCGACGCCCGCTTCAAGGTGCCCTACATCAACGGGCAGTTTCTGGTGCCGCTGGTGTTGCTGGTAGGGGCGGTACTGCTGCTGCTGTACAACCAAGCTGGTATCAGCGAGTTTACGGCGGCCCTAGGCAGTGGCTATGAGGAAGCCCGCCACTACATCCCAATGCTGGTGTTCTTCGTGTTCTGCCTGGCGCTGGCCTGGCTGTCGTTCCGCAAAAAGCTGAGCCTGCTGCCGGTGCTGGGGCTACTGACCAACCTCTACTTGATGACGCAGCTGGGCATCAACAACTGGCTGCTGTTCTTCGGCTGGCTGATTATTGGGCTGGCGCTGTACTTCAACTACGGCTACAAACACAGCAAGCTGGGGCTGCGGAAAGCTGCCCACTAGTCACCGTTTGCCGGAAGTGCAAGCAAAAGCCCGGTGCCACGGTAAATCTGCTGGGGTGCCGGGCTTTTGCTTGCGCCTTACGGGGCGTAGTCCTATACTTGATGCTGGGCAACATGCTGCCCGCCTGCCTAGCCTGTTAGTATGGAGTTCGTTACCGATTCAGCCGTTGCTGCTGCCCTCGCCTCCCGCCTCGAAGCCTCCCGCCAGGAGCTGCTGGATCTGGGGATGCGCAATCCACTGCTCAACTTCCGCCTCTCTAAGGCCCAGGGCGTGGCAGTAGTGCGCGAGGAATCGGCGCAGGTGCTCGATATTCTGGTGCGCCAGGGCAAAACCATGTACTTCTCAGCCGCCCCCGAGCCGGCCCGGAACAAGCCCGCCACTGAAACCGCGCCCCGGCTGCAGCCAGGCACAACACCCGAACTGGCTGCGGCTCCGGAAATGGCCCCTGCCCCTGGCGAACCGGTTCCGGAAGCGGCTTCAACGCTGGAGGATTATCTGGAAGAGCATCCGCCCGTGGCGCTGTCGGAGGCCGAGCAAAAAGCCTCACTGACCGATAACAAGCTACAAACTGCCGAGCCGCTGGCCCGCCTGGAAACCCGCCTGCTCAACACCTACTATACGGCCCGCACCAGCCTGGAGGAAACCGGGGTCAACATCCTCTACCTGGCCCTGGGCCAACTCAGCTGGTACGAGGCCGAAAGCAGCCCGGAGCCGCGCAAAGCGCCGCTGGTGCTGGTGCCCGTAGTGCTGGAGCGCGGCACCGTGGCCGAGCGGTTCAAGCTCACCTATTCGGGGGCCGAGGTGGAAGGCAACTTAAGCCTCCAAGCCCGTCTGAAGGCTGATTTCGGTATCCTGCTGCCCTTGCCTGACCCCGATAACCAGCCGCTGCCAGCGTATTTTGAGGCCGTACGGGAGGCGCTGGCCGGCCGCAGCCGCTGGCGCGTGGAAGCCGATGCCATTGCCCTGGGATTCTTCTCCTTCAGCAAGCTGATGCTCTACCGGGACCTGGACCCCGCGACTTGGCCCACCACGGCCAACGGTGCCTCCGAGCTGCTGACGCACCCGGCCATCCGCTCTTTGCTCGACCAGGAAGCCGGCTTCGATGATGCGCCGCCCAGCGTGGGCGAAGGCTCGTTTCTGGATACCGACAGCCCGGCTCACGAGCTGCACCAGGTACTGGATGCCGACTCCTCCCAACTGCTGGCGCTGCTGGCCGTGCAGGAAGGCCGCAACCTCGTGATTCAGGGTCCGCCCGGCACTGGGAAGTCGCAGACCATTGCCAACCTGCTGGCTGAGGCCATCGGAGCGGGCAAAAAGGTGCTATTCGTGGCCGAGAAAATGGCGGCGCTGGAAGTGGTGAAGCGCCGCCTCGACGCCCTGGGACTGGGCGCGGCCTGTCTGGAGCTGCACAGCAACAAAGCCAATAAAAAAAGCCTCCATGATGAACTGCGCGCCACCCTGGCGCTGGGCCGCCCCGCCGCATCCACCATGCTGGATGAGCAGATTGCCCAGCTGCCGCCGCTGCGTGAGCAGCTGAACCGCTACGCCCTGGCCGTGAATGCGCCCCTGGGCCGCAGCCGCCGCACAGCCCAGCAGGTGGCCGGAGCCCTGCTGGCGTTGCGGGAGGAGGTGGGCGCGCAGTCGTTGCCCCGCCCGCCCTTCGCCGACCTCGCCACCTGGACCGATGCCGACGCTACCCGCGCCGAGGTGCTGGCTGGCCGCCTCCAGGCCACCTTGCAGAAAATCGGCCCGCCCCCGCAGCTGCTGTTCTGGGGTTCCGGCCTCACCATGCTGCTGCCCCCCGACCAGGAGGAGTTGGTCGCCAAACTAGCCGCCGCCCGGCAGGCCGTGGATAACTTAGTGCATACCAGCGTCGCGCAGGCCGCACTACTGGGCGTGCCCGCGCCGCCTGATGCCGCTGCCGTAGTGGCGTTGCGGCCCATGGCAGTACAGGCCCAGCGGGAAGCCGAAGCCGCCCACCAGGTAGCAGCCGAGGCTGCGGTGGAGGCGTTGCAGGCTGCCGCTTCAGAGTTAGCCCGTTTGCTCCAGACCCCGGAGCCTACGGACCTGCCCACCGCTGAAAACCTGATAAATCTAGCCCGGCAGCGGCACGGCGAAGCATTGATAGCGCATTCGGGTGAGGCTGAGGCGGCCGTTGGAGCGGTGCAGACGGCGGCTGATGAGTTGGCCCGGCTGCTGGGCGTACCCACCCCGCCCGACTACGCTACGGCCGCCGCGCTGCTGCCCCTGGCCGAGCACGCCGCCTTGGCTCCGCCCTTGCCCGGCGTGGCCGTAGCCGATGCGTTTTGGCAGCAGCCCAACAGCCCTTTGCCCGCCGCGCACCAGGCCGCCGTTACCCTCGACAACCTGCGCCAGCGCCACGCGCCCACGCTGCTGCCCGAAGCCTGGGGGCAGGATCTGGCTGCCGAGCGGGCCGTGCTGCTGACTACCGGCAGCAAGTGGTGGCGCTTTCTGAGCGGCGACTACCGCCGGGCCCGCCGCCGGTTGCAGCAGTTGTGGCGGCAGCCTCTGCCCGGTGCGGCGGCGGAAGTTATGGCCGTTATTGATGACATCCACGCGGCTGCCCGCCACGCCCGGACGTTGCAAGAAATCAGCACGTTGGCCGGTCGGCTTTTTGGCGCAGGCTGGCAGGCCGAGGCCTCCGACTGGCCCGCTTTGCTGCGCGCCGCCGACTACCTCACCCACACGCACCAGCTACTAGCCCAACAGCGCCTGCCCGCCGCCATTCTGCCCTACCTGGCTACCAGCCCGGAAGCCGCCGCTTTAGCTGCACCTCTCACGTCCCTGAAAGCCGCTCTGCCCCGGCACCAACAGGCCATGCAAGCTGCCGTAGCCGCCTGCCAAACTTCCGGGCAACAGCCGCACAGTCTGACTGATAAGTTGTTGGAAGAGCCGTTTGCCGCGCAGGCCGCTGCCCTGGTGGCCTGGGCAGCCGCTACGCCCCGCGCCGATACTATTGCCGCGCAGGTGGCGGCCTGTTCCGCTGCTTTGCAGCAGGTGAAGCAGGCGGAACAGGCTATCTGGCAGGCCGTGCCCGGCGCTTTCTCATTCGGCTTGGCTACTGATTGGACGCGGCAACCCTTCGACTCCCAAAAGGAGCTGTTACGCGCCTGGGTGGCTGCCACGCCGCTGCCTGCTGCTCTGGTTGCCGCCGCGCAAGCCGTAGAAACTGCCCTGGCCGAGCAACAGCGCACGGTGTCGGCCGTGGTGGAGGCGCTGGCGCTGGATGAAACCCTTCGTTTCGGGGAGGCCGGGCCGCTGGTGGCGCAGCCGTTGCCGGTGCAGGCCGGGTTGCTGGCTGCCTGGGCGGCGGATGTGCCGGCCTTGCAGATGGCGCTGGAGTGGAACAACGTGGCCGCTGTGGTGCGCATCGAGGGCCGGCCGGAGTTATTACCCTTGGCTGAAACCTGGCCCGAAGCCCCGCGCTACCTGGTGGCGGCGGTGCGGCAAACCTGGCTGGAATATTTGCAGCGGCTGGCCTACACGCAGTTTCCGGCCTTGCCGCAGTTCGAGCGGGCCGGGCACGAGGACGTAGCCGCTCAGTTCCGCGCCGCCGACCGGGCCAGCCTGCTTCACAACCGCGCCCGCGCCATGACGCGGCACTTTGATAACCTGCCCAACCCGCTGCTGCCCACGGCCGGCGGCCAGATGGGTAGTCTTAAACATGAATTCGCCAAGAAAACCCGCCACCTGCCCATCCGCCAGCTCATGCAGCGGGCCGGGCGGGTGGTGCAGGCCATCAAGCCGGTATTTATGATGTCGCCGCTGTCGGTGGCCGGCTTTTTGCCGCCCGGCGCGGTGGAGTTCGACCTCGTGGTGTTCGATGAAGCCTCGCAGGTGAAGCCGGTGGATGCGCTGGGCGCGGTGGCGCGGGGCAAGCGGCTGGTGGTAGTGGGTGATTCCAAGCAGCTGCCGCCCACCTCCTTCTTCGACTCCCTGACCGGCACCGGCGAGGCGGCCGACGATGAAAATGTAACGGCTGACATCCAGAGCATTCTGGAGCTGTGCAAGGCCCGGCAGATGCCCGAGCGGATGCTGCGCTGGCACTACCGCAGTCTGCATCAGTCACTGATTGCGGCTTCAAATCACCTGTTTTACGAGGATAAGCTGGTGATTTTCCCGAGCCCCGGCGGCAAAGGGCAGCTAGGGCTGGTGTACCATCATCTGCCCGAAACCTACTACGAGCGGGGCACCACGCGCACCAATCCGCAGGAGGCGCAGGCGGTGGCGGCGGCGGTACTGCACCACGCCCGCACTACGCCCCGGCTCACACTGGGGGTGGTGGCCTTCAGCACGGTGCAACGCCAGGCTATTCAGGATGCGCTGGAAGTGCTGCGCCGCCAGCACCCCGAAACCGAGGCCTTTTTCGCCGCCCACCGCCACGAGCCGTTCTTCATCAAGAACCTGGAAAACGTGCAGGGCGACGAGCGGGACGTGATTCTGATCAGCATCGGCTACGGCCGCACCCGGGAAGGCTACCTGAGCATGAGCTTCGGGCCGCTGAACGGGGAGGGTGGCGAGCGGCGCCTCAACGTGCTGATTACCCGCGCCAAGCAGCGCTGCGAAGTCTTCACCAACCTCACCGCCGACGACCTGGACCTGAGCCGCACCCGCGCCCGGGGTGTGGCCGCCCTCAAAACCTTTCTCAACTTCGCCCAGCACGGCCGCCTCAACCAGAACGAGGAAACCGGCCGCGACATGGAGTCGCCGTTTGAGGAGGCCGTGTGCCGCGCCCTCACGGCCCGCGGCTACCAGCTGCGCCCCCAGATCGGCAGCCAGGGCTTCTACATTGACCTGGCTGTAGTGGACCCCGACCAGCCGGGCCGCTACGTGCTGGGCATTGAGTGCGACGGGGCCATGTACCACTCGGCCCGCTCGGCCCGCGACCGGGACCGGCTGCGGCAGCAGGTGTTGGAGGCCGTGGGCTGGCGGCTGCACCGCATATGGAGCACCGACTGGTTTCGGGACCCGGCGCGCGAAACCGAGCGGGCCGTGCAGGCCATCGAAGAAGCCCGCCGCCTGGCCGCCCTCGATGAGCCCGACGAGCCGGAGGAACTGCTGCTACCCGAACCCGCTGAGCTGGAACGCGAGGAGCCTGTGGCCCCCGACGTCAACCCCGCCGTGGTGCCCTACCAGGTGGCACTGCTGCCCGATACCATCCGGCAGCAGGAGCTGCACCAGTACAGCCTGGGCCAGGTGGTGAACTGGCTGAACGTGGTAGTGACCGTGGAAAGTCCCATTCACATGGAGGAAGCCACCCGCCGGCTGGCCAATGCCAGCGGGGCCAGTCAGGTAGGGGCCCGCCTGCGCAAGGTGGGTCGGGATGCGGCCCTGCTGGCCCTGAACCTGCACTATCTGCGCCGCGAAGGCGACTTCCTCTGGGCCCCGGCCATGCAGCAACCGACGCTGCGCGACCGAAGCCAGCTGCCTGCCATTTCCCGCAAACTCACGTTCGTGGCTCCTGAGGAACTGGCTCTGGCCCTGCGCATCGTGGTAGAGCAAAGCTTTGCGCTGCCCCGGGAGGCAGTGTTTCTGCCAGCCGTGCGGCTGCTCGGCTTCGCCCGCCTCAGCGAGGAAATGCGCCAGCAACTGGAACCGGTGCTGGCCGGGTTATTGGAGCGGGGCGAGTTGGTGGAAGTCAATGGGATATTGAAACCAGCCGGCTAGAACGGCATCCTCGCCCTCCGCGTCAACCTTTGCGCCCTCTGCGGGCTAACACCGTATGCTCCCATCTGAAGGTGAAACCATCCTGCTCACTTTGCGCCTAGCCGGCTCCATCCCGGCGCGGGCCGGCCGGGACCTGCATGCCCAGCGCGTAGCCGCCCAGCAGGCCGCCCCCTCCCCGGAAGCCCACCGCCGCGCCGAGAAGCAGTTTTTCGTGGGCTTTGATGCTCTGCTGGACGCCCGCAACGTGGGGCCGGATTATCTTGCCAAAGAAAAGCTGGCCGAAACCATTGCCGGGGAGTTGCTGATGCTGGAAGAGCAGGGCCTGCGGGTGCCGTGCTTCGTGTTGCTGCCCAACCACCTGCACGCCTTACTACACCTGCCGGCTGGCTCGGGCCTCTCGCTCTATAAGGCTGTAGAGCTGCTGCACCAGCGCACCGCCACCCAGGCCCGCCGCCTGCTGCGCGGGCAGCTCCCGCCCGAAGCCGATTTCTGGCAAACCGGCTTTCACGAGCTGCCGATACTGGATACCGCCGAGCTAAGCCGCGTGCAAGCCTATCTGCTGGCGCACCCGCAACGCCTGAACCTGCCCGAGCGGTTTCACCGCTGGCCCTACCTACCCGAAAAGAGTTGAAATAGGGGTAGAAACGCGCGACGTTGTTTAATGGGCACCGTGCCGGTGGTTTCGCTGAAGAGACACGAATATGCGCTTCTATACTCGTCCGGAAAGCCGCACCGGAGGTTGATGCGTAGGTAGCGGAAAGTATTCCTGCCAATGCGCACCTTGCTTCTGCTGATTTTCCTGTTCGCAGCTGAATTTGCCCGCGCCCAGCGCCCCGATAGCGCCCAAACCAGCCCTGACCGCCTGCTGTTCTACACCTTCGCCAACGACGCCTTTTTCCGCACCGATTACTACTTCACCCAGGGTATGACCGGGGGCGTAGTGCTGCCCGCTTTGCGTCATTCGCCCGTAAACCGCCTGCTGGGCCCGGTGCCGGTGGGCAGCACCCGCTACCACGGCGTCCGGCTGCATTACGATGGGTTCACGCCTTTGCGAATTCAGGACCCATTTATTCGGGTCGGTGACCGGCCTTATGCTTCTTACTGGTATGCCAGCCTGTTCCGGGTGGCCAACCAACCCGCCCGCCGCTACCGCCTCACCACCGCCCTGAACCTGGGGTTCATCGGGCCGGCGGCCGGGGCCAAGGGCTTCCAAACCACTTTGCACGAGTGGCTGGGCGCACCCACCCCGAGGGGCTGGGACTACCAAATCCGTAACGACGTGGTGCTGGGCTACGAGGCGCGGTTGGAAAAGCAGATGCTGGCCCTGGGCCGCGCTGCTGAGTTGATAGGCGACGTAAATGCCGCGCTGGGCACGCTCTACACCCACGCCGGGGCCGGCGCCCGGCTGCGGGCGGGGTTGCTGCAGCCCTATTTCAGCAACCTGGGCGTGAGCCGCCAGCCCGGGCAGCGGCGCGTACAGCTCTACACCGAAGCTCAGCTGGAAGGCCGCCTTGTGGGCTACAACGCTACCCTGCAAGGCGGCCTGCTTCGCTCCGACAACCCGTACACCCTGCCTGCCTCGGCCGTACGGCGCGCAGTAGCCAAGGGCACCGGCACCGTGGGCCTGGGCTACGCGGGCCTACGTCTCACGGCTTCGGCCGTATGGATATCCCCGGAATTCACCGGAGCCCGCACTCATAAATGGGTGCAGTTCGGGGTGCTGGCCGCTTTCTGATTGTAAGGTGCCTGCACCGGTTCTGCGCAACAGACACTTGGCTGTATGAACAGTATCCAAAAAGTCCGTCATGCAGAGCGCAGCATCTCGCGTGCTGACGTTGGATTACTGTTGTAACGTCAGCACGCAAGATGCTGCGCTCTGCATGACGGTCGTACTGTAAGTATGACTTTATACTGTCTAACACAGCCTGGCGTATAGGTAGGCAGAACTACTTCGCCCGGTTGATGATGAACACACTGAGCAGAATGATGCCCATGCCCAGCAGGTGCCAAGCGTTGATAATTTCCCCATCCAGCACGCCCCAGGCCAGAGCCATAACGGGTACCAGGTAGGTGTTGGAAGAGGCAAACAGGGCCGTAGACTGCTGAATGAGCTTGTTGAACAGAATCATGGCCACGGCCGTGCTCATGGTGGCCAGCAGGGCAATGTAGCCGAAGGCTGCCCAGGCACCGGGCACCTGCTGGAGCTTGTACAGAAACTCGGTGCCCAGCAGCAGATATAGCAGGGCCGGGCCCCCAATGAGCATGAGCAGCAGGGCCGTAACCGCCACCGCCGGAATACCCTGGAAGTGGTGCTTGATCATGTTGATGCTGACACCGTAGCCCATGGTAGCCAGCACGATGTAGAGCCCGTACCAGGCATTGCCCTCGCCGGTGGGCGTGGCCGTACCGCCGCTGCCACCTACCGCAATGAGCACCACGGTACCCAGCAGCCCCACGCCAATACCCGCCAGCCGCAGCCCCGTAATCCGCTGTCCGAAAAATAGCGCGCCCATCAGCAGGGTGAAAGCTACGGTGAGGGCATTGAGGACCCCGGCCAGTCCCGAGGCCATTTTGGTCTCGGCGTAAGCAAACAGGAAGGCGGGCAACAATGTACCAATCACCCCGGTCAGCAGCAACCACTTAAACCGGCTCTGCTCCACTTGCCGCACGTGGCGTAAAGCAAATGGTAGCAAAATCAGAGCGGCTACGGTTACGCGGGTAGCCCCCAGTTCCACCGCCGAGAATACCACCAGCCCCTTCTTCATCAGGATAAAGGAGGTGCTCCAGATGGTAGCCAGCAGCACCAGCAGCCCCCAGGCCGAGGCTGGCACCCGGTGCGGGGGCGCTGGCGCTGCGGGCGGGTTCTCGGGGGCGGCCGTAACGGCTGGCGCGGGGGTATCAATGGGCATAGTAGGTGGAATAATGAGTAGAACGGGAGAAAAAGGGAAATAAGAACGTCATGCTGAGCTTGCCGAAGCATCTCTACCGCAGTGCTAACTTCTTTAATTAGCTTCGATAGAGATGCTTCGGCAAGCTCAGCATGACGCTCAACGACAACCGATAAGCTACCCCACCAAAACCGGCTCGGCGGCAATGATTTCGTCCATGATGGCGTGGATTTCCAGCGGGTCGTTGCTGTCCACGAGGCGGGTGCGCCACTGGCGGGCCCCTTCCAGGCCCCGGAAGTACTGGGCGTAGTGGCGGCGCATCTCAAACACGCCGGCCCGGGGCCCCTTCCACTCCAGGCTTTTCTCGAAGTGCATGCGGCAGGCCTGTACCCGCTCCTCCACGGTGGGTGGGGGCAGTAGCTCGCCGGTAGCGGCGTAGTGCTTCACCTCCCGGAAAATCCAGGGGTAGCCAATGGCGGCGCGGCCAATCATCACGCCGTCTACGCCGTAGCGGTTTTTGTACTCTACGGCTTTTTGGGGCGAATCAATATCACCGTTGCCGAAGATGGGAATTTTGATGCGGGGGTTGTTCTTGATGCGGCCAATCAGGTCCCAGTCGGCCTCGCCCTTGTACATCTGCACGCGGGTGCGGCCGTGCACGGTAAGCGCCTCAATGCCAATATCCTGCAGGCGTTCGGCTACATCCTCCACATTCTTGGTCGAGTCGTCCCAGCCCAGCCGGGTTTTCACGGTCACGGGCAGGTGAGTGCTCTTCACCACGGCGGCGGTCATTTCCACCATTTTAGGAATGTCGCGGAGCAGGGCCGCGCCGGCACCCCGGCAGGCTACCTGCTTCACCGGGCAGCCGTAGTTGATGTCGATGAGGTCGGGGCCGGCTTCGGTGCTGATACGGGCGCACTCACCCATCGTCTCCACATCGGAGCCAAACAGCTGAATGCCGATGGGCCGCTCGTAGTCGAACACGTCCAGCTTCTGCCGGCTTTTGGCGGCCGCCCGGATCAGGCCTTCCGAGGAAATAAACTCGGTGTACATCAAATCGGCCCCGCCCTGCTTGCACACGGCCCGGAAGGGTGGGTCCGACACGTCCTCCATGGGCGCGAGCAAAAGCGGGAAATCGGGCAGGGCAATGTTACGGATGTGGACCACGGCAGTCTATTCTAGTATTTTGCGCAAATTTACGACATAGGATTTAGTGCCCGGCAGCTAGTGCCTGGTGCGTAGGTGGTGTAGCGGGGAAGCCCACACTCGTTTATCCGCCGCTAAGCACTAAAATCCAAGCACTAAGCACTAAATCCAATGAAAGGTTTCGTCTCCAGCCGATTACATCCCTTCGCCAACCTGGGGCTGTTGATGGTGCTACTAGTGGCCACGTTCTGCGTAGCCAGTTTCCTGGTGATGGTGCTCAACTACCTGTTTTTTGGGGTGGGCATGCAGGATATGGGCAACGTAACCCAGCGCCCCGCCGACTACCCGAATGGCTGGGGCGTATCCATGCTGAGCCAGGGCGTGTTGCTGCTGGGCGGGCTGGGCGGCGCGGCCCTGGCTTTGGCGGCTCTTACTGGTAACAAGCTCGCCGATTACTTTATGCCCAGCCGCCCGGTGCCGGTGGGCTGGCCGTTGCTGGCCGGGCTCATTATTGTGGCAAGCCTGCCGGCCATGTCGGTGCTCATTGCCTGGAACGCCGGGTGGGATTTGCCGGCCTGGGCCGTAGCCAAGGAGGAGCAGGCCAATGCCATCCTGAAGATTCTCACCAACTTTTCCTCACCCCTGCGCTTTGGGGTGGCGGTGCTGGTAATGGCCGTAATACCGGCCGTGAGTGAGGAGCTGTTTTTCCGGGGCGTGTTGCAGCGCAACCTGGTGCAGTGGGCCGGCCGTCACACGGGGGTCTGGCTGACGGCCATTGTGTTCAGCGCCATTCATCTGCAGTTCGAGGGCTTTGTGCCGCGGTTTGTATTGGGCTTGGTACTAGGGTATCTGTATGAGTGGAGCCGCAATATTCTGGTGCCTATAGCTGCCCACTTCGCCCAGAATGCTTTTCAGCTGGTGTTGCTCTACGCCCGGCAGCGCGAGTGGTCTTCCTCTGATTTCGACCCTGACTCCACCGAGGCGCTGCCCTGGTACTGGGTGCTTGCCTCGCTGGGGCTGTGTGCGGCCGGGCTGTGGTACCTCTATCAGCAAACCCAGGCCCCCCGCCCCGATGCGCTGCCCACCGAAATGCACACGCTGGGTGCCCGGGGCGTGGCTGTTAGTCGGCCGGCGGCGCCCACGTCAGCGGCGTCTCGCACCCTCAGTCACGATGGTGTTGATGCTACCAAAGCCAACTAGCCGCCGCTGCTAGCCCAATCCCCTCCCTATACCTCTCTGTCCCTCTCTCTTGACTACCTCTCCCGCCCCCGCTACCGTTTCCACCGAGCCACCCGCCGACAAGCCAGGCATGTCCAATCTGTCCCAGCGCATCATTTTCGGGCTAATTGGGGCCGCCCTCCTGCTGGGTAGTGTGTGGTACAGCGCCTGGACGTTTGCCCTGTTCTTCGGTGCCGTGCAGATGCGCATGCTCTGGGAGTTCTACCGCATGATGCGGCAGGCGGGCTACAAGCCGGCGGCATTGTTAGGCGGGGTAATTAGCGCGCTGATTTTTGCTGGTGTACTGGGCGTGGTGGTGGTAAACAACACTACGGATTCCATCGGTCAGGGCATGCATGTCATAGTAGGTGATGCCCGTTCGGCCGGCATCATCCTGATGGGCATTCTGCTACTGCTGCCCGTCATCCTCATCCTGCGGGAAATGGCGGCCTGGCCCCGGGAGCAGCAGGATTTTTCGCCGTTTTCCAATGTGGGTGTGGCACTGTTGGGCCTGTTGTATGTGAGCCTGCCCATGAGTCTGCTCAACGTGGTGGCCTTCACCGAAACCGGTTACGACTACCGCCGCATCTTCGCGCTGCTGCTGCTGGTGTGGGCTTCTGATACGGGGGCGTACGCGGCCGGCAAAACTTTCGGTAAGCACAAGCTGGCCCCCAAAATCTCGCCCGGCAAAACCTGGGAAGGCGCCGTGGGCGGCTTCCTGCTGACGCTGGCAGTAGGTTGGGCCCTGGGCTATCTGCTGCCGGAACTCTCCCTGACCTACCGCCTGGTAGCCGCCGGCGCAGTAGCCGTCTTCGGTCCCCTCGGTGATTTGGCCGAATCCATGCTCAAGCGCAGCGTGGGCGTAAAGGACTCGGGCCGCATCATGCCTGGGCACGGCGGCTTGCTCGACCGGTTCGATGCTTTCCTGTTCATTCTGCCAGTGCTGGCCTTGCTGCAGCTACTGTGGGGCTAGAGCTACAAAACGGGTAATCCGCTGACTATCGGGCAACTTTCTACGGGAAGTTGCCCGATTTTTTTGTGGCAGTAAACACCCGAATGTATTGCAAAGAATAGCGAAAACCGAATAATAAAATAGCAAACTCACCGGCATTTCGCACGGAGTTTGCTACGTCGCTAGCCCTGGTATACTGGCGGAGTGGTTTCGGCGCAACGGCCGGGCCGTGTATGCAGTAAACCGCTTACCTTTGACCACCCAAAATTTCCGCGCGCAGCCAGGTTGCCCACCAGCTCAGCTGCCGTAGTTTATTTCTCACCCACCCAACCCCCACCTCCGTATGGCTGCCACCACGGTGTACAAAGAACCGGCTCCCCGCGTGGATGCCGAGAACCCCCTGGAATCGATGATGTCGCGCTTCAACGTGGCCACTGAAATCCTCGGCCTCGACGAAGAAACCTACGACGTACTCAAAGCCCCTGATAAGCAGGTTATCGTGCACATCCCCGTGACGATGGACAATGGCAAAGTGCGCGTGTTTGAAGGCTACCGCGTGGTGCACAACACCATCCTGGGTCCCAGCAAAGGCGGTATCCGCTACGATAAGAATGTGCACCTGGATGAGGTGAAGGCCCTGGCCGCCTGGATGACCTGGAAGTGCGCCGTGGTTGACATTCCTTACGGTGGCGCCAAAGGCGGTATCATCTGTGAGCCAACCAAAATGAGCGCCGGCGAGATTGAGCGCCTTACCCGGGGCTACACCCTGGCTATGAAGGACGTATTCGGTCCCGACCGGGATATTCCGGCTCCCGACATGGGCACCGGCCCCCGCGAAATGGCTTGGCTGATGGACGAATTCAGCAAAACGGTGGGTGCTACCTCCCCGGCCGTAGTAACCGGCAAGCCCCTGGTAATGGGCGGCTCGTTGGGCCGCACCGAGGCTACCGGCCGCGGCGTAATGGTATCGGCGCTGGCCGCCATGAAGAAGTTGGGCATGGACCCCACCCAAACGTCGGCCGCTGTGCAGGGCTTTGGCAACGTGGGCTCCTGGGCTGCCAAGCTGCTGAGTGAGCAGGGCGTAAAAATCAAGTGCGTATCCGACGTATCGGGCGCGTACTGGAACGAAAACGGCATCAACATCGACGAGGCCGTAGCGTACAAAAACGTGCATAGCGGCCGCCTCGACGGCTTCACTGGCGCTACCCTTATGGACAACGCCGACGACCTGCTGACCGCCGACGTGGACCTGCTGGTGCCCGCCGCCGTGGAAGACGTCATTACCGAGCACAACGCCCACGATATTAAGGCCAAGCTGATTGTGGAAGGCGCCAACGGCCCCACCTCGGCCTCCGCCGACCCCATCATTAACGAGAAAGGCATTATGGTAGTGCCCGATATCCTGGCTAACTCGGGCGGGGTAACGGTATCCTACTTTGAGTGGGTGCAGAACCGCCAGGGCTTCAAGTGGAGCGAGGAAATGGTAACCGAGCGCGCCGACCGCATCATGACCGATGCCTTCGAGAAAGTGTACGCTACCAGCCAGAAGTACAACATCCCGATGCGTATTGCCGCCTACGTGGTGGCCATCGACAAAGTAGCCCAGACCTACAAATTCCGCGGGGGCTTCTAGGAGAAAAGCAGAAAGCTCAGCAGTGTAACAGGGCATATGCCCTGACTCATTATATTTGTTTGCAGGATAGCCCGGGCCGGTGGCTCGGGCTATCTTTGTGCACTACGGCCAGCCGTTTTGCCAGTGAAACGATTTGGCGGCCGCCCTCTGTTTCTGAAAAAAGCGTCTGAATACCTGGTTTTTCCGTATTCAGCGCAAATCAGCTCTTTATGAAGATCCACAAAGAAGGACGACGTATCCTATTCTTTACGCTGCTGGCCCTGCTGGCTGCTAACCTGCTGCTGTTTCGCTATAATGCTGAGAACGACGGTTTTAACAAGGTGTTTGCTGGCATTTCCGTCATCGTATTCCTCACACTGCTCCAGTTTTTCCGGAGCCCGGCCCGCCGCCTCTTTACCCACGAGGACTTGCTGATTGCCCCCGCCGACGGCAAGGTGGTAGTAATTGAGGACGTGCACGAGCCCGAATACTTCGACGATGTGCGCAAGCAAATCAGCATCTTCATGTCGCCGATTAACGTGCACATTACCCGCAACCCTATTTCGGGCATTGTGCGCTACTTCAAGTACCATCCTGGCAATTACCTGGTGGCTTGGCACCCTAAAAGCAGCACCAAAAACGAGCGTACCACGGTGGTAGTGGAGTCGGAGGCCGGACCGTTTGTGCTCTTCCGCCAGATTGCCGGGGCTATGGCCCGCCGCATTGTGTGGTACGTGAACGAGGGCGACGAAGTAAGCCAGGGCGAGGAGTTCGGCTTCATCAAATTTGGCTCCCGCGTGGATATTTTCGTGCCGGTTGATACCGAAGTGAAAGTGCAGATTGGGGAGAAAGTAAAAGGTGGTCAAACCATCATTGCCCAACTCAAAACCACTGCTCCCAGCCTCTTTTAATCACAGATGCACACAGAATGAATTGATTGCACAGATTCGTTCTGACTTCAAATTGAAAGTACACGGCCGCCCCAACTACTGGGGCGGCCGTGGTGCGTAATAAGCATTTCCGGAAAACGGCTTCACGGTACGTATTGCGCCTGAATGGCCGCGTCGCCGATAAGTTGCTGGCCGCTGGGGTCCCGGCTCTGAAATTTAAGCCAGCCTCGTTCAATGGTATAATACCACGTCTGACTTTGCAGGAGCAGAGAAGCCGCCAACGACTGCCCATAAGCCGTGCCCTGCTTTTTCTCCTTCGAGTTGGGGGTAGTATAGGTGTAAGGAAATAGGAATTCGTCGGAGGTGTATACCCACTCCATGGCTATGTACAGGCCTTGGCTGGGAAACCGGATACCGTACCGGCTCACGTCTACGGTTAGCCAGCCCTTGTGCGGGGCCGAGGCCAGCACGGTCGTAGTCAGTAAATCGGTGCCGGGGCCGCCGTTAGGGCCATCAGGGGCGTACACGCGCACCCGGAAGGGAGCCTGCACGCTGGTTTTGCCGCCGTGTATACTGGGCTTTACAAAGAAGCGTACGGCGGTGAGGTAGCCTTCCGTAACCGGCTGGCATAACCGAGCCACCTGCCAACCCGTGTTTTGCTCCTTGGAAAGTCCGCTCTGCCCGTAACCCGAACCCTTTGGCTCCCCTACAAAGCCCACCCACTGCGGCGTACCGGGCCGCACGCGCACCTCGCCCAAGGCCACAGCCAGCGCTTGCAACTGCAGTCGGACGGTAGCGGCAGTAGGTACCGGCATCTGCCGGCGCGCGTACCCTAGGGCCGACACCGCCAGCGAATCATGGATAGTGAGACCAGTTGGCAGGGCGAAAGTAAAATGGCCCTGCTGATCGGCCTGCACACCCAGCTGACGGCCGGGTAGCTCCACAACAGCGAAGGGCACTGCAACGCCTTGGTTATCCTCAACCGTGCCAGACAACGTGTGTTGAGCCTGTACGCCTGATGCTAAACCCACAAGTACTAGGGGCAAGGGAAGAAAACGGATAGCTGAAAACATAAAAACGGGATAGTTCGACCAGCGAAACTATCCCGTTTTTCTCAACAACAAGGGCGAAGACTAGACCGCCTCAGCCGAATCCGACAGCCGGTAGTGCAGCAGCATCATACCATCGGGCCAGGCTTGGTTGCGCAGCAGGTGCAGGGGCTGAGCGTGGTCTTGGTGGCGCCAAAGCGGAATACCGGCTCCCAGCACCCGCGGCACCACAAACAGCATCAGTTCATCAACCAACCTGGCCGCCAGCAGCGGGGAAGCCAGCGTGCTGCCCCCAATCAGCCAGATGGTACCGCCGGGCTGTTGGCGCAACTCCCGCACAAAGCGGGTTGGGTCTTCGGTGATAAACTGTACGGAGGGGTGGCCTGCTTCCCGCGGAGGCTGACGCGTAAACACGTAGTTGGTTAAGGTGGGGTAGGGCCACTCACCAAAGGTGAGTACCTGCTCGTAGGTGGCGCGGCCTAGCAGCGTAGCATCGGCGGTAGCCAGGAAATTAGCGTAGCCATAGTCTTCGCCGGGTGGGGGCGTGGGTAGCCACTCCACCGAGCCATCGGGGGAGGCTATGTACCCATCGAGGCTGGTGGCAATGTACAGAACAACTTTGCGCATGTGGGAAGTGGGTGGGAATGGTTGTGGGATTGGGGACAGAAGAACAGAATGCGGGCCGCCGGCCGTTGGCCGAACCCTACGTACGGGGCCCTCGGCGGTACTGGTCGGGGGCGGGAGCCAGGAAAGCAAAAAAGTGGGGTGGATGCGCCGGTAACTAGCTGAACAATAGCGAGTATCTGCAGCCGTAAAATACAACATCTTTCCGCCCCATAAAGCCCCGTGCTACCAGATTGGCTGGAATTAAGCGGCAACGGGCGGCACAGTAGGCGTACCTTTGCCCAGCCGCCCGACCAACCTTGGAGCCGTCGAGCGGTTGTACCGTGCACCCTCTTGTCTTTTTCACTTTATGGCTGAAGAACTTCACCTCGATACCACTCTTAGCAAAGCCGAGCAGTACCGCCAGCTCCTGCCTCAGATTGAAGCCCTGACTACCGGTGAGCCGGACCTGATAGCCAACCTGGCCAATACAGTAGCCGCTTTGCGCCAGGCTTTCGGGTTTTTCTGGGTGGGTTTTTATCTGGTGAAAGATGACGAGCTAGTGCTGGGCCCGTTCCAGGGGCCTATTGCCTGTACCCGCATCCGGCGTGGCAAAGGCGTATGCGGCGGTAGCTGGGCGCAGGCCGCCACCCTGCTGGTGCCTGATGTGGAGCAGTTTCCGGGGCACATTGCCTGCAGCTCGGAGTCCAAATCGGAAATAGTGGTACCAGTGTTAAAGAACGGCCAAGTGGTGGCCGTACTTGACGTGGATAGTGACCAGCTCAACGACTTCGACCACCACGACCAGCAAGCTCTGGAGCAGTTGATGCCGCTGGTAGCCTCCTGGTTCTAGTACTTCCCAGCAACTTCAGCCACCGACGCCCGGCCTGCTCAACTGCTTAACAACAACTGGGCAGCCGGGCATAGGGAGTTTACAGAAAGGCGGATTGGAGCTACCAGAGGCGAGTATCATTAATGCCGGCGTCAGGGTGGCAACTTGCTGAAGCCCAGTATGTACCTCCCCCCAGTCACCCCAAAGCTGCCACTGCGGATGATGTGCCATCCTATGATGAAGTGCTGATGCCTGGTAAGCTGTTAGGTCGGGCTAATGTGCGTAGCCCTGCACCGGAAAGGTAGCGTCCTCACGCGGGGCCGGTATGACTTCTGCGCGGCTGTTACGGTTGAATAGCATAACCTGCTTTCCGGGAGCTGAATATTGGGGCCAGGCCGCGCCCGGCTCCCCGGTTTTAATGAAGTGGGCCCAGTACGCGTGCATCTGGGCGGCGAGGTTGGGGTCGGCGGCTTTGCTGGGTGTGCCAGGGGCAGCCACCGTAGCCGCCGCCGAGGTGCCCTGGGGCGCATTCCACACAAAGGCCAACTCCTGAGCGTGAGTGGGCCGCAGGGTAGCATTGCTCCATTCGAAGCGGTAAAGCCAGGTAGGTATCTGTTGCGCGGCCAATACATTGGCCAGGCGGTAGGTAGCCAGGCCGTAGAGGTAGTCGGTGAGGGTAGTATTCCAGGCGGTTAAATCGGGTTGCGTTTGGCGGCGCTGCTGATAAGCGCGCCAGACATGCGGACTGTTACCGGCCCCGAATACCTGCTGCAATGCCGCCTGGCTGGGCGTATGCAGTACTGAGGCGGGCCCGGTGAACAGGCCCGCCTCCTCCAGGTTGCTGCCCAGCAGCACCCGTGGCGCGGCCGTTCCCGGTTGGCGCAGATATTCCAGTGGAGCCTTCGGAATCACCCGCCCGTCCTGCACCGGCCCAAATACCTGTAAGCCGCGGGTACTGTCAGTAAGGTGAGCCTGCGCCCGGACGAGGTCGGCGGCTGGGAGCGTGAGCAGGGCGCGGGTATCGGTAAGGCGCAGTTCCTGCAGCAGCCGGCGCGTTACACCGGCCGCCGTAGCCGTGTCACGAATGGCCTGTACGGCGCCGCTTTCCAGAATAACCTGCTGGAACAGCGGCCGGGCGGCGGGCGTCACCAGCAGCCCACCAATCAGCTTAGCCCCCGCCGATTCGCCCATGACCGTCACCAGGTTTGGGTCGCCGCCGAAGGCCGCAATATTCTCGTGTACCCAGCGCAGAGCTGCCGTAGCATCCAACAAGCCACAGTTGCCAGCCTCAGCGTATTGCGGGCCCAGTATGTTGCCCAATTGCAGAAAGCCCAGCGCCCCGAGACGATAATTGATACTCACCACCACCAGCGTGTCCTGAGCGGCAAATGTCCAGGTGTCGTTTTCCTGTCCTGAGCCCCCGGTAAAGGCCCCACCGTGTACCCATACTACCACTGGCCGCTTCACATTGCGGGGCAGCACCGGGGCCCACACATTCAGGTACAGGCAATCCTCGGAACCCTGCACACCACCCGGGCCGCCTGTTTGCGTGGCTTGGCTGCCGAAGCTGGTAGCCGCCATAACTCCCCGATACTTTTTCAGTGGCTGCGGTGGCCGAAACCGCCGGGGACCTACCGGGGCCTGGGCGTACGGAATACCCCGAAACACGCGCAATGTGCCCTCCTGTACGCCCTGTATCCGTCCTTGTTTGGTGGTAACCACCGGGCCCGCTGCCTGAGCATGCCCCCAGAGCGGGGCGCTTACAGCAACCAGCAAAACACAGCACATCAGGCGCGACTGAGGCATACACAGGAAGAGAAACCCAGAAGGGGTAGTTAGATAGTAGTCGAAGTAAGCTATTTAAGCAATTCCTGAATAAGTGACCAATCTGCGTAGCACGCTGAAAAGGCAGAGAGTAGTTGGCCGACCTATAGTTTACTACACTCCAGCGGCTCGTTACCCTGATTCCGAAGGGCCAGTACAATCAGATACCCGTGGCAAGTGTAGCCGCGCAAGTATGCTTCCTCCCGTGCAACGGATAGAAACCTTGGGGTTAGTCAAATACGAAACCTGTGAAAACAAAAAACCCGGAAGCGGCTCAGATGAGTTGCTTCCGGGTTATCGAGGTAGCGGGGACTGGACTCGAACCAGTGACCTTTGGGTTATGAGCCCAACGAGCTACCAACTGCTCCACCCCGCACTGTTTGGTAATACAAATGTACGAGCCTTTTCGACAATCGAAATATTTGGGGCTGCAAAAATACGCAAAATGTTCATGGGTGCCTGATTATCAGGGATAATAAAATTTCGTATGGCGGGTAAGGCGTTCATTCGTGTGCAGAATTTGGCAGTTTTATCAGTGGTGAAGAGCAGTGTTGCGTAAGGTGAACGGTATTTTGTCCAAACTAATCCCCTCAACATCATGAACACCTTTTCTTTCTCGACCTACAAATGGGGTTTGTCAGTGTTGGCTGCTGGTCTTACGCTGGCTTCCTGCAACACGGCCCAGACTACCGATTCAGCCACTACGAGTGGCAGCTCGATGGATTCCACTACTACGGCGGCTCCGGCAGCGCCGGCCGGACCTACACCGGTGCGGCCCGCCGGCCCGGCCCCGGCCTGGGCTACGGGTATCAAGCCCGAGATGCAGGCGGTAATAGAAGCGCTGGCTAGCCTGGGTGGTAAGCCCATCGAAACCCTCTCGGCCCAGGAGGCCCGGCAGCAGCCCACCCCCGCCGATGCCGTAATGAAGGTGATGCAGGCCAATAACATGCCCATGCCCCCCGTAACGGCCGACACCATGAGCCGCATGGTGATGCCCGGCGTGAAGGTGCGCATCTATACGCCCAAGGGTGCCACCGGCACGTTGCCGGTGGTGGTATACTACCACGGCGGCGGCTGGGTAATTGCCAACTTGGATACCTACGATGCTTCAGTACGAGGCCTGGTAGAGAAAACCGGGGCCATTTTCGTGTCGGTGGCGTACCGGCAGGCGCCGGAACTGAAGTTCCCAACGGCGCACAACGACTCATTTGCGGCTTACCAGTGGGTGCTGCGTAACGCGGCTTCCTTTAAAGGCGACCCGCAGAATGTGGCCGTAGTGGGCGAAAGCGCCGGGGGCA
The DNA here is from genome assembly GCF_040547285.1 of Hymenobacter sp. UYP22. Taxonomy (NCBI): domain Bacteria; kingdom Pseudomonadati; phylum Bacteroidota; class Cytophagia; order Cytophagales; family Hymenobacteraceae; genus Hymenobacter; species Hymenobacter sp. UYP22. Next base: position 586,747 of record NZ_JBEPPK010000002.1, on the reverse strand, counting down.
ACTTGGCCGCCAGCGTGAGCATGATGGCCCGCGACAAGAAGGTGATGATGCCCAAGCATGAAGTGCTGGTGTACCCCATTGCCGGCTACGATATGAATACGCCTTCTTACCAGAAAAATGCCCAGGCTAAGCCGCTGAACAAGCCCATGATGGCCTGGTTCTTCGATAAGTACCTGCGCAACGCCGCCGACGGTAAAAACCCGATGATTTCGCTGGTGAATGCCAACCTGAAAGGGATGCCGCCCACCACCATCATCACCGCCAGCCTCGACCCCTTGATGAGCGACGGTGAAATGCTGGCCGGCAAGCTGAAAGCGGCCGGCGTAGCCACCAAATACCAGAATTTTGAGGGCGTAACCCACGAGTTCTTCGGCATGGCTCCTTTGGTGCCCCAGGCCGCTGAAGCCCAGGACCTGGCCGCCGGCGAGTTGAAAAACGCGCTGATGAAGTAGAACAGGGAGTCAAAGAGAAAAAGTAAAAAGTCAAAGCGCGGACGTGGCCCGATAAAGGCGGCATCCGCGCTTTGACTTTTTACTTTTTCTCTTTGACTTAACCTCAAAACCGGCTGGTGATGCCGAAATGGATTTTGCCGGCGCTCAAGGACAGCCGCTGCTGCTCACTGCGGCCCAGCGCGTATACAAACTGGAACTGACCCGCGCCCGTGCGGAAGCTCAGGCCCGCGCCCAGGCCTGTGGGCGAGTCCTGGGGATAGGAGTCGTTGGGAATGTCGCGGCGCAGGTAGGCTTGGTCGGCAAACACGAATACGTAGGCGTCGGTGCCGGTAAACTGGCGGAACTCGGCGGTACCCACGGCGTACTGGCTGGCGTAGAAATTCAACTCGTTGAAGCCCCGCAACGTAGCCAGGCCCCCTAACCGGAACAGGTCATTGAGGAAGAGGCGGTTGTTGATAAGGGCCTCGCCGCGCAGGCGGGTGAGCAGCACGCCCTGGCGGCCCACCCGGAAATAGTGCTCTGCTCGCAGCCCCAGCGTAATCTGCCGGGTGCGCAGCGGAATACCCTCGTAGAAGCTGTCCTGCAAATCGGCGTTTTTGCTGATGCGCTTGGTGCCAATGGCGCCCTGCCCGCTTACCAGCAGCCCCCGGCGCGGGAAGTAGGGGTCATCCAAGGTATTCCAAGTATAGTTGAGGCCGTAGGAGGCGTACTGCGAATCGACGTTTTCGGGGAGAGCCGTGGCTTTGTTGAGCGCGGAAGAAATTAGACGGGAGTTGCGCCACTCGGCAAATACGGCCAGCCTCCCGGCCAGGGCCGTAGGGTAGGCCACCTGCAGGCGGGGCCGGGTGTTAAGAAATAGCGTGTCCTGCTTGAGCAGGTTGAAGGAGCCGCTAACTTCCAGGGGCGTCCCGAAAAAGGCCGGGTGCAGATATTGGGCATCCAGCAGCTGGGAGTTGGCATCCAGCTTGCGCCACTGCAGGCCCACGCCCTTGCCGCCGCCGTTGATGTTGCGCAGATTCAGGGTAATGTCGCCGGTAATCTGCACTCGTTTCTGGCCTATACTCGGGTTGGGGTTGGGCAGCACGCCTACAATGGCATCAAACTGGTTGGCTGTGCGGTCTTCGAGCAGGAAATACACCCGGGCCCGGCCACGGGCAAACCGCACTTCCGGCTCGGCCTTGAGCTGCAAATACGGCAACTGGCGCAGGCGGCGGGCGGCCTCTAAAATGCGCTGCTGACTGAACGGCTGGCCGGGTTCCAGCTGCAGATAGTCAATGAGGAAACGAGCCTTGGTCTTGGTTTTGCCCAGAATTTGCAGGGAGTCGAACTGCACCAGGGGGCCGCGCTGCAGCACCACCCGGCCGGTTACCTCCTGCCCGGTAAGCGCCAACGAATCAAGGCGCAGAGTAGCAAACGGGAAGCCCTGGTTTTCGGCCTCATGCAGCACGTTTTCCTGGAGTTTGGCCCACTCCTGGGGGCGCAGGGGCTGCTGCTGAAACAGCTTGTCGCGAAAGCCCGCGCGGGTAAGCAAACCATCGCCGAGGTTACCGTTGCGCAGGCGGGCCCAGCGGAAGGCTTCCCCCACGTACAGACGCACTTGCAGCGTATCGTGGCGCCAGCGCAGCTCATCGGCCGAGGCCGTGAGGTAGGCGTCGCCCTGCAGCGCCACCACCAGGTTGCGCACCTCCCGCAAAGCGGCCAGGGAGTCGGGGAGAGTGGTACGGTAGCGGTAGGGGCGCAGTACGGGCTGGTCGGCGGCTTCGGTGAGTAGGCGTAGCGTGATGGGGCGGGCCGGCCGCGCCGCTACCGGAGCTGTTCGCCCGGCCGAATCGGGCGGGGCCAGGGTGGGAGCCGCCGAAACCGGCGGGGCGGCCGGGTTGAGCGGGGTGGTGCCCTGCGCAGTGGCGGGCGGCGCCAGTAAAAGGCGCAGCAGCAAAAACCAGCAGATAACGAGGGCGCGGGCGTACATTTGCAGGTGGAAACGCGAAACCCCGCGTTTAATTTCCCGAAAGTAACCTTTCCTGCTTCCGCGTCCGGCCCGCCGAACTTTCCGTGGTGGCCTCCAGTTTCCTCCCGCATGGCCGGCCTCTATCTTCATATTCCCTTCTGCAAGCAGGCCTGCCATTACTGCGACTTTCACTTCAGCACCAGCATGGCCCTGAAAAGCCGGCTGGTGGATGCCTTGGTGGAGGAATTGGCGCTGCGCCACAACTATCTCGAGCCCGGCTCTACCCTTAATACTATCTACTTCGGGGGCGGCACGCCTTCCCTGCTCACGGCTACGGAATTGGACGTGCTTTTCGCGGCCATTCACCGCCACTTCGCGGTGGCTCCGGACGCGGAAATTACCCTGGAAGCCAACCCCGACGACCTCACCACCGCCAAAGTGCGGGAGCTGGCCGCCTCGCCCATCAACCGGCTCAGTATCGGGCTGCAAAGCTTCCATGAGCCCCACTTGCGCCTGATGAACCGGGCCCACTCAGCCGAAGAGTCGACAGCGGGGGTGCGGCGGGCGCAGGAGGCGGGCTTCGAGAACATTTCGGTGGATTTGATTTACGGCGTACCCGCCCCGGACCACGCTATTTGGGAGCAGGATATGGCCACGGCCTTCGCGCTGGACGTGCCCCACCTGAGCTGTTACGCCCTCACTATTGAGCCCGATACGGTATTTGGGCGGCAGCTGAAAAAGGGCAAATTTCCGGCTGTGCCCGACGAGTTTGTGGCCCGGCAGTTTGAGTTGCTCCTCCAGGAAATAGCCCGCCACGGCTACCAGCAGTACGAAATCAGCAACTTTAGCAAGCCCGGCCGCGAGTCGAGGCACAACTCGGCGTACTGGCGCGGAGTCCCCTACCTGGGGTTGGGGCCGAGTGCTCACTCCTTCAACGGCCACAGCCGGCAATACACCGTGGCCAACAATCCGCAGTACGTAGCGGCCGTGCTGGACCGGGGCGAAGTGCCCGCCACCGTGGAGCACCTCAGCCCCCGCGACCAGGCCAACGAGTACCTGATGACCAGCCTGCGTACGGCCCAGGGCTGCAACCTCGCCCGCCTGCGCACCGAGTTGGGCGTGGACTTGGAGCAGGAGAAAGCCGCCTACCTGCGGGAACTGCAGCGCACTGGCCTGGCCCGGATGGCAGATGGCTACCTGCAACTCACGGATGCGGGCAAGCTGCTGGCCGACCATATTACGCTGGAGCTGTTTCAGGGCTGAACCCAGCTGCCCGGCCCGCGCCCGAATTAGCCTTTTCCGGCTTTTCTTCTTTCTTTGAAACAGCCAATCGGCCAGCCGTTTCGGCTTCGCTCAACGGTCGGCCCACCGCAAAATTTCCGTTGATTGGCTAGTAGTATGAAAATGAGACGATTAATAGACGCCCTGGCCGACGACACTGATTTCTTTATCGAGCAGGTGCAGATTACGGCCATCGTGTTCGATAACTCCGACGACGTAACAGTGTGGGCCACCACCTACTTCGACCAGGAGGCCCATTTCTTTCACTTGGGCCTGCCGTTTCAGCAGCTGGATTTGTTGCTGCGCCTAGCCGGTGGCCGGGCCGAAGCGCTGCAGGAAGACGTGGCCGATGCGCTGGCTACGGTGCAGGAATGGCCCTGCCTGCTGCAGTACAACACCGAGGCCGCTCCCCCCGTGCCCCTGCCCAACGTGGCCCTGAAATTATCCTGTACCTACCCCGCCGATTTGTTCGAGGATGAGGAAGAAGGCGAGGATGACGACTCATTCGACATCAGCATGAACGCCGACAGCGAGGAAGCCGAGGACTACGACTCCGGTCAGCCCCACAACATCTTCTATCTGGAGGATGTGTTTTTGCGCATAGAGCCGTGAGAGGGAAGGAGGAGCAAAGAGAAAAAGTAAAAGAGAAAAGCGCGCGCACCCCGAAAGAAATAACAAAACTGTTCAGAAAGTGGTGGAACGTCATGCTGAGCGAAGTCGAAGCATCTCTACCGCTTCGTTGAACGGCTCTGATGAAGCGGTAGAGATGCTTCGACTTCGCTCAGCATGACGTTCTTTCAAGTTTCAGGTACTTTCTAAACAGCTGCAACGGTACGGTTTTCCTGGCCGATACAACGCCTTTTCCTTCTCACCCTTGTATTCTTTCTTCATCCCATGTTCTACCTGATTCCGGGTTTAGGAGCTGATGAGCGGGTATTTGGGCGGCTGCAGCCGCTGTTGCGCGGCGAAACCCGCCTGCTACCCTGGCTGACACCCGAGCTTGGAGAAACCCTGCCGCAGTACGCCGCCCGCATGGCGGCCGGTATTCCGCCGGAGGCAGAGGGCCTGCTGGTGGGCGTGTCGTTTGGGGGCGTGGTGGGGCTGGAAATTAACCGGTTGCGGCCTCGGCTGCGCACGGTGCTTATCAGCAGTATTCCGGATGCCAGCTGCCTACCACCTCTGCTGAAAGTGGTGCGCGGCTCGGGCCTGTACCGGCTATTTCCGCCGCAGTGGCTGAAGCTGTTTCCCCGGGCCGGACAGTGGTATTTTGGGGTGCAGAACGGGGAGGAATACCAGCTGTTCAAGCAAATACTCAGGGATATGGAGCCGCAGTACACGCGCTGGGCTGTGGCCCGCCTCCTGCACTGGGACAGTACCCACGTGGGCCGCAGCATCCAGATTCTGGGCACCCACGACCGGGTATTTCCGCCTGGGCCCACGCCCGTGGAGTACCTTATTCCGGGCGGCGGCCACTTCATGGTATTCAGCCACGCCGAGGAAATCAGCCGCATTCTGAACAAGCTGGCTGAAGGGAAAGCTGAGAATTGAGCTGGAACTCCTGGTTGTAAATCCGGCGGGTCGCTTTACGTCTGGCACGCTGAGCAGAAAGCCAAAAACGTCTGTCATTCCGAGCAACGCGAGGAATCTAGGTTTCCTGCTAAGTGCATAACCCAGATTCCTCGCGTTGCTCGGAATGACAGGTTTCCCGCTAACGTTGTAATCTGATACCTGATTTTATACTCCATGCTTGCTACCTACCCCTACCAGGGCCGCACGTTTGCTTTCGACCCGGCCGCGCCGCTGGATATTTCTTTACCGCTGGCCCCGGGTGAGGAGCAGGTCAACTGTTTCTGGGCCGAGCCGGTGCAGGTGGAGGTGATTCGGGTGGGCAGCTTTGTGGGCAGCGTGGCGCTGGGGGGCAGCACCAACTACCAGCGGGTACACCTCACGCCCCACGGCAACGGTACCCACACCGAGTGCTACGGCCACATTTCCCCCGACCCTGCCGCCACCCTCGACCGGTGTCTGCGGCGGTTTCTGTTCGTAGCCCGGCTGGTATCGGTGCAGCCCCGGCCCCAAGCCAATGGCGACGAAGTGGTACTGCTGGAAGATGTGCGCCGGGAGCTGGAAGGCGGTCCGGAGGCAGGCATACGACCTGAGGCCCTCATTCTGCGCACCCTGCCTAACCACCGTAGCAAGCGCACCCGCCACTATTCCGGCACCAACCCCACCTACCTGGAGCCTGCCCTGGCCGAATACCTGGCCGAGCAGCACATCGAACACCTGTTGCTGGATTTGCCCAGCGTCGACCGGGAAGAGGATGGGGGCCAACTGCTGGCTCACCACGCGTTCTGGCAGTATCCCCAGGCCACCCGCCAGGCGGCTACCATCACCGAGCTAATTTTCGTGCCTGATGAGGTGGAAGACGGCCTATACCTGCTGAACCTGCAAGTAACCAGCCTGCAACTGGATGCCAGCCCCAGCAAGCCGGTACTCTATGCGTTGCGACAGGCGTAACTAGTCGTTCAAACACAAACCCACAGAATACAGAACGTCATGCTGAGCAGTTAGTGCTCCGACATAAAACAACAGCCCCTCGCCTATCCAATAGGCGAGGGGCTGTTGTTTTATGTCGGATGCGTCAGATTCCGCGCTTTGCTCGGAATGATAAACGGGCTAGTTCAGCCACACAGTCAGGAGCATTTCGAAGCGGTGGGGGCCGTAAGCGTTGTAGTAAGGCGCTTCACCCTCAAAACCCAGCACGTGCACCAGAGGCATGCCCTCGGTGCGGGAGTCTACCACGCGCACGGGATAGAAGTGACCTTCTTCGGGCCAGTCGCCTACGTGGTTGTAAGGGCGCTGGCTGGCATCTACGCAACGGGCGTAATCAATGAAAGGAGCGTGACGGGTGGCTTCCGCCAGCGTAAGGTTGGCTACTTCGAATTTAGGCATGATGGACAGTTCTACAAAAACACTACCAGGATGATTCCTGGCAGGCGCGGAAAGCGTCAGCTTCAGGCGCTTACAGCAAGGTTAGAGCTTGAATTGTAGGCTCACTTTTACCCCAAAGGTACGGGCTCCGGGCGAGTTTCGATACGTGAGGCGGTGCAGGAAATCAACACGCGCTACCTTGAAAATGTTCTCTACGCCGTAGCCAACTTCCGCGTACGGTAGCCGGCCCAACGACTGAAAGGAAGGCAGCAGCCCGCCATTTACGGGGTCTTCGAGGGGAATGATGCGGCGGTTGGCCTGGCTTACGCTGCCCCAGAGCACGTTGCCGGTAGCCACCAGCCGCCAGTTGAGCTGCTTGATGGCGGGCAGGGAGTTCAGCAAAAAGCCGTCGAACTGGTTTTCGGCCCGCAATGCCACGTACCGGTCACTCACGAACTCGAAATAGCGCATCAGGTTGAAGGCCCCGGCGTTGTAGAACGGCGACTGGTTGCCTAGGTGGGTTTTGAGCACCGGGTAGGGCACCGTGCTCGGGATGTAGCCCGCGTCGAGGCGGTAGTCCAGGCGGCCCAGCTGGCCCATCCGGATGCTTTGGTCGATGAGCAGGTTGAGCTTGTGGTAGCGGAAATCGGCGCCCAGCAGCTCGTCTACGCCCAGAGTGTAGCGCACCGTAACCACCGGCCAGCGCTTTAGCCCGATGGCCGTGCGGCGGTTCTGGTTGTTCTGCACCAGCACCTCGTCGCGGGCGTAGCGTGATTCCAGCACCACTTCCGACAAATCGAACTGGTCGGCGGTGGGGGCGCCGGGCTGGGCCTCACCGGTGTAGTAGGCAAATGGGTAGAGCGGCCGGAACTGCTGATGCCGTAGCACCACGCGCTGGGTAAAGCCCCGAAACAAGTCAGACTGTAACCTCAGCGTGGTCAGGTCGCGCAGCAGGGGGCGGCTGCCGCTGATGTTGCCCAGGCGGGCCGAAGCTTCAAACAGCGGGTTATCGAGGGCATAGTCGTTGTCTAGAAACGCTACTTGGTCCAGGTCGCGGCGGTGCTCGAAGTTGGCCACCGTCCAGTGGCGGCGGTCCAGCACGCGCTGCACCCGCAGGCCGTACTTGAAGCGCCCGTCGCGGGTGCCGTAAGCCAGGTACGTGCGCAGCAGCCAGTCGCGGCTCCACTCCGGGGTAGTGCGGAACCCAAAGCGGACCCGGTGGCCCTCAATATTGTTGAAGCTGTAGGTGGACAGCAAAGGGCCCAAATCCAGCTTGCCGGTGCGGTAGTAACCATTTACGGCAATATCAGCCAGCTCCAGCACCGAGCGTACCGCTGGCAGCTGGCGCACGGTATCCAGCACGGCCAAGGTGGCGCGCTCCTGCTGGCTGAGCGTATCGGGGCGGTTCTGCTCAAAAAAGCCCTTGGGCACCTCAAACGCATCCAGGGCGGTTTCCAGGGGGCGGTCGTAGAAGGGCAGGGGCTTGGGTTGGTTTACCTGGAAGCCGGAGTTGATGATGGTGAGCCGGGCCAAAATGCCGGTGCTGCCTTTGGTAGGCTTGATGCCAATAACTACCCGGGTTTGCCGGGGCAGCCACTGGCCGGCAGGCGAGTGCGCCATTTCCTGGCGTACCCGCACCTGCTCCACAAAATTCAGGTTGGCCTCGGGGCTCACCGCCAGCTCCAGCTTGCGCAGGGCGTAGGTGTCAGTAGTAATCCAGATGGTGCCGGTGAAGGCCAAATCCTGGGCGCGGCGCGGCGTTACCCCAATCTGGTAGCAGAAATCCGGGCCAACCAGCACCGAATCCTGCAGCTCGTACTCGTAGGTGAACTTCCAACCGTCGGCAATGGGCGAGACGAAATCCTTGCCCAATAGCTGCTGCCAGTTGCGGTAAAAATCCCAATCCTGAAACGAGGAGCCCATAATCTGCGACACTACCGAACCCTCCCGGGGCGTGGCCCCGCGCATCTGCGTCCGCCGGATTTCCTCCCGTTTGCGCAGGGGCTCATTGAGCTGGTAAAAGCGCGACAGTACCTCGGAGGCGAAAATGGGCACCACAGCCTTGCCGTTGGCATCCCGGGCAATACCCAGGCTGTCGGCTACCTGCGTGAGCTGGCGCAGGGCCTTGCGCCGGCTCACCACATCGGGCAGGTTATTGAGGGCTACTTCCGTGCGGCTGTAGCTGTCAAACTCAAAGGCTTTGAGCCGGAATTTGTCGTTGCGCGGCTTTTGCTCCTGCACGCGCCGCATGATACGGTAAGCCGGGTTTTCGCGGGGCCGTACCACTACTTCGCCCAGGAAAACCGAACCGCTGCTCAAAGCAAAATTCACGACTTGTCGCTCCGCCGGGCTGCTGACGCGCTTTTTGAGGGTGCCGAAACCAATGGCCGAAGCTGCCAGCGTATCAACCGGGCCGGCTACCGTGAGCTGGTAGCGGCCGGCCTCGTCGGCGGTGGCACCCTGGCTGGTGCCGCGCACAAACACCGAGGCAAACGGCACCGGCTTACCCGAGGCAGCTTCCGTTATCTGGCCGCTGAAGGTGATGCGCTGTGCCCAAGCTTGCGGTACCCCCGGAACGAGCAATAGGAGGGCGCACAAGGAATAGAAAAAACGCATAAGCGAAACCGAAGCGAAAAGGGGCATACCTAGACAAGGTAGCTGCAGTAAGATACCACGAGGGGCAGTCAGTTCCTAGTTAGGCAGAATAGTTAGGGTTGGATAGCCGGGTTAAGATTAGCAGTGGCGAGTTGGCATCAGGGACTAACAATCATGCAGAAGCGGGGCCGAAATACCCCGCTTGGCTGATGGTAGCAAGGCCCGGGCACACTGAGCGCAGGTGACGCATTTCTCGCGCTTCGTTATACTGATTAGTGGTAGCCAGCGGTGGAGATGCGTCGTGAGGCACCACTTGATGCTCTTATTCCAACAACATCAGTGGGCGAGATGCTTCGCCTCAGCATGATCAGTCAATTCATCATTCATAGCTCGTCATTCAGCTCTTTACTTCGGGCACTCCTCGCGGGTCAGGGTTTCATTGATGTTGATGGCGGCGGCACTACCCTCAGCCGCCGCCAATAGGGCCTGTTGGGTGCCGGGCGTGGTGTCGCCGGCAGCGTAGAGGCCCGTTATGGTCGTCTGTAGTTTTTTATCTACCCACACCGCGCCTTTCTTGGTAAGACGGCAGCCTACCTGCTCAGCCAGGGTAGTGCGCTGGTGCTGATGGGCATGCACGAACACCGCCGTGCGCGCCAGCTTCTCCCCCGATTCGAACACGAGGTAGCGCAACTCTCCGCTGCGCGTGCCTTCCAGGCGTACTACTGGTTCATCACGTACCCGAATTTTCTGTTGGCGGAGTCGCCGCCGGGCATTGGCTGTGAGGTAGGCCGGGTCTTCCACGCACACTACCACGTCGGGGCTCCAGCGGCTCACCAGCAGGGCCAGGCCGGTAACCAATTTGGCCCGGCCATACACAGCCAGCGGCTGGTTACGCACTTCCCAGCCATGGCAATACGGGCAGTGCAGCACCCCCCGGCCCCATAGGTCGCGCATACCGTCAATAGGTGGCAACTCGTCCTCTACACCAGTAGCCAGCAGGACTTTACGGGCTGTGACGGCAGATGTGCGGCCGGATTCACCTTCCAGCGTCAGCTCAAAATGGCTCCCTACTTGCTGAACGGCTGTTACCCGGCCCGTCCGGATTTCTACGGTAGTGTAAGGGGCCAACTGCTCCCGGCCCAGGCGTAGTAGTTCGGCCGGCTTGGTTCCGTCGCGGGTGAGAAAGCCTTGCACGGCCGGAGAAGGAGCATTCCGCGGCGCCCCTCCATCCAGCACCAGTACCCGGCGCAGGCAGCGGCCCAGCGTCAGGGCCGCGCTTAATCCCGCTGCACCGGCCCCAATTATGGCAACGTCAATGTCAGTAGAGGGCTGGCTGGGAACAGAGTGGCGCATGAGGTACGGGGGAAAAGGTGTGACAAGCCTATACCTGAAAAACTGGGTGCAGGTTGACCACGCTTCCCGAACAACCGGGGTGGACAACAAAAAACCCCTTCTCCTGAGAGAAGGGGTTTTTTTGAACGAACCAGGTTAAGAAGCTGGCTATTCTTTGATCAGACGCTTGGTGAAGGTCTGGTCGTTGCCGCGCACCTGCACGAGGTAGCTGCCGGTGGGCAACTGCGTTACCTGCAGGTAGTCGTTGCTGCCACCGTTCCGGGAAAGGGTGCGCACCGTGCGGCCCGCCATGTCCGTAATGGTTACCTGGTAGCTACCAGCGGGGGCACCCGTCAGGTCCAGGCGAGCATCCTGCAGGCTGGAAGCCGGGTTGGGGTACACCTCAACTGTGGCCTGAGCGGCAACCGGGAAGCTCACGCTCTGTACCGTGCTGAAGGACTCGGTGCCATCGGTATCTACCTGGCGCAGGCGGTAGTACACTACGCGGCCCTGGGCTTTGGCGGCTACCTGAGCATCCACCTCGGCGTACACCGTGGCAGTAGATTTAGTACCCTGGCCTTTCACCTGCTTCACCGTGGCGAAAGTCTGGCCGTCGAAGCTGCGCTCCACCACGAAGTGGTCGTTGTTCACTTCCTGGGCCGTGGTCCAGGCCAGTTTGGCATCCTGACCAGCGGCCTGGGCCGTGAAGCTCACCAGCGTTACCGGCAGCGGGCTGGCACCCACCGGAATGGTTACGCTCTGGGTGGTAACGCCACCGTAGATATCGGTGGTGGTGATGCTCACCGTGTACGAACCTTGCTTGAGCAGCAGGCGGTTGGCTACGAATACCTGACCCGTAACCGGGTTCAGGGCCAGACCTACGGCGCTGAGCGTGTTCTGATCAGCCGTGGAGATGGTAGCGTTGGTACCCGAGGTGGGCAGACCATTGGCAACCGACGTATTTACGAGCACACCGGTAGTGGCATCGTAAATAGCTCCTGTGCTGTTGTAAACTGCTCCATTGATGTCTACCACGAAGGCCAGCACGTCGTTGTTCTGGTACCGGTTAGTGCCACCTTTGGTAGGCGTAGTAGCGTAGCGCGAAGCGTTATCGGAGGCAACCGGAATGGTGTATACCGCCGTGTTGCTGGATACCGCGTTGTCGTTGTCGATGGCAGTGTAGCTGAAGAAGGCATTGCCAACGAACGAGCTTACGGGGCGGAAGGACAGCTTGTTGGCATCAGCCAGCAGCACTACCTGGCCTTCCGTAGCGGCCACGCCATTCACGAACAACGTGCCTTGGGTGGTCGTGTTCGGGAGGTTGGTGAGCGTGAACGACTTGATGGTACCGTCTGCATCGGTGGCAGCCAGCGTAGAAATCGGCTGAGCAACCACGGCGCTGTTTCCATCAGGAGCCGTTACGCTGTTAACCACGTTGCGGGCTACCGGAGCCTGGTTGGCAATGTTCGTGGTGAAGGGGTCCGTATTGTTAGCCGTTACGCCGCCTTCCGCAGTAGTAGTTGTTACGTTGGCTACCAAGCGGTAGGAAGTCGTCGGGAACGGGAAGCTGATGGTGTTCGTAACCGCTTGCGCAGTGCCGGAGTTCAGCGTGGTAATAGTTGGGAAAGTTACCAAACCATTGCCGCTGTCGTAGCTGCCACCACCCGATACTACTACACCCGTCAGACCCGTGGGCAACTGCACCGTTTGCTGTACGTTGCTGGCCGGGGAGGAGCCGTTGTTACGGGTAATGACCGTGTACGAAACTTGGCTACCGGCTGAAGCCGTGCCTACTCCGTCCAGTACCGTCTGAACATCGGCCAGTGCGTTGATGGTTACACTGTTTTGGCTGATGTTGTTGGCGGGCACGTTGTCCGTGTTGTCGGAAGATGTGCTGGCCACTGCTACCACCGGACCAGCGCCCGGAGCATTAACGCTGAAGGTGTACGTGAGCGAGGCATTACTAGCCAGTGACACACCAGCCGAAACCGGCGTTACCAGCACAACCCCAGAACCAGTACTGTAAGAAGCACCCGTGGGGCCCGAGAAGCCAGTCAGGTCGCCGGGCAGTGCTACCCGCGTCCGCACATCCGTAGCCGTGGCCGAGCCGTTGTTCGTAACCGTTACGGTATACGTGATGGGCGAACCGGCCGTGTACGTGCTGGCATTGGAGCTGATGGCTACTGCCAGGTCGCTAACAGCCGTAGTGGGCTGGTTGATAGTAGTGCTCGACTGCACCACGTTGTTACCCAGGTTCAGGTCGTTGGTAGCGTTGGTTACGTTAGCCGCCGCCGTTACCGTCAGGCTCTTGGCCTCGGGGGCCAGGAAGCTGATGGTGTTGGTTACGGTGCCATCAGGGCCGGCCGGTACTTCAGTACGAGCAGCAAAAGTCACTACCCCGGTAGCAGCGTCGTAGGTGCCACCACCCGATACCGTTACGCCCGTTAGGCCCGTGGGCAATTGTACCGTAGTGGTTACCGAGGCGGCTGGGGCCTCTCCGTTGTTCACGGTAGTAACCGAGTAAACTACTGGCGTACCCGTTACAATGGGGCTAGCCGGAGATGCCAGGTATACCTGTACATCCGAGGAGCGCTGGCTGGTGGTCGTTACCGTAGCCGTGTTGTTCGTCACGCTGGTTTCCGGCGTACCGGTAGCCACCGACGACACAACACTGATTTGCGTTTCCGTCGGCATGAAGAAGCTGATGGTATTCTGCACCTGCGTACCGGCATTCACCGTACCTAGGTTGAAGGTGACTTCACCAGTAGTGTTGTTGTAAGTGCCACCACCCGTAACAGTTACATTGGCTGTACCCAAGTAAGGCGGAATCCGGACTACCTGTGTGCTGCCAGCTGCGGCAGCTGCACCGTTATTAACAGCCGTAGCATTGTACGTAACCAGTTGATTGGCAACAGCCGTGCTCGGGCCCGATACACTGGTCAGCAGATCGGTGCGGGGCGTTACTGTTACCGAAACTTCTGTCTGGTTATTGCCGGGTACTGGGTCAATAGTAGTGCCAGCAATAGAAGACGTAGCCAGCACCGTTCCTGCAACCGGAGCCGTTACGTTAAACGTGAAGCTTGAGGAGAAGCCGCTGGCCATGGTAGCCGTTACGGCCGAAGGCGTAATCTCGCCCGTGGTTGAGTTGTAGGAGTAGCCCGTAGGCAAGCCCGTAACCGTCAGGCCGGGAGCCAGCAAGATGCGCAGGCTGGTGTTCGTAGCCGTAGCGGGGCCGTTGTTACCAAAAGCTACCGTGTACGTATACACCTCACCCGGGGCCGGTGCCGTCGTCGACGAAGTGATGGTCGAGAACAGGTTGGCCTGGTTGGTAGTGGTGGCGGCGTTAACCGTCAGCGCCGCCGTAGCCTGGTTGTTGTTGGTAGGCGTTTCATTACCGGTGCCGGAAATGTTAGCTACCGCCGAGATGTTGCCGGCTGCCAGGGCTACAAAGCTTACCACGTGGTTCACGTTCTGTCCGCTGGGCAGGGTAGCCAGAGTCGGGAACGTAACAACGCCGCTGGCGGCATCATAGGTACCGTTGTCGGATACGTACACGTTCGTCAGGTTAGCCGGCAGCGTAACGGTTTGCGCTACTGCAGTAGCTAAGCCGGAGCCCAGGTTCAGGGAAGTAACGCTGAAGGTTACCGGCTGGCCTGCTACCACCGTGGCCGGCCCGCTGATGCGGGTAGTCAGATCGTAAGTGGGAGTCACATTCACGGAGGCCGACATCAGGTTGTTGGTCAGCACGGTTTCGTTGCTGGCCGTGGTTACCTGAGCGGTGCCCACAATCGGGCCGCTGGCCGGAGCCGTGATGGTGATGCCGTAGGTGTTAGTAGCACCCAGGGCCAGCGTGCCATTGCTCAGCAGCGTTACCAGGCCCGTAGTGTTGTTGTAAGAGCCCCCATTGGAGAAGGTGGGAGTACCCAGACCGGCGGGCAGCTGCAGGGTTTGCGTTACGCCCGTAGCAGGCGTGTTGCCCGTAGTATTAACGTTGGTAGTAGTTACAGTGAAAGTAACCGACTGACCAGCCGTTACCGTGCTAGCGCTGGCGCTAACGGTAGTGGCCACATCAGCCAGGGCCCGAACCGTTACGGCAATGTTGGCTTGGTTGGAAACCGCGCCCGAAGTGCCGTTGATGGTGTACGGAATTACCGCAGTGCCCGTGAAGTTAGTTGCTGGCGTGAAGGTTACCAGGCCCGCATTATTCACGGTGAAAGTACCCTGGCCCGCTACCGTCTTCGTGGTTTGAATGCCGGCCGTGTTGGGGTCCAGGTCAACCGTCGCCGCATCTTTGGTACCAGTATCGTTGGTGGTCACGTTGAACGATACCGCTGTGTTCGGGGCCGTAAAATTCTGGTCGTTTACCGCCACTGGGGACACACCCACCGGAATGGTATACGTAGCCGTATTCGTGGAAACGGTGCCGCTGTTATCAGTAGCCGTGTACGTGAAACTGGCCGAGGTGGTGCCAACCGTGGGGTCGAAGCGCAGGTTACCGGCGTTGGCTACCGTAATCACCTGACCTACCGTAACGACCGTTAGGGTGGAGCCCGAAGCCAGGTAGAGGATACCAGTTGAAGCAGCCGGCAGCGTTACGATGGTGTAGCTGTCAATTTGCCCATCGGGGTCAGTGGCGCTCAGGGCGGCAATGGCCGTCGGACCGTTGTTGTCCGGCATAGTGGGCGAGTTGGTCACGTTGTTGGCCACCGGCGGCTGCGAAGCGCTGGCGCACAGCACCGAGTTCGGAATGATCTGGCGGGCCACATTGGCCGTGCTGCTGGCGTACTCCAGCGTCAACACGTTGCCGCCTCCATTCTCCCCGTAGATTACCAACAGATTATGTACGCCGGCCGACAGGTTCAGGGTTGCCGTACGTTCTACGGTACCGTGCGCACCGCCGTTGTTGATGGTAGCATTAGCAATAGTAGGAGCCAAGGCCGCACCATCCAGCCATAGGTAAGAGGCGTCGTCGGAGTTCAGGTAGAACGTGTAGGAACCAGCCGTGGCAATATTGATGCTACCACTGTAGCGAGCGGTAAACGTTTCCGGGTTGCTGGCGGTACCCCCGGACGTGGGCGTCAGGTTGCCCCAACTGTTGCTGGCGGGAAAGTTCAGCGTAGCGTCGTAACGAGTCAGGCCAGCTGTTCTGGTATTGAAGAACGTCAGGTTATCGGCGAAATAACCGTTGAAATATTCGGCGTATAAACCGCTGCTGCGGGTGGGGCCGTACTGGGCACCAGCGCAACCATTGGTGGGCAGCGTCACAACCGTGGTTACGTTGGCATTGGCCAAGCTACCGTTGTTGTTGGTGGGGGTGAGGTCGGTAGTGGCCGAGGTGCTAGCTGCCTTACCCGTGATAGTCGTGCTGTAGTTCGGAGCCGGGAATACGATGCGATAAGTTGGAGAGGCTCCGCTGTTTATCGTCGTGCTGGGGAAGGTCACCAGGCCGTTGTCGTTGTTGTAGCTACCACCGTCAGGCAGGTTCGTGGCCGTCAAGTTAAGTCCGGTTGGCAGTTGTACCGTGGGCACCACTGCAGTAGCCGCCGACGGGCCGTTGTTGGTTACCTGCGCCGTGTACGTGATGGAGGTGCCGGGCGCTACGGCCGTCTGCGAAGTGCTCAGGGTAGTGGCAATATCCGCTACCGGCGTAACGGCCGTAGTTGTGCTGGCCGTATTTACCCCGGTATCAGCCCCTTGGTCGGTGCTGGTAGTGGTGGTGGTGGTAGCGGTAATGCTGGCAACTGGCAACGGAGTAACCGTAAAGGTGTAACTAACCGAATTGCCGGAAGCAAAAGAGCCGCCTGGGTAAGTGATAGTCCAGCCAGTAGTCTGGCTGCCGGTTACCGTACCGCCGGCCGAAGCAACGGCCGAAGCTGTGTTAGCAGGAATAGTTACCACGCGAGTAGTGGTGTTAGCTACGTCAGGGCCATTATTGGCATACGTAACGGTATAGTTACCCGATACCTGCCCGGCCTGCAGACTGGCCGGAGGCGTGATAGTGGTAGCTACATCAGCTTCAGCGCACCAGCCAAACGAGTTAAATCCGATAACCTGCCCGCCCGGGTCGGCCTGAGAGGTTTGCCCGTTGCGGTAGGTGATAACCACCCGGTTGATAGCTACCGGGAAGGTAACAATTACATTGCTGAGCAGGCCAGTGCTGTTACCGGTGCCCGTAATTTCGTTGGTGCCAGCAGCATATGAGTTTACGCCGTTCGCAGACAAATCAATATCAGCAGCAGTAAGGGTGTACACCGTGTTGTTAGGCTGAAAGCCCTCTACCTTCACGATATCGGTCCAGCCGGTGCCGTTAGTAGTACCGACAAGTCTGTCGATGTCGTTAATGGCAAACGTGAACCCTTTTACTGCCCGACTGAGCGTAAAGGTCAGCACCGCGTTGTTAGTTGTGCTGGCGTTGGTAGTGTAGTCAGTCGTCAGGTTCAGCGTTTTACCCCCAAATGCATTAACTACCGAAAGTGACGTTTCGGTGGCTGCTACCGAGGAGGTAAAGCTTGAGGTAATGGTAGTGCCCGCCGCTGTCAGTGTGCGGCTAGGTTTCCAGTCTTCCCCCGTAGTCTGAGCCCGGAAGTTCACCGCGTTGCCATCGGAGCAAGTGCTTTTGGCAACCGGAATTGAATAGTTATTAGGGGTGAGGTCAGTGGCAGCAGCATCCTGCGCAGAATACGTAAACACCACCGACCCAAAGGCGGTGGCCACAGGGTCGAAGGTAAGGTTGGCAACCTGATCAGCCGGGATAACCTGATTCACACTTACCGGCGTACCGTTCAGGGCCAGCGTGCCCTGAGTGGAGGTATTCGGAATAGAGTTGATAACGTACCCCGTGATGGTGCCGTTGTTATCGGTACCAGACAGTGAAGGAGCTAGTATAGTGGCGCCTGCTCCGCTGGAAACGACGTCATTCCATCCATCCACTGAAACAGGGCCGCCTACCTGAAACCGGTAAGTAGCCGTGTTAGAGAAACCATTCTGGGCATCATATGCCTGAAATGTAAAGGATGTAGTACCAACGGTAGCCGTAGTAGCCGCCGAAAAGCGCATGTACGATATCTGCTCGCTCGTGTAGTTCGTGTTCGTAGCGGCAGTGATGTACGCAGTGATACCAGCATTTGCAACCTGCATAGTACCCTGAGAAGCCGGAGGCAACGTGACAAAACGGAAGCCTCGCAGGTCATTATCTGCATCCGTACCGGATAAGACAGGAGCCAAGTTGGTGTACGTGGCCGTGGTAGGCACTACCGTAGTGGACGTAATGTTTGTCACCACCGGGTTAGCCAAGGGGCGCAATACAGTGTTCTGCTGCTTGGCATCTGGCTTGGCGAAAGACGGTATGATGGCTTGGTAAGAGGGCTGCCATACGGAGTCATCGGTAACATCCCGGTACGGCTGTGCAAGCTGAGCCATTAACGGCAGCGTGCCGAGCCCACCCCATACCAGCAGCGTAGCTACTACTCGTAAGTGTGTTTTCATTTAAAAAAGAGTTAGAAAAGAAAGCAAATGAAGTGTTGTCCCGGAGTGGGAAAGGCGCCTCAAAGTTACAGGCATAACTCTACAATACATCCGCGCTTTAACTACAATAAAGGTGCGTTCAGCTAGTTAAAAAGCATGTTGAGCTCTGATTCATTCTGAAACTGAGCAGGGAGGCTGTTTGTACGCAAAAAGGTCCGACCCCGGATTTGGGGTCGGACCTTCGCTGATAAAAGGTAATGGAATAGTAAAGACGCTACTCGGCTTTGGTGAGGCGCTTGGTGATTACCTGGCCATTGCCCTGCACTTGCACTACGTAGGTACCCTTAGATAAACCCGCAGTAGGTAAAGGTTCCTGAACGCCGCCGGTGCTGGAGAAGGTGCGCACTACACGTCCTGCCATATCAGTAACCGTAACGGTATAGCGGCCTGTGGGCATGCCCGTCAGATCCAGATAGGTAGCAGTCTGGTCGGTAGACGGGTTAGGGTACACCGTCACATCAGCTTTAGCGGTGAAAGTTACCGTCTGCACGCTTGTGAGGCTGCTGGTACCATCCGTATCAACCTGGCGCAGGCGGTAATACACGGGGCCGGTTGCTTTCCGGCCAATGCCTTCATCGGTGAAGTTGTAGGTGGTGGCCGTAGACTTGGTGCCCTGACCCTGCACTTCATCAATGGCAGCAAACTCCTGCCCATCAAGGCTGCGCTCCACCACAAAATGACTGTTGTTGAGCTCCTGCGCGGTGCTCCAAGTCAGCAGAGAGTTCATGCCTGCTGCTTTGGCCGTGAAGCTCACCAGCGTAACCGGCAGCGGGGCCACCCCAATAGTGAAGGTAACGGGCTGCGTATTGGTGCCCCCGAAAACATCCACAGTGGTTACCTGCACAGTGTAGGTGCCGGCCTTCAGCTTCGTGCGGTCCTGCACTGAGATGAGCCCGGTAGTGGGGTTGAGCTGCAGGCCCAGCGAGGTGAGCAGGGTAACGCCGGCCGGGTTGGTAGCGGCACTGGCCAAGCCATTGGCGGTAATGGCCCCAGCTGAGCTGTACTTGCCCCCGTTCACGTCAAACACCGTGGTAATGGGGTCGTTGTTCTGGTAAGAGGTGGCCACTGTGCCGCCTTTCACGGGCGAAGGAGTATACAGGGAGTTGATATCCTGACCCACCGGCAGCGTGTACAGCGCCGGAGCCGAGGTGGCATTACCATTGTCGGTAGCCGTGAAGGTGAAGAACACGTTGCCAACGTAACCAGCCGCCGGGTCGAAGGTGAGAAGCGCGGCATCGGCCGCCGGAATTTCCTTGTCCACGGTCAGCGGGATGCCCTGGTAGTACAGTACACCCTGCGTAGAGGCCGGCAGGGCGGTGACTTTGAAGAACGACACTGTCCCATCAGCGTCCCGGCCCAGCAGCGCCGACAACGACACCTGGCCGGCCGAGTTGCCCACCGGAGCAGGTTGGGTGCTCACCACGGCAATGGCCGTGGGGGGCTGGTTGGTGAGGGCCGTGTTCTGGGTGGAGCTGTTGTTGCCGCTATTGGTTTCGGCGGTGGTGGTAGAAACCGAGCCCACTGCCGCAAAAGCCGTAGCCGGGGCCGTGAAGCTGATGGTGTTGGTTACCGCGTTGGCCGAACCGGGCTGCAGAGCCGTAATAGCTGGGAACGTTACTACTCCATTGCCACTGTTGTAAGTGCCACCTCCCGATACTACTACGCCTGCCAAGCCGGTAGGCAGTTGCACCGTTTGCTGCACGCCCGCCGCTGCCGACGGACCGTTGTTGAGCGTTACCACATTGTACGTAGCCGAAGCACCGGGGCTGATGCTGCTGGGGCCGGTTACGGTGGTGACTACATCGGCCTGGGGCGTTACTGTAATCGGGCTGGATGCCGAGTTGTTGGCCGTGTTGGTTTCCGTCTGGTTGGCGCTGGCGAAAGCCAGGGCTGTAAACGAGCCGCTGGCCGGCGCATTCACGGTGACGGTATACGTCACCGCAGCCCCGGCGGCCAGAGAACTGGTAACTGGCAGAGTCACCACGCCGGTCGTGCTGTTGTACGTGGCATTTGCGGGCACCTCTACTCCCGTGAGGCCGGCGGGCAGGTAGAGGATCGGCTGCACGTTGGTAGCACCCGTCGAGCTACCGGCGCTGTTGGTAGCCGTAACCGTGAAGGTAACGGGCTGCCCCGGCGTGCGGCTGCTGATGTTCGCCGAAATGGTAGTTACTACATCCACCGTCTGGGCCGTGGGGGCCGTAACCGTGGTAGTAGCCGTGGCCGAGTTATTGGTGGTTATTTCCTCGTTGTCCGCTGCCGTGTTGGCGGCCACCACCAGTTGGGTAGTAGCTGGGGCCGTGAAGCTGATGGTGTTGGTAACGGAGCCGGCTGGCTGGGAGGCAATAGCCGGGAAGGTGACCACGCCGGTAGCACTGCTGTAGGTACCCCCACCCGACACCGTCACGCCCGTCAGGCCCGTGGGCAGCTGCACCGTAGTAACCGAGTTCTGCGCCGAGGAAGTCCCATTGTTGGTAGTGGTAACCGAGTACACCACCGGGTTGCCCGCTACCACGGTGGCCGGGCCCGTCAGGCTTACGGCCAGATCAGCCACTGGCGTTACGGCCGTGGTTACGGCCGAGCGGTTGTTGGTGGTAATGGTTTCGGCCGTAGCCGTAGATACGGCCGCCACATTGTTGAGCGTGCCACCGGCCGGAGCTGTGTAGGTAATTGTGTTGGTAACAGAAGCGCCGGGCAGCTGGGAGGTAATGGCCGGGAAGGTGACCACGCCGGTAGCGCTGCTGTAGGTGCCCCCGCCCGATACCGTCACGCCCGTCAGGCCCGCCGGAATCTGCACGGTCTGCTGTACGTTGCTGGCCGCCGTGCTGCCGTTGTTGGCGGTAGCCACAGTGTAGGTTACTACCTGGCCGGCTGTGGCCGCCGTCGGGCCCGTGAGCGTGGTAGCTACATCCGTTACCGGGCTCACCCGCACATTGGCAGTGGAGATGTTGTTGGCCGGCATGGGGTCGGGAGTGCCGGATTTTACGCTGGCTCCGGCCATGAGGGTGCCGGTGGCCGGGGCATTTACCGTCACGGTATACGAGGTGCTGCTACCGGCGTTCTGGGTGCCGATGGATGGGAAGGTTACTACCCCAGTCAGTGGGTCATACGTGCCCCCACCCGACACTACCACGCCCGTCAGGCCCGCCGGCAACGACACGGAGGTTACCACATTAATAGCCGGGTTCAACCCGTCGTTGCCCTGCGTAATGGTGTACGTTACTGCTCCACCCGGCGCCACCGAAGTAGCTGAGGGCGAAATGGTGGTGAACAGGTTGGCGCTGGTAGCGGGAGCTCTGGTAATGGTCGTGGCCGCGGCCGTAGCCGAGTTGTTACCCGGGTTAGTGTCGCCGGAAGTGGGGGTTACGCTGGCCGTAGCCGTGAAACCCGCCGCCGGGGCCAGGAAGCTGATGGTATTGTTCTGGCTGGCTCCACCGCTCAGCGTGGCAATAACCGGGAAGGTCACCACGCCGCTGTTGCTGTCATACGTACCGTTGTTGCTCACGTACACGCCCGTCAGGCCGGTGGGCAATTGCACCGTTTGGGTAGCACCCGCGGCCACCGAGGGGCCATTGTTCTGGGTGATAACGCTGAACGTGGTGAGGGTGCCTTCTACCGTAGTGGTCGGCCCACTGATGCGCGTAACCAAATCAAATACCGGTGTGAGGGCAATGGTAGCGGTAGCGGTGTTGTTGGCCGTCTGGCCCAGCTCCACGTCCGGCGTGGCAATGCTGGCCGTGGCCGTTACCCCGCTGCCCGTGGCCGGGGTGGTGAACAAAATCCGGAAGCTGCTGGAAGCGCCGCTGGAAAGGGTGGCGAGTGTGGGGAAGGTCACCAGGCCGGTAGCCGGGTCGTAGGAGCCGCCATCTGGCAACGATACGCCCGCGAGGCCCGCAGGCAGCTGCACTTGGCGGGTTACGCTAGTGGCCGTGTTAGGGCCATTGTTGCTGAAGATGGCCGTAAACTGGCCCTGCGCTCCGGCGTTAACCGGGCTGGCCGCCGCCGTTAACGTTACCGCCACATCGGCCACGGCCTGCACATCCAGCGCCAGCGTGAACTGGTCGGGAGCCGCATTGGGGCCTTGGCCGGTAGTGGTGCTGGTAGTGGCTACTAAGCTAGCCGCGCCCGGAGTAGCCGGAGCCGTAAAGCTGAACTGGTACGCATTGGATGACCCCGCCACCAGGGTTGCCGCGGTGCCGAAGTCAATCACGCGGGTAGTGGCGTTGTAAGTTGCGCCGTTCGGAATAACCACGCCGGTAGCACCAGCCGGCAGCGTAACGGTTTGGGCTACCGTGCTGGCAGTGCTCAGGCCATTGTTGCTGAAGGTAGCCGTGTAGGTACCCGACGGCTGGCCGGCCAGTAGGCTGGTGGGGCCGTTGATAACCGTGGTTACATCCGCCAATGGGTTTATTACCACGGTGCCGCTGCCCGAGTTATTGGCCGTATTGCCGCCCTCGCTGGCATCACCGCTGATAACGGCCGCTGCCGTAACCGAAGGTGCGTTGGCTGGGGCCGTGAACGTAATAACGGAGTTCTGCGAAGCCCCGCTGGCCAACGATGGCAGCAGAGTGTAAGTTACCACGCCGGTAGCCGGGTTGTAGGTGCCGCCGTTGGTGGCCGTTACACCCGCAAGGCCGGCCGGAAGCTGCACCTGCCGCACTACGTTGTTAGAAGCATCGGGGCCGGTGTTGGTGAAAGCTACGTTGAACTGCCCCTGGGTGCCAGCATTAATGGGCGTGGTCTGGGGAGTTACCGTGGTAGCCAAATCGGCCTGGGCGCAGAACGAGATACTGTTGATACCCAGGTTCTGCTCCCGGGCCCCGGTCAGGCTGGTAGATGCGTTGGAATACGTGAGTACCAGGCGCCGGATGGGCGTGGTAAAGCGCACCGTCAGGTTGCCGGCAGCATCACCGGCGGCGGCCGTAGCCGTGCCCCGGGCCGTGTTGGGCGAAATGAAGCCGTTGGCAGTTCCAAAGGTGAAGTTGGAGGCCGTCAGTGCAACGGCTGTTCCGCCAGTCTCCGTTGAATAC
This sequence comes from Hymenobacter sp. UYP22, assembly GCF_040547285.1. NCBI lineage: Bacteria > Pseudomonadati > Bacteroidota > Cytophagia > Cytophagales > Hymenobacteraceae > Hymenobacter > Hymenobacter sp. UYP22. The sequence goes on along the minus strand of NZ_JBEPPK010000002.1, from coordinate 563,657 downwards.
CCGTCAAACCGCAGGTTGTCGATGAAGTTGGTGTTCGTAATGTCCCGGTCAATATCCTGCAGGTTCAGCGTCAGGTTATCTACTAGGCGGTTGAACAGCAGCGTAACGGTGGCGTTGCCGGCTACAGTTGTGGTGTTCAGCGTCCATACCAATGACTGGCCTTGTAGTACGCCGGCATTGGTACCCACACTGAACACGTTAGTACCCGCTGAGGTAGCCGTGTAGCCGGTGTAGGTGAAGGAGGTTCCACCCAGTGTTTCGGTGGCAGCGCGCCGGTCGCCGGTAGTGGTGGTAGTGGTGTAGTTAAGCGTGCTTACCTGGTTACAGTCGCTCACCGTGAGGGTACGGGTGGCGGTGTTGTTGGCCGTAGCCCCATTCTCGTTGCCGGGGGTAGAGGTGTTGGCTACCAGGCTGTAAGTGCCGGTAGCAGTAGGCACCGTGAAGCTAAACGTAAATGAGCTGGGGCTACCGCTGGCCACCGAAGCTGCCGTGCCGAAGTTAATTACCCGGGTAGCGGGGTCATAGGTGGCGCCCGTCGGAATGGTCACATTGGTAGCACCCACCGGCAGGGTCACCTGGCGGGCTACCTGCTGGGCGGCATCGGGGCCGTTGTTGCCGTACTCCACGGTGTAGCTTACGGTATTGCCCACGTTGGCCGCTACCGGGCCCGCCGTAAAGCGGGTGTACACATCCACTACCGAGCACCACGACATGGAGTTGATGCCAATCAGCTGTCCGCCGGGGTCAGCCACGCCTTCGGCGTTGCGGTACGTAAGCTGCAGGCGCACAATGGGCTGCGGAAACGTAACCACCACGTTGCTGCTGGGCCCGAAGTTGTTGGCGTTGCCCTGGCCGGTAATAGTGTTGGGCGTAGAGAAGTTGTTGGAGTTGTTCGGGGCCAAAGCCACATCTGCCGCCGACAGGGAAATCACCTGCCCGGAAGCGGTGTACCCGTTCAGCTGCAGCTGGTCGCGCCATACGTTATTTACTTGGTCGATATCAGCCAAAGCCAGCGAGAAGTTATCTAGTGGCCGGCTAAAAGTGAAGTCTACCGAGGAGGAAGCATTGCTGGAAGAGGTGTAATCAGCCGTCCAGGCCAGGCTCTTGCCCGGCAACGACTGGTTGTCCTCCACGCGCAAAGTTGTCTGGCCACTGGGAGCCGTGTAGTTGCTGGCCGTTATGGTTACGCCTTCAACTAATACCGACTGCGTAGTCTGAAAATCCTGGCCAGTGGTGAGGTTGGCGAAGTTGAGCGTGCTGGCCTGGCCGCAGATGGTCTTGGCTACCGGAATGCCGTACGTGGCCGTAGTACCGGGGGTACCGTTGGCGTTGCGGCCCCGGTACGAGAATACCACCGTGCCAAAAAAGCCAGCCGCCGGGTCAAACGTCAACTGACTGGCCTGGGCGGCCGTTACAATCTGGCCCACCGTAATGGCCGTGCCGTTCAGGGCCAGAACGCCCTGGGTGGTGCTGGGCACCGACAGAATGGCAAAATCAGTGGCCGCAATGCTGCCGGGCTCCACCGAAAGCGGCTCGGTGAGCGGGGTAGCCGGGGCTCCAGCCGGCACAATCTGCGACACCAAGACGGCTGCTACCGGCGTCTGCTGCACGTTAATGGTGTATGTGGCCGAGCCCGTCGATAGCTCGTTGTTGCTGTTGCGGGCCCGCCACAGGAAGCTAGTGGTAGCCGTAGCGTTGACTACTGGCCGGAAAATAATCTGGTCGTACTGCGAGAGAAGAACCTCATCAGGAGCCGTAGTTATCTGCCGTAGTGCCCCCGATGAGGAATTGTAAGCATATAGCTCCACCACAGCGGGATCGGGCACCGAGAAAAACCGGTAGGCCGTAATTGGGAAGCCGCCGTTGTTGGGAACGTTAAGGTTTGCTATATAATACGCGCTAGTGATTCCGCCCACAGTTATGGACTGGCTGGCTACTGTAGGCGCTGCCGTGGGCTTGCCCGCTACCGGTCCGCCAATTATGGCAGTTGTTACCGGCTTAGTGTCCACAATTTCTGGGCGTTGCTGCCGGAACGAAGGGGGCTGCAGGTCACTGATACTGGGCATTACAGCCGGGAGGGTGCTTGGCGGCGTAACGCGTTGGGCCTGCACGTCGGGTGATGCCAGGCAGATGCTCGCAAGCAGCGCAGCCCAGAGACGTAAAGCTTTCTTCATGGGATAAATAAGTTGGTGCAAACTATATCCAAGCAGTAGCCAACATCTCGGAGTGGAATGCGCCAATGCGGCGGGCTTAGCTTCTCTACTATGAAGCCCACTAGTTTTGCCTCGGCAACTCTTCCTATCCGACAAAAGCCAACTATTGCTGTGTGAACCTACGCAAGCACCAGGGCAAATGGTTCAATGGTCTAGTAATGAGCTACATACATTCTAATAATGGGAATTATCCGTAAAATGGGTCAAATCGGGACAAAGCGTCGGTGCCTGAGTAGTGCCGGTAATGTTATATTTTATCTGATTGATAATCAGAGGATATGAAAGAGTAACCAACTTTGCGGAAATGGCAGCAAATCAGCAGCCGGTGTTGTGCAGCACAACAGTAATTCCGGGAATGAGACAAAAAATATTGTGGCCTCTTCAAGGTCATTTTGCGGTAACCAGAACCGTAAGAGGCTTATGGGCGCAACGTAAGCGCCCTGTAGTTAGGCTAGCCCGGGGCTGACAACTTCCTACTGCGGCAGGCCCAAACAAAAGCGCCCGACCATGAGGCCGGGCGCTTGTAATGCACAATAAAAAAGGGGCGTTTGAGCTTAGTACACTTGGTTGCGGCCGCTTTGGTTTACCAGCTGCTGTACTTCCTGGTTGAAGTCGTTTTCCGCCCGCAGATCTTCCAGTGGGATGTGGAAGCGGTATTTCCAGAAGTGCATAGGGTTGGCGGGCACGTTGATTTGCTCGGCCAGTGGATCCTCGCGGCGCAGGCGGGCATCCATTGCCAGCAAATCCTGGAGCGGGAAGATGGCCCACATAGCCGGGGAATACAGGTGCTGCACCGTTAGCTCCCGGGCTACCCAGGGCTCACAATACTGCGGCGCCTGCTCGCCCCAGTGGCCCAGAATGGTTTCGAAGAACTTCTGGGTCTGTTCCCGGTCCTCTTCCCACCAACCGCGCACTGTACTCATATCGTGGGAGCCGGGGCTCACTACGCTCAGGTACGGCGCCGCGTTGGGGTGGCCGAATTCCACGGTGGGGTCGGAGGGCATGCGCTGGATGTTGAGGCCCAGGATGCCCAGCGCCTTCATCACGCCTGGCACCGACTCGGGCACCATGCCCAGGTCTTCGCCGCAGATGAGCATATCGGTAGCCCAGCGCACGGCCGGTAATTTCACCAGCCCTTGGCGGCGCCAGAAATCCTCGTGGCGGCGGAAGAAGAAGTCGATGTACACCTCGTGCATGCGCGGGCGGCTCTGCTCATCCAACTCCTTGAAGGAGCGGCTGAGGTACACCGTAATGCGGGGGTGGTAGAAATCAGGCCGCAGGTCGTCGGGCACAAACAGCACCTCGTTGGCCAGCTTGTAGAGGCCAGTGCGCAGCCACGTGTAGTGCTCGGTGTTGGCCGGGTCGTTGTTGATTTTTTCCGCAAACACCGCTTCCATCTGGCGCTGGGTGCGCACGTGCTCCTTCAACCGGATTACGCCGTGGCCAGCATCTTCCATAAACTCATCGAACACGCTCTGGGCCTGACCGTGGAAGATTTCCTGCAGGATGTGCCAGCGGATGTAGGGCTCACACATGCGGCCGTAGTCAAACCAGCCCACGCGCTGCTCAATTTCGTGCTGGTGCAAGGGCAAAGCGGGCGAGAAGTGCCCGAGCAAGCCTTCCACCGAGTGCCCCGGAATTTCCCAGATGCGGAAGAACCCCAGGATATGGTCGATGCGCAGGGCATCGAAGTAGCGGGCCAGGTGGCCCATGCGCTGCTGCCACCACTGGTAGCCGTCCTCGGCCATCCGTTCCCAATTGTAGGTCGGGAAACGCCAGTTCTGGCCCGTCACCGAGAAATCGTCGGGTGGGGCACCGGCCTGCTGGTGCATGTGGTAGAGCTCGGGCTGGGTCCAGGCATCCACGGAGTGGCGGTAGATACCTATGGGTAGGTCGCCCTTCACCACCACGCCGTGCTGGCGGGCGTAGTCCACGGCGTCCAGTAGCTGCTTATCCAAGTGGAACTGGGTGAACAGGTGCACGCCAAACTCGTCGAAGTCGGGGTTGTCCTCGCGCACCAGCTCGGCGGCTACGGCCGGGGTACGGAACTCCTCGGGCCACTGCGAGAAGTCAGCCGTGCCAAACCGGTCGCGCAGGCCGCAGAAGGCCGCGTAGGGCAGCAGCCAGGATTTCTGCTCGTCGCGGAACAGCTGGTACATGGGGTCGGCCAGCAAGGCGGCCTTTTCCTGCTTGTACAGCTGCTTGATAAACTTCCACTTGGCGTTCATCACCGGCTCGTAGTCCACGAAATCCTTGGCGTTAAACTCCTCACGCAGCCGGGCTAGCTCCTCGCGGGCGGCCGCATCCTGCAACTCGGCAATGGCATCGAGGTTGAGATACTGGGGGTGCAAAGCAAACACCGAAATGGCGGCGTAGGGGTAGCTGTCCACCCAGGTATGCGTCGCCACAGTATCATTGATGGGCAGAATCTGCACCAGCTTGAGGCCAGTGGCCACGGCCCAATCCACCAGCAGCTTGATATCGGGGAACTCGCCCACCCCCAAGCCCTGGCGGCTGCGCAGGGCAAACACCGGCAGCGCCACGCCGGCTCCGCGCCAGTTGCCAGTAGCGTAGCGGAACTGGTCGTCGGCCATTACGCGCAGGGTGCGCTTGTCATTAGAGGCGGTAATCAGGCGGTCCTCACCGGCTTCCAGCTGCAGAATCTGCTTCTGGCGCGGGTCCCAGATACCATATTTATACTGTACGGTCTGGCCCGGATTCTCCAGGGCCACGTCGGCGCACCAGGTGGGGTAGTCGGCATCCGAAAGCACCACGGCCTTTTTGGCATCCCAGGCACCCAGGGCCGGGTCGGAGCCGAGCACGCAGAGCTGATGGTCGGAGTCAACGCGGGGAGCAGTCAGCTGGAAGCGTACCACCGAGCCAGCCAGGCGGGCTGCCTTGGCAACGGGAGCCGCCGCGGTGCGGCGCATCAGGGCCTTGGTGAAAGCAGCGGTGTGCAGCTCGTTTTCGGGTAGGGCCGGGGCGCGCCAGAAATCTTCCAGCACAACGCGGGTAAACTGGCCGGCATCGTAGCCGATAGTACGGTTGGGACCCCATTCCCAGTGCTTGCCCCCGTCCCGCTCATCCAGCAGCACATACTTATACTCTACGGTACCCAATTGGTCGTCGGGCAGGCTGATTTCCTGGGTCCAGAGGCCAGACTCAGGGTGGTAGTGCAGGCTCAGAGCTTGGTCGAGGCTCCACTGGCCCAGGCTGGGCAAAGAGCCGCATACCACCAGGCGCTGGCCCCAGGCCGTGCGGAAGGGTAGCGTAAAGCGAAGAATCATCGGGTACTGATCAGGTAAAAAATGGGCCCGAAGATAACTCTTAATAGGCTAAAACGGCATTAGTTAGCCCCGTGTAATGAGGCGCTTCCGGGTAAGTTTACCTGATTTTTTTCAAAGCTAATGCCTGATTGATGGGTAGTTGGTGCCGCATTGATACCGGGTAACGGTGGCGGGAGTGAGTGCTCAATAACTCTGCTTCTGCATACCAACTACTGCTTTCCTTGCAGTGACTTTCCGGAAAGCAAGCAGACCCTGCAAAACAACCGGAGGCCGCCTGAAAACGGAGGCAACTACAACATCTATCATCGACCTGTACTTCCCCTTATAAGGTACAATAAGCGTGCAACTCAACAGTTGTCGGCCATCTTACTCGGTCGAATTGCGGGATCAGTCGGCGAAATTGCCTACTTAGTCGTTTAAAAAGACCGTCGCCAACCCATACGGGGGTTTTTTCGTTTGGCCCACTGAGTTTCATTTCTACGCTCTGCCTTTTGCCAGTTACTCTACGTCGTATTCTGTATGGCCTGCTGGGCCTGATTGGGCTGGTACTACTGTTGGTGGCCGGCTTATACGTGTACATTCAAACCCCATCGGGTCAGGATTTTGTGGCCCGAAAGGCTGAGAATTACCTGCGCGACAAGCTGCAGACCGAAGTACGCATCGGCAAGTTTCGCTCTGACTTCAAGCACGCCATCAGCTTCGACGGGGTGTACCTGGAAGACCAGAAGGGCGACACGCTGCTGTCGGTGGGCCACCTGGGCCTGGACCTGGATTTGTGGGCGCTGACCAAGTCGGAAATCAATCTGAAAAGTCTGGAGTTGAATGACGGCCGGCTGGCCATTACCCGCACCGAGCCCGACAGCATCAGCAACTACGACTTTATCCTGAAAGCCTTTGCCACCGGCGACACGAGCACCGTGGCTACCACCCCGGCCGATACCACCGGTGCGGGCTTCAAATACAACATCGGCGACTTACGCCTGACCAATATTCTGCTCACCTACAACGACCAAGTGGACGGCATGAACGTGCGTACCCGGGTGGGTGAGTTGGCCGTGAGCATGGACGAGGTAAACGTGGACGCCTCTACCTATAAAGTAGATCAGGCCGCGCTACGTAACACGGGTGTCACCATCGTGCAAACCAAAGTGCCACCGGATACTCCCCAGGATACGGCCGCTTTGCAGTTGGAATTCGGCCTGAACCGGGCCCAGTTGCAGAACGTAAGCCTGAGCTATAAGAACGACCCTTCAGCCCAGTTTATCAGTACCCGTATTGGCGAGGCCGACGTGACGGCTGACAACATCGACCTGAAAAATAGCCGGGTGGCGCTGAACACGCTCCGGCTCAAGAACACCACCTTCGCCTACGCCCAGAACGAGAACGTGCCAGTGGAGCAGCGCGTGGTAAACCCCGCCGAGGCTGTGCGCGACCTGAACGCCTCGGTGGAAAACGCCACCGGCCGGGAAGCCAGTTGGGTAGTTACGCTGAAGCAGTCGGATATTAGTGGGGTAGACGTGGCCTTCGACAACTTCAACGAGCCCCGGCAGCAGACGCGCATCAAGGGCATGGACTACAACCACCTGAAATTCACGAACCTCACGCTCAATACCGAGAACCTGCGCTACTCGGCCGACAGCACCACCGGCCGCATCACGCAGCTAGCTGGGCAGGAGCAGAGTGGCTTTGTGGTAACCCGCGCCGCTGCCGACGTGCTGTATGACGCCAACCGCATCCAGCTCAACAACCTCGACCTGGTTACGCCCCACAGCCACCTCAAGCGCCGCATCGGTATTGGCTTCAAAGACCTGGCTGCTATTCCCGACGACTTGCCGAATCTGCGCATGAACGGTGATTTGCGCGAGGCCCGCCTGGGTTTCCGCGACGTACTCTACATCACGCCCAGTCTGATTGACACGCCGCCCTTTAGCAGCGGGCCTAATCAGTCGTTCCTGATTTCGGGGCTGGTGAGCGGGCGGCTGGGTGATTTGCGGGTGCAGAACCTGGATTTCGTGGGTTTCCGCAACTCTATCGTGCGCGGCTCGGGTCGGATTCAGGGTTTGCCCAACACCGACGACCGGCTGATCTTGGACCTGAATCTGGGCTACGTGCGCACCACCGAAAATGACCTGCGCAGCCTGCTGCCCAAGGGTACGCTGCCGGAGCTGGGCATCAACCCCAACGCCCCCATGACCATGAGCGGGCAGGTGAAGGGTCGCATCAGCAACCTGGCCCTGAACAACATCAACTTTCAGGGCCTGCAGGGTACCCGCATCCGCACCACCGGCCGCCTGGTAGGCCTGCCGAATACGGACCGCCGCTTGTTCGTGGATTTCAACATCAAGGAGTTTACCTCCACTGCCGCCGACATTCGGGGGATTCTGCCGGCTGGCACCATTCCGGCGGGCTACAACTTGCCGCCCCGCATTTCGGCTACCGGCACGTTCCGGGGCCGGCCCACGGCGTTGGTGTTTGATACCGATTTGAAGGCCAACACCACCTACGGCAATCTGGCCGCCAAGGTGAACGTGGGCGAGGGACCCCAGGGGCAGGAGCCGGTTTCGGCCGTGTTCAGCACCCAGGGCCTGGATGTGGGTAAGTTTATGAACGACCCCACCATTGGTAAAGTCACTGCTAATGGCACCCTCACCGGCCGCGGTGGCCTCGACCCCAACCAACTGCGGGGGCAGCTGAAAGCCAACGTGCAGCAGGCCACCTACAACGGCTATACCTACCGCGGCATCACCGCCAATGTGGACATCGACCGGAACCGCTACGTGGTGGATGCCAGCAGCAAGGACGACCCCAACCTGAACCTGGACGTACTGGCTACCATCGACCTGCGCAACGCCGCCAACCCCACCTACACCGTGGACCGCCTGAACCTGCGCGGAGCCAACCTCACAGCCCTGGGCTTCTACTCCGGCGGCGACTTGCGCGTGCAGGGCGACCTGACGGCCAATCTCAGCGGTTCCGATTTGAATACGCTCAACGGCACGTTCTCCGGCAACCGCATCGTCATTGTGAGCAACAACCAGCCGTTTGCGCTGGACTCGGTGAGTGGGCGCATTGTGCAGCGCACCGGCCGCACGGAGGTGAATTTTGCTAGCTCGGTGGCCGACGTGACGCTGCGGGGTAACACCCGCCTCGGCGACATTGCCACGGCCCTGCAGCAGCACATCGACCGGTACTTTGACCTGCCCGGCGTGCAGTTCCGGCCCGGGGGCGAGTACCGGCAGTTCTCGTTCGAGGCCAATGTAAAGCAGCCCCGCCTGATTCAGCAGCTAATGCCCGACCTCAAGCGCCTCACACCCTTTAAGCTCACCGGCAGCTATGACAGCCGCCAGGCCGACCTGCGCCTGAACACGGCCATCCGCCGCATTGTGTACATGGGCTACGCTATGGATTCGCTGAAGCTGGCGGTGCAGTCGGACCCGCAGAAGCTGGACTACGCGCTGGGGCTGCGGCAAGTAAGTCAGGATACCACCCTCACCATTCCGAACCCCAGCCTCACGGGCAGCATCCAGAACAACGAAATCGGGACCCGCCTGCGCATTGCGGAATCGGACAGTGCCGAGCGGTTAAACCTGGCTGGGGCGCTACGGGTGCTGAACCAGGGCGAAGCCTACGTGTTCCGCTTCGACCCCAAGCTGATGCTGGACCGCAAGCAGTGGGATACGCCCCAGGACAATGAGCTGCGCTACACCACCAGCACCGGGGCCATCTTCGCCCGCAACGTGAGCTTCTCGCGCAACCAGCGCCGCCTCAGCCTCGAAACCCTCACTGGGCCCCAGTTCCCGCTGCAGGTGACCATGCAGAACCTCGAAATCAACGCCCTGGGTCGGGCGGCTGGCTTCCAGGATTCCCTGATTGCCGGGACGCTGAACGGGCAGGCCGTGGCGTTCAGCCTGGGCCAGCCCAAGCAGGCCTTCACGGCCAACGCTACCCTGGGCGGTTTCGCCTTCAACAAAACCCTGATTGGGGACGTGGCCGTGCAGGCTACCAACCCCACCCCCGACCGATTCAACGTGGATGCCCGCCTCACCAACCAGCAGGGTATGGATGTGCGCGCCGTGGGCTACTACCTGGCCACGCCGCCCTCCCCCATTCAGTTTGATGTGAACGTGAACCGGCTGGATCTGAAAATCATCGAGCCCTTCTCCCTGGGCCAGCTTCAGCAGATGGGCGGGGGCGTAACCGGGCAGCTGGCGGTAACGGGCACCGTGAGCAAGCCCGACATCAACGGTACGCTCACCACCACCCCCGATGCTACCTTCACGCTCAGCCAGTTGGGCGCGCCTTTCTTCCTGAAGTCGCAGGAAATTGAGTTTACCAACCAAGGTATCGGGTTCGATGACTTCGCGGTGACGGACTCCCTGGGCAGCAAGGCCATCATCAACGGGCAGGTGCTGACTACGGATTACGTGTCGGATTTCCGCTTCAACCTCGAAGCCACCACCGACAACTTCCTGGCCGTGCAAAGCTCCCGCCGCGAGAATAACCTGTTCTGGGGCAAGCTGTTCGTGGACTCCGACTCCCGCATTACCGGCTCCTTGAACCTGCCGGTGGTGCGCACCCGGGCCCGCGTGGCCGATGGCTCCAACCTATTCGTGGGTATCCCGACGGACGACCCGGTGAAAGTGGAGCGCGACGGCATTGTGGAATTCGTGGATAAGAGCGCCCCCATTGACACCATGCTGGCCCGGCAATTGGCTCTGGACACCGCTCAAACCGCCGGCAGCTACGACATTCAGGCCGTGGTGACGGTAACGGAAAACACGCCCTTCACTATTGTGGTTGATGAAGCTTCCGGCGACAATCTGAAAGTGCAGGCCAACGGCACGCTTAACACCGCCATTGACCCATCGGGCTCCATCACCCTCACCGGTCGCCTCGATGTAGCCAAGGGCAAGTACCAGATGTCGTTGTACGACCTGGCTTCCCGGGAATTCGACATTGCCCCCGGCTCGTCCATCACCTGGAGCGGGGACCCCTACAACGGGCAGGCCAACGTAACGGCCCTCTACAACGTGCGGGCCGCTCCCGCCGAGCTGATTTCGGCCCAGGGTACCACCGATGAAACCCTGAACGCCCTAGGCCGCAACGCCCTGCCGTTTGTGGTCGATCTGAAAGTAACTGGGGAGTTGCTCAAGCCCATCATCGGGTTTGATATCCGGCTGCCCGAGGAGGCCCGCTCCGATTTGCGCGGCCCCATTGAGGCTCGCCTCACCCAGCTGCGCCAGCCTTCCCAGGAAAGTGAGCTGAACAAGCAGGTTTTCTCCCTGCTGGTGCTGGGCCGCTTCCTGGCTGATGACCCCTTCCGCAGCAGCAGTGGCAACCTGGTGGCCCAGCAGCTGCGCGGCTCGGCCAGCCAGGTGCTTACCCAGCAGCTCAATAACCTCACCGGCTCTTACCTTTCCAACCTGGGCGTAGAGTTGGGCGTGAACTCCTACGCCGACTTCAGCAGCGGCCAGGAGAAAACTCGCACCGACCTGAACGTGGCCGTGCGCCGCCAGCTGCTCAACAACCGCCTCACCGTGCGCCTCGGTACCGATGTGCCTTTGGGCGGCGGTAACCAGGCCAGCACCGGCCAGAACGGGGCCGGCGTAAGCGCCTTTGCCGGGGATGTGAGCGTGGAGTACAACGTGCTGGCTAATGGCCGCATCCGTCTGCGGGCCTTCCGCAACAACGCGTATGGCGACATTGACGGGCAGTTTGTGCGCACCGGTGCCTCGCTCATCTTCCAGCGCGACTATCAGACCCTGGCCGACCTGTTCAAGGGCATTGATGATAACGTGAAGGAGGAAGTGAAGCTGGAGCGCCGCCAGCGCCGCCAGGACCGTCGCGCCGGCCGTGACTCCACCAACGCTGCCCCCAACACCCGCCCCGATTCCCTGCGCCAGCGTCCCGTGTCCCGACCCGATTCGGCCCGACGTGCCAACCGCCCGGTTTCCCGTCCTGATTCTACTCGCCGCTAGTTTTACTACCGGAGCGGTAGGCTTCCCGCTGCCGCTTCTCCTTTCTGATTTTCTGCCTGCATGCTGCCTCATCTGCCTTTCCTGTCCAAATCACCACAAACGGCCGACTCTACTCGTCAGGGGGCTGCTCCGCGCTGGAGCGGCTACCGGGCTGCCGGGTTGAGCGTGGGCTTGGCACTGCTGGCGGCCTGTTCGGGCACCAAGTTCATTCCGGAGGGCAGCAAGCTCTACACGGGCAGCACCGTAAAGGTGAAGTCGGAGAGCCCCATTCCCAAAGAAGCTGAACTGACTACGGAGCTGACGGGCGTAATCACCCCCAAGCCCAACGCCTCCTTTCTGGGGATGCGGCCCAAGCTGTATTTCTGGCATATAGGTGAGGGCAAAACCAAGGGATTGGGCCACTGGCTGGCCAATAAGTACGGCGAGAAACCCGTGCTGCTCAGCCAGGTAGATACTCAGAAGGTGAAGGGGCTGATGATAAACCGCTTGTACAACAACGGCTACTTCCAGCCGGTGGTGCACAGTAAAGTGCAGGTGAAGGGCCAGGCCGCTTCCGTTGACTACACGGCTACCGTGGGCCGGCCCTACACCATCAAGGAAATTCACTTTCCCGAGGGCGACTCCCTGTTGCCCCGGGCCATGCGCGCTACCCAGGCGGCTTCTTTGCTGAAAGTGGGTGACCCGTATAGCCTGCAAACCTTCACCAACGAGCGACTCCGCATCGACCAGGCCGTGAAAAACCAGGGGTTTTACTATTTCAACCCCGACTACATTCTGTTCCAGGTAGACAGCACCCTGAATAACCAGGTGAACATTTACTTGAAAATTAAGGGTAAAACCCCGGAGCAGGCTACCAAACCCTACATTTTGGATCGGGTGCGGTTGAATACCGACTACACCCTGAACGATACGACGGTGAGTGAGCGGCCCATTCGCTACCAGGGCTACATCTACTACCCCGATGAGAAGGTGTTCAAGGCCAAGGCCATCACCAACGCCGTATTCCTCTACCCCGATAGCCTGTACCGCCGCCGCCGCCAGGACCAGACGCTGAGCCGCCTGATGAGTCTGGGGACTTTTAAGTACGTAGATATCGGCTTCCGGCCCGCCCGCCAGAAGGCCGACTCGGCTGGCTACGGCTTCCTGAACTCCTACGTACGCATGACCCAGCTGCCCAAAAAGAGCCTCCGGGCCGAGGTGCTGCTGGTAAGCAAATCCAACGGGTTTACCGGGCCGGGCTTTCAGGTGCAGTTCCGGAACCGCTCGGCTTTGCGCGGGGCTGAGCAGCTTTTGGTAAACGTAACCGGCACTTTCGAAAACCAAACCCGTAGCAACACCAACACTATTGGCCTCACTAGCTATGAGCTGGGGGCCAATGCCCAACTGGTGGTGCCCCGCCTCATCACCCCACCCTTCGATATCCGGCTCAAAAATTCTGATTTTCAGCCCCGCACTACGTTTGGCATAGGTGCCAAAACCGTTACCCGCCTCGATGCCTTCACCCAGCAGGCGTTCAACGTAAACTACGGCTATACCTGGAAAAATAAACTCACCAACGAGCATGAGCTGCGTCCCATTGACGTACAATATCTGCGCTTGAGCGATACCAAACCCGCTTTCGATTCTTTGCTGCGGGAGCGGCCGTTCCTGGCTAACTCTTTCCGTCAGCAGTTTGTGCTGGCCAGCTCCTACCGCTACACTTACAACCAGCAGGCCCTGGAGCAGCGCCGCAACCAAGTGTATTTCAGCGGAGGCATTGAGGTGGCCGGCAACCTGGCGTACCTCGTCAGCTCACTAAGTGGGCAGCCGCGCGTTACCAATGAAGATGGTAGCCAGGCGTACACCTTGCTTGATCAGCAGTTTGCCCAGTACACCAAGGTCGATCTGGAGTTCCGCAACTACTTCCGCACCTCAGCCAACCCCAGCAGCGGCAACAAGTTTGCCACCCGCTTGCTGGTGGGCGTGGGCCTGCCCTACCAGAACTCCACGGTATTGCCCTACCTGAAACAGTACGGCATTGGTGGGCCCAACAGCGTGCGGGCCTTTGCCGCCCGGGGCCTGGGGCCGGGTACCTACCGCGCCCCCATTGCCAGTGAAAACAGCTCGTTCTACGACCAGGTGGGCGACATGCGCATTGAAGCTAACGCCGAGTACCGCCAGGATCTGTTCCCCTACGTGAAGGGCGCTTTATTCGTGGATGCCGGCAACATCTGGCTCATCAACCAAGACCCCAGCCGTATAACCGTGGATGAGAATGGCAACCCTGACGGCAAAAACGGGCAGTTTTCGCCCAGTACATTTTTGAAAGAACTGGCAGTAGGGGCTGGGGCCGGTATCCGTATTGATGTGCAGTTCTTCGTTATTCGCTTCGATTACGCCTACCCACTACGGGTACCCTACACCAACAACGAAGTTATTCGGCCTAGCCTCAATCAGTCGTTCAATAAAGTTGATCTGGGAGCCGGCCGCCTGAATATTGCCATTGGCTACCCATTCTAATAACGCGTACAGGCTAGCTCAAAAAAATATCATCCTGAGCAAAGCGAAGGACCTTATTCCGTTAGAGTATGCCGTTTCCACGAGCATCTTTCTAACGGGATAAGGTCCTTCGCTTTGCTCAGGATAACAATACTGCTTTCTAAGCCTCAGCGGCCATTCTTATTTCAACTGGGGCACCCACGGTTTTGCGGGTAGGCACTACAGTTACCACCACGTACTTGGAAGTGGGGGTGTTGCTGGTTTTGGCTACGCTGCCCACCGGTACTAAAGGGTTGGCCTCCGGGAAATAAGCGGCCACATTGCCTTTCGGAATATCGTAGGGCACAGCAATGAACTTCTCTACCGTGCGCTTCTCGCCTTTGAAATGGCTGGTGATGTCGATCAGGCCTTTCGCCTCAACGCCCCGCTCTGCCATGTCCTCAGGGTTCATGAACAGCACCCGCCGCTCACCATGCACGCCCCGGTACCGGTCGTTGTACTCGTAGATGGTGGTGTTGAACTGGTCGTGGCTGCGCACCGTCATCAGAATAAGCTGGTTGGGCTCGTTGGTATACTTCTCCAACTCGGTGGTAGTGAAGTTGGCCATACCGTTTTTGGTGGTAAACTTCCGTTCGCGGGGGCCGTTGGGCAGGTAGAACCCGCCGGGGCGGCGCAGCTTCTCGTTGAAGTTCTCGAAGCCCGGAATTACGCGGCTGATGTGGTCCCGGATGACGTCGTAGTTCTCCGTCATGGCCACCCAGTCGGCAATGTTGATTTTGCTACCGAAGGTGGCAATAGCTATACCGCAGAGGATGGCTACTTCGCTCATCATCTGACCTTCCAGCGGCACCAATACGCCCTTGTTCTGGCTGACCACGCCCATGGAGTTTTCGCAGGAAGTCATCTGGTGGCCCGACTTCTGCATGTCCACATCGGCGTGGGTGAAGCAGGGCAGCAGCAGGCTGGTTTCGCCGGTGGTCAGGTGGCCCCGGTTGAGCTTGGTGCCCACGAATACCGTCAGCTTCTGCTTGCGCATGCCCTCGGCAATTACCTCCGTATCGGGGCCGGCGGCCAGCAGGTTGCCGCCCAGGCTGAAGAATACCTTGGTTTTGCCCTTGTACATGGCCTTGATGGCTTCCACGGTATCGTAGCCGTGCTCGTAAGGCGGCTGGAAGTTAAACTCCTTGCCCAACGAGTCCTGAAACTCCTTAGTAGGCTGCTCCCAGATGCCCATGGTCCGGTCGCCCTGCACATTGGAGTGGCCGCGTACCGGGCAGGTGCCCGCGCCGGGCTTACCGATGGCGCCCTTCATCAACTGCAGGTTTACAATTTCCTGGATGGTTTGCACGCCCTGGCGTTGTTGGGTAACGCCCATGGCCCAGCAGGTGACAATCTTCTGCTTGGTAGCCAGCATGTTGGCCGCTTCCAACAGTTGCCCCCGTGAAATGCCGCTCAATTCCTCAATATCCTCCCAGGAAGTATTGCGGATATTCTGCTCAAACGACTCGAAGCCAGTAGTATACTTGTCGATGAAGGGCCGGTCAACTACTGCGCCAGGGTTGCGGTCCTCCGCCTCAAACAGGTGCTTCATAATGCCGCGCAGCAGGGCCATATCTCCATCCACGCGCACCTGCAGGAACAGGTCGGTAATCTGGGTGCCGTCGCCGAGCAAGGCGCCCAGAGCCCGGAAGGGGTTCATGAAGTCCTGAGGATTCTTGAAAGCCAGCAGGCCCGCTTCCGGCAGGGGGTTTACCGAAATGATTTTGGCCCCGTTGCGCTTGGCCTTCTGCAGGGCCGTGAGCATGCGTGGATGGTTGGTGCCGGGGTTCTGCCCGATAATCAGGATAACCTCGGCCTCATGAATATCATTAAGCGTAACGGAGCCCTTGCCCAGGCCCAGCGTGGGGCTCAAGGCCGCTCCGCTGCTCTCGTGGCACATATTCGAGCAGTCGGGTAGGTTGTTGGTACCCAGGAGCTTGGCAAACAGCTGAAACAGGAAAGCCGGCTCGTTGGGTACTTTGCCCGAGGTATAGAACACGGCTTCGTCGGGCGAGGCCAGGGCGTTCAGGTTATCGGCAATCAGCTGGAACGCATCAGGCCAAGCAATTGGGGAGTAGTGGTTGTCGCCGGGGCGCTTTACCAGCGGGTGCGTGAGGCGGCCGGCATTGTTCTGGTCCCGGTCGGTCATCTGGGAAAGCTGGGCCAGACTGTGCTTGGCAAAGAACTCCGGGCCGGCGGCTTTGTCGTCGGCATCCGAAGCGGTGGCTTTGGCCCCGTTCTCGCAGAACTCGGCCACCGAGCGGTGGTCGTCCGGGTCGGGCCAGGCGCAGCTGGAGCAGTCAAAACCGTCCTTCTGGTTCATTTTGAGCAGGCCCCGGGTGCCGCGGTTCACGCCGCCCTCACTCCAACTGAACTCCATGGATTTGATAACCGCCGTAACGCCGGCCGCCACCTTGGCGCGCTCCTCCAGCTTGAGGCCGGTGGGTGCTTCCGGGGGTTGCGCCAGAATGGGGTGGTGGTACTTGGCGTTGGCTACGTCGGGGGCTGGTATCACGCTTTCGTCACGTTGGTGTTGAGGGTCGGGGCGGTAGTGGTCGGGGGCGGGAGCAGTACCCTGGTCGGGCCGCTCCCCGCTTTTAGGCTTGTTCTCGGCCTTTTGCTGGTGAGTATTGCCCGCGTTGCCGGGGTTATTGATGGGAGACTCTTCCATGGTGCATGGTGGGAATGACGGTGGAATAGAGAGAAGTACAGGGTGCTAATGCTTACAGCCCAGGTCTTTCTCTACCAAAATATGCAATACTTGATTATCGGCAACTTCGCTGGTGCCGCGCAGGCTCACCTCATCCGTTGAGGTCCAGCTGTCGGCCAGGGAGGCAGGTAGCAACACCCGAATACATCCGGCTTCGTAGCGGGTGCTAAGAGTCAGGGCATCGGCGTCGCGCTCCAGGCTATACGTAAGTTGCTCGGCGGAGGTCGGGCCCAAGGGTACCCTGATTTTCAGACTTCCCTGCTGACGGAAAATATCCACCTCAGGTGGGTCGAGGCGCAGGCGGAGCGTATTGTCTTCGAGGCGAAGTTTCATAAGGAATACAAGAGAAGTGCAGCGTATCAGACAGCGGCTGAACCGACTATCCGCCAGGCGTGGCTATACACATTAAAGCGGTTCTGGCGTACAAAGCCGCACACCGTCATGCCGAAATTATGCGCCGCCTGCACCGCCAGGGAGGAGGGCGCGCCCACGGCCGCCAACACCGGAATACCCGCTACGGCCGCCTTCTGCACCAGCTCAAATGAGGCTCGGCCACTCACCAGCAGCACCGTGTTGTGCAAGGGCAGCAACCCCTGGAGCAGGGCCGCGCCAATTACCTTATCGAGGGCATTGTGGCGGCCTACATCCTCACGCAGGAGTAGCAACTCACCTTCCGGCGAAAATAAAGCTGCTGCGTGCAGGCCGCCCGTTTGCTCAAACAGCTCCTGGGCTTGGCGCTGCTGCTCCGGTAGCAAGTGAATAACGCTGGCCGCCACCTGTGGCCCAGTAGTGGGCAGTACCGGGCAGGCGGAGGCATGCACCGCCTCAATACTGGTTTTGCCACACACACCGCAGCTGCTGCTGGTGTAAAAGTGGCGCTCCAGTCGGGGCAGGTCGGGGAGGGTGGAGGGAGCCAGTTCGGCCCGCACCACATTTTCCCGCTCTTCTTCCTTCTCCACATCGGGGCAGTAAACAAGGCCCTGCAATTCCTGGCGGCTACTGATGATGCCCTCCGTAAGCAGAAACCCCGCTGCCAGCTCAAAGTCGTGGCCCGGCGTGCGCATGGTAATGCTCAGGGTGCGGTGCTGCCGCTGCCCGGCGGGCCCGAAGCCCACCCGGATTTCCAGGGGCTCCTCGGCCGCCAGCACGTCGGTAGCTTCCATAGCGGTAGTGCCTTGCACGCGGTGTACGGTTACGTACTCGTAGCTGGTAGGTGGAAGAAAAACGGGAGCTGACACGGCAGGAAAAAAAAGATGAAACCAGCAGACTTTACGTACAACCGCCAAAGCCGGCGGCACATTGGGTTAACCTTCGGGAGGAGAAGTAAGTTTGAGCCTAACAGGCGTTGCTATTTGGCGGGGCCTTCGTAAGCTGTTACCGCTACCCTCCATGCTCACCCAAGAAGAACGCCAGATATACCGCCGCCACTTGCAGCTACCCGAAATTGGCGAGGCCGGCCAGCAAAAGCTGAAAGCGGCCCGTGTGCTGGTAGTAGGAGCCGGAGGATTGGGCTGCCCCGTGTTGCAATACCTGGCCGCGGCGGGTGTGGGTACTTTGGGTATTGTGGACGCCGACAAAGTGGACCGCAGCAACCTGCAGCGCCAGATTCTGTACGGCCCTGCCGACCTAGGCCAGTCTAAGGCCGAAACCGCCGCCCGCGCCGTGCGGCGCATCAATCCGCTGGTGCACACAGAGGTGTATGGCTGCCGGGCCACGCTGGGCAGCGTGCGTGAGCTGGTGAGTAAGTATGATGTGGTGGTTGATGGCTCCGACAACTTCCCTACCCGCTACCTCCTCAATGATGCCTGCGTGAGTTACTGTAAACCACTGATTTCGGGCGCTATTTACAAGTTTGAGGGGCAGGTGTCGGTGTTTAACTACCAGGGCGGACCTTCCTACCGCTGCCTGTTTCCGCAGCCGCCCTCGGCGCAGGAGGCTCCTAACTGCGACGCCACCGGCGTGCTAGGAGTGCTGCCCGGGCTGGTAGGCACGGCCCAGGCCACCGAAGCCCTGAAGGTGGTATTGGGTATTGGCGAAGTGCTAAGTGGGCGGCTGTGGCTGTTTGATGCTCTCACGTTTCAGACCCGCACGCTCAAATTTGCCCGTCGCCCCGAGCAAGCCACCATCAACCTCGACACCGCTAATACCGCCGACTATGCTGACCTGTGCGGGGCCCCGGTGCGTAGTATTTCAGCTGCGGAGCTACAGGCGCAGTTGGCTTCGGCCCAACCGCCTTTTCTGCTGGATGTGCGAGAACCCCACGAGTACGCCGCCGGTCATTTGCCCAATGCTACTCTTCTGCCCCTGAGCGCTCTGGAAAAAGGCGTGGCTACCCTGCCCAAGCAGCACCCGGTAGTAGTGTACTGCCGCTCGGGCCGCCGCAGTGCCCAAGCCGTTGAGCGCCTGCAAACTGAGTTCGGCCTAACCAACCTGCTGAACCTGGAAGGTGGTATCCTGGCCTGGGAGGATGAGGTGGAAACGGTGGAAGAAGCAGCCCGCCCGGAAGCGGCCGAAAACCAGCAGGGGGGCTCGTGCGGAGTACGGTAGCACTGGCTGGGCACTTGCATCAGACCCGCCAACTGCCGTGCTTGGTAACTACTGTTATCTTAAGGAGAAAAGAAAAGTGACTATACCCAACTAATCCTCAAGACTATGACCAGGAAATTGGTACAGATGCTACTGCTGCTGGTTTTTTTGGGCGTGATACCCATGGGCTGCTGCAAGGAGCTGCGTGACTACGCCAACGTGCGGGTGGTGCAACTGCTGGTGGCAGAAACCAGCAATGGCCCCGCCTTCACCGCTGGCACGCGCACCGCCGCCGCCCAGCTGCTGGTAAGCTTGGTGCTTAAGTACGACTACCTGGCTGCTGCCCCGTCCCGAAACTGGTTTGCGGCCAGTGCTATGGCCTTTCAGTGCGATGAGCCCGGCTCAAGGGGGCTGAAAGACAAAATATCCGAGCTGTCCTTGACTAGTACCGGGCAGTTTAACGGGGTAGCTGCCGGGCAGCCGCTAAACCAGTTTGTGCGCTGCTTGGCGGGTAACAGCAGCTACCAGGGCGTATCTTTCCCGCTGGCGCAACTGGCCGACTCCCTGAACTCCTGGAAATCGGGGGGATACGATGAACTGGACCGGCCAATTGAACTAATAGTAAGCCCCAAGCCCGCGGACAACGCGCAGCAGCAATTCCGCTTGCGTATCCGGCTGCAAAGCGGAAAAGAAATTGAGCAAACCACCCCCAGCTTTATCTGGGAATAACTACCAGCGCCCTACTGGCCGCATTCCGCCCTCTAACACCATGCCCCTCACCGCTACCCCGCCGCCCCGCCCCCGTATTCGATTCGACCGGAATGAGCTGGCGGGGGCTTTTGGCGACCTGGGTACCGACCTGCCCCTGCTCATTGGCATCATTGCCGCCTCCGGCATGGATAGCGCGGGTGTACTCATCATGTTCGGGCTGATGCAGGTGTTTTCGGGGCTCTGGTACGGGATGCCCATGCCGGTGCAGCCCCTCAAGGCCTTTGCCGCCCTGGTTATTGCCCAGAAAATTCCCGGCCGCGTCATCTTCGGGGGTGGGTTAGCTATTGGCGTGAGCATGCTGTTGCTATCCTTAACCGGCCTGATTGACGCTTTGGCCCGGTTGGTCCCCAAGCCCGTTATCCGGGGCATCCAGTTCGGGCTGGCTTTGCAGTTGGCCACGCTGGCGCTCAAGAAGTACGTGCCCGCCGATGGCTTGGCGGGGTATGTGCTGGCCGCGGCGGCCTTCCTGGTGACGGTGGTGCTCCTGGGCAACCGGCGCTGGCCGGCCGCGCTGGTGGTGCTGGCCCTGGGCGTCAGCTACGGCCTGCTGTTCAAGCTCGATTTTGCCACCGCCCACCGCGCCATTGGGCTGCACCTGCCGGGCTGGCAGGTACCCACCTGGGACAATGTAAAGTACGGAGCCATCCTGCTAGCCCTGCCCCAAATTCCGCTTTCCCTGGGCAACTCGGTGCTGGCTACCCGGCAGGTGGTGGAAGATTACTTTCCGGAGCGTCCCCTCTCGGTGCGGCAAATCAGCTTCACCTACGGCCTCATGAATCTGGTAAACCCGTTTCTGGGTGGGTTTCCGGTGTGCCACGGCTCGGGGGGCATGGTGGGCCACTACACGTTTGGGGGGCGCACCGGGGGCTCGGTGGTGCTGTACGGCGGGCTGTTTCTGGTGCTGGGGCTGGGGTTCAGTCAAGGTTTCCAGCAAATCGTGCAGATTTTCCCCCTGCCTATTCTGGGGGTGCTGCTGCTGTTTGAGGCTCTCACGCTGGCCACCCTTCTGCGCGATATCAGCGGCTCCCGCTCCGACCTATTGCTGGCTTTGCTGGTGGGTTTGCTGTGTAGTGGGCTGCCGTATGGTTACCTTGTGGGCCTGTTGGCGGGTACGGCCCTGTACTACGCCATGCAGCGCGGCTGGGTAGGGCTGGGTAAGTAACTGCGTATGGAAGAACAAGTACTCTGTCGGATCTGGAAAACAGTGCGCATTGAGGCCGGCCCCCAGCCGTTCCAGGGCTACTGGAGCATGGGCGAAGGCGTGGTGTTCGACTTCAGCACCCTCAACCAGGCTCCTGATACACGGCTGACGGCTACGGGCTGGATGAAACAAGCCGGCAAAATCGTGCATCCCGGCAACGAATCATCCCTGTATCTGCTCATCAAAACTCTCTCCGACCAGCACCTCACCCTGGAGCTGCACATGCTGTACTCCGGCGAGGCCCGGCATACGCTTACCCTACACCTGGTGCCGGTGGCGGCTTAACTGGGTTGGGAGGATACGCTGATAGTACATCATGCAGAGCGCAGCGAAGCATCTCGCGTGCTGACGTTGCGGTAGTAATCAGACATCAACACGCGAGGTTCTTTGCCGTCGGCTCTGCATGACGACCCGGATAGTAGCGAATAGCCATAATGCTCAAACATCCTAGTCGGGTTGGGAGGGCACGTACTCTGGCGAGGCGGTAGCAGTAGCCGGGCGGCCCAGGCGGTAGATAACCGACAGCACCACATTGTTTTTGGCTACGGTAGTTTGGGGCGTGAATACGTTTTGGCGGTAGTTAGCGGGCGTGTAGTTGGCCTGGTTCAGCCAGCCGCCCTGCACCGTCCAGTGCTTATCAAACTGGTAGCCCACGCCCGCGTACAGCCGGTTGCGCTCAAAGAACGGCCCCCGGGGGTTAAAAAATACCTCGTCGTACACCGACAGAAACGCCGTTTTGTCCGTAAAAGTGGGCCGATTAAGGGGCAGAAACGTGTTGAAGCGGTAGCGCATGCGTGTGCGGTAGCGCGAGGAGCCGGCCGGCACCACATTGTCGCGGAAACGGTACCAGCGTTCCTCCATGCGGTAACGATGCTCCAGCTTGAGGCGGGCGGCAAACTGCGTAAGCGTAAGCTGCTGCCAGAGGCGTCGTTCCACGTTGAGGGGGCCGGCGCTCAGGTCGCGGTAGTCGGCGGTGGAGTAGCGGCCGCCGGCCAGCATTAGGGTGAAGTTTTTGGCTACATCGTAGCTCACGCCACCTTTTAGCTCGGTGTAGAAATACTGGCGGAACAGGCTGTTGGAGCGGGTTTGTACTTCTGCGTATCCGCCCCAGTGTTTGGGGCCGCCGGGCAGCACCACCGTAGCAACGTGCCAGGTACCCGTTTTCGGGTCAGGAATAGCATTGGTCTGGCCCTGGGCAGTGGTGGGCGCCAGCAAAGGTGCAAGTAGCAGGCCAGCACAAAAAAGCAGACGGGAGGGGAAGGGCAGCATTAGGAGCCGAAGGTAAATAACCTGGCTTCCTCCACCCAATTTGGCCCGCATTCCGGCCTGCTCTTCTCTCATCACTGAGCTCCATCAACCTGACCTTTCCACCTACAGTCCCGCCAAAATCCGGCGCATGGCTTGCTGGTAGGCTGGGTTGTCCGTCATACCATTGTGGCCCGCCCCGGGCAGGGTAATAAACTGGTCCTGGGGTTTCAGCGCCGTTTTTAGCCGCTGGGTTGACTGAGGACTGATAACCTCGTCCCGGTCGCCGTGGAAGATGACAATGGGCGCTTGCACTTGCGGCAGCACTTCATCAGTAGCCAGCGGGTAGCGCACAACAAAGGCCGGAACCCAGGGGTAATGCTGCCGGGCCATAGCGCGCATGCTGGCGTAGGGTGCCTGCAGAACCAGAAGTTGCGGCCGGTGCCGGGCCGCCAGCCACGCCGCCGGCCCCGTGCCCAGCGAGTAGCCTAACAGTACCGTACGGTTTTCCGCAAACTCGCGCGTAAGCTGTTGGTAAGCCGTATCCACATCGGCGAGCAACTGCGTTTGGCTGCTGATGCAGCCCTCACTTTTGCCGTAGCCCCGATAATCGAGCAGAAACACCGAGTAGCCCAGCCGGGTGTAGGTAGCCGCCACCTCACCCCAGCTATCCAGTGCCCCGCCGTTGCCGTGCAGGTAAAAAATCAGCCCTTTGGCCGCCGAATCGGCCGGGAACAGCAGGCCGTGCAGGCGGGTGCCATCGGCCGTCGGAATCCACCGCTCTTCAAACTGGCCATTGAAATTGAAGCGGTGATTGGCGGGGAGCTTGGTGGGGAAGAACAGCAGCCGTTCCTGCTGAAAATACAGTAGCACACACACCGCCACATATAAGGCTGCTCCTATGCCTAGTATCCAGAATAACAACTTCATAGTAGGCTAAGGATACGAGCAATGAATAAAATGCTACTTTACTGAAATTCCTGTGGTTAAATATATCCGTCCGTTATGACCATGCCGCCACTATTCCTCTTTCTGTTCCTCAGCTCCAGCTTCGCAATGTCTCCTACTACACGAGAGCGGGCCCCCGATTTTCGTTTACAGGACACAGCAGGTAAAGCAGTCCAGCTCCAAGATTTTCGGGGTAAGGTCGTATATCTGGACTTTTGGTACAGCGGCTGCAGGCCTTGTGTGGCCGAAGCACCCGCCGCGGAGCGCCTGAAAAAACGGTTGTCGGGCAAGGATGTCGTTTTCGTTTACATCTCGACCGATGTGGTGTTGGAGCCTTGGCGAAAGACTATTATCACGCACCAACTCGCCGGTCCTACCAGCGTCCATTTGCTTGACCCAGAAGGAATACGCGCAGCAAGGCCGTATCATGTGGACGGATTTCCTACATACATGATTATCAGCCGACAAGGGGAATTTATTCAACGCAATGCCCCCCGACCATCAGAAGGTAACGCCGCCGAGCGGGCGCTTCTACAAGCGTTGAAATAAGCTTGCTTGGTTGATCGAGGACACATAAGCTCCCTGTTTACTCAGCGTATAGCCTAGCTAAAACGACGTCTGCAAATAGGGCCACATAAAATAAAGAGCCGTCCCTTGCAGCAGCGTCAGCAACAGGGTGATGCTCCAAAAGGCGGCCTTGCGGTTTTTGTGGTGGAGCAGTAGAATTGCCACCCAGGCACCAAGAGCCGCGCCCGGCAACGTAGCGAAGTGCAGCGTTTTTTCCGGGATGCGCCGCTGGCTTCGTTGGGCTTTCCGTTTATCCAAGGCGAAAAGCAGAAAGCACAGCAGGTTGAGAAAGAGCAGGCAGCTCAGGAGTACATTCATGGTGCGGGAGGCAGGCTGCCGGTGGCGTGGGGGGCGAAAAGCGCATCAGTAGGGCCACAATGTATAGAGCCGGGCTCAGACAAAAGGCCAGAATAGCTAAGCGAATTTGTGGGTACACTTGGTAAGCCGCTTGCACAATGGGCTGGTACCAGCACCTGAAGTTGCTGACTTCGCTTATCCCCCAATCGTGCTCATCGACTCGAAGCTGAGCTGGTGCAAGGGGCGCTGGCTCTCGGCCTCGAAGCCGTTGGCGGCGCGGTTCCGGAACGCCGACTTCAGGGCTTCCGCAACCTGCTCATCAGTGGAACCACCACGCAGCAGAGCCCGCACATCCAGCACACCCTGGTCGTAGAGGCAGGTTTTTACACCGCCTTCGGCCGTGAGGCGGATGCGGTTGCAGGTGCCGCAGAAGGTGCGCGAGTAGGCCGCAATAATGCCCAAACGGCCCTGGTGCCCGGCCACGGTGTAGTGCGAGGCCGTGTCGCCGGGGCGGGTGGCCACTGGTGTCAGTTCGCCCAGGTTGAGCTCCAGATGCTGGCGGATACGGCGGTGGTTCCAGGGCAGAACGGCCGCGTCGTGGCTGCCGCCGTTGAAGGGCATTTCCTCAATAAAGCGCACATCCACGGGTAGGTCGCGGGTCAGTTCCGCCAGGGGCAGTAAATCCTGGGTGTTTTGGCCGTCCATCACCACCGCGTTGATTTTGACCCGAATACCGGCCCCCAGCAACGCATACAGCGTGTCCAGCACCCGGGGCAGTTCGTCGCGGCGGGTGATGCTGGCGAAACGGGCTCGGTCCAGAGTATCCAGGCTCAGGTTCACGGCTTTTACGCCCATACGGGCAAGCTCCGGTACGTGGGGCGCGGTGAGCACCCCGTTAGTGGTCATGGTTAGCTCCTCAATGCCCGGAATCTGGCTGAGGCGGTCCATAAACGGCACTAAGTCGCGGCGCACAAATGGCTCCCCGCCCGTCAGGCGCACTTTACGCACGCCCAGCCCCGCCATGATGGTCACCAGCCGCTCCATTTCCTCGTAGGTCAGCAGCTCCTGCTTGGGCAAGTACTTGATGCCTTCCTCGGGCATGCAGTAAAAGCAGCGCAGATTGCACCGGTCCGTTACGGCCAGCCGCAGGTATTCCAGCGGGCGGCCATGATTATCAAACAGAACGGAGGGTACGACAGCGGACATAGACAACAGAGCGAAATAACGGCGGCGCCAGCGCAACCAAACAAACAACGTAAATCAGGCGTTTCCGTTCGGGTAAACTGCAACCGAGGGGGCACCGCCGGTTGGCTGCTTCCACCTGGTCTGGCAGCTACCCCACCTGGCGCGGGGCCTTTCCCGAACAAGAACTACTAGATAACCAATGAACCTGAAAATTGCTTTGTTTGGCATTGCCCGCGAAATCGTGGGGCAGCCTACGCTGGAGGTGGCAGCCCCGGAAGGGCAGTCGGCTCAGGGGCTGCTGCAGGACCTGCACGCCCGCTACCCCGAGCTGGCCCGCCTCAG
Organism: Hymenobacter sp. UYP22; assembly: GCF_040547285.1. Taxonomy (NCBI): domain Bacteria; kingdom Pseudomonadati; phylum Bacteroidota; class Cytophagia; order Cytophagales; family Hymenobacteraceae; genus Hymenobacter; species Hymenobacter sp. UYP22. Next base: position 537,870 of record NZ_JBEPPK010000002.1, on the reverse strand, counting down.
CAGCCTGGCCGTAGCCGTTAACAACGAGTACGCCGCCGATGATACTCCGCTGCAGGAACGCGACGAAATAGCCCTGATTCCGCCCGTGAGTGGTGGCTAATCTCAGTTGCCGGTTATCAGTTATCAGTCTTCAGATAATGTAGCCCGTCATGCTGAGCTTGCCGAAGCATCTCTCCCGCTTCGTTGAATCGTTGCAGCCGAAGCGCGCGAGATGCTTCGGCTGCGCCTCTGCATGACGTTCCGTTTGTCCATTACTATTCCCTCCTTCCTTTGATTCACATCGACCTGACTGACCAGCCCATCGACGTAGCCGCCGCCCTGCAAAGCGTAGAAGCGGACGGGGCCGGGGCCATTAACACGTTTATTGGTACCGTGCGCAACCGTAGTACCGGCCGGGCCGTGGTACGCCTGGAGTACGAGGCTTACGACAGCATGGCCCTGCACCAACTGCGCAAAGTGGCCGAGCAGGCCGCCGAGCAGTGGCCGATGGTAGAAAAAATAACCGTGGTCCACCGCAAAGGCACCCTGCACATCGGGGATGTGGCCGTGGTGGTAGCCGTTTCCACGCCGCACCGGGCCGAGAGCTTCGCCGCCTGTCAGTACATCATCGATACCCTAAAGCAGGTAGTCACTATCTGGAAGAAGGAATTTTACGAAGATGGAGACGTGTGGGTAGCGGCCCATCCGTAGCCGTTATTTCACGAGCGGCGCGCCGTTTTCAATGTAGGCAACGGCGCGCTCCAGCACCTCGTCGCGGCCCGCTTTAATGCCGGCAATGGTGGGCTTTACTTCCACATCGGGCACAATACCGATGCGCTGAGTTTCGCGGCCGTCGGGGTAGTACACGCCCAAGCCGGAAATGCGGGTGGTAATGTTGCCGGGCAGCACAATGGTTGATACGTTACCATCGGCCCCGGCCGTGGTGCTGCCCATTACCACGGCGCCCGGCACCGCGCGCAGGGCCATGGTGGTGTATTCCGACTGGCTAACCGAAAGCTCATTCACCAGAACCACCACCTTACCCGCGTACGGCTTTTCCTTACCAGGAAAAACCTGCAACGGCTCCGTGGTGCTGAACAGCCCAGGGTAAGTGGGCGTGGGTACGCTGAACCGCACAAACTCGGTAGGTTTGCTCAGGAGGTATTTCGTGAGGGAAAACACCACGAAGTCCGACGGGTAATTGCGGATATCAATAATAAGGCCTTTGGTGCTCTGCGCCTCCTGCATAATGCTGGGCAGCTCCTTGTTTTGAATTGTGCCCAGCGTGAGGTGCCCGATATTGCTCGGTAGCTTGCGCCAAGCGGGAGCTTTCGGGTCGGGCGTGCCCAGGTTATACAACAGGTTTAGCTTGTTGGGTAGGTAGCGCGGGATGCTGAACGTCAGCTCTTTACCATCGCGCTGGACTACCAGTTGGGCTTGCTCGGTGTTGCCGCGTAGCAGGTCGCGGGCAATGTTACGCAGCTGGGTGGGCTCGTTGGAGGCCGGGGTAAGGGGCTTGCGCTCAGTAACCAAGTCTTGCACCTTGCGGCCATCCACGGATAGTACGATGTCGCCCTTAAGCAGACCAGTGGCCGGGCCCAGCTGCGGATCGAAATACTCCGTAACAACCGGCTGCCCTTCCACAAACCGCACTTGCACCGGCGCGTAAAACCTGCCTCGGTAGCTTGCTATTACCGGGTCCCCATCCGAGATGTTGGCGTGAGTATCATGAATGCGGGCAATGAGGGCCAGGGCCGCCAGGCGGTATTGCTCCGGGGTGCGGGCTCCTACAAACTGTGGCAGAAACTCCGGTAGCACTTGCTGCCAGTCCTCGCCCGTGGCGTAGCGGTAGGGGAAGAAATAGTCAATCATGTTCCAGTAGCGGAACAGGGCCAGTACCCGCAAGCCATCGTCGGGCAGGTTACCGGTGACAGAGGGATACGCTAATTCGTGCTCAAACAGCGGGTTGTCTATTTTCGGGACATTGCGCACGTAGTAGTGCGGGCCTTGGTTGCGGTTCTGGCGCAGGTACAGCAGCTGCTGGCTAAGCTCCGAGCTGAGTTGTTTCGTGTCAGTCAGCCAAGCTAGGTCGGGTTGCAGCCGTACATCCTCGGGTTTCGGCTCCCGGCAAGTAGAGCAAGCCGGCACCGGGCCCAAGCTGGTAAGCCAGCTACTCAGCACCCGGCTGCGGGCCTTTTGGTTAGAAGCCTGCAACACCTTGGGCATCAATCGAAACAGCTCGGCATCCATGTTAAACTGGCCCGCCGCCACGGCCGGGTGGTAGTATTTCGCGAAGCCCCACACCCGGCCCAGCACCGCCAGGTTTTCGAGCTGCTGCTGGCTAAGGTTGGTAAGAGTGATGCCAGAGCCCCGCGCAAAAACCGTGTCCTGCTCGGCCTTGAAGTGTTGCTCCGGTTTTAGCGAGGAGTTGGAGCTTGGAGTTGACTGCTGCGCCTGGGCAGAGAGCGTGCAGGCCACCAGGGCCACTATTGGATAGATGCGTTTCATATAACGGAATAGAGTCAGAAAGATGCCCTAAAGTAGCGGCAACTCCCTGACTCTATCCTGTTTATTTTTGCCTGGGCCGCTCTACGTATGCAGCCCTGACGAGCGTTTTCGCTTTTTACTGCAACTCCTGCCGCACCTGGGCCGCCTCCTCGGGCGTGTTCACGTTGCGCAGTTCCTGGGGTGAGGGGGCAGGCAGCAGCTCAATATCGGAGTTGATGAGCGACTTACGGGGGCAGCTGTAGCCCAGGCTCAGAAAACGCAGCAGGGTACCGTAGCTGCGGGGCTCCCAAATGGCAATTAGCGGCTCGGGCCACTCGTTTTCGGGGCTTTGGAAAGCCGTAGCCATGCGGCCGGGGTGGCGGTTTTCCAGCAGGTGCTGCAGGGTAGTGGCCGAGAGAAACGGTAAGTCGCAGGCCACTACCAGCCAGGCCGCGTTGGGGTCGAGGCGAAACGCGGAAAGCAAACCACTCAGCGGACCCAGGTCGGCAAACGTATCGGGCAGGGGGCGCAGGCCGGCATACTCCAGCTCCGTTACCTGGTCGGGGCGGCAGGATACGTGCACGTCCTGGCAGAAGGGAGCCAATAGCTCGGCGGCGTAGGCGCGCTGCTCCTGCCCGTGGTGGTAGGCGAGTTTGCCCTTATCCTGACCCATGCGCTGGCTGCGGCCCCCGGCCAGTACCAAACCGCGCAGGGGAGGAGCGGCAACGCGCCACTCTTCCAGGATCAGCTCGGCCAGGGCGGCCGTATCGTGCAGGGGCAGTACGGGCACGTTGGCTTCCTGCAGGTGGGCGCGCAGGTAAGCAGGCACTTCCGTCACGCCTTCGGGCAGAAGCAGGGCGCGCACATCGGTTAGGCGGTCCAGCTTCTTCTCCACTGGTTTGGCCGGGTCGAGAATGACGAGTTGCTGCCGGGCCCGGAAGTGGTTGCCGTTCACCAGTACCAGGCTCTGGTGGTGTAGCAGCTCGGGCTGGCTAAACCGGTCCAGGGGGCGTTTTACATCCAGGCGAGTGAAGGTGATTTTGTCGGTTAGCTCAGCCGTTGCGCCGGCCTGCAGAATGGCATCCTGGCCGCCACTGCCACCCTGGGCCGCATCGTCGCCGGCGGCGTGGTCGGCATCTACGTAGGCTACGCGCAACGTGTCAGAAAGCAACGGTAGCAGTCGAGCCGCCAGCTCCTTGATGCGGCCACAGGGCGCACCCAGAATAGCCAGCTCGTGGCGCCCAAACTCCCCAATATCGGGCCGGGCTAGTTGGGCATGTTTGCGGCGGGGCTGGTCGGCGGCGTGGGCGTTATCCGGCATGGTGGAAGTCCTGTTTGCCGCCGGTTTTGCTCACCAAGCGGGTTTCCTGAATCAGAATATCGTGGGAAAGTGCTTTGCACATGTCGTAGATGGTGAGGGCCGCCACCGAAGCGCCAGTCAGGGCCTCCATTTCCACGCCGGTTTTGCCGGTTACCGTGGCCGTACACTCAATTAGTACGGCATCTGGCCCATCCACTTCAATGGTTACCTGGCAGTTATCCAGGCCCAGCGGATGGCACAGGGGAATCAGCTCCGAGGTGCGCTTGGCCCCCATAATACCAGCCAGAATGGCCGTCTGGAACACGGGGCCTTTGCGGGTGGGCAGGTCGCCTTCCTGCACTAAGGCCATAATTTCGGGGCCCAACACCACGCGGCTGCGGGCCCGGGCCACGCGGCGGGTAGGCTGTTTGGCGCCCACATCAACCATGGCGGGTTGGCCGGCGGCATCGAGGTGGGTAAGTTTGGGAGAATCGGACATAAGTAGCACAAACTTCCGCTTGTGGTTGGAGGAAAAGTAAAAAGTAGCGAGTAAGGGCTGTACGAAGGGCCTGCCGGAAAGTAGCGTGAACTTTGTAGTTCGCGTCCGCATGCCATTAGGTCTTCAGCCATTCAGTTAACGTTCGAAGGCGCGAACTACAAAGTTCGCGCTACGGCTTTCCTGCCTGAACAACCAGCCGGTTTCCTCGTTGGGTAACAGCGCAAGCTACGGCTTGCCCTACATTCGCACCTATGATTTCCGTTGAAGAAGCCACCCGCCTCGTTGCCGCCACCGTCCGTTCCCTGTCCGTTGAGTACCTGTCGTTAGGCTTGGCCGCGGGCCGCATCCTGCGCGAAGACCTTCGTGCCGACCGGGACTTCCCGCCCTTCAACCGGGTGGCTATGGACGGTATTGCCTTGCAGTTCGCCGGTTTAGCGGCGGGCCAAACGGAGTTCCGCATTGAAAGCGTCCAGTTTGCCGGCCAGCCCCCCGTGCCGGTGCAGGATGTTAAGGCCGCCGTGGAAATCATGACCGGGGCCGCGCTGCCGCCCAACCTCGACACCGTTATCCGCTACGAAGACCTCACGTTCCGCATTGATGCGGCGGGGCAGCGCTGGGCCACCGTGCAGGTGCCCGCGCCCCACGCCGGCCATAACGTGCACGCCCGCGCCGCCGACCGCCAACAGGGCGACTTGCTGGTGCCTTCCGGTACGCGCCTGGAGCCGGCCGAAATGGCGGTGGCTGCTACCGTAGGCGCCGCTACCGTGGCCGTATCGCGCCGCCCCCGGGTGGCCGTGGTCAGCACCGGCGACGAGTTGGTGCCCATCACGCAGCAACCCCAGGCCCACCAGATTCGGCGCTCCAATGCGCTTATGCTGCAAGCCGCTGCTTGGCAGGCCGGGGCCGAAGCAGAGGCCTTTCACTTCGACGACGACCCGGCCGCCCTACGCCAGGGGCTGCCGGCTTTGCTTACGGGTTACGACGTTGTTATTCTGAGCGGGGGCGTATCCAAAGGCAAGGCCGATTTTTTGCCGGAAACCCTGCGAGAGTTGGGCGTGGAGCAACGGTTTCACGAGGTGGGCCAGCGGCCCGGCAAGCCGTTCTGGTTTGGGGAGCAGCCGGGCGGCGCGGTGGTGTTTGCCTTGCCCGGCAATCCGGTTTCCACCTTTGTGAACTTCTACCGCTACGCCCGGCCCTGGCTGCTGGCCGCGCAGCAACCCGAGGGCGCCATCTTCGGGGAAGTGGCCCTTGGCGGACCCGTACCGGCCGTGCTAACGGAGAATATAGCCTTCAAGCCGCGCATCACCCATTTCAAGCTGGTAAGTCTGGCCCCTGGCCTCAATAGCCACCTGCTGGCCACGCCCGAGCGGGCCGGCGGCTCCGGCGATATGGCCAGCCTGCTTACCTCCAGCGGCTTCCTGGAGCTGCCGCCGGAGCCGGAAGTTTTTCCGGCCGGAGCGGTGCTGCCGGTATGGCGGTTTCGGGGGTAGTGGGTTATCGTTTCAATAGATTCTGTAAAGTGTTGCGGGTGCGAATTACCTGCCCACGGTTAAAACCTTTGCCTTCGCATTCTTCATAAAAATCGGGTGCATAAAAGCTGGCTGACCTTGCGCTGGTACGGGTGAGAAAATGCAGGATACTAGTTTCGGCGTCATCCACTCCGCAGATTTGGCCCGTTGGATGTGGATCAGCATCCCGTACTTTCCAGAGCTGCGTAGGGTGTAATGTTTGCCAAATCTGCGCCAGATTCCTAACATTCACTTCTGGTAGAAGTAGATATCGGTTAGTATCGGGTATAGTGGTCCGAAAGCGCGCCTCTTGTTCATTAAAGTAATGGGCAAGGCCGCCAGGTATGAAGTCTTCTTGAGAGTATGTATAGGGGCTTCGATACGTGAAGAAATATACTTCCCTGCCCTGCTTGGCCAAGATTAGCAAGTCAGGCGCATCAAGCCAGCCAGAGTTTTCGTACACCAATGTGCTGTCGAAGTTCTGCTGGAAAAACCGGAATAGAGGCGGGGAAGTTGGTGCCACCTGCGCCCGCGCCAGAATGGGCGCAGCTATGTACCCGACGAGCAGGATAAGGAGTATGTGGACAGCTAAACGAAGCATAGGCGTTTTACCGCAGTAGAAGCGGCCGATAAATATACGGCCAGCGGGCCCTTCACCCCTCGAAATCGAACCCACACTGGAAGCAGTGGCACTGGGGCCGCTCGGGGGCCAGCAGCCAGAGGCGCAGCTTCACAAATAGGTTGTCGTGGGGCTGGGGCTGGTGACGGCATACCACGTCGGGGTGGTGGCAGCGGGGACAGCGCGGGGCGGTGGATGCAGCCGGCTCATCTGAGAGGGTATGCATAACGGAATGATGGGGCTGCAAGGCCTGCTGGGCGGCGGCTACGTCCTCGGCCCGCACAAACAGGCGTACGGCTCCCAGTACAGGTCCATATGGGCGGTTTTCGTTGCCCAGGAAACAGGGAATATCGGCGGCTTCCAGCTGGTTTTTGGCCAGGTGCGCGGCAATGATATCCGTGAAAGAAGCCAGCAGGACAATTTGGGAAGGCTCGGTGGAGCTGGAGTGCATGGGAAGAAGCGCAGGAAAGCAGCCGCGCCGGGCCAAAAACAACAGAAGCACCCGTTTGGGTGCTTCTGAAGATGGAAAAGTTAGCGCAGAAAAGCTACTTAAACAGGGCCAGCGCTTTAATAAACGTTTGGGATACGCCCCACAGCAGGGGAATGCCCACGTACAGCCAGGCAATAACGGCCGACCCACCTACTGCTGCGGGCTCGGCGGTTGGGGTGGGGGAGTTGGATGGGGTGCTCATACGAAAGTTGCTGGTTAGGAATGGATAATTGCCTAGTGGCCGCCGGCTTCAACTGTCACCGGACCTTTCTCATAGTATTCCTCCTTCACGGGGCGCACCGCTAGGTTGGCTAGCAGGCCCAGGACCAACACACCGGCCATGGTGTAGAATACGTTTTGGTAAGCCGCTGCCCCGGTCAGACCCTGCTCTTTGGCATGCTCGTGCAAGGTGTGCACGATGAGCGGGCCCAGTACACCAGCCGTACTCCAGGCCGTGAGCAGGCGGCCGTGAATGGCGCCTACCTGATACTTGCCAAACATATCGGAGAGGTAAGCCGGCACGGTAGCAAAACCGCCGCCGTACATGCTGATAATCACGCAGGCTACTACCACAAACAGCGTGAGCTGCAGGCCGTGGCCCAGGGTAGGAACTAGCGCATACAGCAGAATGCCCAGCCCAAAGTAAATAGCGTACGTCATCTTGCGGCCCAGCTTATCGGAGGCCGACGACCAGAAAAACCGGCCCAGCAGGTTGAACAAGCTGAGCAGGCCCACAAAGCCCGCCGCCGCCGCCGCCGTTACGCCCCGGCCCGCGCCCATGGCCCCATCCGAGAAGGTTTCCTGAATCAGGGGCGAAGCCGTTTCGAGTACCCCGATACCCGCCGTTACGTTGGTAAGCAGTACCACCCACAACAGCCAGAACTGCGGCGTTTTGATGGCGTTATCGGCCGATACGTTGGCCGTAGTAATCATGGCGTTGTGCTCGGTACTGGGCACGTAGCCGGCTGGTTTCCAATCGTCGGCGGGCACCCGGATGCTCCACACCCCAAACTGCATAAACAGTAGGTACACAATGCCCATCACAATGAAGGTAGGAGCTACACCCTGCGGAGCCGAGTCCTTGAAGTAGCCCATCAGGTTGTTGGCCAGCGGGGAGCCAATCATAGCGCCGCCCCCGAAGCCCATAATGGCCATGCCGGTAGCCACGCCCTTGCGGTCGGGGAACCACTTAATGAGCGTACTCACCGGCGAGATATAGCCAATGCCCAGCCCAATGCCGCCCACAAAGCCGTAGCCGAAATACACCAACCAGATACTGTGCAGGTGCACGCCCAGCGAAGCAATCAGAAAGCCTCCGCCGAAGCAGAGTGCCGAGGCCAGCATGGCCTTGCGAGGGCCTACCCGCTCCAGCCACTTTCCAAAAATAGCCGCCGATAAGCCCAACAGCACAATAGCAATGGAGAAGGTAATGCCGATTTGGGTAGGCGTCCAGTCGTCGGGGGCCGGCTTATTCACGTCGCCGCTGATGAGGGCGCCCAGGGGCTTGTTGAACACGCTGAAAGCGTAGGCTTGCCCAATAGCCAAGTGAATGGCCAGGGCCGCCGGCGGTACCAGCCAGCGGTTGTAGCCTGGTCCGGCCACGGTGCGACTCCGGTCCAGTAAAGAATCGTTTGCCATAAAGAGTGTGGGTGTTGGGGGAGAGTGAAAGAACGAACTGGCCGCCGGAGCAGCACCGCCTGTGCAGGGGGCTGTACGCATTGGCCACCAATAAGGTAGAGCTGCTAGCTCCGCTTTGGTACCCGCCGGCAACTATTTTTTGCTAAAAAGCTATAGCAATGTTAGCGCAGGAGCGAGGCCCCTACCGCCTAAAGCTGTTGCCCAGCGCCTACCTATCATACGATCCTAAAGGATGTAGGTACACGCCACTGCCCTCTAGGAAGCACTTTTTGACAAAATAATTCCCGGTGTTGTGCCTGCAGTAAGCCAGACCGTGAGGCGTTTGTGGAGGCAGTGGCCGAGAAAATCAGTGGTTTTCGGTGGCTGGTTCTTGGCCTAGCCAGCCCCGAAGCCCCGGAGCCCGGGTGCCCTTCAGAAATTGCTCCAGCCCCCGCTTCATGGCTTCGGCCATGCGCTGCTGAAACTGCGGGTCAGTGAGTCGCTTTTCATCCTCGGGGTTAGATACGAAAGCCGTTTCCACCAATGCGTTAGGGTATTCCGTGGGGCCATTCAGGCCGAAGTTGAAGCTGCCCACATTCCCAAAACCGGCCAGCCCAGTACCGCGCATCTGCTCGTACAAGGCCACCGACAGCGGCCGGAAAGCCACGTAGCGGTAAAACGTGCTGGTACCGTGGGCACTGGCACTACCCGCCGAGTTGACGTGGATGCTGACCAGCACATCGGGGTTGAGGCGGCGCAGGAGCAGCACCCGGTCGCCATTGTCCACGGTGGCATCGGTGGTGCGCGTCATCAGCACCCGGGCCCCGGCCTGCTCCAACTCCCGCTGCAGCTTCAGAGCAATGGCCAGCGTCAGGTCTTTCTCCCGGGCTCCGGTGGCCCCAACGGCTCCGATGTTGGTGCCGCCGTGGCCGGCATCAATGGCTACGGTAAGGCCACGCAGGCGCAGCTTTTGCGGTGGCCGCTTCACCCGGATTTCCAATGTATTACCCCGGTAGCCAATGTGGTAGCCCCAGCTCTGGCGGTGGCGCAGGGGCAGAATCATTCGGAACACGTCGGGCTGTAGCTGCTCATAGGTCACGTCGCCCAACTCCTGTAGGCCCTCGCGCTGGGTTATCCAGTTGGTATTGGAAGTAGCCCCGAATACATCCACTACCAGTCGGCTGGGCCCGGTAAGCAGCTGGGAGCGGTAGGGCAGGCGTTGGGAAAGGGGCACCCGCACGTAGTCATACACCGAGTCGCCCTGCACGCTCCAGGAGCCGGTGAGAGAGCTGGGCACGAAGCCACCCGGGGGCAGCAGGCGCACTACCTCCTGGGGCACCCAGGCCACGTTGGTTTCCGAGAGCTGCACCCGGTACTGGTTGCCCACGCGCCCGGTCAGGTGCAGCACTACCGCCGAATCGAGGTAGCCCAACTTGGCCCCGCCCAGTCGGTCTTCGCCCAGCCCGTAGTTCAGGTAGGCCAGCTCCCCTTTGGTGAGGGCTAGCTGGGGCTCATGGGGGCTGAGAAACCGGACTTTACTTCTGCTGTACGCCGTGGCCTGCACACTGTCGAGGGTGAGCAGCTGGAAGCTGATGCGGCGGTTACGCAGCGTGTCGGTGGGCTGCACCACGTAGGTTCCCTGGTACACGCCGCGTTTGCCCTGGGCCTGGGCGGGCAACAGTTCTACGAGCGGTTGCCCGTTCAGGAAGGAGGCGCGCAGGCCCGGCGTGCCTACCAGGCGCACCTGCAGCCGGTCGCCGGGGCGCAGCCATTGGTCGGTGGCTGGTACAGTTTCGGCGGTGGTAATAACTGGTGCCGGCTTGGTTGGGGCAGCACCAGGCCGCCGCTGGGCCTGCGCCGCCATTAAAGAAATCCAGCTCAGAAAAACCAGGCAGTATACACGAAGCAGCAGCAGCATAGGCAAAGGCAACGAAAAAGCCCCGCGCAGGGCGGGGCTTTCATTCAGATACTTCCAACGCAGGAAACGGGCTACGGTTGCTTCACGGCATCGCCCAGGTCCTTCACGTCGCGGCCGGTTTCCAGGGCCGTAAACTCGGTTTGCAGGGCCCGAATGTGCAGTTCGTCGCGGCCTTTAATATCAAGGCGGATGTTGCGGAACTGCGCGTTGAGGCGGCGGCTGATAGCGGTAGCATAGTCCCAGTCGCGCTGAGTCCACTGGCGGCGGTTGGCCCGCACCTGCTGCATAAACTGCACAAAGGCCGGCTCAATGGTGGTAGGCGTCAGGCCTTCAACGGCCGCGTAGGTACCCAGCAAGTCATTGGTGAAAGCCGTTTCCGAACTTTTGTCCAGGGGCTGGCGGCTGCGGGATTTCGACACCGAGTCGAAGCGGGCGGCGCGGCGGCCAGCCACGCGCAGCTTGGCGGCGGCCTCATCTACGGCCGTATCCAGCTTGCGGGCTTCCTGTTTCACCATTTCCTGCCGCTCCCGCGGGGTCGAGTCGCAGGCGGCCAGCAGCAGAGCGCCTGCCGACAACCCAAACAAAACGTGCTTTTTCATGGCCGTAAGATACGAGAACAGGCAGTCAACAGTTAGCCCCCGCAGATGGGCGCCGGAGTTCCGGTGGCATCTGCGCCGTTTTACTGCTGGCTTAATCGGAACGTGAAGGGTAGCTCAAATTTTGATACGACGGCCCGGCTGCCCACGCGGGCCGGAATCCACTGGTTGGGAATACTGCGGGCAATGCGCAGGGCTTCTTCGTCGCAGCCCGAGCCAATGCCCAGCAGCACCTGCTGGTTGGAGGCGCGGCCCAGCGTGTCAACCACAAAAGAAACGACTACCCGGCCCTGCACGTTTTTGGCCTGGGCCGCCGGCGGGTAGTTCAGCTTGCTCATGTACGGTGCCAGAGCAGCGTCTCCACCCACAAAAAACACCGGATGCGTAACCCGTTGCCGCGTCCATTCGCCGCTGGCCGTCTGCACCGGGTAGGGCACATCATCAAAGGGCCGGAAGAACAGGAGCTTATTGGTGGAGTGGTCGTACTTCTGGGTGATTACCTGGCTACCGTCGCGGGTGTAGGCATAGTATTCCCACACCCCCACTTTCTCGCCTTTATCCAGCAGGCCACTGGCAGTATCGGTTTTGCGTAGCTTCTGGGCCTGGGTGCTGAAGCAGATAAGTACTAAGCTAAAGAGTAGGAGTTGTTTCATGAGCGGCGGGATTGGGGTTGGGCAGGCAGGGCAAAATGTAGGAACGGCCGGCTGGAAACCCAGTCGGCCTACTTGGTTGTGGAAAGAAAATTATAGTTTTAGTACAAAGCAGGCCTAGGCCTGTAGGGGTGGGAAAAGAAGTAAAACCAACAGAACTATCGGCCTGAAGCGGCAGACATACGCAAAACTACGTCGGGGGGATTGACGAGCTTGCTCTCCTAGTCCGGGAAATATACAACTATCCGTGCAACTACCCAAAGCCTAAAGCTCCAGACAGTTGAGTCAGCGGCAGTTACTCTTCCAGCGCATCGCGCAGACTGCGCAGTTGGTTTTGCAGGCCCGGCCAGCCGGGGCACAGCTTCTCTAGGCGCTGCAGCACCAGCAGCGCCCCCCGGTTATCCCCGATAGTGCGCAGGATGGCCGCCCACCCCGACAATGCCCCAAAATGCCGGGGCTCCAGTCGCAGAGTTTCGCGCACGTCGCGCAGGGCCGCGTTGAACTCCCCGCGCAGGTAATACGCCGTAGCCCGTTTATTCCACCCTTCAGCGTACTCCGGCGAGGCGGTAGTCAGCTCCGTAAATTCCGCAATGGCTACCGTGTACTCCTCCGCCGACAGGGCCCGCATGCCCGCCTCCAGGTGCTTGTCGAGCAGCGGGTGGTTGGTAGTGAGCCACAACTGCCAGATTCCGTCCTGCAGGGCCTCAATTTCTGTGGGCGAGGTAGCAACCCGCAGGCGGCTGAACAGGTCGTCGAGGGAATTCAAAGTGTGAATTTGTGAAAGGTGAAATGGGAAAGAACAGGCGCCCTTACAGTACGCTAAGCCCGGCCGCCCAGGTAAAGAACGAGGCACAACTTCATCTTTCACAACAGCACTCCTAAAAAAGTGCCGCCGCCACCCGGCGCACCGCCTCGGCCTTGCCCATGCTGTAATAGTGCAGCACCGGTACGCCGTGGGCCATTAGCTCGCGGCTCTGGTTGATGCACCACTCAATCCCGATTTCGCGGGCGGCGGCGTTGTCGGGGGCCAGGTGCACGGCATCCACCAGCTCGTCGGGCAGGTTGAGGTAGAACGAACGGGGCAGGGCCGTAAGCTGGCTTTTGGTGGTGAGCGGCTTGAGGCCTGGTATGATGGGCACCAGTATGCCAGCCGCCCGGCACTTTTTCTCGAAGTTGAAGAACTGCTCGTTGTCGAAGAACATCTGCGTCACGATGTACTCGGCGCCGCGGTCCACTTTGTGCTTGAGGTAGCGGATATCCGCCCCCGAGTTAGGTGATTCGAAGTGCTTTTCGGGGTAGCCAGCCGTACCAATACAGAAGTTGGTAGCCCACACATCATCCTGCTCCTCATCCAGGTACGCCCCCTTGTTGAGGTCGGCCACCTGCCCGATTAAGTCGCAGGCGTAGCCGTGCCCATCCGGGTGGGCCTTGAACACACCCTCCGATTTAATGGGGTCGCCGCGCAGGGCCAGCACGTTGTCGATACCGAGGAAGTGTAGGTCGATCAGGGCATTTTCGGTTTCTTCCTTCGAGAAGCCACCGCAAATTAGGTGGGGCACCGTATCCACGTCGAAGCGGTTTTTGATGGCAGCGCAAATGCCAACTGTGCCCGGCCGCTTGCGCACCGTTTTCTTTTCCAACAGGCCGTTGAGGTGCTGCCGGTACACATACTCCTCGCGGTGGTACGTAACGTCAATAAACGGCGGCTTGAACTCCATCAGGGGCTCAATATTCGAAAACAGGTTCTGAATATTTTCGCCCTTTTTGGGGGGTAGGACCTCGAAGGAAAACAGCGTTTTGCCGTTGGCCCGGGTCAGGTGTTCGGTTACTTTCATACTGCTGGCGCGAGTCTCCCAGGGCTGAAGCCCTGGGCTAGTCAGCGGGCTAGGATTGATGAGATTATTGGAGGGCGGAAATGCGCGCTGCGTAGCCCAGGGCTTCAGCCTTGGGATGTCGGGACAGGCACAGCCGCCGGCTCATAATTCAGGTTAGGCATCAGCCAGCGTTCCAGTTCCGGCAGGGGCATGTGCTTGCGCTCGGCTATGTCGGCTACCTGGTCTTGACCAATACGGCCAAGCCCGAAGTAGCGGGAGTCGGGGTGGGCGTAGTACAGGCCGCTCACTGAGGAGGCCGGGTACATGGCCAGGTTTTCGGTGAGGCGGATGCCGGTTTTGGTTTCCGCGTCGAGCAACTCAAACAAGGTGATTTTCTCGGTGTGGTCGGGGCAGCCGGGGTAGCCGGGAGCGGGCCGCACGCCCTTGTATTTCTCCTGAATGAGGTCTTCGTTAGACAGGTTTTCGGCCGGGTCATAGCCCCAGAACTCCTCCCGCACGCGCTGGTGCAGGCGCTCGGCAAAGGCTTCGGCGAGGCGGTCGGCCAGGGCCTTCATCATGATGCTGGAATAGTCATCGTGCTCGGCCTCAAACCGCTCCAGGTGTTTCTCGATGCCAATACCCGCCGTCACGGCAAAGCCCCCGATGTAGTCGGCCCGACCGGTTTCGCGCGGCGCCACAAAGTCAGAGAAAGCTAGGTTGGGCACGCCGGCCGCTTTTTCGCTTTGCTGGCGCAGGGTGAAAAACTCGGTTTGCACTTCCTGGCGGGTATCGTCCTTGAACACCTGCACCGTGTCGTAGCCGACGGTGTTGGCGGGCCAGAACCCCAGCACGGCGCGGGCCGTGAGCTGCTTCTCCTCAATGATGCGCTTGAGCATGGCTTGCGCGTCGTTGAAGAGTTGGGTGGCGGCCTCGCCCACATTCTCGTCGGTGAGGATGCGGGGGTAACGGCCTTTCAGCTCCCATGTCTGAAAGAACGGCGTCCAGTCAATGTATTCGGCTAGCTCGGCCAAGTCGTAGTCTTCCAGGGTTTTGGTGCCCAGGAAAGTCGGCTTCACGATGGGCGTGGTTTCCCAGTCGGCCTTGAAGCCATTTTCGCGGGCGGCTTCAATGGTGAGGTAGTTTTTCTCGCGCTGGCGGCCGGCGTAGTCTTCACGGAGCTGGCGGTACTCCTCACGCACGGTGCGGGCGTACTCGACATCGGCGGAACCCAGCAGCGCGGCGGCAACGCCCACCGAGCGGGAGGCATCATTCACGTGCACGATGGGGCCGCTGTAGTTGGGGGCAATCTTCACGGCGGCGTGCAGGCGCGAGGTAGTGGCACCGCCAATGAGCAGTGGGGTTTTGAGGCCGCGCTTCTCCATTTCCTGCGCTACGTACACCATTTCATCCAAGCTCGGCGTAATCAGGCCACTTAGCCCGATGACATCTACCTGCTGCTTCTGGGCTTCGTCGAGGATGGTTTCCAGCGGCACCATCACGCCCAGGTCCACAATGTCGAAGTTGTTGCAGGCCAGCACCACGCCCACGATGTTCTTGCCGATGTCGTGCACGTCGCCTTTCACGGTGGCCAGCAGGATTTTGCCGGCGGTTTGCCGGTCGCCGCTTTGCTTGTCGGCCAGCAGGTAGGGCTCCAGATAGGCTACGGCTTTCTTCATCACGCGGGCCGATTTCACCACTTGGGGCAGGAACATCTTGCCGGCGCCAAATAGGTCACCCACCACGTTCATACCGGCCATCAATGGGCCTTCAATCACCTCCAGCGGGCGGCCTACCAGCTGCCGCACCTCCTCGGTATCCTGGTCGATAAACTCAGTAAGACCTTTTATCAGAGCGTGTTGCAGGCGTTCCTTCACCGGCAAACTGCGCCAGGCGTCGGCCACCACTTCCACTTTGTCTTTCTGCTTCACCGTGTCGGCGAAGTCCACGAGGCGCTCGGTGGCATCGGGGCGGCGGTTAAGCAGCACGTCTTCCACCAGTTCCAGTAGGTCCTTGGGCACCTCGTCGTACACGGCCAGCTGGCTGGGGTTCACTATGCCCATATCCAGGCCGGCCCGAATGGCGTGGTACAGGAACGACGAGTGCATGGCCTCACGCACCACATCGTTGCCGCGGTACGAGAAGCTGATGTTGCTGACGCCGCCGCTGGTGAGGGCGCCGGGCAGATTCTGCTTGATCCAACGGACGGCTTCGATGAAGTCCAGCGCGTAGTTGCGGTGTTCCTCCATACCGGTGCCCACGGTCAGGATGTTGGGGTCGAAGATGATATCCTCGGCCGGAAACCCGACTTCGTTCACCAGAATGTCGTAGCTGCGCTGGCAGATTTCGATGCGCTTCTCGTAGGAGTCAGCCTGGCCGTTTTCGTCGAAGGCCATAACCACCACGGCCGCGCCGTATTGGCGCACGGTGCGGGCGCGCTGCTTGAACACTTCCTCGCCTTCCTTCAGCGAAATGGAGTTGACGATGCTCTTGCCCTGCACGCATTTCAGGCCGGCTTCTAGCACGCTCCACTTCGAGGAGTCAATCATAATCGGCACCCGCGAAATGTCGGGCTCCGAGGCAATGAGGTTCAGGAACGTGGTCATGGCCTGCTCGGAATCCAGCATGCCTTCGTCCATGTTCACGTCAATCACCTGAGCACCGCCTTCCACCTGGTCGCGGGCTACTTGCAGGGCTTGCTCGTAGGCACCGGTACGGATGAGGCGGGCGAAAGCGCGGCTACCGGTCACGTTGCACCGCTCACCCACGTTCACAAATAGGCTTTCCCCGGTGATGCCGAACGGCTCCAACCCGCTCAGGCGGGTGGCCTGGGGCACTTCCGGCAAGGGGCGCGGCTCGTACTTTTCGGCCAGCTTGGCTAGCTCGGCAATGTGCTGGGGCGTGGTCCCGCAACAGCCGCCCACCACCGTCACGAGCCGGTCGGAGAGGTAGCCTTCTACCACGCCCGCAAACTCCTGCGCCGACTCGTCGTAGCCGCCAAAAGCGTTGGGCAAACCGGCGTTGGGGTAAGCGGAAATGTGTACGTCGGCAATACGGCTCAACTCCTTGATGTACACCTTGAGCTGGTCGGCCCCGAGGGCGCAGTTCAACCCCACACTCAGCAGCGGCAGGTGGCGAATGGAATTCCAGAAAGCTTCTACCGTCTGCCCGCTCAGCGTGCGGCCCGAGGCATCCGTAATGGTACCGGAAATCATGACGGGCACCACCCGGCCACCTTCGTCGAAGAACTTCTGCACCGCGTACAGCGCGGCTTTGGCGTTGAGCGTGTCGAAGATGGTTTCGATGAGCAGCGCGTCGGAGCCGCCGTCAATCAGGCCGCGCACCTGCTCGTGGTAAGCGGTGGCCAGCTCGTCAAAGGTCACGGCGCGGAAGCCAGGGCGGTTGACGTCGGGCGAGAGGGAGGCCGTGCGGTTGGTGGGGCCAATGGCCCCGGCTACAAAGCGTGGCTTGGCCGGATTCTGAGCGGTAAACTCGTCGGCGGCTTCCTTGGCCAGCCGAGCTGACTCGTAGTTCAACTCATATACCACGTGTTCCAGCGCGTAGTCGGCTTGGGCAATGGTGGTGCCGCTGAACGTGTTGGTTTCCACCATGTCGGCCCCGGCGGCAAAGTACTCGGCGTGGATGCCCTTGATGATGTCGGGGCGGGTGAGGCTAAGCAGGTCGTTATTGCCGCGCAAGGGGTGCGAGTGGTCGGCGAAACGGGTGCCCCGGAAGTCCTCCTCGGTCAGCGGGTGGCGCTGAATCATGGTGCCCATGGCGCCGTCCAGCACCAGGACGCGCTGGCGCAGAATGTCGTAGAGGGGCGAGTCGGGGCGGGCGGAGGCGGTGAGAACGGTCGGCATATCGGCTCTTCTAAGGAAAATCAGCGGCGAAAAGTGCCTATCCAGAAAGAGCCGGGCGCGGAGGCCGGTTCCGTACTTATCTTCTTTCAAGGCCCGCAAAGGCCTTGAAAAGGGAGTTAGCACCTTGTTTTATTTCAGGTTGCTAAGACGTCATTGGGCCCAATCCCTCGGTCTTTCTGGATAAGTAACACAGCGAAGATACAGCGCAAGCCGCTAAAAACAACAAGCCCGGCCGTTGGCACGGCCGGGCTCTAAGCAAGGAGTAGTGAGGTAGCTAGTCCTTTTTGATGCAGTTGGGCACGGTTTTACCGTCTTTCTTCTTGGTACCGGCTTGCTCGTAGCCTTTCCAGCAGGGGTCTTTTTTGGCGGAGGTTTCTTTCTTGTCAGCCATGGGATGGGGTGGTTTGTTAGTTACGGGAGAGGTACCGGGGTGTACGCAGGAGTGGGCCGCCGAGTTGAACTGGGCAGGCGAGGGGGGGCGGCGTCTGCTGTCTTGGCCGGGCCCGGCCTATGCCCGGGCCGGCAGAGCAGGGCGTTTGGTGGAATGGGACAATGATGCGCTGAGTGCTTCGTTGAAATGAAAGGCAGTTTGCCTAGCTTGGGTCTTCCTTATCACTTCCGCTTTTATCATGCTACCACTATCCTATGCCGCCGGGGTTGCCGCCCTGCTCCTGGCACCGCTCCTCAGCCCCGCCCAGACCCTGACGCCGCGCGGCCTGACGGGCACGTATTACCGGGGACAGAATTTCGAGCGGGCCGTACTGACGCGCATTGACAACCAGCTGGATTTTGAGTGGCGCAAGCTGCCGCCCGCCCCGGGCGTGCCGGCCGAGCATTTCTCGGTGCGCTGGACGGGGTTTCTGGAAGCCCCCGTGACGGGCCAGTACGTGCTGCACCTGACCGTGGACGACGGCGTGCGGGTGTGGCTGGACAACCAGCTGCTGTTCGACTCCTGGCGCGACCAGTACTTTACCAAGGGACAGGCCCGCGTGCGGATGGAGGCCGGGAAGCGCTATGCGCTGCGGGTGGAGTATTATCAGAACGCGCTGGACTCCCGGCTGCTGCTGGCCTGGCAGCGGCCCGACGCGTCGATGGTGGATTTCTTCGGTAGCCAATCCAACGTTCAGCCCATTCCAACGCGCTACCTCTGGTCGGCGCGGCCAGTGCGGGTTAAACTCACCAACGCTGCTGATTCGGCGGCCTATCTGGTCGCCCGGCGGGGCCGTATCAAGTCTACGCCTGTAAAGGCGGCCCTGGTCATCGGGTACCGCCCGCGCCCCACGCCCGCACCGTTGCCAAAACCCACGCCCGTTCTGACTACCAAACCAACTCCCCGGCCCGTCGTGGCCAGCCGGCCGCGCCCGCCTAAGAATGACCGGCCGGCGCTGGCGGAGCTGGGCAACCTGGCCAAAGGCGCGGCCGTGGAACTACCCAACCTGTACTTCACCCAGAGCACCGCCGAGCTGCTGCCTTCGAGCCAGCCCATGCTCAACGAACTGGCCCAGACCCTGCGCCGTCAGCCCGCTCTGCGCCTGGAAGTGGCCGGCCATACCGATAACGTGGGCGAGGCCCACCTGAACCTGCGCCTCTCCCAGCAGCGGGCCCAAGTGGTACGTCGCTACTTGGTCCGGCAGGGTATCGATTCGGTGCGGCTGACGGCCGTGGGCTACGGGGGAACCCGGCCGGTGGCCGATAACCGCCAGCCAGAGCAGAGGCCTCGAAACCGTCGGGTGGAAGTAATAGTGCAGTAATAGCCTGAGCTGCCGCGTGTACGTACATCAATTTGGCCAAGGCTCAACAACCTCAGCAGTTTCGCGTAAGGCATAAGCTCAGCACTATTCCTTACCACTTCCGCTATGGCTGCAAAGAAAGCTGCGACTCCTAAACAAGACGCCACTCCCGCAAATCCTATTCCCGCCAAAGCCGCCAAAACGGCCGCTACGCCCGCCGCCAAACAGGCGTCCAAAGTTGCCGCCGAAGTGCCTGAGCCCGTGAAACGCCCCACGGCCAAGGACATGAAGCAGCACGCCCAAACGCTGCCCTACCCCGCCAAACAGGCCGACATGAAGCTGCAGCCCGGCATGAGCTTCAGTACCTACCGGGCGGCTGGCAAGCTGCAGGATAAAATTGCCCTCATAACCGGTGCCGACTCGGGCATTGGGCGGGCGGTAGCAGTGGCGTTTGCCATGGAAGGAGCTCACGTGGCTGTTCTCTTCAACGAAAACGTGGAAGATGCCGAGGAAACCAAACGGCTAATAGAAGCTCAGCAGCGCCGGTGCATTCTGCTGCAGCTGGATGTGCGTGACCCGGAACAGTGCAAGCAAGCCGTGCGCCGCACCCGCGCCGAGTTAGGTGGCCTCAACATTCTGGTCAATAACGCGGCCTTCCAGATGGCCCAGGAGAAGTTCGAGGATATTTCGGAGGAGCAAATCCGCCGCACGTTCGATACTAACATTCTCGGCTACATCTGGATGGCGCAAGCCGCCATTCCTCACTTCAAGCAGGACGACTGCATCATCAACACCGGCAGCATTGTAGGCCTCACTGGCATTCCTATTCTGGTGGATTACGCCTGCACGAAGTCGGCCATTCATGCCCTTACCAAAAGCCTAGCTACTTATCTGGGAGAAAAGGGTATCCGGGTGAATTGCGTGGTGCCCGGCCCCGTCTGGACGCCCAACATTCCCGGCACCATGCCCCGGGAGGAGGTGGAAAAATTTGGCTACGAGGTGGCCCTGGCCCGCCCTGGTCAGCCTGAGGAGCTGGCTCCTGCCTACGTGCTGCTGGCCTCCCAGGACGGCTCCTTTATGACTGGCTCCCTGGTGCACGTTACCGGCGGCAAAATGAGCAGCGACCAATAAGTAAACGGGTGAAGCGGTGAAGTTGCGAAGCGCCGTTGGCCAGCAGCTGCCTTTCACAAGTTCGCAAACTCTCCACCTCACCCCTATGAAATATCCCCAAGGCACCGTCCGGGCGCTGCTTGATTCCGAGCATGTGACGCCCGCCACCAAAGCGGCGCTGGAAGCCCGGCTCACTATTTCGACAAACTATGTGCCGCAGTTTTTCGACGCCGATACCTACCAGTTGTTACGGGCCGTGGCTGCCCGCCTTTTCCCCCAGCCCGAACGGGAAGCGCCCATTGAGCTGGCCCCGAACGTGGATAAGCGGCTGGCGGAAGGCCGGGCCGATGGCTGGCGCTATGATGTGATGCCCCCCGACCGGGAAGCCTACCGGCTGGGCCTGGGTGGTATCAATCAGGCGGCCCAGGCGCAGTTTCAGCAGCCGTTTATGGAGCTTAATGAAACCGCCCAGGATACTGTGCTGGGGCAGTTGGCGGCCGAAAAAGCGTCGGGTGAAAACTGGGCGCAAGTGTCGCAGAAATACTTTTTTGAGGAAATGCTGGCCGAACTGACGGAAAGCTACTACGCCCACCCTCTGGCCCAGGAGGAAATAGGGTACGTGGGCATGGCCGACCAACCCGGCTGGACGCGCATCGGCCTCAACGAGCGGGAAGACCGGGAACCTGCTGAGAGTTAGTGAGTCAGTGAAATGGTGAGTTTGATGGTCAAACTGCATCATGTAAGCTGCTTACGTCGATGGAACGTCCAACCCACCATCTCCCCACTTCACCATTTCACCGCACATGCCCGAAGAAGAAGTACTCGAAGAAGGCGTGCTGAACCCGGTTCAGCCCGAAATACAAGACCCACTGCTTAAAAATATTCTGGCCGAGAATGAGGCGGCCCCGGCCGCTACCCCTACCGAGCAGGAGCAACCAGCTGCCCTTCCTGATTTTATTGAGGAAGTAGACTGCGTGGTAATTGGTACTGGTGCGGGTGGAGCGCCCCTGCTGGCCCGGCTGACTATGGCCGGTTTAAAGGTGGTGGCCCTGGAAGCCGGCCCACGCCGCGACCCGACCAAAGACTACGCCACCGACGAGAAAGCCCAGAACTTCCTGTTCTGGAATGATGAGCGCCTTTCGGCCGGGCAAAACCCGGTGGCTTTCGGTAAAAACAACTCCGGCACCGGCGTGGGTGGCTCCACGTTGCACTACACCGCCTACACGCCCCGCGCCCACCGTGGCGACTTAAAGCTGCACACCGACTTTGGGCAGGGTGTAGACTGGCCGTTTGGTATCGAAGAGCTGGAGCCGTACTACGAGGAAATAGAGCACTTTCTGGGCATATCGGGTCCTACGCCTTACCCCTGGGATGCTGGCCGCCGCAAGGGCTACCCGCTGCCTCCGCTGCCACTCAATGGAGCGGCCCAGCTTATGGAGCGAGCCTGTGCCCAACTCGGTATTACCACCTCTCCGGCGGCCAACGCGGCGTTGTCGGCGCGCTATTACCAGGAGGGCATTGGCTGGCGTGAGGCCTGCACCAACCGGGGCTTTTGCCAGGCGGGCTGCAACCGGGGCGCCAAAGCCAGTATGGACGTAACCTTTCTGCCCTTGGCGGAAAGCTACGGGGCCGAAATCAGGGCTGATGCCTACGTGACCGAAATTGAGCGCGACGCCACCGGCCGCGTAACGGGCGTGGTGTATGAGCAGCACGGCCAAACGGTGCGTCAGCGTTGCCGCCATCTGTTTTTGTGCGCCGGGGCCGTAGAAACGCCGCGCCTGCTCATGCTCAATAAGCTAGCATTAAGCAGCGGGCACGTTGGCAAAAACTTTATGGCTCACCCCGGCATGCAGGTCTGGGGTACTTTCCACGAAGATGTCCGGCCCTACAAGGGTATTCCGGGTGGCCTGATTTCCGAGGACACCCACCGCCCCAAAGACGCCGATTTTGCCGGAGGGTATTTGCTGCAAAGTATAGGGGTGATGCCCGTTACGTTTGCCACCCAAATGGTGCGCCAGCGTAAGCTGTGGGGGCAGCCCCTGCGCGACTATATGCGGAGCTACAACCACGTGGCCGGCATTAATATTCTGGGTGATTGTCTGCCGCACGAGGCCAATTTTATGGAGCTCAGTGAGGAGAAAGATGCGCGCGGCCTGCCCAAACCCCGCCTGCACTTCACGGCCCAGGAAAACGAGCAGCGCATGAACCGCCACGCCGAAAAGCTGATGCGGCAGATTTGGGAAGCGGCCGGCGCCACGGATATCTGGGCGTTTGAGCGCTACGCTCACGTCATTGGCACGGCGCGCATGGGCCTGAGCGGCGACGATGCAGTGGTGAACCCGGATGGTAAAGCCTTTGATGTGCCCAACCTCTATATATGTGATAACTCCGTGTTTCCCAGCGCCCTGAGCGTGAACCCGGCCCTCACCATTATGGCCCTGAGCCTGCGCACTGCCGATAAGTTTCTGGAAGCGCAAAACCGGCTGGATACCTGATTTGGGTTGTCAGTTACTGGTTGTCAGACTCTGATAGCAACCCGCCGCTGACACCCAGTAACTGACTTCTAACACGTCATGTCCAAGAATTTTCTTACGCACATTAAAGACCGGTTCGGCGACGGCCGGTATGAGGGCGACCAGTTTGGTGGGGCCGGTGGCCACGATGGTACGGGACTGCCCACCGGCACGCCCGGCAACTTCATGTTTGCCACCGGTGTGGAGTGTTCTTATCCTACTATTGCCAACGGTACCATCCGGCGCGATTTGCTGGCCGAAACCGACCACTACAACCGCTACAGGGAAGACCTGGGGCTGGTGAAGGAAATGGGCCTGAAGGTGCTGCGCTATAATCTGCCTTACTACCTCATTCACAAGGGACCCGGCCAGTTTGATTGGGAGTTTGCCGATTTGGCCATGGCCGAAATCAAGCGCCTCGGCATTACGCCTATTCTGGACTTAATGCACTTTGGGGTGCCCGATTGGATCGGGAATTTCCAGAACCCCGAGCTACCCGTGCACTTTGCCGAGTACTGCGGGGCCGTGGCCCAGCGCTACCCCTGGGTACGGTTTTATACCCCCGTCAACGAAATTTACGTGACGGCCCGCGCCTCTGCCAAAGATGGTATCTGGAACGAGCAGCTCAAGGATGATCGGGCTTTCATCACGGCCATGAAGCACATTACGGCGGCCAGCATCATGGGCAATCAGCAAATTGCCCGCTACCGCCCCGACTGCATCATCGTGCAAAGCGAATCGGCGGAGTACATCCATGAAATGCGGGCAGTGGAAAGCGCCGAAATCCGGCTGCAGAACAAGCTGCGCTTCTTGTCTCTGGATTTGCTGTACGCCCACACCATTGACGCCGAAGTGCTGCTTTACTGCCTCGACAACGGCATGACCCGGGAAGAAATGAAGTGGTTTATGGCTGGTGAGCCGCCCGGCTACCAGATTATGGGCAACGACTATTATGGCCGCAACGAGAAGATAATCAAGCCCAATGGTGACCTGTGCGAGGCCGAGGACGTGCTGGGTTGGTATACCATGACCAAGCAGTACTACGAGCGGTACCGCAAGCCCGTGTTCCACACCGAAACCAACACGTTTAATGCCAAGGATGCCGAGTGCTGGCTCTGGAAGCAATGGGTAAACGTGCAGCGTATTCGTCAGGATGGGGTGCCGGTGGTCGGGTTTACCTGGTATAGCCTCCTCGATCAGCTCGACTGGGACATCAGCCTGCGGGAAAAGCGTTTGAAGGTAAATGCCTGCGGCCTCTACGACCTGGACCGAAAAATCAGACCGGTGGGGGAGAGCTACAAGATGATGATTGAGGAGTTTGGCCAGATTACCGTTGTGCCCCACGCCGAAATGTTCGAATTCACCAGCCGCCCCGCTACCCTCAAAGTGGAGAAATAGTAACGCAGTTTTAACCCGAAAGCGCCCCCTCACACGTGTGAGGGGGCGCTTTTGCGTGTTGCCTTATGCAGTTTCCTATACCGCAGCAGCGGGAGCGTGTTCGGCGGGCATTTCGGCATCTACGCCCAGGCCTTTAGCAATGGCCATGCCCAAGCGTACATCGGCCCGGAACCAGTGGCACAATTGGCGCTGAGTGATAAGGTCCTTTTTGGGGCCTTCGATGCCGCTCATGGCACCTACCACGTTGGCAATCAGGTTCTGTTGGGCCTGCTTGTCGAGGAGGCGGAACAGGTTGCCGGCCTGGGTATAATGGTCGTCGTTGCCGGGGCCTTCATTCCGGTCGTAGCGGGCGGCAAAACCGTCGAGCTCCTGGGCAGGCTCACCCTGGGTTTTGTCTTCCTCTGGGCCATCGAACGAGTTGGGGAAGTAGTTCGGGCCGGGGCCGCCGTTGGCACCCAGGGCCATCAGGCCGTCGCGCTGGTAGTTGCTGAAGCCGAAGGGGCAGGCGTTTACGGGCAGGTGCTCGTAGTTGACACCCAAGCGGTAGCGCTGTGCGTCGGGGTAGCTAAGGATGCGGCCTTGCAGCATCTTGTCGGGCGAGTAGCCGATGCCGTCTACCACGTGTGCCGGGGCAAAAGCGGCCTGCTCTACGTGGGCGTGGTAGTTTTCAGGCACCGCGTTCAGCTCCATCACGCCAACTTCTTGCAGCGGGAATTCGCCTTGGGGCCACACTTTGGTGAGGTCGAAGGGGTTCCAGCGGAAGTCGCGGGCCTGCTCCTCGGTCATGGTCTGGATGAACATGGTCCACTTCGGGAAGTTGCCGTTGTCGATGGCGTCTACCAGGTCGTGCTGCGCGAAATCAGCGTCCTCGGCCTTCATCAGCTTGGCTTCCTCGTCGGAGAAGTTCTTCACGCCCTGCTGGGTACGGAAGTGGAATTTTACCCAGGTTCGCTCGTTGGCTGCGTTGATCAGCGAGAAAGTGTGGGAGCCGTAGCCGTGCATATGGCGGTAGCCGTAGGGCGTGCCGCGGTCCGACATCAGGATGGTTACCTGGTGCAGGCTCTCGGGGTTCAGGCTCCAGTAGTCCCACATCATGGTAGGGCTCTTGCGGTTGCTGCGGGCCTCCCGCTTCTGGGTATGAATGAAGTCCATGAACTTGATGGGGTCCTTCACGAAGAACACCGGCGTGTTGTTACCTACCAGGTCCCAGTTGCCGTCTTCGGTGTAGAACTTCAGGGCGAAGCCGCGGGGGTCCCGCTCGGTATCGGCCGAACCTTTCTCGCCGCCTACGGTGCTGAAGCGGGCGAACAGTTTGCACTCATTGCCAACCTTGCTAAATAGCTTGGCGCGGGTCAGGTGGGTGATGTCGTGGGTGACGGTGAACTTGCCGTAGGCGCCGCTGCCTTTGGCGTGCACCACGCGCTCCGGAATCCGCTCCCGGTTGAAATGGGCCGACTTCTCGTGGAAGAAATAGTCTTGCAGCAGCAGCGGCCCGCGGGCACCAGCCGACTGCGTGTTCTGGTTGTCAAAAATCGGGCGACCCGAAGCGGTAGTTAGTTTCTTGGGCTGAGTTGATTCTTCCATGGAGTAGAACGGTTGAGCTCTCTAGTAAGGCGGAGCTTGGCAAAGGTGCGGCAATACCGTTTATAAGTAAAATTGATTGTTGCTATAGGTTTATAGTCTGTATCTATATTTGTGCCCATGACCGTTCAGCAACTGGAGTATGTGGTAGCGTTGGATTCGTACCGGCAGTTTGTGCTGGCTGCCGAGAAGTGCCACGTTACGCAGCCTACGCTCAGCATGCAGCTCCAAAAGATGGAGGAAGAGCTGGGCGTGCTGCTGTTTGACCGTACCACAAAAGGCGTGCAGCCCACGGCCGTAGGCGTTAAAGTAGTGCAGCAGGCCCGGCAAGTATTGCGGCAGGTGCAGCAGCTGCACGAGGTGGTGCAACTGGAAAAAGGCGAGCTGGTGGGGGAGCTGCGCTTGGGCATCATTCCCACGCTGGCACCCTACCTGGTGCCATTGTTTCTGGTGGCCCTGGTGGAGCACTACCCGCAGCTACGCGTGCAGGTGGAGGAGTTGCAGTCGGCCCAGATAATCCAGCGTCTCAAAGACAATCAGCTGGATATGGGCCTGTTGGTAACGCCCCTGGAGGACCGGCAGCTGCGGGAAGTTCCGGTGCTGGAAGAGCCTTTCCTGGGGTACATTTCCCCGGCTCACCCCCTATACCCGCAGGCCACCATTGCCCCGGCCGATATGGGGGAGCCGGGCCTCTGGCTGTTGCAGCAGGGGCACTGCTTCCGGCACCAGGTACTCAACATCTGCGCCCCGGCCCCGGCGGCTACCAACCGGCCCTTCACCTACGAAAGCGGCTCCATTGAAACGCTGAAGGAACTGGTGCGCCACAACCACGGCTACACACTGGTGCCGGAGCTGTCGGTGCTGCAGGAGCTGGATAACCCCATGGTGAAGCGGTTTGCTGCTCCCGAGCCCGTGCGCGAAATTAGCTTGGTAGTACACCGGGGGTTTGTGCGCCTGCCGCTGCTGGAAACGCTCCGTGCTATTATTCTGCGGCAAGTACCGGAGCGTTTACAGGCTGGCAGGGCCAAACAAAAGATCCGGTGGCGCTAAACGGCCCGCGGGGTTTTGGCGACCCCCTTGCTGTGGGCACAGATATTTACAGTACTGGCGGCCAAGTGGCGTGTCTTGAGCAACTTTTTCTGAGTAGAGCATCATGCAACTTTCAAAGTCAACGTGGGGTACCGCTCTGCAATGGGGCGGACTAGCGGCGTTCCTGCTTATTCTGCTCACCGATTTGCGTACACCCGTGCTGGGCGGCGTACAACGGGCTCTGCTGGCTACGGGCCTGTGGCGCCCGGCGCTGCCCGCAGCTCCAGCATCGGCGCCCGGGCAGCCCACTGGCGGCTACCCCCACAATGTGCCCCTGCTTACTCTGGATGGGCAGCCCGCCAACCTGCGCGACCTGCAGGGCAAGGCGGTGCTGGTGAATCTGTGGGCCAGCTGGTGCCCGCCCTGCGTGGCAGAAATGCCCGGCCTACAGAAACTCTACGCGCAGGTAGATAAGCGTAAAGTAGCCTTCGTGATGGTATCCCTGGATCAGAACCATGAGAAGGCCCGCCGCCTGGTAGCGCGCAAGGGTTACACGTTTCCGGTGTATTTCCCCGCGGCTCCGCTTCCCCCAACTTTCGATTCTGAGTCCATTCCGACAACTGTTATTGTGGGCCCCGACGGGCGTATTGCCGCCCGCCATGAGGGCATGGCCGATTACGATACCCCCGAGTTTAAAGCCGCCCTGGAGAAACTAGCCAGTTCAGGCCAGCTGTAAACCCCTCGGCTGCGTATTGCCGCTACACGTAACCGGCTCCGAAAGGGCCTTGCTTTGTACCTGCTCCTATGCCCACATCCTCTTCCGTTGCCTTTGTTGGCCTGCACTACTGGGCGGGCTCCGGCCGCGAGTTTCAGGCCGTAGCCCGCCTGCTGGCACCCGCGTACTCTCTGCTGGCCCCCGACCTGGCCGGGTTCGGCGACGCGCCCCCGCCGGAGGTAAGTAGTTACACTGTGGATGCCTACGCCAACCAGGTAGCGCAGTTTATTGAGGAAAACCAACTAACGCAGTACGTGCTGGTGGGCCACAGCATGGGTGGTAAAATTGCGCTGGCTCTGGCCTCCCGGCAGCCGGCGGGTTTGCTGGGGGTAGCGCTGCTGAGTCCTTCGCCGCCTACCCCCGAGCCCATGACCGATGAGGACCGGATGAGCAGCCTTAAAGCCTACGGTAAGCCCACCGAAGCCGAAAAAAACCTGCGCACCATTACCGTGCGGCCCTTATCAGCAGCTGATCAGCAGCAGATTGTGCAGGATAACCTGCAAAGCGCCCGCCTGGCCTACGATGCCTGGCTGCTACACGGCAGCCGGGAGGATATCAGCGCCCGGATGTGTAACATGGAGGTGCCCTGCACCATTTTGGCCGGCGACCAGGACGCGGTAATGTCGCCCTCGGTGCATGGGCTGGAAACGCTGCCGCTGCTGCCCGAAGGCACGCCCCTTGAAATTATCAGCGGCGCGGGCCACTTGCTGCCCTATGAAGCTCCGGAAGAAGTAGCCCAGCTGCTGCGCGACTTTGCCCGAAAAATCCGGCCGGAGTAGCGGCCCAGTTTCCGGGCGCAGCTTAAACCACCGAACTTGGGGGTTCAATTCCGTACCCCTATGCAACTCCGGATTCTGCTTGCCCCTTTACTGGTCCTAAGTACGCTCACTACCTGCCGTACCGCTCAGGTGGGAGACGTATATGATACCTACCCAACCTACGACGGCCCCGACCTCGGCCTGACCTTTCACCAAGGCCAGGCCCGACTGCGAGTGTGGGCTCCTACGGCCGAGAAGCTGCAACTAAAGCTGTACACCGCCGGAACGGGGGGCAGCCCTGCGGCGGAGTACTCCATGCAAAAATCGACCAGCGGAACCTGGGTGTACACGCTGCCCGCCCAGCCGGCCGGCAAGTTTTACGTGGTGCAGGCCACCATTAAAGGGCAGCAGATGGCCGAAGTGCCCGACCCCTACGTGCACGCCCTGGGCCTGAACGGGCAGCGCGGCGCCCTGCTCGACCCTGCCACCGCAAGCCCGGCGCAGTGGGCCGAAGATGAGCGACCCCGCCTTAAGCAAGCCACCGACGTGATGATTGGGGAGCTGCATGTCCGTGACTTATCCATGCATCCGCAGTCGGGCGTGCAGCAGAAGGGCAAGTATCTAGGCATGGCTGAAACCGGCACGCGTGGCCCGGGCGGCGTTACAACCGGCCTCGACCACCTCACCGAACTGGGCATCACTCACCTGCACCTACTGCCCACCAATGACTTTTCCTCGGTTGATGAAAGCCGCCTGGCCGATAACCAGTACAACTGGGGCTACGACCCGCTGCACTACACCACCCCCGAAGGCTCCTACGCCACCGACCCCGCCAACCCCGCCAGCCGCATTCGGGAGCTGAAACAGCTGGTGCAGGCTCTGCACCGCCAAGGCCTGCGGCTGGTGCTGGATGTGGTATACAACCATACCACGGCTATTTCGCGCACTTCCTTCGAGCAGCTGGTACCCGGCTACTATTACCGTCACCGCCCCGATGGCAGCCTCTCCGACGCGGCGGCCTGCGGCAACGAAGTAGCCTCTGAGCGGCCCATGGTGCGCAAGCTGATTGTGGAGTCGGTGGCGTACTGGGCCCGGGAGTACCACGTGGATGGATTCCGATTTGATTTAATGGGCGTGCTGGATTTGCGCACCATGCGGGCCGTGCGCGTGGCTCTCGACCAGCAGGACCACAGCATTTTCGTGTATGGGGAAGGCTGGACGGCTGGTAGCTCGCCCCTGCCCGAAACCGAGCGGGCCCTGAAAGCCAACGTGCTTAAGCTGGACCGCGTAGCGGCCTTTTCGGATGAGTTACGCGACGGAGTGAAGGGCCACTTCGCCCGCCAGACGGAGCCAGGCTTTGCCAGCGGGCAGCCGGGGCTAGAGGAAAGCGTGAAGTTCGGAATAGTAGCCGCTACTCAGCATCCCCAGCTCGACTACGCTAAAGTAAATTACTCCAAAGCGCCCTGGGCTGCTTCCCCGGCCCAAACCATCAATTACGTGGCCTGCCACGACGATATGGTACTCTGGGATAAGCTGGCGGCCTCCAACCCCACCGCTTCCGAGCAGGAGCGCATCAAGATGGATCTACTCAGCAACACCATCGTGTTTACCTCCCAGGGCGTACCATTCCTGCCCATCGGCGACGAGTTTCTGCGCACCAAGTTTGGGTCCCACAACTCCTACAACCAGCCCGACAGCATCAACCAGATTGATTGGGCCCGGAAAGTGCGTTACCGGCGCGTATTCACGTTTTACAAGCAGCTGCTGGCGCTGCGGCAGGCCCACCCAGCGTTCCGGTTGCCCACCCAGGCGCTGGTGCAGCAGCACCTGGAATTCCTGCCCAACCTGCCGCCTACTACCATCGGCTACCGCCTCAAGGACCACGCCGGCGGCGACGAGTGGAATAACATTGTGGTGCTCTTCAACGGCAACCGTCGGGCTACCCGCTTGGCAGTGCCCGAGGGTACGTACTCAGTGGTGCTAGCCGGCGACGAAATCAACCCCCAGGGCCTGCGCCAACTTAGCCTGGCCGGCGCAGCTGCCGAGGTAGAAATTCCCGCCTCTTCCGCTATGATACTGGTGCAGAAGTAGGGAAGTAGCGCCGAGCTGCCCGTACTTTTCAGGATTGAAGCCCGGGAAGAAACACAAAGCCCTTGATGGCCAGGTTGGCATCAAGGGCTTTCATGTATGGCAGCAATAGAAGCGAAGCAGGCTAAGTCGTTCCCAGAGCTGTTGGCTTACTTCCTAAAGCATCATTTCACTTCCTACTCCAACGACCGGTCCCGGAACAGCACGTAGCCAATGTGGGCGAATACCCCGAAGCGGTGGTTTCGGTCGTCGTAGTGGATGGCTTGCACCGACAGCGGGCCAACCGGCGTTTGATACACCAGCCCAGTCATAACGGTGAGGTAAGGGCGGCTGATAGTTTTGGCCCGGCGCACCAGCACTGGGTTTTCCGGAACCTGCTGCCAGGGGCGCACCAGTAAGTGGGTGAAGGCCTCAGTGCGCCACTCCACGCCCCTAAAAATGCCTTTTATGTACCGTAAGCCTATTCCTGCGTAAGCGGTGCCCCGGTAGTTGTCCAGGAACAAAGTGCGCGAGTCGGGGAGGGGCAGAAAAGCCGCCGAAGTGGTCAGGGAAGATCGGTAGGTGGCAAAGGGCCCCTGCGTACTGGCTACGGCATCCAGCAGAACGCCCCAGGCGTGGGCTTTGGCCCCCACCGAGTCAACTTTACCCAAAGAAAAATACTGCTCCGAAAATACCGACAGGCGCAGCCAGCGCTGGTTGTTGGTGCGGTCGGGCACGCCGTTGGAGGTGGTGCCGGCTTCATACTTCTCCTGGCCCGTAACGCCGCGCAAAGCAAACTCCGCCCGCCGGCCTTTGGTAGCGTATTGCCGGGAGTTCAGGGAGTTACGCTCAAACCGGATGCCGGCCGTGACGCCCTGGAAGCGGTTGAGGTCCAGTTCGTCGGTGCTGCTCACCTCGCGCGTGTTGGCAAACCGGTCACGGTTGGTAAAGGCACCAATGTCCAGTATGTAGCGGCTGCGGTAGTTGGGGCTGATACCGATGTTGAGGGCCGTTTTCAGGTCGCGCTGCACCAGTTGGCTGGTTTCCGCATTCTGGCCCAGCAAGCCACCCGTATCCTGGTAGTTGAGGTTGTTGAAGGTGATAATGGGCTCAAAATAGAGCGGAACCTGCCCTGGCACACTCACCCGGAACGAGCCCTGCACGGCATTGTAAAAGCGCCCAATGGTAGCATTGGCCCGGGCCGTGTACAAGTAACGGTTCAGGTAACGGTAAGCGCCCCCAATGTACACGTTGCTCATGGAGCGCGAAGACAACAGCACGCCCAGGTCGGCGGTGAGGTTGTTCGCCTGGCGGGCATCAATGCTCAGGCCATAACCCTTGTCAGCCGCCGAGTAGCGCACCCGGGGGTATACATTCGTGAAAAAGTCGTTGCTCACGAGGCGGAAATAGCCTTCCTCCACGTCGCTGGGCGTGTAGGTGGAGCCGCTGCGCTGGAAAAATCGACGCACGAAATCCTGCTGCTGGCGCGGCAAACCCTGCACCGAAATCCGGGTGAAATCGGGGCGGGGGGCACGCTGCTGGAACGCCAGCCGCCGCTGCTGCAAGGCCAGGGTATCCTCCCGGCGCTGAATCCGCTGCAGGGTAAGTTGCAGCTTTTCCTCGGCGGCTTTTTCGCCCAGGGCAACCAGGCGCTTCACCCGGCCAAAATCGGCGGCCGTGTAGTCGGTCAGGTCGGGCTGGATAAAGATGCCGTTGGGCCCCACCGACAGGGTATCGGCGGCGTTGGAGCCCAGGAAAACCAGGGTGCTGGTCAGGAGCTGGTCGTCCTTCTCCTTGGGATATTTGCGGTAGGCCACGTCGCCCACGTTTACCCCAATAATAATGTCGGGCTTGAACTCCTGCTTGATAACGCCGGTCGGGAAGTTGTCAACTACTGCCCCATCAAAGAGGTAACGCCCATCTTCCTGACGAATGGGACGAAAAGCCAGCGGGAAAGCCATGGAGTTGCGCACTGCATCGGAGAGGGAGCCGCTGCGTTGTACCACCCGCTGGCGCGTGAACACCTCCGAGGCCACTGCGCGGTAGGGTACAAACAGGTTGTCGAAGTTGTAGTCGGCAATGGCTCCGGCCGGGGCCAGCATGGTGGCCAGCTTATAGTTCAGGGTGGCGTCGTTGATGATGCGCGGCGTAACCCGGGTGCGAAAGGCCGAGTCGATGGACAGGCCCAGGTGCAAGGCAGCCGGGGAGGGGTCGGCATCGTAAAAGTTGAACACCTTGCCCTCCAGCGGGCGGTTAGCCACCCAGTCCTGAAACTCGGGCCGCATTACAATCTCCTCAATTTCTCGGGGAGAATAGCCCGCCGCATACATGCCGCCCACAATGGCCCCCATACTGGTACCCACAATGTAGTCGATGGGGATGCGGTTTTTCTCCAGCACTTTCAGTACGCCTACGTGGGCCAGGCCTTTCGCTCCGCCCCCGCTAAGCACCAAGCCTACTTTCTGGGCCTGAGCAGTAAAAGTGGCCAACAGCCACGCACACAAAAAAACAACGGCGCAAGTACAGTTACGCATATAAGCAGAGGGGCTATAACGGGGAGAAACCCCGGGAGTGGGGCGCGTTTCCTACGCATACCATACGGGCAAGTTGCCTGATCAAAGCTGGGCCGTACGCAACGCTCGGCGTACGCAGGTTCCTGCTGGCCCAAAGTACCTGCATCCTCCGCCAAGGCAAGCCGGTTCTGCAGCCCGCTGCCGCAGCTAATGGTCTGGCAGAAGTTGGCGCGGGCAGAAATAAAAAGCGCACCACGACGGGGTGGGCGCGTGCCGGCATTGTGCTGGCCTCGTCGTTACTAAGCTGTCCGTTCAGGGAGCTAACCAGGCCTGCAACGGCCCAGGCAGGTTGCGGAGCAGCGTGAACACAACCGTAGCCG
This sequence comes from Hymenobacter sp. UYP22, assembly GCF_040547285.1. Classification (NCBI taxonomy): domain Bacteria; kingdom Pseudomonadati; phylum Bacteroidota; class Cytophagia; order Cytophagales; family Hymenobacteraceae; genus Hymenobacter; species Hymenobacter sp. UYP22. Next base: position 504,679 of record NZ_JBEPPK010000002.1, on the reverse strand, counting down.
CTACCACTGCCCAGCCAAACCAAGGGCGGTACAGGAGCGTGAGCCGGCGCGGGGTACCTCGCAGGCTGCTACTTATTTCCTGCACGGCCCCAAACAGCATAACGGGGGCGCACAAGGCCGCCAGCAAATTATGGCCTGCGGCCACCTGCAAGCGGCCGTGCAACAGTGCGTGCAATGCCCGCTGGGTGCCACACCCCGGGCAGTGCAGGCCCGTGAGCCAGTTCACGGGGCAGCGCGGAAATGGGTGTTGGGCGGGGTCGAGGCGGAAATACAAAACAGCCAGTGCCAGCCCGGCCAATAGGCCTAAAGCTGTTACACTGGCTGTTTTCGATACGGAAAGCCGAAAAGCCAAATTACCGGCCGCTGATGCCGTTCAACATGCCGGCGCCTACTCCCATTACTACCACAAATACCACGTATAGCACGCTTAGTACGGCCCAGGTGATAAGCGAGTATTTTACCCACTGCCCGGCTTTGCGCGAGGCATCCAGGGCACCGGCGTAGTCACCTACTGCCACGCGGGAGTTTACATTGGCGGCATTCACAATGGCTACGATACCGAAGGGTAAGCAGCAGAAAATGGTAACCAGAATAGACTCTACGAGCCAGTTTTTGGGTGGCGGGCCGCCAGCGGGCGGTGTAGGCGTAGAGGAAGCGTAAGGTTGTTCCATGAAAAGATAGAGGTGAGGGAAAGAATGCCGGAAAATAGATATTCTTCCGGCAAATATCCTACACTGCTTTCGGTATTCACCATTTCTTAAACGCACACTGCTAGCATCAACGGCCGGAAACCAGCTAGGTAGCTCCAAGCCAGTTTATTGGTTTCGAGTACGCACACGGTACACAGCGCACATACCGCTAGCAACACCACGCTCTGGATGGCTTTAAACTGAACGAGGCTGATTCCAGGTGTTAACCAGTTTCCTGAGCCAAACACTTATCAGTTTTGCTTACCGGAGTGGTTTTGATGGGCCGCTTAGTCCTCGTGGCCCGCTACGGGCTTGGCGGGAGTTTGCTCGGTTTGCTTGGCTTCCAGGGCCAGGCGCTGCTTTTCTTTCTCGGAGGGGGAGCGGGGGAGCGTGCCCAGGTCGGGCTGGCCGGCATCTACCCAGGCCGTGTACCAGAACGCGCCCACCAGCCGTAAAGCCAGGCGCATCTGCCGCTCCACCTGCCCGTTCAGGCGCTGGTGGTACTCCCGGGCAAAGTCGCGGGAGTAGGTGCGCACCGTGAGGTTACCGCGCTGCTCGAAGCCGTACTTGCGGTCCTCGGGCGTTTTCAGGCTCAACTCCCGCTCAAACCGCAGCACCGAATCTACGGCCGCATTGGAGCGGGCCACCACCGCCCAAATGGCATCGGTAGGCCTGTCGAGGTAGGGCGCGGGGCCAGTGAAAAAGTCGTATCCGCTGCTGAGCAGCTCAGGCAGACGGCTTTCCCAGAGGCCATGAATGCCGCGCTGCCCGGTAAGCTGTCCGTTGTAGTTGTGCGTGGTATGCAAAGGCACGCAGGCATCGGCCACGTAATGCCCCATATCGGCCGAGAGGTGCAGAATCCGGTCGGCATCGTGGGCCTGGAAGGCGGCCGTCAGCTGCCCCTTCATGCGGGCTACCTGCCAGGGCACAATGCCGTGGCGCAACAGGGAGTCTTCACCCAGCAGGGCCACCGCGTCGGCGTAGGAGCGGGGCAGTTTGGTCAGGGCCGAGTCGCCGTACACATCCACGTCCAGAAAATGGCGTGGCGCCTCGCCGGGCACCACCGTGCGCCGGGAGTCGGGCCGGGTAGCGTTGTCGGTCAGATAGTCGATGTTGGCTTTGTAGAAGCCAATCATTTCGGGCGGCAGCGTGTACACCGCCAGCCGGTTAATCAGCCGGTGCCCGAAAAACCCCCAGGCCTGCGCCGAGGAGGCCGTAAGCAAAACGCATAGTATAGTCAGATGATAACGGGATACTGATTTCATGGGACATAAGGTAACAAGCTCAGCTATAAGAAAAAACTGTCATCCTGAGCATAGCGAAGGGCCTGCTCACGTCAGCACGGTTTTGTGCAAGTGTGAGAAGGCCCTTCGCTATGCTCAGGATGACAGAACTGCTTTGACTTTTTAACTTTCTGACTTTTCCCTTAAAAACTTACCGTCGGCCCTGACCGGCAAACTTCATCCGGTAGTCGGCATTCACGTCGCCCTTGCTAATGCGGGCCAACTTGCCCTTCAGCAGCTGCTTTTTCAACCCCGACACGTAGTCGGTGAACAGCACGCCCTCCAGGTGGTCGTACTCGTGCTGAATTACGCGGGCCGTCATGCCCGAGAAAGTTTCCTCGTGCTGCTGGCGGTTTTCGTCTTCGTAGCGCAGCACAATGGTGGAGTGGCGCACCACCTTTTCGCGCACGCCCGGAATGCTCAGGCAGCCTTCCTCAAACGCCCATTCTTCCCCGGTTTCGCTTACCATCTGGGGGTTGATGAAGGCGCGCTTCACGGGGCCGGCCGTGGGCTCCTCCACAATGGGGTTGCCTTCTTCGTCCTCGTCCATCATGGGCTCGGAGTCAATTACAAACAGGCGGATGCTCTTGCCGACCTGGGGCGCCGCCAGCCCCACGCCGTGGGCGTAGTACATGGTGTCGTACATGTCGGCAATAATTTGCTGCAGCTCAGCGGCCGGAAAATCAGCCGGAATGGGTTTGGCCTTGGTCTTGAGCACGGGGTCACCGAAGGCGACAATGGGGTAAATCATCGGGATTCGAGGTAGGATTGCAGAATGATGGTAGCGGCCACTTTGTCTACGGTGGCCTTGTCGCGGCGGTCCTTTTTGCTTAGCCCGCCCGCCAGCATAGCCGCGTGGGCCATGCGGGAGGTAAACCGCTCGTCTATCTCGTGCACGGGCACCGCCGGAAACTCCTTGCGCAGCTTCCGCACCAGGCCCACTACGGCACTGGTAGAGTCGGTGGCCTCGTTCTGAAGATTCTTCGGCATCCCAATCACCAGGGCATCCAGCGGGTCGCGCTGATGGTAGGCTTTTAAGTACGCCAGCAAGTCCTGACTATGAATCGTATCGAGCGGAGAGGCAATAAGCTGGAGCGGGTCCGTAACGGCCAGTCCTACGCGCTTGTGCCCGTAATCAATGGCAAGAATTCGGCCCATGGCAACAAGGTAAAAGGTGAAGCCGCTTGGCTGCGGTTTGGGAGTAGGCCGTAGCCGCCCGCAAAGATACGAGGCCCTGCCGGAAAGGTACCAGATGCCCAGCCTGCGGTTAGTGGCCGGTACCGAGTGTTAGGGCCAATTCATCCGGTGAAGCCAGGCGTCAGGCGAATAAGTAAGGTCTTTCTAAAATCATAAATTAATCTTTGCACCAGGTTCATAATCAGGTAATTTAAAGTTGAACTGAAACAGGTTTACTAATCCAATTTTTGGGTTTGATCAAGGTAAAATTGTACTGTTATCTGAAAATGATTCTGCCTGTATAGGTGCCTTGGCATTCTTGGAAAGTTTCAATAGTTTTGAAGGCTTGCCCGTACCGTGTATTTCTGACTATCGATTGAACTGCTACTCTCTCAACGCGTTATGACCCCCGAGCCAATCGACTCGTCGCCATCCGCGTCGCAGCCAACTCCGCAAAATGCCCGGTGGCGTGTGCGTCAGCCGCTCCTGTTGGCGCTGGCCTTGCTGGCTGGGGTGCTGCTCGGGGCCAACCCGTTTCGTCCCTCCGACCAGAACCCCGACCTCACGGCCCGTGGCTACCTAAAGTTCAAGGAAATACTCAGCTACGTGGATCGGGACTACGTGGACTCGGTAAACGCCGAGGAGTTGTCGGATTACGCTATCAGCCGCATGCTGGAGCGGCTGGACCCGCACTCGGTTTTCATTCCGGCCAAGCAGCAGCAGCAGGCATCGTCCTTCTTGCAGAGCGACTACGATGGCATTGGGGTGGAGTTTAACCTGTTCCGGGACACCGTAACGGTAGTGGCCCCGCTAAGCGAGGGCCCCGCCGAGCAAGCCGGCCTGCAGCCCGGCGACCGTATCCTGACCGTGAATGGGCAGCGAGTATCGGGTATGCACCACACCACCGAGCAGGTATTTGGCAAGCTGCGCGGCCCTCGGGGCAGCAATGTGCAGCTGCTACTGCTGCGGCGCGGCCTGCCCAAACCCATTACCGTGCAGGTAACCCGCAACCGCATCCCCAACGCCTCCGTGGATGTAGCCTACATGGTGGACAGCCAAACCGGCTACATCAAAGTGAGCCGCTTCGCCAGCGGTACGTATGATGAGTTCAAGTCTGCTTTGGGTGATTTGCGCCGGCAGGGCCTCACGCGGTTGGTGCTGGATTTGCGCGGTAACCCCGGCGGCTACCTCGACCGGGCCACCAAAATGGCCGATGAGTTCATCGGGGGCACCAAGAAGATTGTGTACACCGACGGCAAAGGTGACCAGTACGACACCCAAACGTTTTCCCGGGTAGTGGGTGAGTTTGAGGAAGGCTCCTTGGTAGTGCTGGTGGATGAGGGCAGCGCCTCGGCCGCCGAAGTGCTGGCCGGCGCTCTGCAGGACCATGATCGGGCCGTGCTGGTGGGCCGCCGCACCTTTGGCAAAGGCCTGGTGCAGCAGCCCATTGCCCTCCACGACGGCTCGGAGCTGCGCCTGACCATTGCCCGCTACTACACACCTTCGGGCCGGAGTATCCAGAAATCTTACCGGGGCGGGCTCACCGAGTACGAGAAAGACCTGCAGAACCGCCTGCGCCACGGGGAGTTGTTCCACGCCGACAGCATCCACTTTGCCGACTCCCTGAAGTTTCGCACGGCCCACGGCCGCACGGTGTACGGCGGGGGCGGCATCATGCCCGATTTGTTTGTACCCCGCGATACTTCCGCTACCTCGGCTTACTACACGCGGCTGCAGAGCAGTAACCTCATTCGGGAGTACGCCGTGGCCTATTACCAGGAGCACAAGGACGAGATGGAAGCCCTGCGCTTTGAACAGTTCAACCAGACGTTCCGCGTAGGTGAAACCCAGCTGCAGCAGCTGGCCGCCCGCGCCGCCCATAACGGTATTGCGCAGGATGCAGCGGGCCTGCGCCGCAGCACCCCACTGCTCCGCACCCAGCTCAAGGCCCTCATTGCCCGCAGCGCCTACGGCAAATCGGCCTACTTCCAGGTGCTTAACCAAGACGACGTGGAAATGCAGCAAGCCCTGAAAGCCGTGCAAGAGCCCAACAATCCGGTAATGCTAGGGTTGTTGGAGAAGTAAGCAGGCAGAGTTACGGTCAGGCCGCTCCAAAGAAACAGAACGTCATACTGAGCGCAGCCGAAGCATCTCTACCACTTCGTCTGAGCCGTTCATCGAAGCGGTAGAGATGCTTCGGCAAGCTCAGCATGACGTTCTTATAAGCTTTCCTAACGGCCATAATCCCTACTTCATATCCTGAAACCGAAACGTCTGCTGGATGCCCGTCAGCGGTTTGCCGTCGGCTTCGGCATAGGGGTAGATAAAGTAATTGAGCGGGGCGCTTTCCTGACGCGGCGACAATACCAAATCTCGGCCCCGGGTGAACTCCAGGCGGTTTTCGTCGTGGGCCCCGAAGAAGTAGTTGCGGCGGGCGGGGTTTTTAGCAGCTTCCGAAGCATCCACGGGCACCCAGCCCGTGGCGGGTGTGTAGAACTCGGCCCAGCAGTGGTAGCCCTTGATTTCGCCCTGGCCCCGCTCGGGCGGGAGTGGAAACCCGATGCTGAAGCGGGCCGGAATGCCCAACGCCCGGCAGTAGCCGATGAACACGGCGTGGAAATCGGTGCAGTTGCCCCGGCGGGCGTCGCAGGCGTAGTAGATGTCGCCCCGGCCCCAGCCCTGGCCAGTTTTGTCGTAGGTCACGGTGCTCACCACGTGCTCGTAGATGGCGCGGGCTTTTTCGAGGTCGGTTTTGGCCTGGGCCTTCGTGACTACTTCCTGGGCCCATTGTTTGATTTTATTGTCGAGGGGCACGAGGCGGTCGGGCTGAAGCCAGCGGGCCATGTTAGGGTCGGCGGCTTCGGTGGGGCGCGGTTTTTTAGGCGCGGGGGTGGTCAGGTAGGGGTTGAGGTGCTCCCGGCGGGTGGCCTGCAGCTGCATTTCTACCCGCAGGTTGGCAGCCTGGGCAGCGGCTACTTTCAGGTGCAGCAGCTGGTTACCGTACTGCCCCGTGCGCACGGTGTAGGGAACGATGGTTTTCACCGTCAGGCTGCTGACCTGCTGGGAGGCATCGGGGTGAGGCACTGGCAGCCACAGCTCCACCGAGTCGGTGCCAGCGGGCAGGGGCGGCACCGTGGCCGCGTACGTGAAGGTGAACGTGCGGCTGCGCGGCGCGGGGGCGGCCGGTGGGGAATCGGGCGTCAGGAACGAGAGCAGGGGCAGCAGGAACGACAGCATAATGGGATAAGAGGTGTGGATTGGGGAAAGCCGAAACGCACCGGAAAAGTTGCCAGGGCCGCCGTTGTGTAAAGGTACGGTGGCCGTTGCCGGGTGGTCTGCGTTGTACTGGGCCAGCACTTCAGCGGCAAATCCTGTACCTTCACTGCCCGGCATTCCTTGCTTGTTTCCCACCCGCAATTTTCCACCCGTATGCCCTTCTACCAACGCCTAGGCCAGATTCCGCGCAAGCGCCATACCCAGTTCCGCCAGCCCGATGGCTCCCTCTACCACGAGCAGCTGGTGGGCACGCTGGGCTTCCACGGCGTCTCGTCGCTGCTCTACCATAAGCACGCGCCCACCGAAATCAAGAAGGTAGGGGAGCCCCGGCCCTTCGCGCCCAAGCTGCTGAAAGACCGGCCGCTGGAGCCCGCCCACCTGCGCACCCTGGCCCAAACTACCACCGGCGGCGACTATCTGCAGGCCCGCCAGACCCTGCTCGGCAACGCCGACGTGACCATGAGCATCTGCAACCCCACGGAGCAGCGCATGGATTACTACTACAAGAACGCGCTGGCCGATGAGGTAATTTTTGTGCACGAGGGTCGGGGCGAGCTGTGGAGCCAGCTGGGCAAGCTGGCCTTCGAGCCCGGCGACTACGTGGTAATTCCGCGCACCATCATTCACCAAATGCACTTTGAGGAAGGGCCGGTGCGCCTGCTCATCATCGAGTCGTTCAGCCCCGTGGAAACCTGCCGGCGCTACCGTAACCACTTTGGGCAGCTGCTGGAGCACGCGCCCTACTGCGAGCGGGACTTCCGGGGGCCATCGGAGCTGATTGAAGGCGACGTACGCGAATCGGGCGAGTACGAGGTGCGGGTGAAGAAGGACGGGCTGCTGCACACGCTGGTGTACGGCCACTCACCCTTCGACGTGGTGGGCTGGGACGGGTACTTCTACCCCTACGCCACCAGTATTCACGACTTCGAGCCCATTACCGGCCGCATCCACCAGCCGCCACCCGTGCACCAGCAGTTCGAGGGCAACAACTTCGTGATTTGCTCCTTCGTGCCGCGTTTGTTCGACTACCACCCGCTGGCCATTCCGGCTCCCTACAACCACTCCAACGTCGATTCCGACGAGGTGCTGTACTACGTGGCAGGCAACTTCATGTCGCGCAAGGGCGTGGATCTGGCCTCGTTTACCTGGCATCCTAGCGGCATCCCGCACGGCCCGCACCCCGGCACCGTGGAAGCCAGCATTGGCAAAAAGGAAACCCACGAGCTGGCCGTGATGCTCGACACGTTCCGCCCACTCTACCTCACCGAAGCCGCCCTGCCCTACGTAGACCCGCGCTACCCCATGAGCTGGCAGCCCGGCTTCGTGCCCGACCCACCGCGCGCGGCGGATATGATGGATTAGCCGGCTAGAACTGTCATTCCGAGCGAAGCGAGGAATCTGGGTAAAGTCGTTAACCGATTCTATCAGATTCCTTGCTTGGCTCAGAATGACAGTTCCGTTGGTTTGCACGCGAAAAACCGGAACCGGGACGTTAGGCAGCTAGCGTCCCGATTCCGGTTTTATCGAGTTGCTGATGGAGTTGGTGTGGCACAATTCGTGTTCTGGCGGCTCAGGCAAACCGGAACAAACCGGCGCTTCGTACCTTCGGGCAAATTGCAAAACCCATGAAAAAAATCCTGTTTCTGGCCCCCGTACTGGTGGTACTGGCTTTTCTGAGCAGCTGCGACAAACTGGACAAGCTGCTGACGTTTTACATTGAAGATTCGCAGTCGGTGAAGATTGCCAGCGCGTTTCCGGTGGGGCAGATTATTCCTCTCACCCCCATTTCGGTGCCCACCCGCTCCGATGAGAAGTTCAAAAACGAAAACACCAGCGCCAACCTGGTGAAAGACGTGAAGCTCGACCGCCTCACCCTCACCGTGACGGACCCCAGCACCGAAAACTTCGACTTCCTGCAGAGCATCAGCATCTACATCAGCACCGACAGCAACGACCGGATTCTGCTGGCTTCGCAGGACAACATCCCCACCGGTGTCAACACCCTGCAGCTCACGCCTACCAAGGAGAAGCTGGATAAATACGTGAAAGCCAGCAGCTACACGCTGTCCACGGAAGCCCGCATCCGCAAGCCCATCAGCCGCGACATCACCATCCGCACGGATTCCCGCTTCAAAGTAACCGCCGACCCGCTGTAACGGTGATTTAGTGAATTGGTGAAATGGTGAGTGGCCGTTCCGTCGGCGCAGAATGCGCTAACAGAACGGCCACTCACCATTTCACAACTTCACTAAATCACCGATTCCGGCCGTATTGCTCGTGGCTGCTTACCCAGTCGGAGCTGCTGATGGCGGCACCCAGGCTTAATTCTCCGGCCAGCACCACGCCGGCCACTATTTCAGCAAATTTGTTGACGGTGCCGCGGCCCACGCAGCCCAACATGCGCAGAAACTCGTTTTGGGTGGCCAAGCCGGTGCCGCCGCCGTGGGTGGCTACAATGAGGCTGGGAATGGTGATGCTGATGTACAGGTCGCCCTCGGGCGTGATTTCGGAGTAGAGCACGCCGGCTGAGGATTCCGAGACGTTGGCCACATCCTGACCGGTGGCAATGAACATGGCCGTGATGCCGTTGGCCGAGTGCGCGCCGTTGTTGTTGGCCCCCGAGATGAACGCGCCCACGTTGCTCACCTGCCCGTGGTAGGCTAGCTGCTCGGGCGTCACGCGCATCCGCTGCTGCAGAATGTCGCGTTTGATGACGGCCTCGGCTACCACGCGCTTGCCCCGGGTGCGCATCACGTTGATTTGGGAGGCCTTTTTATCGGTAGCGAAGTTGCTTTCGAGGTAGAAGTGGCGGATGGGTGCGCCTTTGTAGTGCTCCAGAATCCAGGAGCAGGCCGCGAAGGTAGCCCGGCCCACCATGTTCTGGCCCGCCGCGTCGCCGGTGCTGAAGTTGAAGCGCAGGTAGGCGAATTTGCCCGCCAGGTAGGTGTCAATGTACTGGAGCTTGGCTACGCGGGAAGTGCTTTCCGCCTCGGGCCGAATCTGGTCGATTTCCTCCTCCACCCACTTGCCAAAATCCCGGGCCCCACGGGCGTCATCGAATACAAACACCGGGGCCCGCTGCATGGCATCCCCAATGACGGTGCATTTCACACCCCCACACAGGTTCAGGAGTTGAATGCCGCGGTTGTAGCTGGCTACCAGCGTGCCTTCGGTGGTGGCCAGCGGAATCAGGAAGTCGCCCTGGGCGTGCTCCCCGTTGACGTGCAGCGGCCCGGCCAAGCCCACCGGAATCTGGGCCACGCCGGTGAAATGCTCACAGTTGCCCTGCAAATCGTGGGCATCGAAGGAGTAGTGCTTGAGGTGCTGAAACTGCTGACCCGAAAACTCCTCGGCAAACCGCTGCCGGGCCTGAATGGCGTCGTCGGCGTAGTCGTCTTCCTCGGAGCGCGGAATCTTGTTGCCCTGGGCCGGCAGGTTGGTAATGGAATCCTCCACCTCCACTGTCAACTCCCCGAACGGATCAGCCGAAAACTGCACCTGCACCTTGTGCATGCCTTCGGGCAGCGGCTCAGTGTGCAAATGGAATGTGGCTGACTGGCCCACCGGCAGCGTGAACCCGGCGGCATCGGCGTTGAAAGTGGTGGCCGGCCGCACGTCGCCCCCGCCCAGGTCCAAGGCAATCTGCTCCACACCAATTCGCTTGCCATCCAGCACCACGGCCTCCACGCGGGTAATGCGCACGGTATCGAGGCGGTTTTTGATGCTGAAGGCCACGCCCTCGGGCGTGTTGTGCAGGCTGCCGCGGGTATACAGCAGCTTAAGCAGCATGGGGCTGGGCGTGAAAAGCATAGGGCGGGAGAAGTTGAGTGGAGGTTCTACGGGAGCGGAAAATAGAAAGGTTTTCCGGACTACGGACAACAGGATTCAACTTACACCAGAACCGTAGCAGTGGTTACGGATGAAAGAAGAATGGGAGCGTGTAGCCAACATCGATTGGCTGGCGCTTTTTGTTGGTTCCTGGCAGGAAGTGCCCGCTTAGTAGGTTGGCTACCCGAATTGCCTCAGCATCGGCGGCGGGATGCAAAGTGCGCACAACAGCTACGTTGCCGACATGGCCTTTGCGGTCTACTATAAAGCGCACGTATACTCTTCCGCTCACGGATATAGGCTATCAGGCCAATGGATATTCCTGTTTAAGAAGCCGATGAGGGCAGTATCGCCACCAATAAAAATGGGCATACTGTTCTCTCCCGGCCCAAAACAGTCGCGTACGGGCAGGACTTCTATGTTGGAGTTTCTATGCAACCCGGTAGCGTCTACCGCTTCGGCTATCTGGGCAAAGGCCCGACTGCTGACGAAAAGCAGACCCAAGCCGAACAACCTGAATGACGCAGTCTTCATTTCAAAGCGAAATAAACAGGAACTACTACCTCGTGCGCCCGTGCTATGCCGCCGCAGAGGGCCGGTGAAAAGCAGCCATTGAGCAACTGCGCTACGCGTAAGGCTTCGGCATCAAAAGCAGGATGCAGTCCTTTTATAACCTTAAAACGATAGGCGTTGCCATCCGTGTCAACTATAAAGGAAATAAGCACCTTACCCTCAACCTGCATGCGTAACCCCATGCTGGGCCATCGTATATTCTGCTGGATGAATAGCAGCAGGTTGTCTTTCTTGTTACGCTTGATATAAGCGGGCATCACCTCACAAATTGTAACGGGTCCGCCCTTGCCAATGGTTCGGTAGGTTTCGGAAGTAATGATGCCTGATACTCCATCTTCGGCCAGCGGTTCAGTCTTTAATTCTAGTGGCCTGCCACGCAATCCGACAGTGTCTATTGTTGCCTGCGCGGCAACCGTTTGGCTACCCGCAAGCAGACACGCCACTACCCAAACCGTGGAAATCGACTGAATTTTCATTTGCGCTTGCGGGCTGCTGGTTGTGTGGCGGCAGCTGACTTAAACGTAAACGGAATAGTGTAGCCTACGGGTACCGGCCGCTTGTTCTGCTGGCCGGGCGTGAAGTTGCCATCCAGTAGTTTTACTACGCGCACGGCCTCCGCATCCAGCGCCGGGTGCAAGCTCTTGGCTACTTGCACGTCGCGCACGGCCACGGTTTCGGTAATTATGAACTTGACAAATATCCGGCCCTCAAGCGTCTCCGGAGCCTCAGTGGGTCGATGAAAATTAGCGGCAATAAACTTCATTAGCGCATCGGTACCGCCCTTGAAAACGGGCATCTGCTCCACATAGCCAATAAATGGTAAAGCGGCAGTGGCTGCCGGTTCAACTGAGCTAAGAGCGGATTTATCTGGTATGCCCTTCTCGTTGCTCGGCAGTTGAGGCAGATACATTTTGATGGGTGTAGTTGCTGGCAATGCTTTTCGCACCTGCCCCACCGCCTCCCGCGCCGACAGCCCCAGCCCGCACACCAGCAGCAGCGCCACCAGAAACTTCCGCTGCCGGGGCCGTAGCGCCACGCGTCGCGGCAACGGCTCCGGCTGCTCCGGGGCCAACTGCTGTGGCTGGAACCGGCCGCACACCCGGCCATCGGGGGAGGTGCGGAAGGCGGCTTGCAGTTCCGGTTGGGTGGCTTGGGTGAAATCCAGCACGGTGCGGCTGCATTGGGCGCAGTGGCGGCCCTGGGCGGTGGGCGTCATCTGCTGCCAGTCCTCGTGGCAGGCTTGCAGGCGCACATTCAGGATGGGAAGCGGCAGCATAAGAGTATAAGATACTGAATTAACCCCACCCCCAGCCCCTCCCCTCCGGGAGAGGGGTGCGTTCAACGACACACTGAACTTGCATCTGGCACCCCTCTCCCGGAGGGGAGGGGCTGGGGGTGGGGTTACTGCTCGTCGGTCCAGAACTCGTGGCCGGTGCTGTCGAGGTAGCCGGCGCGGCCGTTGGGGGTTTGCACTCGGGCTACGTCCTGCAGGAAGGGCTCGGCCTGGAGGTAGCGGATTTCGGTGAGGCGGTTGCCCTCGGCGTCGAGGTAGCCGAACAGACCGTTTTGCTGCACCACGGGGTATATTAGGTTGCCGGTGAGGCGGATGGCATCGTACTGCAGGGGCTGCACCAGCTTGCCTTTGGCGTTGAGCACGCCCCATTTGCCGGCCTGCCGCACAAACAGCAGCCCGTTGTAGTTGTCCCGGATTTCATCGTAGATGGCCGGCACCGAGGCCGTGCCCACCGTGAAGCGGAAACCCACTTTGCCGTCTTTGCGCACCACGTCGCCCTGTTCCAGCGGCTCCTCTTCCAGCTCAGTGGCTGCCGGCTCAGTGAGCCGGTGCCCGCTGGGCCCGATGTCGAAGGTTTCGCCGCTGAGCTCCACGGTTGCCCGACCCTGACGGAAATTGCCGGCGCGGGTATACTGGATAGGCGTTACGGGGTTACCGCCCCCATCAATGTAGCCGAATAGGTTGCCCTGCCGCACCCAGGCTAACTCCTCCTGAAAGGGGCCGGCCTCATCAAAGCGGGCGGGCAGCACCAGGCGGCGGCTACGGTCGGCGTAGCCCCAGCGGGTGCCCTGGCGAAAGGGCACGAGGCGGGTAGCAGTGGTTTGCGCGTGTGCCACGAGAGCGGCTCCTGCGCACAGCAGGAGCAGCCACGACAGCAGCAGTCGTTTCATGCGGAACGGTGGTTGGTAGGGCAGCGGCAGTACCTGCCAAGATACGCATTACGCTGCAAACCAAATAGGCGCTGGCTGGTTGGTTCACTCATTCTTCACTGGTTATTGCGTACCCTGGGCGCTGGATTCGAGCAGATGAATTGACCTCAATACCGCCCGGCCCCGCCTTTACCTGTTATCTTTGCCGCTGCCTGAACGGGCGTGTTCCTGACCGCCTCTCCCCTTATGTCACCACAATCAACCTATCCACGCTTTACCCTGGGCGAGAGCCTAACACCGGAGCAGCTGGATTTTTTTCGCCAAAACGGGTTCCTGCATTTTCGCGCCTTCATTGAGCCCGCCACCGTGCACAGCCTGCTGCGGGCTTCCGAAGCCGTGCAGCGGCAGTGGCTGGCCGATGATGTAAAGAAGGTGAACGGGGTACCCATCAAATACGGCAAGGACGTGGACGGCTCGCCCATCGTGCAGCGGTTCGCCTTTGCCTCCCACCACAGCCCGGTGCTGCACCAGTTTCTGCAGGACCCTCGTTTTCGGGCGCTGTTTCCGCTGCTGGAAGCGCCCGGTGGCCGGGTGGGCGTGAATGAGAAAGACGGCCTCGTTATCAATCACTATGTGAACGTGCCCGGCTCGGAGTTTTCGCAAATGGGCTGGCACACCGATTCCCTACGGGACGTGTTCTACGGCAAGAAAATCGGACCAATGCTGAACGTGGGCGTGCACCTGGATGGAACGCCCGCCACCAACGGCGGCCTGCGCCTGATACCCGGCACCCACCGCCAGGGCCTGCGCGACATCCTCTTCCGCAAGAAATACTACAAAGACGTAGGCCCCGACGAGCACGAGGTGGCCGTGGAAACTGAGCCCGGCGACCTGACCGTGCACGACGGCCGCATGTGGCACCGCGTAGCTCAGTCGCCGCTGGTGGGGGAGGTGTCGCGCCGCCGGGTGATGTACGTCCCCATCATTGCCGGTAAGTACGAGCCCAAGCACGACAACAGCCCCACGCCGTTCTACCTGCGGTTTTTACACTTGGTTAAATAGTGAAGTTGTGAAAGGTGAAGTTGTGAAAGTCCCGGCAACCTGGATTGGCACAACTTCACCATTTCACAACTTCACCTTTCACAACTTCACCCTTGAAAACAGCACTGATTACGGGCGCCTCGCGCGGAATAGGGCGGGCCATGGCCCTGGAGCTGGCCCGGCGCGGCTACGATGTGCTGCTGACAGCCCGCTCAGAAAATCAGCTTAGGGAAGTAGCCGCCGAGGTGCAGCAACTGGGCCGGCAGGCGCAGGTACTACCGCTGGATCTGGCCGTACCGGGCGCCGCCGGCCAACTAGCCGAGTGGGTTCTGGCGCAAACTACTGAGCTGGCGGTGCTGGTAAATAATGCCGGCTATGGCCTCTGGGGGCGGTTTGAAGAGCTGAGCATGGAGGAGCAACAAAACATGCTGCAGCTAAACATGCACCTGCCCGTGGCCCTCACGCATGCTCTGCTACCCACCTTGCGCCGCCAACCGAAGGCCTACATCCTGAACGTGGCCAGCACGGCCGCCTACCAGGCCGTGCCCACGCTTACGCTGTACGCAGCCAGCAAGGCATTTGTGCTTAGCTTCAGCCGGGGCCTGCGCTACGAGCTGCGCGACACCTCCGTATCGGTAACCTGCCTGAGCCCTGGCGCTACCACCACCGATTTCGCCGGCCGGGCCGGTATGAATGCCGAGCTGCAGGCTACCGCCAACAAAGTATCCATGACACCCACGCAAGTAGCCCGGGCCGGTATTGCCGCCTTACTGGCCGGTGAGGCCGAATTGATTCCCGGCGCCCTCAACAAAGTGTCCGCCACGCTCACCAGCCTCGTCCCGAAAAGCCTGACGGAGCGCATTGCCGCCGGCATTTACGAGAAGCATTTGAAGTGAGGATGACAGCTGTTTATGCCCTTTGGATTACACCAGTCTGCTAACTCGCCCACTCAGCCACCAAGCCAGCGCCGCAAACGGGGGGGCGGCCAGCACATCATACGTATAATGCGCGTGCTGCACCAGTACCAACGCCCCAATCAGCAGGGAGCCAGCTAGTAACGCCCGGCGCCGCCCGCCCGGCGGCACGGCCAGGGCCAACAGAACCAGCGTGGCGGTGTGGCCGGAAAAGAACAGGTCTTTGGTAATGGGAGCGGGAGCGGCGTAAATGAGCTGATCCACCAGCGGGTCGCGGAGGAGCACCAGGCCCGGGGGGGGCTCCAGGGGCAGCAGGTACAGCGTGAGGCACCGCAGCAGGTGCAGCAGCAGGTAAGCCCACAGCGCCCGAAGCAGGCGGTAGGGCCGGGGCAGCAGCGTAACCACCCCCAGCCCGATACCCAGGTAAATCACCGCAAAAGCCGCCCCCGATACGTCGTGCGCAGGCAGGGCCGCTAGCAGCGGGTCGGGGAGGATGCGGGCGGGGCGGGCTTGCACCCAGGCAAAGTAGCGCGGCAACTGACTGACCAGCAGCAGTAGCAGCGCCAGCACGGCCCCCAGCCGCCATCGGAAGGCGAAGTTGCGCCACGCGGCCGGCCAGGTCAGGGAGTCAATGGGTAACATATGCGGTAGGCTTTGGCATGCTGTCTGCTCCGGTTGGATGGCGGCAAGCCATGAGGCCGGTTGTTGCGCGCTGACGCCCGGACGAGGTTACCGGACGGCCGCACCCGTAGCAGCATCAGCCGGTAATACCCGGCCGCCGAGCCGGGGAGGAAGCCGCAAAGAAGCACCATAAATTCGGCCGGGGCACAACTTTCTGGCAGTAAGGTCGGCTGTCAGCAGCCCGAAATTTCTATTCTGGACGGTTCCGGCTTACATTGCCTGGCCAGAGCGGGCCTGGCGTCCAGGGCCGCCCCGGTCATTTTGCTACGTTTTTACTTCTGCCCATGCACCACCGTTACCTGCTGGCCTTCACCGGGGCATTGCTGACCGCCGCGCCCGTTTTTGCTCAAACCAAACCTGCTTTTCCGGCTGAGCGCATTGCCAAGCTCTCGGCCCAGCAAGAAGCCAAAGTAATAGCCTGGCGGCGCGATTTGCACGAGCACCCTGAGTTGGGCAACCAGGAAACCCGCACCGCCGCGCTGATAGCCGAGCATCTGCGCAAGCTGGGCCTGGAGGTGCAAACCGGCGTGGCCCGCACTGGCGTGGTGGCGCTGCTGAAAGGTGGTAAGCCCGGCCCCGTAGTGGCCCTGCGCGCTGATATGGACGGCCTGCCCGTCACGGAAAGCAACAACCTGCCCTTCGCCTCCAAAGCCCGGACCCAGTACAACGGCCAGGAGGTAGGCGTGATGCACGCCTGCGGCCACGATACCCACGTGGCCATGCTGCTGGGTGCCGCCGAGGTATTGGTACAGATGCGCCAGGAGCTGGCTGGTACCGTGAAGTTCATCTTTCAGCCCGCCGAGGAAGGCTCCTTACCCGGCCAGGAAGGCGGGGCCCGGCTCATGGTGAAGGAAGGCGTGCTGCAGAACCCCAAAGTCGATGCCATCTTCGGGCTGCACATTCAGGCCCAGACGGAAGTAGGTAAGCTCAGCTACCGGCCCGGGGGCGAAATGGCCTCCTCGGACGTGTTCAACATTAAAGTGAAGGGCAAATCGGCGCACGGGGCTTACCCCTGGCTGGCCGTAGACCCCGTGGTAACCGCCGCCCAAATTATTCTGGGCCTGCAAACTATTGTCAGCCGGCAGGCGGAGCTGACGGAGGACGCGGTAGTGCTGACGGTGGGCATGGTGCACGGCGGGGTGCGCAACAACATCATTCCGGAGCAAGTGGAGCTGACCGGCACCATCCGCTGCCTCAACAAGGAAATGCAGCAGAAAGTATGGGCCGCCGTGCGTCGCACCGCTACCAACATTGCCGAAAGCGCCGGGGCTACGGCCGAGGTAGACATCGTGAACTACGCCCCCGTTACCTTCAACGACCCGGGCCTGACCGCGCAAATAGTGCCCAGCCTCAACCGGGCTGCCGGCCCGGCCAATGTGAGCGTGCAGAAGGCCGTAACCGGAGCCGAGGACTTTGCCTTCTACCAGGAGAAAGTGCCCGGCGTATTTGTATTCGTGGGGGGGATGCCCAAGGGGAAGAACCCCGCCGATACCGCTCCGCACCACACCCCTGGCTTTTTCGTGGATGAAAGCGGCCTGACCCTGGGCGTGCGGACGTTGGTAACCCTGGCTACTGATTACCTGGCTACTGGTAAGAAATAAATCTGTCTGGCAGCAGCCGGTTGGCCGCTAATCAGCCATTGAACGCAACCTGCGGCCAGCTTTATCGTCTGCTAGCCTATTCACTTCCCGAATTGGGCGTGCTGCTCCGGCGCGCCCATTGCATTGCGTATGTCTTCTTCTGCCCCCACCCTCTCCATAGCCCTCGTTACCTGCGAAAGCCTGGCCCAGTACGCCGCCCCCAACGTGGATGATGAGGACAGCCTGCTCACCCGCTACCTGCGTGAGCAGGGCCACACCGTGGAGCCCCGCATCTGGAGCAATCCGGCCGTGGATTGGCTACGCTACGATGTGGTGGTAGTGAAGTCGCCCTGGGATTATTTTGACCGGGTGGCGGAATTCTACGAGTGGCTGGACCGCATGCAGCAGTTGGGCGTGCGCATGCTCAATCCCGCGGCTACCATCCGCTGGAACGCCGATAAAAAGTACCTGCTGGAAATGGAGCAGGCCGGGGTACGCATTGTGCCCACCCGCCTGCTGCCCCGGGGCCAGGCCGTGGATGCCGCCGAACTGCTGCGGGAAATGAACCAGGAGCAGCTGGTAATTAAGCCGGCCGTGAGCGGGGGCGCCAAAAATACGTTCGTGCTGACCCGGCAGGAAACCGCCGTGCGTCAGCCCCAGCTCACGGAGCTACTTCAGCACGAGGATTTCCTGGCCCAGCCCTTTTTGCCCCGCATTCAGGAGGAAGGCGAGTGGTCGTTGCTCTACTACGGCGGCCAGTTTAGCCATTGCGTGTTGAAAACGCCCAAAGCCGGCGACTTCCGGGTGC
Source organism: Hymenobacter sp. UYP22 (assembly GCF_040547285.1). NCBI lineage: Bacteria > Pseudomonadati > Bacteroidota > Cytophagia > Cytophagales > Hymenobacteraceae > Hymenobacter > Hymenobacter sp. UYP22. The sequence goes on along the minus strand of NZ_JBEPPK010000002.1, from coordinate 486,667 downwards.
AACACTACCTGGGCGGCGGCATTGAGCCCCGGGAAGCTCCCGCCCACCTGCGCCGCGCCGCCGATGCTATTGTGCAGCAATTTGCCCAAGGTTGCCTCTACGCCCGCGTAGACGGCGTGGACCAAGACGGCGAATTGCTGCTCATGGAACTGGAGCTTATCGAGCCTTTCCTCTACCTCGCCTCCGATGCCCAGGCCCTGCCCCGCTACGAAACTGCCCTCCGGGCAATGGTGAAGTAGTGAAAGGTGAAATTGTGAAGGGTGAAGTTGTGCTGTTCGGGCTAAATAGACGGCACAACTTCACCCTTCACAACTTCACCACCTAGAACCCATTCACCGTGAAGCCGCCGTCTACGGCCAGGGTTTGGCCGGTGATGTAAGCGGCGGCCGGCAAACACAGGAAGGCTACGGCGGCGGCTACTTCCTCGGGCTCCCCGATGCGGCCGGCCGGCGTACGGCTCACTACTTCCTGTAAATACGCTTCGTTTTGCAGCACGCTGGCCGCCAGCGGCGTGCGGATATACCACGGCGCCACGCAATTCACCCGGATGCCCTGGCCGGCCCATTCCGCCGCCAGGTTGCGCGTCAGCTGCACCAGCGCCGCCTTCGTCATGCCGTAGATGGCCCCGGTGCGCACGTGCGTGAGGCCCGCCACCGAGGAGATATTGACGATGCTACCCGCGCCAGTTGCTGCCAGCAGCGGCTGCACGCCCCGGCTCAACTCCCAGGCCGATTCCAGATTGGTTGCCATCAGGCGGCGGTATTCATCCTCGGAGTACTGCACGGTGGGCTTGCGAATGTTGGTACCCACATTGTTCACCAACATGTGCAGCCCGGTTCCCAACTGCTGCACGGCCTCCAGCACCGCATTCCGCCCGGCAGTTGTGCTTACGTCGGCGGCTACGGCGTGGGCGGCTAGGCCCTGCTGCCGCCACCCCGCCACTTGAGTTTCCAGCTCCGGCGCGGTGCGGGCTACCGCCAGCACAGTAGCGCCAAAGCGTAGTAGTTCAGCGGCTACGGCGGCCCCAATTCCTTTGGAAGCTCCCGTGACAACGGCTGTTTGCCCCCGCAGGCTCCAGCGCGAATCGGTGAGAATGAAAGATGAAGGATTCATGAAGACAATCTTGGAATGTTTAAAATTTTGTGTTCCCAAAGTCTGAGAAAAACCGGTGCATTATACGTCAGATCGAAGAGTATTCGCTAAAAGATTGAACAGTAGTAGTTTTAACATTTGCTCATAAATACTGATGTTATTGAAATATGATTAAATTATCATGCACTTTGATATAAATATTTTAAATAATAGGTATTAAGATTAAAAATACATTAATTAGATGACTGGATCCGAGTTCTGACTAAACACAAGGCGCGGTCCAGGAGCAGTTCAATTTCACTCCCCACAACCAACCACACAGCATGATCAACAAATACTCCGCGGCAACTCTGTTGCTGCTCGGTGGCTTAACGTCGTCGGCGCTGGCGCAGGATTACTCCCGCGTGCAGGTGCAGGACCAAAACGACAACGATACGCCCTACCTGGTACGGTTCCGGGCCGGCAAGGAAGCCCCGCTCAGCACAGCCTCCGCTGTATTGCGGGAGCAGCTGCAACTCACTCAGGACGACCAACTGGTTCAGGCCAAAACCGACATTGACCAGCTCGGCTACGTGCACGAGAAGTACCAGCAGTATTACAAAGGCATTAAGGTGGAGCACGCCACTTACTCCGTGCACGCCCGCAAAGGGCAGGTAGAAAGCATCAGTGGGCAGTTTGAGAAGGTGCGCGGCCTTACTACCACCCCTTCCCTGGATGCCAAAGCCGCCTTGGAGCGGGCTATGGCCTTTGTGGGAGCCCGCACTTACATGTGGCAGGATGCCCAGGAAGAGGCCAGCCTGAAACAGCAGGAAAACAACCCCGCCGCCACATACAAGCCCCAGGGTGAGTTGGTGATTGTGCGCAATCAGCGCAACGCCAATGCTTTGCAGAGTAACAAGCCCGTTCTGGCCTGGAAGTTCAACGTGTACGCCAAAGCCCCGCTGAGCCGCGCCTACATTTACGTGGATGCCCGCTCCGGTGAGGTAGTACTGCAGGACAACATCATCAAACACGCCGGTGCCACGGCTTCCTTCGCCACGGCCTACAGCGGCACCCGCTCCCTGGCCACCGAAACCACTACCGGCGGCTACCGCCTGCGCGAGTACACCCGGGGCCTGGGCATCGAAACCTACAACGCCAAAAAGAGCAACAGCTATACCGCCGCCGTCGATTTCATTGACGCCGACAACAACTGGACGGCCGCCGAATACAACAACGCCAACTACGACAACGTGGCCGGCGACGCGCATTTCGGGGCCCAGGCTACCTACGATTACTGGAGTGCCGTGCACGGCCGCAACTCCTACGATAACGCCGGGGCCAAAATCAAGAGCTACGTGCATTTTGATGATGTGCCCGGCGGGGCTGGTTACGAAAACGCCTTCTGGAACGGCTCGGTAATGACCTACGGCGACGGGGCCAGCACCTTCAAGCCCCTCACGGCCATGGACGTGTGCGGCCACGAAATCGGGCACGCCGTGTGCGAGAAAACCGCCAACCTGACCTACCAGAACGAATCGGGGGCCATGAACGAAGGCTTCTCCGATATCTGGGGCGCCTGCGTGGAGGCCCGGGCCGTGAGCCAGTACGGCCTCAGCGGCAAAAGCACCTGGCTGATTGGCGAGGAAATTATGAAAGCTGGCGGGGCGCTGCGCTCCATGAGCAGCCCCAACACCTACGGCCAGCCCGATACCTACAAGGGCACCTACTGGAAGGCTACCACTACCTCGCCTACCTCCAGCAACGACTACGGCGGGGTGCACACCAACTCGGGCGTGCTTAACTTCTGGTTCTACCTGCTGGCCCAGGGTGGCTCGGGCACCAATGACATCAGCAGCGCCTACTCGGTAGCCGGCATCGGCATTGATGCCGCCGCCAAAATTGCCTACCGCACCGAAAGCGTATACCTCACGGCTTCCTCCACCTACGCCAATGCCCGCACGGCCTCCATTTCGGCCGCTACCGATTTGTACGGCGCGGGCTCGGCCCAGGTGACGGCAGTAACCAATGCCTGGTACGCCGTGGGTGTAGGCGCTGCCGCCGGTGGCACCACGCCACCGCCCACCACGGTTACCTATTGCACCTCCAAGGGTACTAACGTGGCCTACGAGTGGATTGACTACGTGAAGCTGGGCACCATTGCCCGTACCTCCGCGGCTGATGCCGGCTATTACAACGGCACGGCTTCGTCTACCTCCATTGCCGCTGGTTCCTCGCAAACCATCAGTTTCTCGGCCGGCTTTGCCTCCACGGCCTACACCGAGTACTGGAAAATCTATATCGACTACAACCAGGATGGTGACTTTGCTGATTCCGGCGAAACGGTTGTATCGGGTTCCTCGGCCAGCACCGGCACCCTCACCAGCACCTTCACGGTACCCAGCACCGCCAAATCGGGCGCTACCCGCCTGCGCGTGGTAATGAGCGACGCCTCGGCTACTACCAGCTGCAACAGCTACAGCTACGGCGAAACGGAGGACTACACCGTGAACATCACGGGCGGTACCCTGGCCTTCGATGGCGTGGCCGGCATTACGGGTGGCACTACCCTGGGCAACTCAGCTGAGAAAGCCATTTCGGTGTTCCCCAACCCGGCCTCCGACGTGCTGAATATTGCCCTGGCCAGCAAAGCCCCGGTAATATCGGCCACGGTAACCGACCTGCGCGGAGCCCGCGTGGTGGGAGCCCGCTTCGAGAACGGCCAGCTTAACGTGGCCGGCCTCGCCAAAGGCATCTACCTGCTCACAGTAACCGACGGCCAGAAAGCCTTCCACGAGCGTTTCGTGAAAGAGTAGTGGGCCTTACTGCCCATACAGAAACAGAAAAGGGTTGCCACTCGGCAACCCTTTTCTGTTTCTGTACCAATTGGTAGCGTTAGGCCACGGACACTATGACTACTGGCTAGCGGCTCCAGGGCGAGTACTCCAGCTTCAGCTCCAACTGGCCATAGTTATCATTGCGCGCGGAAGAAGAGCGGCCCGATACGGGGCTGATGTCGTCGAGCTGGTCGGTGGAGGTGAGGGAGTAGGAGCCCTCCAGGGTAGCGCCCAGCTTGGGGGTCAGGCGCACGGTAACGCCCACACCTACGGGCAGTACCACGGCCAAGGCCGAGTAGTCGTTCCGCTCGGAGGCCAGGTACTCCGGAGTAAAGTTGCCGCTGGGCCGTTCCGTGCCCCGAAATGCTTTGGGGTTATAGAGCAGCCAGCCGCCCCCCACCTTCAGGTAAGGCTTGATGATGGACGCTGGTTTGCGCTGAGCGGCATAAGCGCCTCCATCATGCAAAGGCTCCCAGCGCACAAAGGCAATACCGGCCAAGTTGCTGCCCTGAAAAGCCAGGCCGCGCTCCGGCAAGTAGTCCTTGGCTCCTAGCCGAATATAGGAAGCCTCGCCACCCAGCTGCCAATGCGGATGCAGCTGATACTGCACTCCACCGGTAAGGCTGGGCCCCAGAAACTGGTCGCCGAGGCGGCTGGTCAGGTCGCCGTTGTAGTACCCTATGCCGCCCCCCAGCGTGAAGCGCACTGGCCCCCGGTAATATGCCCGCGCCTGCGCATCATAGTGGCGACGACGACGCTCGGGGCCAGTGCCCTGGGCACTGACGTGGTGGGCTGTAACGGAGATGAGTAGGGCGGTGGGCAGGAGAGAACGGAAGATCACGCGGTAGGAGCAATAGGTGAGGAAGCCTCGGCTTACGCGCACTGGCAGCCGGGGTTGCCACGGCCGAGAGGCAAGGCGCTTACTTGATGGTGCCCTGAGGATCGGGAAGTTTGGCTTTCAACTCAGTTATCAAATCGAAATCCATAGAAGCCAGGCTGATATTCTGGCCTTTGTGAATGGCCTCCCAGGCCTGGGGGTATTTCTCCTGGAGGTAGTAGGCCCGGGCCAGCTGCTGCCAGGCAGCGGCGTTGGGCGTTGCTTGGGTGGTAGCCTTTTCCAGCAGTTCAGTGGCAGTGGTCAGGTCTTTTTTCTTGTTGGTTTGCTGGTAACGAATCAGGTAGCTGGCTCCCAGGTCGCTGAGCAGAAAGGCATTGGTGGGTGCCAGGGTCAGGCCCTTGTTGAGCAGACTGATGGATTGCTCGGGGGCCGAAGTGCTGGTGACGATGCCGAGGCCGTGGTAGGCATCCGCATTGTTGGGGTCGAGTACCCAGGCTAGGTTGAAGCGGTACGCAGCGGTGTCGGTTTGGCTTTCGGCCAGGTATTCGTAGCCTTTGGTGCTGAAAAACTGGCTGGCCTCGGCCCGCGAGGGGAAACTGCTGGCTAGCTTCGTCAGGAAAGCCGGGCCCAGCGCTTGCTCGGCTTGGGCGTGGGTGAGGCCCCCGAACTGAGGCTGGAGCCGCTGGAAAGAGGCGGCTGCGGTAGTAGCTGTTTTGGCTTTGCGCTGTGCCTGCGCTGGTGTAGCAGCCCAAAGCAGGCCGGCCGCTGCCAGCAAAACAAGTGGTTTCATGAAAGGAGAACGAACAAGCGAAGTAAAAATTGGCGGGAGGCCCACAACCAAAGATAGAAAGACTCTACAACCCGGCGCCCCGCGGGCCGTTGCAGGCACGGGGCTGCCAATCCGGGGCCTGGAGGATGTGCGTACGTCCGGTTTCCTGATTCACTAAAAGTAATATGATGCGGTTTTGGCTGTGGCGGGTGTTGCCTGCGCTGGTAGGTATGATGGGCGCGCTGGTAGCCGGAACCGAATATGCCGTGGCCCGGCCCAGCCACCGCACCGCCGATGTGGCCTACGTGCCAGCCACCGACACGGCCTACAGTCCCACCCGTCACCGCCTGGATGTGTATACGCCCAAGCAACAAGCGGCCACCCCGCGTCCGGTGGTCGTGTTTATACACGGGGGCAGCTGGAATAGCGGGAGCAAAGATTTTTACTCCTTTATTGGGCGGCGGCTGGCCAAGCAGGGGGTAGTGGCTGTTATTATCAACTACCGGCTGGCCCCGCAGGTGCGCGTGCCCCAAATGGCCGACGACTGTGCCCGGGCCGTGGCCTGGACGGCTGCCCACATTCAGGACTATGGCGGTGACCCGCAACGGCTGTTTGTAATGGGGCATTCGGCCGGCGGCGGACTGGCCGCCCTACTCACGGCCAACAACGCACTGTTTCAGCGCTGGGGCCTGCCGCGCAACCCCATCAAAGGGGCCATTCTGGATGACCCCGCCGGCCTGGATATGTACGATTATCTGCAGAAGTTAGAGTACCCCCACGATGAGCAGTACCTGGTGCCGTTCAGCAAGAACCCGGCTGTCTGGAAGCAAACCTCGGCGCTGTATCACCTCTCCGCCTACACGCCGCCTTTCATCCTCTTCATCGGCGGCGAAACCTACCCATCCATCAGTAGCAGCAGTGCCCGGTTTCGAGAGCGGCTGCAGGCCCTGGGCCACGCACCCCAGTACACCGTGCTACCGGGCAAAAAACACATTCCCATGGTGTTGCAGCTATACTGGCAGCACAATATTATCTACCGGCAGCTGCTGGACTTCGTGGGCAGCTGAGGGGGTAGGGTGCTTGACGCGGGAAATGGCTCAGGGCATATTCAAACACCTCAGAACAGGCTGGTTTGCAGGCTGGGACGCTCGAATTCGAGTAGCCAACGCTTCCGGGCCAAACCGCCGGCATACCCCGTCAGCTGCCCGGCCGCCCCAATGATGCGGTGGCAGGGCCAGATAATAGTCAGTGGGTTTTGCCCGTTGGCTGCGCCCACGGCCCGTACCGCGCCTGGGTTGCCCAACTGCCGCGCCACCTCCAGGTAGGAGGCAGTACGGCCGTAGCCAACGGCCGGCAGTGTGGCCCATACCAGCTGCTGAAACTCGGTGCCGGCGGCTACATCTGTTGCCACGGTAAAGTGCTGCAGCTCGCGGCCAAAGTAAGCGCGCAGCTGGGTCCAGGCTTCGCGCAAGCACTCAGGTACTTGCAGGGTTAGCGTTTCGGGTGGGGTAGAGGGCGTGCCCATCAGCGGATGCAGGAACCGGGCCGTTCGCAGGCCAGCTTCGGTACCCTGCAATTCCAGGGGGCCAAGGGGAGTAGCCAGAATGGCGCGGGCATCGGTCATGAAAACGGCAGTACGTGGAGAAATCCAAAAATACTGAATTCGCTTAAAAAGACTGTTTGTAAGCCTGAAATGCTGGTTTTGTACTAGAAGCGTAAAGCTGGCAAGGCCCGACTTATGCGTTGGGGGCTGAAAAAAGGCGTATATTAGTGAGGGCGGAATCGGAAAAATATAAATCTGTTTCTACTTTTTTGGGTGGTTCCCAGATGCCCAACAGTGCCTTCTACCATCAACGCTTTCCAGCCTGTGCGGTATTTACTTCTTTGCTCTGCGTTAGGGCTAAGCCTGACCGGTCAACTGCAGCCTGCTTCTGCCCTCGCATTTCCCTTGTTGCCCCCCACAACGGCCGCCCGTCCGTTGCCCGTGCAAGGCTGGGGAACAGGCCTCACGGCTTTCTATTTCAATAATGGCTCCCTGGCCGGTGCCCCCGTGCTGAAGCGGCAGGATGCCAGCATCGATTTTAAGTGGGGTGCCGCCGCCCCGGCGCCGGAGCTGCCCACCGATAATTTTTCGGTGCGCTGGGAAGGCCTGCTGGCCGCGCCCTCCACGGGCCGCTACCGGTTTGTAGCCGTTACCACCGATGAGGTGCGCCTGTGGGTGAACGGTAAAAAAGTGCTGGATACCTGGAACGGCCGCAAAGCCAGCAGCACCGATGATGCTACCGTAACGCTGGCCGCTGGCGAGAAGACCACTATCAAGCTGGAGTACAACGACAGTGAAGGCAACGCCGGTATTCAGCTGCAGTGGGTAGCCCCCGGCCAGTCGGCGCAGGTGATTCCCTCGGGTAACCTGTACCCGCTGGGCTCCCCGCTCACCCGCGACCCGGCCGGTCCGCCGCCCGTAGCCAAGGCCAAAGCCGTCCCGACGCCCAACCCCAACGCGGCTCCTAAGCCGGCTCCTGCCAAACCGGCCCCAGCCAAGCCCGCCGCCACGGCGGCCAAAACTGCCCCCACCGACAAAGCTCCCAAACCAGCCGCTAAAGCCGTAGCCCAAGCCCCGGCTAAACCAGCCAAACCTGCTCCGGCTGAAAAGGCTCCCAAACCAGTGAAGCCGCCCAAGCCGGTAAAGGAAGTTGTTGAGGCCGCGCCCCCAGCTGATCTTTCGGGACTGTATATGCTCACGGTGCGCTCCACGGGGCGCCCGCTAAAAATAGACCAGGGCCGACCAGCCACCCGCGCCGAGCAGCTGGCTGCCCAGGCCGCCGGGGTAAAAGAGGAGGCTCAGTGGCGCATTGAGTCCGCCGGGGAGGGCCTCTACCGTCTGGTGTCGCCGGGCAGCAATAAAGTGCTGGAAGTTCTGGGCAGCTCTACCTCCAACGGGGCTCCGCTTAGCGTCTGGACCTACTATAGTGGCTACAACCAGCGCTGGAAAATTGAGGATGCGGGCGAGGGGTACTACAAGTTTACCCCCCACCACGTTCGGAAGAAGGTGCTGACTTACGGCGACACGCTGCAAGGCGGGTTGCAGCAGCTCAAATACAGCGGTGCACCTAATCAGCAGTGGAAACTGGTGGCCGTGAAACCGGCCGAAGAACCCCTGTTGGCTGGAGCTCCGGCCACGCCAGGCGTAGGTGCCAACAACATGAGCGTTTACCCCAACCCTTCTAATGGCGTGATGCAGATGTCGTACTCCCTGGCAGAAGCCCGCCCGCTGGGCTGGGTGCTCTACAACCAGAATGGTACGGCCGTGCGCGTATCCGACTACCGGAAGCAGACGGCCGGAGCGCACCATCAAACTCTGGACTTCACTGGCCTGCCCGCCGGCGACTACTACCTCAGCCTGACGGTGGGCGTCACGAATACGCGGCAGATGATTTCCATTCGTCGGCCGGCCGCCGATGTGCCGGAGGTAGGAGCCAGCGGTAAATAATAGCTGGGCTTTATATGAATAAGAAGGCCGGGTGTACGCAGCTGCTGCGTACACCCGGCCTTCCTTTATCCGGTAAACTCCGGCAGCTGTTCCCACAGCCGGGAAAACTCAGCGGCGTATTGCTCCACAATAAAGGAGTCGGTGGATATCAGGAAGTTTTCGAGGTTAAACTCAGCGGCCGAGCGGGTCCAGTTATAGCTGCCGGTCAGCACGGCCCGGTTATCGGCCAGGGCAAACTTGTGGTGCATGTGATTCGCGGAACGGTCGGTGCGCACCGAAATACCGGCGTCCCGCAACTGGCGCACATCGGAGCCCCGGTCGTGTAGCTTCTCATCGTCGGTGAGCAGCCGCACCCGCACGCCCCGCCGGTGGGCTATCAGAATGGCATCGGTCAGACGATTGTCAGCTACGGTAAACACGCATAAATCCAGCGTGTGCCGGGCCCCAATAATAAACTGGCGGATAGCGGCCACGCACTCATCGTTGGGGCTGAAATACACCTGGGCGCTGCCAGCTCGGGGAGTGGTTGTGGGAGCGACCGAAGCCGGCAGCAGGGCGCTGGCCGCTTCCAGCCACTCTATCACGGCTTTGTCTTTGAAGGTGTTGAACCGCTCTTTCGCCAGCTCAAATAACTGGTGGCGCAGGTGCTCCACGTTGCCGTGCTGCTGCTGGAACGACGTGAGTTGGTCGCGTAACTGCCGGGCTTCCACGGGCGAAAGGTTGACATCCGCAAATGCCTGGCGGAAGAGGTGGAGCAGCTCGGCCTCAGAAGAGAAGGACATACGCGCAAATTAAAACGTGAGCTGCTGCGCCTTAGTCGGCTGCAGCGCCTTGGCTACTACCCGCTGGGCCTGCTGCAACGCGTGGGCCGAGGAAGAGTGCAGCACGCGGGTAAGGCCCGGAATGGGCTGGGTGGTATCGGCATCCCAAAGGCCGGCGCGGTGCCAGGGCGTGAGGTGGTCCCAATCGGGCCGGTCAATGATGGGGTAGAGGCAGACGCCCAGCAGCGGCACGCCCTGCCGGATGGCCAGCGCGGCTTCGTGGGCAATCATGCGCAACCAGGGTGCCCGGTCTTCGCCGGGGTGGCTGGTTTCGGTAAGCACCACCGGGCGGTTGTAGCGGCGGTAGGCCTTTTCCAGCAACGCGCTCAGGGGCCGGAACCGGGAGTCGTGATACTCATTGGCCCAGCCCAGCGTGGTGTGAGGCTCCAGCTGCCACTGGTTGTCGTAGTAGTAATTAAAGCCCAGCATATCCAGGTAATCGGGGCGCCCGCCCAGCTCGGGGCACAAGCGGCCGGCCAGCATGTCCACACTCTGAAACTGGTTGAGGTCGAACTCCCGGGCGCGGCGTGTTTCGGCGGGCCCGGCTCCCAGGCGCGGTACAATGTTAATAAGCGGCTCGGTAGTTAGAATGCGGATGCTGGGGTCGGCCTCACGCAGGGCTGCCACGCCCTCAATGTAAGCACGCATCAGGCCCCGCTTCACCTCCCAGCCCTGGCCCACGCAGTAGGGCGAAGTACCGCGCACATCCCCGCCCAGCCAGCTCATGAAACTGACCTCGTTGATGGGTGTCACAATCAGAGTTTCCTCGGGGCAATGCTCCCGGTAAAACTCCACAAAAGCCCGGCACAAATGCGCGAAACGGCGCGCAAACATGGGGTGCAGGGGCGTCAGGTCATCGGGGTAACCGAAGTGGCACAAATCCCACACCTGCTGAATGCCGTGGCGGCGGCCCGCCTGCAACAGCACCAGCACCGTGCTCCAATCGTATTGATAAGGCATTTTTTCCACCTGGCTCCACCGGATGCCCTCCCGCACCGTAGTTAGGTTCAGGGCCTGAATGTTCTGGTAATCCGTGTCCAGCAGTTGCAGGTGGCCGGTCAGGGTCAGGAAATCAACCCGGTGGCCAAAGGCATTCTGTTGGTCGGTACACTCAAAGCCAGCCATCCAGAAAGAACGGAACGGAGAATCAGCGAAGAAGTCATGTTGCATAGCACAGAGCAGAAGTGAACAGGAACCCCCGGCGCCAATAAAGGCTAAATCTGAGGGGAAGGAGAATCGGTGACGGAGGGGTGACGGTTTTTGCCCGTCAGGCCCTTGGCCTCCACAAAAATGCGTTTGAACTCGGGGTGCTTGGCCCGGATAGCGTCCTGCAGACGGTCCACGGCTTGCTCCACCTCATGGGCCGAAAGATGGTCATGAAACTCCACATCCAAGGCCAGTACCACGTCGTGGGGGCCCATGTACATGGTAAGGGGGCGGCGCACCTGCTCTACGCCGGTCTGGGCCCGGGCCACCGTTTCCAAGCTGTCGAGCGTTTCATCGTCTACCCCTTCCCCCACCAGCAGACCCTTGGTTTTGTAAATCAAGAAAATAGCCACCGATACCAGCAGGATGCCAATACAGATGGACGCTCCCCCGTCGAAGAGTGGGTTGTTGAGCAGATGCCCGAAATAGACGCCCGCCAGGGCAATTGCTAACCCCACCAACGCCGCCATATCCTCCATCAGAATGGCGAAGATGGAGGGGTCCTTGCTGCGGCCCAGGGTAGCCCAAAAGCTTAGGTCGCCCCGGCTTTTATTGAACTCCCGCAGCGCCAGGAAACAGGAAATGCCCTCAAACACCAGGGAAAGACCCAGCACCCAATAGTTCCAGGTTGGGTCGGTGATGGGAGCGGGATGTTTGAGGTGTTCCACGCCCTCGTAAAACGACATGCCGCCGCCCACCGAAAACACCAGAATAGCCACAATCAGGGACCAGAAATACAGCTCCTTGCTGCGCCCGAAGGGGTGGCGCGCATCGGCCGGCTTCTCCGATTGTTTTACCCCGTATAGCAGTAGCAGCCCATTGCCGCTATCCACTAGGGAGTGAATTCCTTCCGACAGCATGGCGGAACTACCCGTGAAGAAGGCTGCTACAAATTTGCTGATGGCAATGGCGACGTTGGCCCCAATGGCCCCGTAAATGGCAATTTTTGATGAACCAGCCGACATGTTGGGCGTAGTGAGATGCGAGGGTGGTACGGGGGGCGGCCCGCTGGGGTTAGATCAGGCGGGGTAAGAGTGGCCGGACGTTGAACAAACGGGGCGGCTGCGGCTTTAGCAACTCCAAGCCTTTCTCAGCATGCCCAACCTCTCCTCGCCGACCCCATCTTCGCCCATTACTGCGCCCCTGCGCCGCCGCCTGGGCCTGGTGCAGGCCACGGCCCTGAACATGATTGACATGGTGGGCATCGGGCCCTTCGTGACCCTGCCCTTGGTGATGGGATTCATGGGGCCAAACTTCCTGCTGGCCTGGGTGGTAGGGGCAGCCCTGAGCCTGGTAGATGGCCTGATCTGGAGCGAGCTGGGCGCGGCCTACCCCGAGGCGGGCGGCTCCTACCGCTTTCTGAAGCTGGCCTACGGGGAGCATAGCTGGGGCCGCTTGCTTTCTTTCCTGTACGTGTGGCAGACGCTGGTGCAGGCCCCCTTGGTGGTAGCATCCGGGGCCATTGGCTTCGCGCAGTATTTTGAATATTTGGTGCCCCTAACAGAATGGTGGCAGCCGAAGCTGGTAGCCGGTACGGTAGTGCTGCTGCTCATTGCGTTGCTCTACCGCCGCATTGAGGACGTGGGGCGGCTGGGCGTGCTGCTGTGCGTGGGCGTGCTAGCCCTCATGGGCTGGCTGATTTTTGGCGGGCTCACGCACGGTACGCAACCGGTGGCCTGGCTGCCGGCCGGCGGGGTAGGGGAGCTGCCGGGCGTGCTGCTGTCGGTGGCTATGGGGCAGGCTACGGTCAAAACCATTTACAGCTACCTGGGCTACTACAACGTGTGCCACCTAGGCGGGGAAGTGCAGGAGCCGCACAAGCTGATTCCGCGCAGTATTTTCCTGAGTATAGTGGGTATTATGGCTTTGTACCTGCTGCTGAACTGGAGCGTGGGGGCCGTTATTCCCTGGCAGGAGGCGGCTCAGTCCAAGTTCATTGTGAGCACCTTCGTGGAGCGCCTCTACGGGCCAGTGGCGGCCAAAGCGGCCACCGCCCTGGTGCTGTGGGTGGCGTTTGCCTCCCTGTTTGCGGTGTTGCTGGGCTACTCGCGCATTCCCTACGCCGCCGCCGCCGACGGGGAGTTTCTGCCGGTATTTGCCCGCACTCACCCTACCAAGCAATTTCCGCACGTGTCGTTGCTGCTGCTGGGGGGCGTGGGGTTTGTGTTCAGCCTGTTGTTTAAGCTGGGCGAGGTTATCAGCGCCATTCTGGCCATGCGCATTCTGGTGCAGTTCGTGGGGCAGGCTGTGGGCGTGGTGCTGCTGCGCCGCCGGCGCGGGGCAGCGGGGCTGCCCTTCCGGATGCCCCTGTACCCGCTGCCGGTGGTGGTGGCCGTGGCCGTGTGGCTGTGGGTGTTTGCCAGCATTCAGGAAGGCATTGAAGTGTCGGTGCTCAACACAACGGTATTTCTACCCTTTCAGGTAGGAGCCTTGTTGATGATGGCGCTGGGTACAGTGGTATTCCTACTCTGGAGCCGCCGCCTGGGCCGCTGGCCGTTCGACAAGTAGTGCTACCTGCCATGCTCGTGCTGATTAGGCCTGCGTCTATCGGATGAATATTGAGCCAGGTGGGTGCTTTACAGACTTGGCCTTGGCCAGCTCAATGGCAATTACGGCTTCCGGTGCCTGGAGCGTAGCCGGCGTAACGCACACTTGCCCGATAGCGCCGAGGGCAATCCGCAGGCCCGACACCTGTTCGGCGCTGAGCGTGCGGCCGTTCATCACTACCCGAAAAGGCCGCGGCACACTTTGTTGGCGGGCTATCTGCGCAAACGACTGACTGGGGATACGTTTTTTGTAGTCGGTGGAAACAATATGTCCCGAAGTCAGACCAGTTAGTTCACGGGGTATATCGTCTCCCTTGTAAATTACAATTCGTGAAATTTCGCGGGAATTTATCTGGGCAAGAAACCCGCTGCCCATGATGACAGTAGAGTTTAGTACATACAACGGCTCTATTATCTGATGCCTTGAATACTGCACAGAAGTAGAGTCCTGCCCGTAGCCAAGGCCGGCGCAGGCTGTTAGGCCCACGAAGAGCAGGAAGCAGAACGAGCGCTTCGCCATAGTAAATGATAGATTAATACGAGTTAGGAATACAGGTAAGCCAGCCGCTAACCTGATGGGCTTCCATGATTTATGTCGCCAGTGCTACGCCAGCCACTTCTCGTAGCAGAAAAACCGCAGGCCGGGTCGGAAAGCCAGCGTGATTTCGCCCGCAAACCGGTAGCCCAGCTTCGGGAACAGCCGTTGCGTGGCCTGATTTTCCGAGTTGGTATCTACGCGCAGCACCCGCAAGCCCTGCTCCTGGGCCAGCTTTTCCGCCTGCGCCAGCAGAGCCGCCGCCAGCCCGTGGCCCTGGGCAACTGGCGACACCGCCAAGCGGTGTGTAACCAGGGCCGGCTCGGCCACGTCCCAGTCGGCCTGGGCGTATTCCGGGTCTTGATGGTTATGGGTAAGGGCCGCCAGGGCGGCTACTTGGCCCTCGTGTTCCGCTACCCACAAATGGCCCTGCTCAATGTCCCGTTGGAATACCTCCGCATTCGGGTAGTCCGCTGTCCACTGAAAATTGCCGCTGGCTTGCATCAGAGGTACCACTTGCTCAATCAGGTGCAGAATAGCCGGAATATCGGCCAGGGTTGCCAAACGAATCATACAAATACAGAAGGTAAATGAATAGCCGAAAGTAAAAGCTCCCGGCAAAACCCTGGTCAGGGCCACACCGGGAGCTTGCAACGCAACGTGAAAACTTAGCCGCGGCGCAATACCTCGGCCGCTTCTTTGGCGAAGTAGGTAAGAATGGCGTCGGCCCCGGCCCGCTTAATGCTGGTGAGTACCTCCATCATAGTCTTTTCGCCGTCGAGCCAGCCTTGCTGGGCGGCAGCTTTCACCATGGCATACTCCCCCGATACATTGTAGGCCGTTACGGGCAGCTGGGTGTTGTCGCGCACTTCCCGAATCACGTCGAGGTAGCTCAGGGCGGGCTTAATCATGACCATATCAGCGCCTTCCTGCTCATCCAGGGTCAACTCACGCAGGGCTTCGCGGCGGTTGGCCGGGTTCATCTGATAGCTTTTCTTGTCGCCTTTTTTGGGAGCCGAGTCCAATGCGTCGCGGAAGGGGCCGTAGAAGGCGGAGGCGTACTTGGCCGTGTAGCTCATGATGCTCACACCCGAAAAGCCGTTGCTATCCAACACCTCCCGAATCCAGGCCACGCGCCCATCCATCATATCCGAAGGTCCAATGATGTCGGCGCCGGCGCGGGCCTGAGCTAGGGCCATCTGACCCAGCACTTCCAGGGAAGCATCGTTCAGAATTTCGCCCGATTCCGCGTCCACAATGCCGTCGTGCCCATCGGAGGAGTAGGGGTCCATGGCTACATCAGTCATTAGCACCACCTCCGGAAACTGCCGCTTGATGTCGGCCACGGTTTTCAGGTACAGGCCCTCCATGTTGGCCGATTCGCGGGCCAGCCGGTCTTTCAGGGCCTCGTTCACCTGCGGAAATGGCGCAAAGCTTTTGATGCCTAACTCCACGCAACGGCCAATTTCGTCGATAACCCGGTCGGCGGAAAACCGGTGAATTCCTGGCATCGACTTAATTTCAATCTGCTGATTCTGGCCCTCCGTGATAAAAATCGGGTAGATAAAGTCGGGGGTGGCGAGGTGAGTTTCCTGCACCATGTCGCGGATAACCTGAGATTTGCGGTTGCGGCGCGGGCGGTGCGTGGGTACAATGGGCATAAGCTGCTTTCAGTTGAGTAGATGGGGTAGAACAACTGCGGCAAAGGTAAGGTTGCGGCCGGCAATGGGTTTGTGCCTGACTAGCTCTTCACCACTACCCGGTAAGTATGTTACTAACGGCCCTTGGTCGAGCACTCCTCATATCCGGCACCACCTCCGCAGCTAGCGGCCGAGGTGCCGCTCTAATTTTATACGAATGCGAAGCCGGTGCTCGAAACCGAGAAGCTGCTCCGGGCCTGGGTAAGCGTAGATACCTCAGCCGGCCACAGCCCAAAATTTTGTGCTGGCTGCTCCTTCTTTCAAACCGTATGTAAATAGGCAGGTAACCAGCCTGATGCACCTCACCCTTTGTTTCCATAGCCATGAACGACCCCAAGCAAACCCCGAATCATCCGAATAGCGGCGAAACCGGCAAACAGGCTCCCGGCGTGAGTGGGCAGCCCTCCGGTCCGCACGAAGGCCCGGTAGCCGGTGGAGCCGATAACACCCGCGGCGAGAATGTGTCCAGCTCTGAAGGCCACAGCGGCGGCGCCAAGAAAGCCAAGGCCGATACCAACCCCGACAGCCCCCAGGGCTCCCACGCCAACCCCTCCGATGAGCGGGGCGCCGACAGTTCCGACAAGGAATTCCGTAACAACCAGCCCAACGACAGCACCTCCCAAACCGGCCAGCACAAGTAGCCCGGCCCACGTAAGCCTTTACCCGATAAAAGCCTCCGTGCCCTGTCCCCACTCATGTTGGGCGCAGGGTACGGAGGCTTTCATTGGGTAAAAGCTTGTTCGTAGAGGAAGTACCTACATGTTGAAGAACTCCTGAAATATTTCCAGCCAGGCGTGCTTGCCACCAATGCCCAACACCAAAAAATAGTAGCCCAGCAGCACCACCAGCGCCCCCACGCCTAGGCCCAGCCACCCACCCAGCGCTATACCACCTATTACCCCACCTACTACCAGTAACGCCCCCAGTATAATGTGCAGGGTATCGTGGCGGGTGGGCTGATTGGGTTGAACCGCTACTGCTGTTTCCGGCTGCTTACGCTGCACAACTGAACGAACCAGGTGCCGCATGGCGCTTAGCCGCTGTGGTGCTGCTGCCTTTGCTGGAGTGGCTGCCACGGGTCTTCGATGCGTTTGCAGCCGCGGCTGTTTTCCTCTCTGGGCATGAGCAGGCATAACAGTAGCAACGGTAGCAACTGGTTCGGCGGCAGAAGGCAGAGGCACCTCGGCGTGCACAGTGACTGGTGGCGTGGGGTGAAACCGGAAAGCGGCCTGCTGACTCTGGCAGCCGCTGAGCAGCCCCAGCAACAGCCCCCAGCTAAGTCGGGTAGATGATTGCATGCCCCAAAGTACCCACAAACTGCCCGAGGTTTCACCTGGCAGTGGGCTAGCAGGCAAAATTACTGCGCAAAAAAGCCGCGCCCCACCCCAGGCAGGTGAAAGCGCGGCCCTATACGCTGAGGGGAGCGGATGATTAGTATGGTGTCGGTGACTTACTGCTGGCGGAAGGCGGCGGCTTCGGCAGTAGTCATGATGGCGCGGGTAGCCTGGGGGCCCTGCGAGTCGTGTAGGAGCAGCACCGTGCTGGCCGAATCAGTGGGGAAAGAGGTTACAGTGCCCGATGTGCGGGTAACAAACGTGGGCCGGCTTACCTGGCAGCTTGCCAATGATGCAACCATACATCCACCGAGTACTACCAGTTGAAGAGCACGCATGACGACTAGGTTTAGAAGGAGTAACGGCTCAAAGGTACCGCCTCGGCCAGGCGCCGCGCCTGGTTCTTCGGTCAGCAGCCTGGCCACCACTATCAGCACCCCCGATTCGTCGGTGAAGGAAATGCCCGCCCGGTGAGTGCTCCAACTTACCCGACAAACGGCCCACCAGTCTGGTGAGCCGTTCGGTATAGTGGGCCTCGGGCAGCTGGCCGCCTAAAACTCCTGAATTACCTGCTCAATGATGTCGCAGGCTTCGTGCAGCTGCTCTTCCGTGATAACCAGCGGCGGGGCAAACCGGATAATGTCGCCGTGGGTGGGTTTGGCCAGTACGCCGCGTTCCATCAGCGTCACGCACACGTCCCAGGCGGTGCGGCCATCGGGGTGGGGCTTAATGATGACAGCGTTGAGCAGCCCTTTGCCGCGCACCAACTCCACCACCTCGGGGCGCCGTTGCTGTACGCGGCGCATGCGCTCCCGAAACACTTCCCCCAACGCCTTGGCGTTGCTGGTCAAGTGCTCCTCTACCAACACATCCAGCGCCGCCCGCAGCACTACGCACGCCAGCGGGTTGCCCCCAAACGTGGAGCCGTGCTGCCCAGGCTGAATGGTAAGCATGATGTCGTTGCGGGCCAGCACCGCCGACACCGGCAGTACGCCCCCACTCAGGGCTTTACCCAGAATCAGAATATCGGCATGCACGCCCTCGTAGCAAACGGCCAGCAGCTCACCGGTGCGGCCCAGCCCAGTCTGGATTTCATCGGCAATAAACAGCACGTTGTGCGCCTTGCAAAGCGCGGCTGCCTTGGCCAGGTACCCATCCGAAGGCACCATCACGCCAGCCTCACCCTGAATAGGCTCTACCAGAAAGCCGCAGACGTGCGGGTCTTGCAACGCTTCTTCCAGCGCCGCCACATCATCGTAGGGTACCACCTGGTAGCCGGGCATGTAGGGCCCAAAGCCGCCCGTGGAGTCGCCGTCGGTGCTGAAGGAAATAATGCCGGTAGTGCGGCCGTGGAAGTTGTGTTCGGCCACAATGATGCGAGCCTGGTTTGGGGCAATACCTTTCTCCTGGTAGCCCCACTTGCGGGCCAGCTTTAGCGCCGTTTCCACGGCCTCCGCCCCGGAGTTCATCAGCAGGGCCTTATCGTAGTTGAATAACTCGCACAACTGCTTTTCAGCGGGCCCCAGCTGGTCGTTGAAAAATGCCCGCGAGGTAAGCGTGAGCTTTTGGGCCTGCTCGGTAAGGGCCCCAATAATGCGGGGGTGGCAGTGGCCCTGGTTTACGGCCGAGTAGGCCGAAAGAAAATCATAGTACTGCTTGCCTTCCACGTCCCAGAGGTGCACACCCTCGCCCCGGCTCAGCACCACGGGCAGGGGGTGGTAGTTATGGGCACCGTAGTGGTCTTCCAGGGCCATCAGCTCCTGGCTGCGGCTGCGGGTAGTGGGGGCAGAATCAGGGAAGTGGGCGGGCATTGACATAAGCAGAACGGAATGTGGGTGGGTGTTTCCAAAACTACGCAAAACCGGGCGGGCCGGTCAAGGCTAGCGTTGCTGGGCATCAAGGAACTTGCCCACAAAGTTGCCTTCTTCCCCGCCATCGGGCATGGCTACCGTCCAGTCCAGCACCGCCGATTCCGGGAAGGTAATCAGCTGGCCGGGCTGATAGGAGCGTACCACGTTCAAGTCGTTGCTAATGATGCCTTTTACTGTAGTCCCGTTCCATTCGCGCACCCGCACAAACACCTGCTCATACGCGCCGCTGGGGTCGAAAATACGGGTAGTCAGAAAAAAGGCATGGCCTGCAGGCAAGCCTTTAAGGAAGCGTTGCTTGGCTTGGGGCAGCGTCCGGCGCGCCTGCTTAATGGCGGGGGCTAACAGCTTGTCAAACGCCCGCAGTTCTGCCTCCGCCGAAGTGCCCGCTATGGCTACGGGCCGGTCGGTGGGGGCCGTGGAGGCCAGCGGGGCCTCATTGCGAGGCTGTTGAGCCACCGCTGCCTGGCTGCTTAGTAGAAGTGCCACCAGTCCCAGGAATCGGCAAACAGGAATACGCATCATGCCCAGCAGAATAAAATAGAGGTGAATGAAATGCTGGTAAAACTACTCTTCCTCCTCGGTCAGGCGTTCTTCCAGGTCCCAATATTTACCCAAATAATTGCCCTCTTCCCGGCCGCCGGGGTGCAGAATCAGCCAATCCAGCACCTCACCCTCCGGCAGCTCAAGGGGGGCCGGCGGGCCGGGCGTAGTGCCAATAATCTGCCCGCTCAACTGCGAGCTTCGCCAGTTGAGTACCCGCACTACCAGCAGCTCCGGGGTGGCAGCTTCGTTGAGGCCCCTGGTTACTACGTACAGCTGAGCGCCCGTTGGCAAGCCCCGCTGAAACTGGCGGCGGGCAGCATCCAGGGTGCGGCGGGCCTCTTTTAGCGGCAACGGCGGAAGTAGGGCCGGGGCCCGCGCCACCTGCCGCACCAATTGCTGCGGTCCAACCGGCCCCGGCTGCGCCGCCGCCCACACCGGGTACAAGCAAATAACCAGCACAAGAGGCCGCAGAACACGCATACCGAGGGGCTTGAAAAGATAAGCAAGATAGGGCCTAGGCGCTCACCTTGGCTGAGCTGCGTAACTTGCCGCCTCACCCAGCCCGCCCACTGTGCCGCGCCCCACTCCCCAGCCCCTGCAACCCGGCGACTTTTACTACACCCCCGAAGGCTATATGGTTTTCACGGAGCAGTATCACCGGCGGCGGGGCTCCTGCTGCGGCAGCGGCTGTCGGCACTGCCCCTGGAAAAAGAAACCCGGCGCAGCCCAAAGTACCGACTCAACTTCCTTGGAAGGGTGAAGATTCGGTGCAATTTTTAGTTAACCCGCTATTTTCCAGTACAACGGTTTGATTTCGAAATATTAATTACGATATTTGCGGCCCCGTTTTTCTGCTTTGTAACACTCAACTTTCTGATATCATGGCCCGTGTTTGTGACCTTACTGGCAAGCGTACCCGCGTAGGCAACAACGTTTCGCACGCCAACAACAAAACCAAGCGCAAGTTCTACCCGAACCTGCAGAAGAAGCGTTTCTACATCCCCGAACAGGATGCTTGGGTTACGTTGAAAGTGGCAACCAGCACCATCCGCACCATCAACAAGAACGGCATCATGTCGGTCCTGAAGAAGGCGAAGGAGCAGGGCTTCATCGTTTACTAGTTTCTCTTTCCGAGAAATCAGTCGTTTTTTCGCGAAGCTTCTGCGGCCTATGCTTCTTTGTAAGGAGCATATAGCCGCGGAAGCTTCGCGTTTTTCGGTTTTTGGGTAGGCAGGAGCTGAGCCCGGGCTATTATCTTCGCTTGGCGGCCTGCCCCGCGCAACGGATGCCGCGCGGATAGGTCTTTCTCCCTGCTATGTCTACTCCCTCTCTTTCGCGCGCTTTCCGGCCCGTGCTGCTGCTGGCGGCGGCCTTGCTCACGTTGGCCCCAGCTGCCCAGGCCCAGCACACCGTCGGCCCCGACCATCCGGCCGATCAACTGGCCCCGTCCTTCCATAAGCAGCGCCGCGAGTTGGTGCGGCAGGCACTGCCGGCCGGTTCAGCGGCCGTGGTGTTTGCCGCCCCCGTTCGCAACCGCGCCAACGACGTGGACTTTGTGTACCACCAGAACCCCGACCTGTATTACCTGACGGGCTACCAGGAGCCAAACAGCTTGCTGGTTTTATTTAAAGAGCCCCAAACGGTAAACGGGCAGCCTGGCGTTACGGAAATGCTGTTCGTGGACCCCCGCAACCCCCAACGGGAGCAGTGGACTGGTCACCGCCTGGGTGCTGAGGGTGCCAAGCAGCAGTTGGGCTTACAGTTCGCCGCCGATAACAACGCGTTTGTAACCTCCGGCATCAAGTGGTACGATTTCAAGACGGTACTGTTTGCGGAGCTGCCTGCCGATGTGCGCGACGATGACCGGGACCCATCTGACCTGTTCAACTTGGTGGCCTCGTTTCGGCAGCAGGCCGCCGTGCCCACCGATTTCAACCCCCAACAGGCCGAGCTGTACACAACCATTCAGCGCTACGGAGTAGCCAACGCCGCCAACCTGCGGCCCTACCTCGAAAACCTGACCAAGCAAAACCCCGGTGTGGCCCAGGATGCCTACGTGCAAGCCTACCTGAAAGCCACCACCGACGCCGACCGCCAGAAAGCCATAGCCAACCGCCCCGTGGCTCGCTTCGATGCCAGTACCCTCAATGATGTATTGGGCGACCTGCGGGCCGTAAAAACACCGGAAGAAATAGCCCTGCTGCGCCGGGCCGTCCGCATCAGCGCCGTGGGTCAGCAGGAAGTCATGAAAGCCACCCGCCCTGATATGGGCGAAATGGAGCTGCAAGGCCTGCATGAGTACGTGTACAAAAAGTACGGGGCCGAGTTTGAGGGCTACCCTAGTATTGTGGGCGCCGGCAACAACGCCTGCGTGCTCCACTACATCACCAATGATAAACCTCAGGTAAAAAACGACCTGCTGCTGATGGACTGCGGTGCCGAATACCACGGCTACACCGCCGACGTTACGCGCACCATTCCGCCCAGCGGCAAGTTTAGCCCGGCCCAGCGCCAGATCTATGACATTGTGCTGGCCGCCCAAGAGGCCGGCTTTGCCGCCTGCAAGCCCGGGGCCGAGTTCCAGGCCCCCCACAAAGCCGCCCAAAAAGTTATTGCCGACGGCTTGCTTAAGCTCGGTATCATCCAGAAGCCGGAGGACGTGCGCACCTACTTTCCCCACGGCACCAGCCATTACCTGGGCCTGGATGTGCACGACCGGGGCAACTACGGCCCCCTGCAGGCCGGCAACGTAATTACCGTGGAGCCTGGCATCTACATTCCCGAAGGCAGCCCCTGCGACAAGAAATGGTGGAATATTGGCGTCCGAATTGAAGATGATGTGCTGATAACCAGCGCAGGCTCCGAAAACCTCTCCCGGGAAGCTCCCCGCACCGTGGCCGAGATTGAGACGCTGATGGCCAAACCCAGTGCTTTGGATGACTTTAAACTGCCCGTATTGCGGTAAGCAGAGCGCAGCCCACACAAATGCTATGCACCCATCCAAGGCCTTGTGAGCATCCTTCTCACATTCCATCAACTATTTAGCTGTGCTATATTTGACTTTTCAGAAAAGCCTTGTACCTTTGCAGTCCTTAATCCCAAAACCCCGTCGAGATGGCTAAGAAAGGCAACCGGGTGCAGGTAATCCTTGAATGCACTGAGCATAAGAACTCGGGGCAGCCGGGCACCTCGCGCTACATCACCACCAAGAACCGTAAAAACACTCCTGAGCGCATCGAGCTGAAGAAATTCAACAACGTGCTCAAGAAGATGACCGTTCACAAGGAAATCAAGTAATTGAGCAATGGCTAAGAAAGTAGTAGCAACCCTGAAGACCCCCGGTGGTAAGGATTGGGCAAAGGTGATTCGTGCCGTTAAATCGGAGAAAACCGGTGCCTATACTTTCCGCGAGGAAATGGTGCCCGTTGACAAAGTGCAGGAGTACATCAGCACTGGCGTTAAGTAATCCGGCGCCACCCGTGGCAACCTGATATAGTGTGAAGAAGTCCCGCCAACGTGGGACTTTTTTGCGTTGTCAGGGGGTAGCCCTTGGTGCTTAGTTGTTAGTGCTTAGCGCCACAGTACCTATACCTACGGCTGTACAGCAGTTTTGCCAACTGGCTTCCACGCACTACCACCTACGCACTAGGCACCAACCAATGGGACTTTTCGATTTTTTCAAGAAGGATAAGGAAAGCAAGGAGCAGCAGCAGGCTCTTGATGAGGGCCTGCAGAAAACCAAAACCAGCTTCTTTGATCAATTGAGCAAAGCCGTGGTGGGCAAAGCCACCGTGGATGAGACCGTACTCGATGATCTGGAAACCATGCTGGTGCACGCCGATGTGGGCATCGACACGACGGTGAAGGTGATTGACCGCATCGAGAAGCGAGTAGCCCGCGACAAGTACGTGAGCACCTCGGAGCTAGACCGCATCCTGCGCGAGGAAATTGTGGAACTGCTGGACCGCAACAGCGGCGCCACTGGCTCCCGCGCCATCCTTGACCGGGCCGACAACACCGGCTCTCCCTTCGTGATTATGGTGGTGGGCGTGAACGGGGTGGGCAAAACTACTACCATCGGTAAGCTGGCGCACCGTTTTCATGCGGCTGGCAAAAAGGTAGTGCTGGGCGCTGCTGATACCTTCCGGGCCGCCGCCGTGGACCAGCTCATTATCTGGGGCCAGCGGGTGGGCGTGCCGGTTATTTCCCACGGCATGAACACCGACCCCGCTGCCGTGGCCTTTGATGCGGTGCAAAAAGCGGTGGATATGCAGGCCGATGTGGTGATTATCGATACGGCCGGCCGCCTGCACAACAAGGTGAACCTGATGAACGAGCTCAGCAAAATTAAGCGGGTGATGCAGAAGGTGATTCCCGATGCGCCCCACGAGGTGCTGCTGGTGCTCGACGGCAGCACGGGCCAGAATGCCTTTTTGCAGGCCAAGGAGTTCACCAAAGCCACCGAAGTTTCGGCCCTGGCCATTACCAAGCTCGACGGCACGGCCAAAGGTGGCGTGGTTATCGGCATTTCCGACCAGCTGCAGGTGCCCGTGCGCTACATCGGCGTGGGCGAGAAGATGACCGATTTGCAGCTGTTCGACCGGACAACGTTCGTGAATTCGCTGTTTAAGAAGTAAGCCTTACTATCTGGCTCGTCATTCCGAGCGGAGCGAGGAATCTCGCGTGCTGTTGTTGCAAAGGTAACTCTGACATCAGCACGCGAGATTCCTCGCTCCGCTCGGAATGACTGTTTTACACTCATCGACTTCTATCATAAAGAAACTTCCTCAGTAGGAAAAGGCGTTGCCTCCTGCGTACCTTTGCGGTCCGATTTTCGTCGCGGGTTCCAAGTGGGCAAGTTTCTCACACAGAAAGTCTTGCCCAGCCGCCCGCCTACTCAATCCAGCATGAAAGTAAGAAGCCAGCAGGCGAATAAAGTCAACGTCATTACCCTTGGCTGCTCCAAAAACCTCGTCGATTCGGAGGTGATGATGGGCCAGCTCCGCGCCAACCAGTTCGACGTAACGCACGAGGCCGACACCAGCGACGCCAACATCGTCATTATCAACACCTGCGGCTTTATTGATAACGCCAAACAGGAAAGCATTGATACTATTCTGCGCTACGCCGACGAAAAGCAGGCCGGCCGCCTGGAGAAGCTCTACGTAACGGGCTGCCTCTCCCAGCGCTACAAGGACGACCTGGAGGTGGAAATTCCGCAGGTTGACGCCTTTTTTGGTACGTTGGAGCTGCCGCAGCTGATGAAAACGCTGGAGGCCGATTACAAGCACGAGCTAGTGGGCGAGCGGCTGCTGACCACGCCCAAGCACTACGCCTACTTCAAAATTGCCGAGGGTTGCAACCGGCCCTGCTCGTTCTGCGCCATTCCGCTGATGCGCGGCAAGCACCAGGACCGCCCCATTGAGGACTTGGTAAAAGAGGCCAAGCGCCTGGCCAGCATGGGTACCAAGGAGCTGATTCTCATTGCCCAGGACCTGACCTACTACGGTTTGCAGCACTACGGGGAGCGGAAGCTGGCTGACCTGATGCGCCACCTTTCCGACGTGAACGGCATCGACTGGATCCGGCTGCAGTACGCGTACCCCTCGCAGTTCCCGATGGATGCCCTGGACGTGATGAACGAGCGGGACAACATCTGCAAATACCTGGATATGCCCTTGCAGCACGTGTCGGACAACATGCTGAAAACGATGCGCCGGGGTATCAGTCGGCGGCGCACCGTGGAGCTGGTGGACACCATTCGGCAGCGCGTGCCGGGTATTGCATTGCGCACCACCCTCATTGCCGGACACCCCGGCGAAACCCAGCAGGACTTCGAGGACCTCTACAACTTTGTGGAGGAAACCCGCTTCGACCGGCTGGGCATCTTCACTTACTCCCACGAGGACAACACCCACTCCTACACCTTGGAAGACAACGTGCCCGACGAGGTGAAGCAGGACCGCGCCGACCAGATTATGGAGCTGCAGCAGGGTATTTCGATGGAGCTGAACGAGGAGCGCGTGGGCCAGACTTACAAGGTGCTCTTCGACCGCAAGGAAAGCGGCTACTTTGTGGGCCGCACCCAGTACGACTCGCCCGAGGTGGACAATGAAGTGCTGGTGCCCGCTACCAAGGATACCTACGTACGCCTCGGCGACTTCGCCCAAGTGCAGATTACGGAAGCTTCCGACTTCGACCTGTACGGCAAGCTGGTGTAGTTTTTTTAGCTGTTAGCTACTAGCTGTTGGCTGTTGGCTGGTAATAGGCGTAGGTGCCTGGCCAGTTGACAGCCAATTGCTTTTAAGGGTTTTGCCAAGTCTGGAAAGCTGTCAGCCAGTAGCTAAAAGCCAACGGCTTGAAAAAGCTCAGTTACTTTGTGGCCGCTGGCCGGTTATAGCCCGATACCTCTCCTCTCGTATGTCCGTCACGACTCTTTCGTACGCCGAAACCGGCGCGTTTTCCCCTCTACTGACCGATTATCTGGCCCAGGCTCCCGCCCTACGGCCCTTCTTTCACCGCTTTCCTACACTGTCGGCTTTTGCGGAGCAGATACAAGAGAAGCAGGCCAGCTACACCACTGAGGCCCGGCAGCGGCTGGTGCAGGAGTTGCGCGGGCAGTACGCTGCGCTGCCCACCGTGCACCCGGCGGTGCAGGCCAACCTGGACCTGTTGGAGAAGGACACAACGTTCACCATCACCACCGGCCACCAGCTTAACCTGCTCACTGGCCCGCTATACTTCATTTATAAGATTGTAACGGCCGTGAAGCTGGCCCGCCAGTTGAAGGAGCAGTATCCGCAGTACGATTTTGTGCCAGTGTACTGGATGGCTACTGAGGACCACGACTTTGCCGAAATCAACCACCTGAACCTGTTCGGGAAGAAATACGAGTGGAACGCCGCCGAAACCGGCGGCCCCGTAGGCCGGCTGCCGCTGGCCGGGCTGAAGGAAGAATTGCTCGACCAATTGCCCGCCGATGTGCCCGCCCCGTTCCGGGAAGCCTACGAGCAGTCGAGCACATTGGCGGAGGCCACCCGTCGGCTCACCCAGAGCCTGTTCGGAGAGTATGGCCTGGTGAGCTTAGATGCGGATGCGCCGGCGCTCAAACAGGTGTTGGTACCGGTGCTGGAGCAGGAAATTCAGGCTCAGGCTTCCAACCAGGCAGTGCAGGCGGCCAACGCTCAACTGGAGGCGGCCGGCTACAAGCCTCAGGTGTACTCGCGCCCACTCAACCTGTTTTTCCTTACTGATGCAGGTAAGCGGGAGCGGCTGGAGTACGACGCTGCCCAGGATTGCGTGCAGATTACGGTGCGCAACACCGGCCACTGCCATACCCAAGCCGAGCTACTGGAGCTGGCCCGCCAGCACCCTGAGCAGTTCAGCCCCAACGTGGTGCTGCGGCCCTTGTACCAGGAGCTGCTGCTGCCTAACCTGTGTTATATTGGCGGCGGGGCCGAAGTAGCGTACTGGTTTCAGCTAAAAGGTGTGTTTGCGCAGAACAACGTACCATTCCCCATTCTGCTGCCCCGCAACTCAGCCCAGTACATCGGCAAGGCCAATGTGAGCAAGCTGCGCAAGTTGGGCCTTACTTCCGTGGATGTTTTCCGGCCGCTGCCGGAGCTGAAAAAACAGGTGGGCTCCGCGTTGGGGCAGGAAGAAGTGAGTTTACAGGCTCAGCAGCAGCAAATGGCCACCGCATTTCAGCAACTGTCGGAGTTGGCCCAGCGCCTCGACCCGACGCTGGTAAAAACGGTGGCTGCCGAGCAGCAGAAAGTGGCCGGCATTGTGCAGGGGCTGGAAAAGCGCCTGAGCAAAGCCGCCGAGGCCAAACATGAAACTGCCTACAGCCAGCTCACCACCCTCAAGGACAAGCTGATGCCTGGGGGCCATTTGCAGGAGCGCGAGGATAATATCATGAGTATCCTCATCAACAACCCCGGCTTTATCGGTCAGCTTCTGGATGCTTTTGACCCGTTGGCCCTGGAGTTTACGGTGCTGGAAGAGGAGTAAGCTCGCGGCCTCATCCAGCACGAGCCTTTGCCCGCTTCATTGCACTGGATGGAATAGGCGCCGCTTCTGCCTCACCAGTGTATATGCTTGCTCGTCTTATTTCTTTATCCGGAGTTCCTGCCACCCGTGACCTGTCTTTTGGTCTGCTGAAAGACCGGAAAGTAGCTGCTGCAACCCGCTTTGCCTCGCCCATGCTGAAAGCCGACCTCCGCCGCGCCGCCCTGGCCCGCCGCCGGGCCCTGACTGAAACAGCAGTTGTCGGGCGGAGTGCTAAGCTCTGGCAACAGTTGCTCAGGGAGTTTCCGGTGCGGGACTGGCACTGGCTGCACGTGTTTCTGCCGATTTCGCAGCAGCGTGAGCCCGATACCTGGGCCCTGATTCATCGGGTGTGGCAGGAGCAGCCGCAGCTGCAGCTGGCCGTGCCCGTGGTGCAGCCGGACGGCCACACGCTCCACCATTTTCACCTGACGCCCGCAACCCAGCTAACAGAAAGCCGCTGGGGAGTGCCGGAGCCAACAGAAGCCTCGGAGGTGCAGCCGGAGCAACTGGATGCGGTATTGATTCCTCTGCTGGCCTTTGATGAAGGTGGGCACCGCGTCGGCTATGGCAAAGGTTTCTACGACCGTTTTCTGGCCCAGTGTCGTCCCAACGCCCTGCGGATTGGCGTGAGCCTGGAGCCGCCGGTGCCCCGCATAACCGACGCCTGGGAAGGGGATGCGCGCCTGCACGCTTGCCTCACGCCGGAGCGGGTGTGGTGGTTTTAAGCGGTTCGTGGTCTGGCCACCAGCTTTGTCAGGCGAA
This sequence comes from Hymenobacter sp. UYP22, assembly GCF_040547285.1. Taxonomy (NCBI): domain Bacteria; kingdom Pseudomonadati; phylum Bacteroidota; class Cytophagia; order Cytophagales; family Hymenobacteraceae; genus Hymenobacter; species Hymenobacter sp. UYP22. The sequence goes on along the minus strand of NZ_JBEPPK010000002.1, from coordinate 458,292 downwards.
TGCTCGCCCATAAAGCAGTTAGCAGCAAAATGCTGTGTAGCCCCCAGAGCATCCAGAGCACACCCGATAACGGAGCAACAGCCGTAACCGGGCTAGGGGAAAGGGGCGGATAGATGGTGAAGCGGGTGTTGACGCCTGCAATGCACAGCAGTAGTTCCAGCCCTACACTGCTCCCGGCCAGTAATACGAGCAGCGGCTTACTCTCCCTGGCCTGCCGCTTCAGGCTGCTGGCTGCCAGCACCAGCAGAAACGCGAGGGTCAGCAGCAAGATTTGGCCGGCATAACTCCCTACTACAACATACGTGTTGTGCATCTGAATATCGAGGGTGGCTTGTAGAGCCGTCTTGCCAAGCAATAGCCACAGCAATAGCACCCATAAAACCAGGCTGAAACAAAGAAGGCGGGGAAGTTTGCGCATGCAAGCGAAGGATACTCCGGTGCGGTGTACCGGTGGGGAGAATGAGGGTGAAAACGATTGCAAGAATAACCACCCGCCCGGCAGATACAATACCCGGCCAGTGTATAGCGTTGCCTGCATACAACCGTATTTACCTAACCCCAACATCGTTATGGCCAACCTCCAAACTGCCGTCCCCGCCGCCCGTGGTACCAAGCCTCGCGTCAAGAAACATGCTTTCCACCTCGATATGACCCCGATGGTAGACCTGGCCTTTCTGCTGCTCACTTTCTTCATGCTAACCACTACCTTCAGCAAGCCCACCATCATGGAAGTAGCCATGCCTGACCCGAAAGGGAAAACGGATGTGCCGGCTTCCGGGGCCATGACGGTGCTGCTGGATAAAAACCACACGGTGCATTACTTCTACGGCCTGAACTCTGAAGCCGAGCCTGCCCAGTTGCACACCACTTCATTCGGGGCTGGAGGGCTACGGCAGGCGCTGCTGTCCTTCCGCCCAAAGAACGGTATGGTACTCATCAAAGCCTCCGATAAAGCCGCTTACCAGAGCATGGTGGATGCCTTGGATGAGATGAACATCACGAATACTAAAAAGTATGCGTTAGTAGATATTAACCCCGCCGACGAACAACTGCTGGCTCAGGTGCGCTAGTTACTAGTAGAATGAAGGCGAAAGACAAAGGCCACCGGCTTTCTACAAGAGAAGCCGGTGGCCTTATTACTTTCCGTGGGGGGCACTTTCGGGGGTGGCTGCTGCTACGGGTAACTTAGCAGCAGGTTTTTTTCGGGAGGTGGCCGCTTGACCGGCGCGGCGCTGAGCCGCCAGCACCTCGCTGAGGGAGGACAACGTGACTTTCATATAAAAGCAGTGTAAGTGGATAATGCAACATGCAATAGGTAGTGTAGGAGTAGCGTAGTACCGGCAAGATACATAAACAGAGCAGAAAATCAGCAGCTTGCCCGCGAATCTGCTTGTTATTGCCGGGCAGTGGTCTCCAGTTTGATGATGCGGGCCTGCCCCCAGGGTGCCACGCTGATTTGCACGCGCATAGCCCGGCGCTGGCGTAGCTGCCGGCTCATCGTTTCGGGCACGTAGTACCGCTCCAGGCCGTAGCGCAGGCGCACGCCGCGCCGCCACACGGCCTGCACCGACCCGCGCAACACTACCTGTGACCCTTGAGTAGCCGGGCGCTCCGGGTAGATGGCTGTAGCCGCGTAGGTGCCATCAGCGGCCGGGGCCAGTAGCACGTAGGCGGCCTGCTGGCGGCGGGGGGGCGTGCTGCCCCGCCACAGCTGCCCCGGCAGCTCGTTGATTTGGTAGCGTAGGTTCAGGTAGTCGCCGTACAGCAGGTCGCGGGGGTCAACGGGCTGGGTGCTGAGCCAGAGGGTACGGCCCAGGGCGGCGGTGGCGTAGCCCGCTGCCGCCACGCCCAGCACAAACAGCACCTGGGCCGCCACCAGCCACTGCAGCCAGCGGCGGCGCTTGGGCTCGGGCAGCTCAGGCAGGGGGCTAGAGAAAGGAGTTTTCGGTATCATGGCTGGGGAGGAGTGGAGCCGGCAAACGTGCGGGCGGCCCGGCGGCGTAGTCCCCACCAGATACCCAGCAGCAGCAAGCCGCCCAGCAGGAAAAACAACGACTTATCCATGAAGCCCCAGGTGAGCTTGAAGTAGGCCACGGCTGTGGTAAGAATGAACAGCACAGTACCCAGTGTCACCCGGTCGGGGTTCTGCTCCTGGTGGGCCCGCACCAGCACCGAGCCAGAGTAGGCGTACAGCACCACCAGCGTAGCCACGGCCAGCGGCAGGCCGCCGGTAAAGTAAAAGCCGGGCAGCAGCAGTAGCCAATCGGTGAGGCTACCCAGCCGGCCCCGCTGCTGCTTGCCCACCGCCGATAACACGGCTACGCCGGCCAAAGCTGCCACGTAGGGCACCATAGGGGCCCGCAGCTGCCCAGCGTAGATATCCGACTCCCCGAATAAAGCCAGACCCAGTGTAAACAGAAAGGCCGCTACCAACGGCGGGCCCTGCAAGGCGCGGCCAGCCGGCCGGTTGGGCTGCCAGTCGCCGAGAGTATACACCAGCATGGCCGGGATAAAAAACCAGGTGATTTTGACGTGCAAATGGTTGATGAGCAGCGCCGCCTGCCACAATAAGCCCGTGGCCAGCACCCCACCCAACAGGGCATCGGGGCGGCGCCACCAGTAGTAGCCCAGGCCCAGCGCCGTGCCCACGGCCGTGAGGTAGCTGAACGCGCCCAGTTGCCCGGTGTTGTAGCCCTGCACAATGCCACTGATTACGGCCGTCATCAGAAACAGCAGGCGGCTGCGGTAAAGCCAGGTGAGCCCCATGCCCGCCACGGCCCAAGCCAGCAGCCCCGTCAGATCATACCCGATAAGCTGGTACAATTGACTGGTAAGCACGATGCTGGCCCCGAACAGCACGAGGCCCAGCGCCACCAGCCCCATACCCAAACTCAGGTTGCCGCGCCGCCGGAAATATTCGCCCCCGGCGTACGCGGCGCACAAGGCCCCGAGCAGCAGTGCCAGGCGCACCAGCTCGGGCAAGCCCTGCCAGTTGGCCGCCACAATACTCAGCGCGCTCAGGCCTACCAGCAGGCTGCCCAGCAAAGGCAACAAGCCCACGGCGGTGGCATCGGTGGGGTAAAGCGCCAGCAGCTGCTCCCGCTGCGCTTCCGAAATGAGGCCTTTCTGCACCCACTCGCGCCCGTCGGTTTCCAGTAGTTTTCGGCTCATAGGGCGGGCAACTTACGCAGGATGCCGGAAATTAAGCTAGCGCCAGATTAGTTAGGACTGATAATGTACCAGCTACTGGCCGAGTTAGGCTGGCGGTACCACGCCGCGTGCCCGGAGGTGCAAAAGCAGCCCAGGCACTGCGTATACTGCCATTGGTGCCGGCAGTTTGGGCATTGGCCCGCCGTAGAAAACGTGTCCCAGGTATGGCCGCAGCTGCACTGCCACTCCTCGCCCCCGGCGGGCTGCCAGTTGCACTTGGGGCAGGCAATGAAAAGGCGGAATCTTCGGCGGGGCATGTAAAGCAGCGGTTGCAATAAGCGGAAAATCAGGTTGGGGCAGCTGGCTTAGCTACGCTTCCAGGCCCGGGTCATTTCGCGCTTGCCAGGCGGGCCGGGTATTTTCTCCACCAGCCAACCGGCCGCCAGCAGGCTCCGCTTGAACGAGCCTTTGGCGCAGTAGCTGACCAGGCAGCCCCCCGGGGCCGCCGCCGCGTACAGCTGCTGAAACACCTCGTCCGTCCACATATCAGGCTGCTTCTCGGGGGCGAAGGCATCAAAATAGATAACGTGGTAGGTATCGTTAGGCAGGGGCGTGGTCTGGAGCTCCCCGGCCATTTTCATCAGCACAAAGTGCGGCGTCAGGGCCACCGGCCGGCCCCAGGCGGCGGCGTGCAGCTGCTGCTGATAGTCCAGCAGCTCTGGGTCGTGGAGGTAGTTCTCCGTGCCCAGTTGGCCCACTATTTCCCAGGGCAGCGGGTGCTTTTCAATGGTATCGTAGAATACCGGTTGGGGGGCTGAGTGGCTGCGTTCCAGGGTCAGTAAGGCGTTCAGGCCGGTACCGAAGCCAATTTCCAGCACCCACACCGGCTCCGTGGCCGCTTCCAGGGCCGACTCCAGCCCAGCGGCCAGGTACACGTGTCGGGCCTCCTGCACGGCGCCGTGAGTACTATGGTAATGCTCATTCAGGGCAGGAACAAAAAGGGTGCTGGAGCCATCGGCCGTAGCACGCACTTCGACGTGGGGCGTCGTCATAAAAGCAGAAGTAATACAGGCCGGAATCTACGGCATCGGTGCCCGCATACTGGCCGGGCACTATAGCCCAATATACGCCGGATTTGGTGTAAACCCGCTGCCGTTGTTGGGTGTACCTTGCCGGGCATTTCATCCAACTGCTGCTCATGGCCCGAATTAAGATTGCCCTGCCCGAATCCTTCTCCGTGACGGTGGAGTTGCCCCTGCGCATCACCGACCTGAACTACGGCGCCCACCTCGGCAATGACGCCCTGATTAGTCTGTTGCACGAGGCCCGGGTGCAGTTTCTGCGGGAGATGGAGCTTACCGAATTCGACCCGGCTACCAAGCAGGGCCTCATCATGGCCGATTTGGCGGTGGAGTACAAGGGCGAGGGGTTTTACGGGGACGTGCTGCGGGTGCAAATGGCCGCTACCGACCTGCACAAGTACGGCTTCGACGTGGTGTATCAGGTGCAGACCACCACCGGCCGCCCCATTGCCCGCGCCAAAACCGGCATGCTCTGCTTCGACTACACCGCCCGCAAGCTCACCGAATTACCAGCCGAAGCCGCCGCCCGCCTGCGGAGCGGTGAATCAGTGAATTAGTGATTTAGCGAGTTGGTTGGTCGTCTGGAACTGCTTGGGATAGATACTGCCGAACAGAAAACGCACTAAGTCACCACTTCACTAACTCACGACTCACCACCCGGCACTTTTTTCATTCTCAGCGGGTTGAGGCACGTTCCCGGCTTGAAGCGTAGGGCTTCGGCGGCCGGTGTTGTATCTTTGCAGTATGATGATTGATTTGCCCGTAGTTTCCAAGCGCGACATCCGCAAACTCACCCCCGACGAGCTCAAGGCCTTTATGGTGGAGCACGGCGAGAAGCCCTTCCGTGCCAAGCAGGTGCTGGAGTGGCTGTGGAAAAACACGGCCGGCACCTTCGAGGAGATGAACAACATCAGCCTGGCCACCCGGGAGCTGCTGGCCCGGCACTTTGTTATCAACGGGGTGCAGGTACAAAACCACCAGCTCAGCAACGACGGCACCATCAAATCGGCCTTCCGCCTCTATGATGGCAACATTGTGGAGGGCGTGCTCATTCCGCACGATACCCGCATGACGGCCTGCATCAGCTCCCAGGTGGGCTGCTCGCTCACCTGCAAGTTTTGCGCTACCGGCTATATGGACCGCAAGCGTAACCTCGATGCGGCCGAAATCTACGACCAGGTAGTACGCATTCGGGAGCAGTGCGAGGCCCAGTACGGCACGCCGCTTACCAACATTGTGTACATGGGCATGGGTGAGCCGCTGCTGAACTACGCCAACGTGGTAAAAAGCATTGAGCGCATCACCGCCCCCGACGGCCTGAACATGGCCCCGCGCCGCATCACGGTGAGTACCGCCGGCATTGCCAAGATGATCAAGAAGCTGGCCGACGACGGCGTGAAGGCCAACCTGGCCTTGAGCCTGCACGCGCCCAACGATGCCAAGCGCAACGAAATCATGCCCATCAACGAAGCCAACTCCCTGGCTTCGCTCAAGGATGCGCTCCAGCACTACCACCAGGTAACGGGCCGCAAGGTGACGTATGAGTACATCGTATTCGAGAGCTTCAACGACACGTTGCAGGACGCGGAGGAACTGTTCCAGATTTCGAAGTGGATACCCTGCAAGGTGAACCTGATCGAGTACAACCCCATCGAAAACGCCGACTACATCAACACCGCCGACGATAAGCTCACGGCCTTCCACAAGTACCTGGCCGACCGGGGCGTGCAAACCAACATCCGCCGCTCCCGGGGCAAGGATATTGACGCCGCTTGCGGGCAGCTAGCCGTGAAAGAGAAGGCAGAATCGGTGTAAAAACCAAGCCATTAAGACAGAAAGCGCGGCGACCAACTCTGGTTGCCGCGCTTTCTGTCTTAATGGCCTAGCCGTGTATTAGGTTATTTAATTCGCCCAAAGCGGTAAGCTACTTCTGCATAGGCTGGGTAGATGGAGCCTATCTCAGTACCATAGATAAACCCTAAGCTGCCACTGATGCGGCTGGCCGCTACGCGCGTACCAATTAAGCCAGCGAAGCCCCCGTCGTAAAAATAGGTTTCGTTCAGCAAAGAGAAACGGCGGGAGATGCGGGTACTACCACCGAGCATCACTATCGGAGTGGTTTCAGAGCTTTCGCCCGCGAAGCCATAGCCTAACCCCAGCGTAGCATTGTTATCGGCAGTGCCGTAGGTGGCTACACCATACCCGATACCAGCTCCGCCGCCATCGGTTCCGAAGCCAAAAGCGCGGGCATACAGTACTCCGGCTCCCACATTAAACTTCTCCGCGACAGGGATGCTCACCTTGGGCGTTACAGCCAAAAAGTTGGCTCCTAGCCCAGGAATAAGTGGAAAAAGCACGCCCACCGAAAAGTTATCGGTTATACCATAGTTGGCACCTAGCAAAATGATGTCAATGTTCTGAACGTATCCCTCGCCCTTGCGGAGGTTGCGCGCGGTAGGGCCAAAAAAGAGGCGGGTTCCATTACCCACAGGATCATAGCCTCGCTGAACCTGGCTGGCGGATAACTGTGAGAATTGCCGAATGGTAGCTCGCTGAATAGTTATCTGACCAAGATCTTTAGTTTGAAACACTAACTCAGTCGGCCGACTCTCAACCAGTATTCCAACAAAGGAAGTGCCGGAAACCAGTTCTACAGAGTAGGATTGCCCTACTATTTCGGCGGGCCCCTGCGCAGCAACAGCTCCGGTACTAGCTGCAGTGGTGCCAGAAACCGCCGCCAGCCCAAGTTCCCGGACGCGCACCTCAATGGTTTCGCGGATGGCAGCAAGTTCGGCTTTCGTAAACGGCCGCAATACGGAACGGCCGTCGCGGAACTGGGTAATAAGCGTTACAGTGCTATCAGAGCTCTGACTTTGTTCAAACCGGGCCTCTGTAAAATTATCGGCGCTGTAGTACGGAAAAAGGCCGAAAGTAATTTTTTCCTGGCGGTCAATGGTTGGGCCAACTACTGGGCTGACAACATATGTACGGCTAGTGGATTGTTGTGCGTAAATGGAACTACTGACCACACCAAGCAGGAGGGTAAGCATGGTTTTTGATGCCCGAAACATAAAAATAGGGAGGAGAAAAGAGAAGCTCTAACATACCGTTTTATCTATACAGTTAGCAAAGAGTATAGCCAAATAAAACACGCAGAATTCAGGCTTTTCAGCTGAGGCAATGATGCACCTCATAGCACAAAAAAGGCTTGCTGTATGCCTACAGCAAGCCTTTTTATGTGAACTAGGGTAGTGAAAAAATGACTTTACGCTTTCCAGCGGCCCTTGGCGCGGGGGCGGCCGGTGGCAATTTCCTCGTGGCTTTCCCCCTCGGGCACCTCCCGGGTTTCAATGCGCACGGCGTGGGCTTTAGGCTGTACCCGTTGCCCAAAGGCATCAGCAAATTCCTGGGTAAACTCGGCCCCGAAAAAAATGATGAGGGCCGAATAGTTTACCCATACCAGCAGAATAATGGCCGAGCCCGCCGCCCCGAAGGTGGAGCCTGGATTGGCTTGGGCAATGTAAAACGCAATCAGGTACTTGCCCAGCATGAACAGCAGCGCCGTGATAAACGCACCCACCCCCACGTCGCGCCAGCGGATAATGGCATCGGGCAGGAAGCGGTAGATAAGGGCAAACAGCAGGGAAGTAATGAACAGGGAAAGGCTGAAATCAATGAGCTTGAGCAGGAATACCGTTATTTCCGGCATCAGCCGCTGCAAGTAATCGGTGAAGAAGGAGAGCGTGGCGCTGATAACAAACGAAATGAGCAGGAGCAGGGCCACGCTCAAAATCAGGCCAAACGACAGGAGCCGGTCACGCACGAACTGCCAGATGCCGTTGCGCGGCTTCACCTTCAGGTTCCAGATGTCGTTGATGCTTTCTTGCAGTGTTACGAAAAAGGTAGTAGCCGCGAAAATAAGCGTTCCAACCCCAATGACGGCGGCAAACCCGCTCCGTTCCTGCTTATTAAATTCGTTGATGCTGTCCTGCATGAACTTCGCCGCGTCGGGCCCCACCAGGCCCTTCATCTGGGCGTACACCTGGCCGGTAATAGCCTCGGTACCGAATACCGTGCTGGCCGTGGTAATGACGATGATGAGTAGCGGGGGCAGCGAAAAAATAGTGTAGTACGACAACGCCGCCGCGTGCCGCAGGGAGTTGTTGGTCATAAATTCGCTGGCCGTCATCTTGAGGATGTTCAGGACGTCGGAAAGCTTGTAATGCGTAGCCATGGGCGCGGGATTCGGGGGCGAAAGGTTGCTGCTAGTACGGGCTGGGTAGGCGTGGCGTTTGGTTGAGCTCGACAGAACTTCCGCGCGTTTGGGTTGGCCAATGGCGGCGGCCCTTACTTTTGCAGGTCCCAGCGCAGGGTTTCAATGGGGGCTTTGCGCAGGGCCTGGGCCAGCTCCTCATCATCCCGAAACTGCAGCTGAGCCAGCACCGTAGCCTCCACGCTTACCGAAAAATGCGTTTCGCGGAAGGGCCAGGGCTGTACCTGCACGGGGCCGGCCTCGGCCGGGCGCAGTACCTCGTAGCGGCGGCCATTGGGGCCGTGATAAATTTCCAGGGCCCGGCCCATTTCCGGTAGCTCCTGACGGCACAAAATCAGGCTGAGCCGGTCGCACCAGTGCAGGAGCGTATAAGCTTGGTCGGCCTCGGCCTTTTTGAGCTTCAACTCGCGCCGCCAGGTTTTCTGGCAGGCTAGCTGCTCATCCAGGAAGCTGTCAATTTCCGCCTTCTGACCCCGCAGACTCTCGTACAGCGTGCTCAGGTGCAGACTGGTAAGCAAGCTCCGCCAGCGCCCCTGAAAGCGAGCGGCGCGCATCAGGCGGGTGGCCTGCTCCAGGGAAAATTCCTTCATGGTGAAGTTGGCTGGGGCCCCGGCGGGCGTGAGGCCGTAGTGCCCGGTCCAGTCGGCCTGCTCATCATCGTGCTGGGCGGCGGCGGCCAGCAGGCCCACCCACCGGTCGGGGGGCAAAAACGCGGGCCACTGATGCAGCAGCTGCGCCGCCAGTAGCGCATGAGCTTGCTGGTAGATAATCTGCCAGCCGGTAGGCACGTAGTTGACAATCATGGGGAGGGCGGTATCGGTTCTTGCTCAGAAACGCACGGCTTGCCCGGAGGTTGGCCGGGGCAGCCAAAAACGAAAACGCCCCACCGGAGAGGTAGGGCGTTTTCGTTTTTGGCCAAGACCAGGAATCAGGAAGTGGCAGAAATATCGGCTGCGGCCATACGTTGCAGGAATTGCTCAGTCCAATACGCATCCAGGCCAACTTCAACCATACCGACCTGAAATAAACCGGGTGTGTATTCGGTTTCGCTCAGGGAAGTTGCCTTAAATGGCTCTGGTTGCTGCAGCAATTCAATATGGCTGTACGGGATTCTGACCAGGGAAGAAAATCCCATGTTGTTGCGGATGACGACATCCTGCGCATCAAAGCCAATCTGCAGTACATCGTTGTACCATATCCCCCCAATAAGGGCGTAGAATGGGACCATGCGCAACATGCCATGCGAGCTTTCATACTGGTCCAGCAACTGTGCCCAGCCGGCCTGAAATGGATTGGCAGAACGCACGTTGCCGTAGTAGCGCCGGATAATGGTACGAAAAAACCAATATATCAGGTAAACAGCGCCGGCATTAAGGGCCAGTCCAACCAAGAAGCCCATAACGCCCATACTACTTCAGCACCACGGCTTCCTTCAAATGCAGCAGCATGTCGTCGGTCATTTTATCCAGCGTGAACTGGGGCTGCCAGTTCCAGTCCTGGCGGGCCTTGCTGTCGTCGATGCTGGCGGGCCAGGAGTCGGCAATCTGCTGGCGCTGGTCGGGCTGGTAGGTTACCTGGAAATCGGGGTAGTGGCGCTGGATGCTGGCGGTAATTTCCTCGGGGCTGAAGCTCATGGCGCCCAGGTTGTAGGAGCTGCGCACCTTAATGTTGTCGGCGGGGGCGTGCATCAGGTCCAGGGTGGCTTTTAGCGCGTCGGGCATGTACATCATGGGCAGGTAAGTGTCCTCCTTGAGGAAGCACTCGAAGTTCTCGCCGGCCACGGCTTTGTGGTAGATGTCCACGGCGTAGTCGGTGGTGCCGCCGCCGGGCAGGCTCTTGTAGCCGATGAGGCCGGGGTAGCGCAGGCTGCGCACATCCAGGCCGTGCTTGCGGAAGTACCACTCGCACCACTGCTCCCCGGCCAGCTTGCTGATGCCGTACACCGTGTTAGGGTTCATGATGGTGAGCTGGGGCGTGTTGTGGCGGGGGGTATCGGGCCCGAACACGGCTATGCTGCTGGGCCAGTATACCTGCTTCACGCCCAAGGCCACGGCTGCGTCCAGCACGTGAAACAGCCCGTCCATGTTCAGCTGCCAGCCAAACTTAGGGTTCTTCTCGGCCGTGGCCGAGAGCAGCGCCGCCAAGTGATACACCTGCTTGGGCTTGTACTGGCGCATCACTTCTTCCAGGCGGTTTTTATCCAGCACATCCAGCAGCTCGAAGGGGCCGGCCTGGGCGGTTTCGGCATCCTGGGGGGGGCGCACGTCGGCGGCTACCACGTTGGAGGCCCCGTACAGCTGGCGCAGCTCGTGGGTCAGCTCCAGGCCCAGCTGTCCGCCGGCGCCAATAACGAGGATGGTGTCGCCGGAGGTAGTAGCGGCGGAAGTGCTGGATGTAGCCATTCGGGAGGGTGGTGAAGAAAAAAGGGTGGTAGAGGAATGCAAAGATACGGGGCCAGAGGGCTTTCGGTAGTCCCCCAGAATGCAGGGCAAACGCACCGCACCTGGTATCTTTGGGCTCCACGGGTTATTCTCCTTTTTTGAAAGCTATGCGCTATTGGTTTCTGCTGATGTTGAGTGGGTTACTACTGCAAATTGGGCCGGTAACTGCTCAGCCGGTGGCGCGACCGGTGTACCGCAACCTGGTGATGGAGGGCGGCGGCATCCGGGGCGTAGCCTACGGCGGGGCCCTGGAGGAGCTGGAAAAGCAGGGTGTGCTGGCTGGTTTGCAGCGGGTGGGCGGCACCTCGGCCGGAGCCATTCAGGCGGCGCTGCTGGCCGTGGGCTACTCGCCCCAGGAAATTACCGCCGTAGTGAACAACACGCCTATTCAGCGTTTCAACGATGGGCGGTTCCTGTTTATCGGGGGCAGCCACCGCCTCACCAAGCAGTTTGGCTGGTACCGCGGCGACGCCCTCACCCAGCACATGCTGCAGCTGGTAGCCCGCAAAACCAACCGCCCTAACCTCACGCTGCTGGAGCTGCACCAGCTGGCCCAGCAGCAGCCCGGCCGCTTCCGCGACCTATACACCACCGGCACCAACCTTACCCAGCAGCGCGTGCAGGTGTTCAGCTACGAAACCAACCCCAGCATGCGCGTGGCCGATGCCGTGCGCATCAGCATGAGTATCCCACTCTACTTCCGGGCCGTACTGCTCGATGCGCGGGGCAACGTCATCCAGGGCAAGCCCCAAAAAGGTCAGCCCGTGCAGGTGCTGGTAGATGGGGGGCTGCTGGCCAATTACCCCGTGGAGCTGTTCGACCACCCGCGCTACCTGCCAGCCCAACTCTCGGCCTCCACCACCCCCGATGCTAGCGGCCACGTCTACAACCCCGAAACCCTGGGCCTGCGCCTAGACCGGGCCGAGCAGATTGCCTGCGACACGCTGCCCACCGGCCGCCAGGAACTAGCCCCTTATGATATCAACGGCTTTTCCAGCTATATCGGGGCCCTGTACAACCTCACCGAGGAAACCCTCAACCCCACCCGCGCCCAGGACTGGCCCCGTACTATCAGCATCAACACCGAAGGCTTCGCCCCCAAAATCAAGCGCATGCCCGACGCCGACAAGCAGCGCCTGATGGCCAGCGGCCGGCGCGGCGTGCAGGCGTTTTTCGGGCGGTGACCCCACCCCCGGCCCCTCCCCTCCGGGAGAGGGGTGCCAGACGCGAGTCCAATAGGTCTTTGAACGCACCCCTCTCCCGGAGGGGAGGGGCCGGGGGTGGGGTGAAACGGTTTACCTTTGCCACGCAACCTCCCACTCACCAAGTTACTAACTCACAACCTCACCGATGTACACCACCCTTCAGCCCGACCTGCAGCAGCAGCTCCAGGAAATCAAAGAAGCCGGCCTCTACAAGAAAGAGCGGGTAATAACCTCCCCCCAGGGCGCCGAAATTGAAACGCAGGAAGCGGGGGAGGTGCTCAACTTCTGCGCCAACAACTACCTGGGCCTGTCCTCGCACCCCGAGGTGGTGAAGGCCGCCAAGGAGGCCATTGACACCCACGGCTACGGCATGTCGTCGGTGCGCTTCATCTGCGGTACCCAGGATATTCATAAGCAGCTGGAAGCCAAGCTGGCCGAGTTCCTGGGCACCGAGGATACCATTCTGTACGCGGCCGCCTTTGATGCTAACGGCGGGGTGTTCGAGCCCTTATTCAACGAGCAAGACGCTATTATTTCCGACGCGCTGAACCACGCCAGCATCATTGATGGCGTGCGCCTGTGCAAGGCCCAGCGCTACCGCTACAATCACAACGACATGGCCGACCTGGAAAAGCAGCTCCAGGACGCCCAGGCCAAAGGTACCCGCCACCGCATCATCGTCACGGATGGTTCGTTCAGCATGGACGGCACCATCGCCCAACTCGACAAAATCTGCGACCTAGCCGATAAGTACGAGGCCCTGGTGATGATTGACGAGTGCCACTCGATGGGCTTCCTGGGCAAAACTGGCCGGGGCACCCACGAGTACCGCAACGTGCTGGGCCGCGTGGATATCATCACCGGCACGCTGGGCAAGGCGCTGGGCGGGGCCATGGGCGGCTTCACTTCGGGCCGTAAGGAAATCATCGACATGCTGCGCCAGCGCAGCCGCCCTTACCTGTTCAGCAACACCCTCGCGCCCGCCATTGTGGGTGCTAGTCTGCGGGTACTGGAGTTGCTCACGGAAAGCACTCAGCTCCGTGACCAGCTCGAAGAAAATACCAAATACTTCCGCGAGAAGATGACGGCCGCCGGCTTCGACATCAAGCCCGGGGAGCACCCCATCGTGCCCGTGATGCTCTACGATGCCAAGCTGGCCCAGGAATTCGCCGCCAAAATGCTCGATAAGGGTATCTACGTGGTGGGCTTCTACTTCCCCGTAGTGCCCAAAGGCCAGGCCCGCATCCGCGTGCAGCTAAGCGCCGCCCACACCCGCGCCCACATCGACAAGGCTATTCAGGCGTTTATTGAAGTAGGCCAGGAGTTAGGCACCCTCAAGGACCGGAGCGCGGCCCAACCCGAAGGCGGCCAGGTAGTGACGAACACGCCGTAATTCAGAGGTGTCATTCCAAAAGCAGAGGCCCCACAATCAAGATTGTGGGGCCTCTGCTTTTTATTGATTCAGGTCTCGCATAGCCTGTACAAAGCGTAGAAACCTTAGTTTATGGTTACAGGTCGGACAAACTTTATCGAGTAATGCGGTCGGCTGATTCAGCTTGGCTATATACTCAAAGTTTTCGAACTGTAGCCTTTCGCTCTTCTTGAAACCAAAGTATTTGGGAATGTAACTACTAAAGTCCACAGTACAGAAGTCACACAGCGTGAGGCTTAGTCCCTGGTAAACTGAGTAGGTGATGTACGAGTGCCGGCTCGCCTGTAGGTGTTCCAACTCAAGTGGTACCATACTGCCACAGTCGTCACAAGGAGCGCATAGGCGCACTTCTAATGGGCTAAAACATAAAGGGCATTGTTCAGTCGTAGTCCGGGCCATGGGGTTGCTATAGGGCTTGTTTACGCCGCTACTTCCTTCGTAGCACCAGCCGCAGCCGGTTTGGGAGCCATATCGAACAGGAATTCGTTGAGGCGGGCGCGCAGGTCGGCGGGGGCCAGGTTGCGGAATACTTCCCCGCCCCGCACCAATGAAATCTGGCTGGTTTCCTCGCTCACTACCAGCACAATGGCGTCAGTTACCTCAGTGAGGCCGATGGCGGCGCGGTGGCGCAGGCCCAGGGCCGCCGGCACATCGGGGTTTTCGCTCACGGGCAGAATGCAGCGCGCCGCTTTGATGCGGCCGTTGCTGATAATCACGGCTCCGTCGTGCAGGGGGCTGGTTTTGTTGAAGATGCTCAGGAGCAGACGCTTGCTCACGGCGGCATCCAGTAGGTCGCCGGAGTCGGCGAAGAACTTCAGGTCGGAGGCCATGCTGAAGGCAATCAGAGCCCCGGTTTGCTTGCTGGCCAGGCTTTTGGCGGCCTCAATAAACGGGGTGATGTTCATGCGCTCCTGCTGGGGCTCCCGCCGCCAGGAAAACATGCGCAGGCGGTTGCCGAAGCTGGTAGCCTTGCCTACGTTCAGCAAAAACCGTCGAATTTCCTGCTGAAACAGAATGATGCCGGCCAGTACGCCCACACTCATAAACTGCCCCAAAATGCTGGTGAGCAGCTCCATGCCAGCCGCCTTCACCACCAGGTAAAACAGGTACAGGGACATGAAGCCCAGAAAGACCTTCAGGGCCACGCTGCCGGTCAGCAGTTTGTAGAGCTGATAAAACAATACCGTGACCAATAGCACGTCCACGACGTCTATCCAGCCAATGCGCAGGAAGCCGATGCCGAAGGAGCCTATCACGGGAAAAGGTCAGGAAAAGTATTGAGTACCAGTTGAATGGTTTGCGCCGCTTCCGCCACATCGTGTACGCGCAACAGGCGGGCCCCGTTCAGCACGGCCATGGTGTTTACGCTCACGGTGCCGGCCAGGGCGGCCTCAGGCGTGAGGCCCAGGGGCTTGTACACCATACTTTTGCGCGAAAGGCCGGCGAGTATCGGCAAGCCTAGAATGTGCAGCTCCCGCAGCCGCCGCAGCAGTTCGTGGCCCTGAACCGGCGTTTTGGCAAACCCGAAGCCGGGATCCAGCACTACGTCGGTCACACCATGCTGGCGCAGCTCCGTGAGCTTATCCCGGAAGTAGCGCACCAGCTCCAGCACTAGGTCGCCCTCGTAGTGGGTGAGCTGGGTCATAGTGGCGGGCGTGCCGCGCATGTGCATCAGGATGTAGGGCACTCCCAGGCGGCCGGCGGTGGGCAGCATCTCGGGGTCCAGCTGGCCCCCGCTCACGTCGTTGAGGATGTCGGCCCCGGCGGCTACGGCCGCGGCGGCCACCTCGGCCCGAAAGGTATCCACGGAAATGAAGGCCTGCGGGAAGGCTTGGCGCAGGGCGGCCACGGCGGGCAGCAGGCGGCGCTTTTCCTCTTCCACTGCAATATCTTCGGCGCCGGGGCGGGTGGAGTAGGCGCCCAAATCCAAGATGGCCGCGCCGGCCTCCAGCATACGGCCGGCCCGCTGCAGCAGCTCATCCTCGGAGGCTACGCGGCTGCCTTGGTAAAACGAATCGGGAGTCAGGTTCAGGATGCCCATCACCTGCGGGCGGCGCAAATCCAGCACCCGTCCGCCGGGGCAGCGTAGCGTCAGCCTCGGGGAAAAGCACGTATCTTGCGGGGCCTGGAACATGGCAGTAAATATTAGGAAAGGCCGTCATGCTGAGCGCAGCCGAAGCATCTCTACCGCTTCGGTGCAGTAGCATTGACTACCCTCGGTAGAGATGCTTCGGCTGCGCTCAGCATGATAAAAGGGCGAAGAGCAACAAAATAGCCGCAAAAACTTGGAGAATCAAACCCAGCTTGAGTATAACCGGGTAATTGCCCAGTGCCGGACGCTGTTTCTGGCCAAAACCCACGACTACGGCACGGCCTGGCGCATCCTGCGGCTGCCCTCCGTTACCGACCAGATTTACATCAAGGCCCAGCGCATCCGCAGCATCCAGGAGAAAGGTACCCAGCTGGTGGCCGATGGCGTGGAGGAGGAGTTTGTAGCCATCATCAACTACTGTGTTATTGCCCTGATGCAGCTGCGCCTGCCCGCCGATGCTCCGCTGGAGCTGGAGCCCGCCGCCGTGGCCGAGGCCTACGATGCGCAGGTGGAGGAAAACCGCCAGCTGCTCTTCGCCAAAAACCATGACTATGGCGAGGCCTGGCGGCAGATGCGCATTGAAAGCATCACCGACATTATCCTGATGAAGCTGCACCGCACTAAGCAGATTGAGGATTTGGGCGGCCTCACCCGGGTTTCGGAAGGCGTGGAAGCCAATTACCGCGACATGCTAAACTACGCCGTGTTCGTACTGATAAAAATGGGACTTGGGATGAGTAAGGTAGCCGCCGAATAGCGGAGTAAGTAGCTTCCGACCATACATTTGCGTAGTAGCCTCAGCGCATTCATTTCAACCTGTACTCTCCATGTAGGCCGGGCGTAACCGAGCATTTCCTCCGCTACGCCGCTACTCTCGTTACTCACCGCCGTTCATGAAACTACTCACCCGCATCTGCTGGCTGCTGCTGGGCATCGTGTTTATCTTCTCGGGCCTCGTGAAGCTCAACGACCCCATCGGCACGGCCCTGAAGCTGGAAGAATACTTTGAGGTATTTGCCAAGGACTTCGGCTCCTTCTTCAGCGTGTTCGTGCCGCATTCCCGCACGCTCAGTTTGGTGCTTAGCTCCCTGGAAGTGGTGCTGGGCGTGGCCTTGCTGCTGCGCTGGATGCTGCGCAAAACCCTGTGGGTACTGCTGGCCCTGCTGGTGTTCTTTGGGTTCCTCACCTTCTACTCAGCCGCCTTCAACAAGGTAACCGACTGTGGCTGCTTCGGCGACTTTATCAAGCTCACACCCTGGGCCTCATTTACCAAGGACATGGTACTGCTGGCTCTCTGGGTGGTAGTATTCCTGAACCAGCGCTATCTGCGCCGCGTGTTTGCCAAAGGTACTACCGGCGTCATGTACATCACCATTGCCTCAGCGGTAGCGGTGGGTATTGGGGTGCGGGCACTGGGCCATTTGCCTTACTTCGATTTTCTGCCCTACAAGATGGGCAATAACATTCCCAAGCTGATGAAGCCCCAGGAACAGGCCAAGTATCAGTACGTGATGGAGCGCAACGGCGAATCCAAAACCTTTGCCGAATACCCCACCGACTCCACCTGGAAATACAAGAGTATGGAAGTGCTGAACCCCGACGTGAGCAAGCCGGTCATTACCGACTTCTCCATCTTCGACGCCGACGGCACCGACCACACCCAGGATATTCTGAAAGGCAACAAGCTGCTGCTCATCGTGCAGAGCACCCAGTCGGCCGACCGGGACCGGTTCAAGGATATCAACAAGCTGATGACGGAAGCTGCCAAGTCGCGCAAGCAGATTCAGCCGCTCATCGTCACCAGCAGCAGCCCCCAGGAGTTTGATGCCTTCCGCCACGATGTGAACCTACCCGGCACCTACTACTTCGCCGATGCCACAGTGCTCAAATCCATGATTCGCTCCAACCCCGGCTTTATTCTGCTCCAGGATGGCACCGTGAAAGGCAAGTACCACTACCACGACATCCCGGAAACCAGTAAGCTGGAAGAACTGCTCTAGACTGGTTTCTCGTTACTGGTTTTTTGTTTTTTGACTTTTAAGCTGCCTGATAAAGCAGATTGTCGGCAGAAAGCTAGTGCGAAAAACAAAAAACCATTAACCAAAAACCAATGATTGGTTTTATCCTCAGTCGGTTGTGGCAGGGCGCGCTGGTGCTGCTGGGCGTGGCTCTCACGGTGTTTTTTCTGTTTCAGGTGCTGCCCGGCGACCCGGTAGCCCTGCTGGCCGGCCAACGCTCCGATGCCGCTACCCGCGCCGCCATTGCCCAGGACCTAGGCCTCGACCAGCCGCTGCCGGTACAGCTGCTGGGCTACCTCAATGATGTGTCGCCGGTAGGCGTGCACCCGCGCGACTCAGCCGGAGTGGCGAAATACGGCGGCCTGCAAGTGCTGCCGTTGGGCGCGGAGAAGGCCCTGGTGCTGAAAACGCCCTACCTGCGCCGCTCTTTCCAAAGCAACAAGGAGGTGCTGGATATATTGCTCGACCACTTTACCGGCACGCTCTGGCTGGCGTTGGCGGCTATGCTGCTGGCGGCAGTGGTGGGCATCGGGCTGGGAATGCTGGCGGCCCTGCGGCCCCACTCCTGGCTCGATAGGGTGCTGGTGTCTACCTCGGTGCTGGGTATTTCGGTGCCGTCTTTCGTGGCCGCCATTCTCATTGCCATGACATTCGGGTTTTACTGGAGCCGCTGGACGGGCCTCAACCTCACCGGCCAACTCTTCGAAACCGACCCGTTCACTGGTCGCCATCTGGTGCTGAAAAACCTGTTGCTGCCGGCCTTTGCGCTGGGCGTACGGCCCCTGGCGGTTATCGTGCAGCTCACCCGCTCCTCCATGCTCGATGTAATGAGCCAGGACTATATCCGCACCGCTCGGGCCAAGGGTCTGTCAGGTTACCGTACTGTGCTGGGGCACGCCCTCAAAAACGCGCTGAACCCGGTTATCACGGCCGTGTCGGGGTGGCTGGCTTCCTTGATGGCCGGGGCATTTTTTATTGAGTACATCTTCAACTGGAAGGGCTTAGGCACCGTAACCCTGCGCGCCGTCGAGAATCTGGATTTTCCGGTAGTCATGGGTGCTACCATCTTCATTGCCGCCTTGTTTGTGGTGGTGAATATTGTAGTCGATGTGCTCTACGCCGTGCTAGACCCCCGCGTGAAGTTGGGGTAACTTATGAACGCGGGAAGTAATGTGAGAAATGGGAAAAATGTGAGGAATGTGGGAATTACATGCACCCTTTTTTCGCCACTTATCATTTGTCACATCCCCTCCTACATTCCTCATATTCTCCACACATTTTCTCTATGCGCCTCTACCTGATTGGCATGCCCGGTGCGGGCAAAACCACCCTGGGCCGGGCGCTGGCGGTGGCCAACGAGCTGCCCTTCCTGGACCTGGATGAGGAAATTGTGCGCCGAGAGCAGCGGAGCGTATCGGAAATATTTGCCCAGGACGGGGAGGAGTATTTCCGCCAGCGGGAGGCCGATGTGCTGCGGGACGTGGTAGCGGAGCACCCGCGCGTGGTGCTGGCTACCGGGGGCGGCACTCCCTGCTACCACCATAACCTGGACGTGCTGTTGGCTACCGGCCTCACGCTTTATCTCGCCGTGCCGGTGCTGGAACTCACGCGCCGGTTGCTGGCGGCGGCGGCCACCCGTCCGCTGCTAGCCGCCCTCCCCGATGCCGCGGCCCTACAAAACCGCCTCCACGAAACCTTGGCCGCTCGTCAGCGGTTCTACGACCGTGCACCGCTGCGCTGCACGGCCCCTACCTGCTCGGTAGAAGCCGTGCAGCAGATGCTGGCCCGGTACCAAGCCTCCGCGTAATAGAGGAGCTGTGGGGCCAGGTATTTGCGTGAGCGTGTGTATTTTTGCGTCTTCATCATTCCTGTACTGGTATGAATTCAACTTCCGAAATTCCGGAAACCCGTTCTGTTGTAACGCCGGCTAAGCCTGCCGAAGCCATCAGGCCCAAGCACAAAGGCTCGGCCCGACTGTTTGAAAACCCTGTGCTGGAGCGTCTCACGCACACGCACATTGCGGGGCCACTTAGTATTTTCTTCGCCGTGGCGGCCGTGAGCCTGTACTACAGCCTGAGCCGGGGCTTGCTGACGGGGCTGTCGGCGTTTGGCCTGTTTCTGGGTGGCTGGTTTCTGTTCACGCTGGTCGAGTACCTGATGCACCGGTTTCTCTACCACATGAATACGGACACGCCCGGTAAGGCCAAGTTTCAGTACACCATGCACGGTGTACACCACGAGTTTCCGAAGGATAAGACCCGTCTGGCCATGCCACCCATCCTGACGGTGTTCGTAGCCTCCTTGCTGTTCTTCATTTTCCGCTTTACCCTGGGTAACGCAGGCTTTGGGGTGCTGGCGGGTTTTGTGTTTGGGTACGCGCTGTATTTATTTGTGCATTACGCCATTCACGTATACGCCCCCCCGAAAAACTTCCTGAAATTCTGGTGGCACCACCACGCCATGCACCACTACCGCCAAGATGAGGTAGCATTTGGCGTGAGCACCACTATCTGGGACCATATTGTGGGTACAATGCCAAGTAAAAAATAGAATATTTCAGCGTTTTGCTGATTGTGAAAAGGGCTTCGGAAGAAGCCCTTTTTTATTTAGTGGTTTATATATACTTGATGTGAAGCTAACTAATAGCAGGTTAAAGAGGAATACAGTAGATTTGCGGTGCTGTTCTCGAATAGGACTTCAGCGGTATACCAATTCTGCTCCTTTTTCTTGCTATGAAACAACTCTACCCTTTTCTACTGGCGTTAGGTACGCTAGGCTTCGTGCAGCCTGCCGTCGGGCAAATCAATTTAGCCTCTGTGGCCCCGTACACCGAGAACTTCAACTCCCTGGCCGGTAAAACCACCTTTTCCAGTAACTCAACCATTCCCGGAGTGTACATCCAGTACGGTACGTACCAGAATGTGCCCTGCGTCGCCAACGACGGCTCTACTACCACTGCCAATTTCTATCATTTTGGAGCCTCCGGCGACGCTGACCGGGCCTTGGGGGGAGTGGCTTCCTTTGCTACTACCGGCACCGGCTACGTAGCCATGCGCTTCAAAAATACCACCGGTGCCGTCATCAAAAATCTGGGGGTATCCTTCGCCATGGAGCAGTGGTACAACTCCGGCCGGCAGGACGATGCTCAGGTTTCCTTTGATTACCGCACCAGCACCAGCGCCATCACCTCGGCCACCACGGGTACTTGGACGAATGTGCCCACCCTGAACGTGGACGCCCCCTCTACCGCTACCGTAATTGACAACAAGAACGGCAATTCCTCGGCCAACCGCCGGACCCGTACCTACACCATTCAGGATGTGAACCTGGCCGCCAATAGCGAAATAATGCTGCGGTGGCGCTACGAGTTGAACAACGATACCAACGGCAACGGCCTTTCGGTGGATGATGTGACGGTAACCCCCGAAACCAATGTGTTCTACTACAGAGGCACCGGCAACCTGAATACTCTGGCCAGCTGGGCACCCAATAAGGATGGAAAGGGCACTGCCCCTGACAACTTCACCACGGCCGGGCGCACCTATTACATCCTCTCTGAGGTAAAGAACGACCGGATTGCGGCCAACTGGACGGTAAGTGGCACAAACTCTAAAATTGTGGTGGGTGATGGCACGACGGCCGCCTACTTGCTCATTCTGAACGGCGGCGGTAATGGCATTTCCGGAACTATAGATGTACTGGATAATGCCACCCTGGATATCCAGCGCGGCGGCGGGCAGGTGCCCGCCCTGGGCCGCATAGCCAACAAGAGCACGGTGAAATATGTGCGCGACGGCGGCAAGACTGAGCTGAGCAGCCTGAACTACGGGAACCTGGTGGTGGATGGTACCAGCGAGAAGCTGCTCACCGGCAGCACCATCATCAACGGTGACCTCACGCTGAGCGGCGCCTCCTACCTCACACTGGGCGGCTACGACCTCACAATTATCCGGGGTGGTAAAATACTGGGTGGCGACAACAATACCTTTATCCGTACCGACGGCTTGGGCACCCTTAAGCAAACGGTGTTGGCCGATGGCGTTGCCGTGAAGTACCCAGTAGGCACCGGCACCACGTATACCCCCGCTTTCCTAACCCAGACGGCTGATCGGTCGGAAGACGTATTCAGCGTACAGGTGAAGAACGAAATGTTTCCTAGCTACACGGGCCGCAACGGCAATGGGGTAGCCACTCGTAACCGCAACGTAACCCGGACGTGGTTTGTGGAAGAAGAAGTAGCCGGCAACTCCGATGTAACCTTGCAGCTGCAGTGGCCCGCTTCTGCACATATGTCCAATTTTACGCCTGCCCAAGCCCGACTGGAGCACTACAGCACTACCACCAACCAGTGGGACCCTGGTATAGCTACCACGGGTGCAGTTACCAACGATAGGGGAACCACATATTCCATTAGTCGCGGCGGTATCAAAAGCTTCTCGCCCTTCGCCGTATCCTCGCGGGTTGGTGGGCCATTGCCCGTACAGTTGGTCGGCTTCTCGGCCCAGCGCGCCAGCTCAGCGGTAGTATGCAACTGGCAGACTGCCCAGGAACTCGCCAACGACCGTTTTGTGGTGGAGCGCAGTGCGGATGGTGAGAAGTTTGAATCCGTTGGCACTGTGGCCGGGCGGGGTACCACCGCTACCAGCCAACACTACCGGTTCACCGATACCCAGCCGCTGGCTACAGTGGCCTACTACCGGTTGCGGCAGGTAGATACTGATGGTACGCAAACTCTGTCGCAGGTCGTGGCCGTATCGGCGGCGGCCGGCTCCGTACAGGCCTGGATAACCCCCAACCCTGGTACCGGGCATTTTCAACTACAAGTGCCCGTGGCTGGCAGTGTCACGCAGGCTGAAGTGCTGAACGTAGTTGGGAAAACCGTGCAAATTGTGGGAGCGAACGGGCAGATTCACCTGGAGAACCAGCCCGCAGGTATATACCTGGTGCGCCTGCGCACCGCAGCCGGAACCAACGTGCTGCGCTTGCTGAAGCAGTAACCCATTACTTTTTAAAACAGCAAAGGCCGCTCACCTATTGGAAGCGGCCTTTGCTGTTTATATGGGCTAGAAATTAGGGGCGGCGGAAACGGTTGATGACAAACCATACCAGCAGAACCACCAGAAACACACCAATGATGCCCGTCCAGGCACCAGCTTTGAAAACAGTGGCAATGGCGTCGCAGCTACTAAGGGAGAAGGTGAGCAGCACCAGCAAAGCGCCAATAACGGGGAAGCGAAAGGTATTCATGGCAAGGCAGGAGAGAGGAACACGCAGCACCGGACAGCCCGGTACCACTAGTACGTACTGTGTTAGCCGGAAAAAAGTTAAAAGTTAGCTTTACCAGCCCGTCGTCACGAAATCAGTTAGCCTGCTGTCTCCCCCAATTCAATGGAGTGGGTGTATCACTTGAAGGCAACCGTAAGCGTGCGGCTCATTGTTTCATTAGGAGCATTACCTACCATAGCACTGCGCGCTGCAGAAACAAACGCAAAAAAGCCCGGTAACAGACTATTGTAAAGTCTACTACCGGGCTTGTGCGCTCCCTCCTGGGCTCGAACCAGGGACCCTCTGATTAACAGTCAGATGCTCTAACCGGCTGAGCTAAGGAAGCGGTTATGGCGGCGTTTTCTGCCGTTGCTGGTGCAATATTAGACCAAAGTTTTCGAAGGTCCAAACATGTGTTTTGAAATTTTTACGACAATTTCACTAATTGGTGATTGTCAAAGTGTTGCCGGAAAGTGCAGTTGAATATTGGCGTAAGGCCCGGGAGGCAGGGCCTCCTTGGGGCTGGCCCTGCAAGCTAAATTGAGAGTTGCAACATGCGTCATAGAGGCGCAGGAATGGCTCCACTTTCACCCGGGCGCAGGTATCCTGCGGCTGGTAGGGGCAATTCCGCTCGAAGGCCAGGTAGGTATTTGCGTTCTGCCGCACTACAATAATGCCTCGCACGCCACCTTTCACATATACTGCCCCGTTATCAAAGCGCAAGTTGCTGTTCTGTTGATCCGTCAGAAAAAGCACTTCATTCACGGCAGCTAGCGGAATCTGAGGCTGTACATCACCCGAGGATGAGCAGGCCGTGAACATACCAGCAGTAACAACCAAAGCTGCTAAGGCCAGGCCGATGCGGGAGAATGATACTAGCATACGAAACAGGAAACGGGTACGGGCAAGTAAACGAGCAGGCAACGGAAATAGTGCGGTGCCAAGGAGTCCAGAAAAACGCAAGCCGGTTGCAGGAGGTCAACTTCTGCAACCGGCTTGCGTGCCTTGGCTAGACAGTGTGCTTATTGCGCGCTTTCAAACTGGCGCAGAAAGCGGGTGTCATTTTCCGTGAACAGGCGCAGGTCTTTGATCTGATATTTGAGCATGGTGATACGCTCAATGCCCATACCCCAGGCATAACCCGAGTACCGCTCCGGGTCGATGCCGGACTGCTCAAGCACGGCGGGGTCTACCATACCGCAGCCGCCAATTTCAACCCAGCCGCTGCCTTTGCAGATGTTGCAGCCCTTGCCTTTGCAAATCAGGCAGGTAATATCAATTTCTGCGGAAGGCTCGGTGAAGGGAAAGAACGAGGGCCGGAACCGCACCTGCATATCACTACCGAACAACTCCTGCACGAAGTAGTACACTGTCTGCTTCAGGTCGGCGAAGCTCACGTTTTCATCCACGAACAAGGCCTCCACCTGATGGAACATCATGTGGGCCCGAGCCGAAATAGCTTCGTTGCGGTACACCCGGCCCGGCATGATACTGCGAATGGGCGGTTTCTGCGACTTCATCACGCGTACCTGCACGGGGCTGGTGTGGGTGCGCAATACCCACTCGGCTTCGCCCGGCTCCCGGTGCACGAAAAAGGTATCCTGCATGTCGCGGGCAGGATGGTTTTCGGGAAAGTTTAGGGCGGTGAAGTTGTGCCAGTCGTCCTCAATTTCGGGTCCCTCGGCCACATTAAAGCCGATCCGAGCCAGAATCCGCACAATTTCTTCCCGCACCAAACTCAACGGGTGACGGGTGCCCAGGGCCTGGGGTACAGTGGGCAGGGTGTAATCAAAGGTCGGGTCGGCGGGGGCGTTGGAGCTGGCTGCTTCCAGCTCTTGCTGGCGCTGCTCAAACCGGGCCTGGGCCAGCTGCTTCAGCTGGTTAAGCTCCTGGCCCACGGCCCGCCGGTCTTCCTGGGGTACGGTTTTAAGCTGATCAAACAGGTCGGCTAACTGACCTTTACGGCCGGTGTAGGCAATGCGAAACTGGTCGAGCTGCTCGGCAGTAGCAAGGTCGAAGGCATCAATTTCCGCCCGTACGCGGGCAATGGTATCCTGCATCATAGCACAAAGGTAAGTTGATTACGGGTTGTTGCTAAAAGCCCCACTGGTAGACTCGTGTTTTAGGCGTTTTACCCGCAACTAAACGTCATTTCAGGCTCAAAACAGCCCGGGCAATCATGAATTTTCCGTTCCAAGCCGGTGGCTGCAAAAGTTGGTACGGTTGCTGCAAAGTACCCAAACACAACCGGCACACAGTACTGGACGTGGGGCGCCACCCGTCAGTCGGCCGTTGGCAGTAGCCCGCGGCCAAGTGGGCACAAGTATCCACCTTTCTTGCTTTGTACTCCGATGAAACGGTTTCTCTTCGCTGCCGCTGTTGCGGCGGCCTTCCTCAGCGCGCCCCAGGCCCAGGCTCAAACAGTAAAAAAAGCGCCGGCTTCCAAAGCGGCTAACAGCAGCGCGGCGCCAGCTGCCGATGACGATTGGGGTTGGACGACGGGTGCACCGGCTCAGCAGGAAGTATCGGGGTGGGAAGTGCGGGGTGCTGAAACGCCCACCGTAGCAGCCTCCGACAGTGACCCGATGATGCAGTCATCGGGGGTGCTGGTGGCACCGGGTATGAGCTCTTCTCCCTACCGGGGTACCAGCACCGACTACCACGGCCGCCCCGTGGTGAAGGCTAAATCCAAGCGCCCCCGCTCAGTAGACGTAGCCCAAGAGGACCCCATGATGCGCTCTTCGGGGGTGATGTTAGCTCCCGGTATGAATACTGCTCCCCACCGGGGCGTGAGCACCGACTACAATGGCCGACCCCTGCGCAAAACCTCCGCTAACACCACCGTCACGTCCCAGCAGCCCACTGACAACTCAACAGTAGCGGCTGGCTGGTAACTCGCCTCCTGTCAGATAATTTGATCTAAGGTGAACCAACTGCCTGTTCCGCTTGGCTGCGAGCGGGCAGTTGGTGTGAGTAGCAGGGTACTAGCATCAGGCGAAACTGCTAAGTTTCTACTATGACCACAACCTGCTTTTCCTCGGTGGTCGTAAGTATACCGAAAGCGAATGGCCGAGCGTTAGCCCTGAAAATGTGCGTAAGCGCCGGAGAGTCTGTTGGTTGCTTTTTTGTAGCGGCTACCGGGAACTTACTACCGACGCTTACGTTTGGGCAAAATATGAAGCGGGGGTTTTGGGCCCGCGCAGGGTGCCGTACCTTTGCGGTAAGAAGCTGCTAAATATTCCGTTTACCATGACTCGACAATTCCTCCCGCTCCTGCTGCTAGGTGGCGTACTGATAGCAGCCCCAGCGGCTGCACAGAAAAAAAAGGCCGATGACGGCTGGGGTTCTTCCGATGGTTGGGGCGCTCCGGCGGCCAAACCTGCGGCCAAGAAAACCACTACTACTGCTACCAAAACGGCTACTAAAGCAGCTGTAGCGCCAGTTGCTGAGCCGGTTGCGGCCCCAACTCCGGCCGCTGCCCCAGCAGGTGGCGAATGGGGTGCCAGTGGCTCGGCCGCTGGCGGCGGAGCAGCTGCCTCTGCCCCCGAGCAGCCAATTGGCGCTAGCCTGGCTCCGGGTTTCTCGGCTGCTCCTTCGCGCCGCGTAACCACCGACTATCGGGGACGCCCCTTGGCCCCCTACATCCGTCGCTCAGTGCGCGCCTCTGACCCGGTTCCGCCTACGCCTGCTCCCGCCCCTATTGTAGCTCCCGAGCCTGAGCCCGCTCCGGTAGCCGCTACCCCTGCCCCGGCTTCCAAAGCAGCTAGTGCTAGCGCTGCCACCAAAGCAGGCGGTGCCGGCACCACGGCTACCAAAAAAACGGCTGCTCCGGTGAAGAAAGCTGCCCCCAAGAAAAAGGCTGATGACGGTTGGGGTAGCGGCGGCAGTGGCTGGTAAGCCACGGGCCTGCTCTGCTTGCTAGCTTCAGCACCTGAACATAAAATCCCCGACCGGCACTGCCGGTCGGGGATTTTATGTTCAGCTCGACTAGGAACTAAGCTTCTACTTCTTCCGCCGTTAAAACGGTTTCGGCTACGGGCTGGGCGCGGTAGTAGAGGGTGCTGCAGTTGGTGGGGCGCAACACCTCCTGGGCGGCCGCTTGCACTTGGGCGGGCGTTACGGCCTGTACCTTGGCGCTTTCTTCATTCACCAAGTTGGCGTCGCCGAGAAGCTTACTAAAGGCCAGATTCATGGCTCGGTTCAGCAGCTCTATCTCACTAAACACGATGCTGACCTCCGCTTGATTCTTTACCTTCTCCAGCTCTTCAGCCGGAACCTCAGTGGCACTTAATTCAGCCAACACGGCTTCTACGGCAGCGTCAGCTTCTTCCAGCGTAACGCCGGCATTCAGCTTGCCACTCACCACTAGCAAACCTGGCTCCAGGGAGCCCATTACCGAGGCCGACAAAGAGTTGAACAACGGCCGCTCCTTCACCAATTGCTGGTACAGGCGGCTCGATTTGCCCCGGCCCAGCACGTCAGACAGCAAATCGGCGGCGTGATAGGCGGCCTCACTCCGGCCAGGCATGTGGTACACCTTATACAGCGCCGACAGCGGAACCTCGGCGGTTATTTCCAGGAAACGGGCTTCTTCCTGACGGGGCTCCGGGGTAAGGTTCCGGTCGTAGCGGATGCCGCCCGGAATGGGCCCGAACCACTTTTCGGCCAAGCGCTGGGCTTCGGTCACTGTCACGTCGCCGGCTACTACCAGAATGGCGTTGGCGGGCGAGTAGTGCTTGGCGAAAAAGTCGCGCACCTGCTGCATGGTGGCGTCTTCGATGTGCGCTACTTCCTTGCCGATGGTGGCCCACTGATAGGGGTGGTGCTGGTAGGCCAGAGGGCGTAGCTTCAGCCAGACGTCGCCGTAGGGCTGGTTGAGGTAGTTCTGCTTGAACTCCTCCACTACCACCTTGCGCTGCACTTCCAAACCATTTTCGGAGAAAGCCAGGTTCAGCATCCTATCCGATTCCAGCCAGAAACCGGTTTCCAGGTTGGCAGCGGGTAGGGTGAGGTAGTAATTGGTAATGTCGGGGGAGGTGAAGGCGTTGTTTTCGCCACCTACCAGCTGCAACGGCTCGTCGTAGCTGGGAATATTCACTGAGCCCGAAAACATCAGGTGTTCAAAGAGGTGGGCGAAGCCGGTGTGCTCGGGGTTCTCATCGCGGGAACCTACGTTGTAGAGCACGTTGAGCACGGCCATGGGGGTGCTGTGGTCTTCGTGCACAATGCAGCGCAGGCCGTTGGCAAGGGTGAATTCTTCGAAATGAATCATGCAGGGGAAGTCGGGAAGGAAACGGCCGAATGGGCCGGCAAAGTACACAACCGGACGCCCGAAACAGAAGTTTCCGGCTTTCGGCAGCTGCTATACGAGGCTTACTTACAAAGTAGCCCGCACGCCCACCAGAAACGTGCGCGCCACTGGGTACGCGCCGACATCCAGCCCAGCCTGCTGGTTGTCGGAGCCGGCGGAGCTGACGTTGGGGTCATAACCCCGGTATTTCGACAGCACCAGCAGGTTCTGGCCACCCAGCCAGATCTGCACGTTGCGGGCCTCCTTCTCCCATACTTTGTAGCTGAACGTGAGGGCCGATAACCGCACGTGGTTGCCCGATTGCAGCGTATAGGAGCTGAATACTGGTAGATTGGTGCCCGCTACCGGCACATCCGTATCGGTATGCGTGGGCGTCCATCTGTCCAGCACCCGGCGGGAGGCATTGGTGAAGCCGCTAGTCGCATCCAGAAATTGCAGGGTAGTGTTGTACATCTGGTAGCCAAACATGCCATCGGCCTGCAACTGCGCCTCAAACCGGCCCAGCGTGAGTTGCTGGCTGAAGCTGACTAACTGCCGGGGCAAGCCGCTGCCCAACGGTTGCCGATCCAGCGGGTCGATTTGTCCATTACCGTTCACATTCTCGTAGCGCGGGCTGCCGGTAGCATCAAGGCCCTGGGTGCGGTAGCCGTAAAACGTACTGATGGGTTGCCCATCGAGGGTGCGCTGGTAGGGAAAAAAGTACGAGGTGATACTACTGGTTTCAAACCGGTTACGGTTAACGGCGGCGGCCAGCCGGCTGGTACCCTGCAGCTTGCCGGCCTGCCAGTGGCCTTGTAGCGTCAGCTCCAGCCCGGTGTTGTGCAGGTAGTCCTGAGTAGTTCTTGGCGACGTTAGCAGGCCCTGTGTGTGCACTGTGCTAGTAGTGCGACGGGCGTAAGCCTGGGCCGTTACAGTAAGGTGGCTGTTGAAAAGACCGGCTTCAACGCCTGCATCCACCTGCCGGGTAAGCTCGGGCAGAGCCAGAGGTAATATCTGTACAAGACCACCCTGGCCCGGCACTAGAATCTGAAAGTAGTTACGGCCGTAGTGGCCCGCCCCTGAAGCGCGACCCCACCCCACCCACACATCCAGTGTACTGGGAGCTGAGGTCCAGAAGTTTTCCCGGGCCGCGTGCCAGCGCACCTGGGCCCCCGGGAGCCAGGCCCACCGGTTATCCGGGGCAAAGGAGCTCGCGCCGTCGCGGCGGAGGGTGGCTTGCACCTGATACCGCTCATCAAATGTGTAGCCAGCCGTAAGCTGGTAAAAATCCTGGCGGGCCTGGACGGTGCTGACGTTTCCGCTCAGGCTGGCCGGCTGGCCCACCATAAAGTCAGCTTGCTCGGAGGTAGTATACTGGGCTTGACGCATGGCTTCCAGGCGGGCCGTAACTGCGTGCCGGTCCTCCCTAAAGCGGCGGATAAAACTGAGCGCCGGATTGAGCACCCACTGGCGATAAGAAGCAGTAAACAGGCCCTGTACAGAGCTTGAGGGCGTGCCGAAGTATGGCTGATAGGAGCGGCTGCGAAGCGTAGCGCGCTCCAGCCCAACCCGCCCATCCAACGCCAGGCCCCCGCCCAAGTCGTAGTGGGCTAGGGCCTGAAGCAGCAGCCGGCGGTGCGTGGGCGTTTGGTAGTCGGTCTGCGCTAGGCGCATCGGGTTGGTAGTGGTAGGCGTGGCGGGCTCGAAGTCGGAGGGAAGGGTAGGCAGGGCAAACAAGGTTGCTGGCACCACGTTTGTCGTTGGCACCCGCTGCTCCACCTGAGCCAGACCACCACTTGCCTCCAGGCGCAGCCGCTGGCCTATCTGCTGCGTGAAGGCAGCCCGGGTGGAGTAGCGGCGCAGCCGCGAGTTTAACACCACGCCCTGCTGGTTCAAATAGTCGGCCCCGAGAGCGTAGCGAGTAGCGGCGGTGCCGCCCGTCAGGCCTACATAATGCTCCTGCACTGCCGCCGTACGCAGTACCTCTTGTTGCCAGTCGGTGCCGGTACTCAGGGCTGCCAACTCTGCGGCCGAATAGCGGGGCGGGCGGTTGTAGCGCTGCTCGGCATCGTTGGCGAGGGTAGCAAGCTCTCGGGCATCCAGCAGCTCGTAGCGGTTACGGGCCTGCTGCACCCCGCCGTAGCCGGTGTAGCGCAGGCGCGGCTTACCGCTGGTGCCCCGCTTGGTAGTAATGCGAATCACGCCGTTGATGCCCTGGGAGCCGTACAGCGCGGTTTCGTAGGCCCCTTTCAGCACTTCCACCTGCTCGATGTCCTCACTAGGAATGCTCAGCAGCGGGTTCACATCCAGCTCCTGAGCCTCGGCCGGCACCACGCCCCCGAGCGAGTTGCTTGCATTCGGCCGGAACGTGTGCTGAAATACCGGTACCCCATCCACCACGTACAATGGCTGGGCGTTGCTGGCCAGGCTGGCCGCCCCCCGAATCCGCACCGCTACCTGCGCCCCCGGTGCGCCCGAGTATGGCGTGGCCTGCACTCCGGCTACTTGGCGGAGTTGTTCTTGGATGGGGAGGAAAGGGAGGATTCGGTGGTAGCTCGATATATATTGAACAGTTGGACAACGGTAAGTAACGCGCATTACAGAATCCGGCACAACCACTTCAGACAGCCGGACGGTATCGGTCTGCTGGGCTAGGGCGGGGAAGGAGAGCGGCAGCAACAGGCCGAAGGAGTAGAGTCGAATCATGCAGATAGGATAGGGCCGGGAATTGGGCCCCGAAGATAGATGCCGCGTGCCTGCCTATTCCACAAACCGGCGGCTATAATTTCCCATCCGGCCCAAACCCGTACTTTTGGCCCCACCCACCACACTCAGCCGATTCCCGATGCACTTCGACCGGAAAGACTACTCGAACGACACCCTGCTCCACCTCTACCAGCATCTGCTCAAGCCCCGCATGATTGAGGAGAAAATGCTCATTCTGCTCCGTCAGGGCAAGGTGAGTAAGTGGTTTTCGGGTATTGGGCAGGAGGCCATTTCGGTGGGCAGCACCCTGGCCCTAGATTCGGACGAGTACATTTTGCCCCTGCACCGCAACCTGGGCGTGTTCACGGGCCGCAACGTGCCCCTCGACCGGCTGTTTGCCCAGTGGCAGGGCAAAACATTGGGCTTCACCAAGGGCCGGGACCGGTCGTTCCACTTCGGTACCAACGAGCACCACATCGTGGGCATGATTTCGCATCTGGGGCCGCAGCTGGCCGTGGCCGGCGGCATTGCTTTGGCCGATACGCTGGAAAATCGGCCCAAAGTAACCGTGACGTATAGCGGCGACGGCGGCGCTTCGGAGGGCGACTTCCACGAGGCCCTAAACGTGGCCGCCGTGTGGCAACTGCCGGTCATCTTCATCATCGAAAACAACGGCTACGGCCTCAGCACCCCCAGCAACGAGCAGTTCCGCTTCCGCTACTTTGTGGATAAGGGCCCCGCCTACGGCATGGAGGCCGTGCAGGTAGATGGCAACAACGTGTTGGAAGTGTACGACACCGTGCGCCGCCTGGCCGAAGACCTGCGCCAGAACCCCCGCCCCGTGCTGCTGGAGGCCCTCACCTTCCGCATGCGCGGCCACGAGGAAGCCAGCGGCACTAAGTACGTGCCCCAGGAGCTGTTTGAGCAGTGGGCCCAAAAAGACCCGGTGGAGAACTTCGAAAAGTGGCTTCTGGCCGAGGGCATCCTCGATGAAGAAGCCCGCATGCGCTTCCGCGAAACCATCAAGCGCGAAATCGAGGAAGGCCTGCGCCTGGCCGACGCCGAGCCCATGCCCACGGCCTCGGAGCAGGAAGTAACGGATATGTACGCGCCAGTGGGTGAGCTGAGAGACGAGAGCTTAGAACTTAGAGCTCCGGAAACGGCTGGTGTAGCTGTTTCGCCTCTTAGTTCTAACTTCTCAACTCTAAGTTCTACAACTGACAAACGCTACGTCGATGCCATTTCGGACGGGCTGCGCCAGAGCATGGAGCGGTACCCCGAGCTGGTACTCATGGGCCAGGATATTGCCGAATACGGCGGCGTATTCAAGATTACCGATGGCTTCGTGGCGCAATTTGGCAAGGGTCGGGTGCGCAACACGCCTTTGTGCGAGTCGGCCATTGTGGGGGCTGGGCTGGGCCTGAGCATCAAGGGCAAAAAGGCCATGGTGGAAATGCAGTTTGCCGATTTCGTGACCTGCGGCTTCAACCAGATTGTGAACAACTTGGCCAAAAGCCACTACCGCTGGGGCCAGAATGCCGACGTGGTGGTGCGCATGCCCACTGGCGCCGGCACCGCCGCCGGACCCTTCCACTCCCAAAGCAACGAGGCCTGGTTTACCCACACGCCCGGCCTGAAAGTGGTATTCCCCAGCAACCCCGTGGATGCCAAGGGCCTGCTCTGCGCCGCCTTCGAAGACCCCAACCCAGTAATGTTCTTCGAGCACAAGCTCCTCTACCGCAGCCTCTCGGCGCCCGTGCCGGATGCCTACTACACCACACCCATCGGCAAGGCCGCACTGGTGCGGGAAGGTCAGGAAATGAGCATCATCACCTACGGCGCGGGCGTGCACTGGGCCCTGGCTGCGGTAGAGGAGCTGGGCGTGGATGCCGATATCCTGGACCTGCGCACTTTGCTGCCCTGGGATGAAGACGCCGTGCGCCAGACGGTGGAGAAGAACGGCCGCATCATCCTGCTGCACGAGGACACCCTGACCGGTGGCCTGGCCGGCGAAATCGGGGCCTGGATTGCCGAGCATTGCTTCCGCAGCCTTGATGCCCCCATTCTGCGCGTAGCGTCCCTGGATACGGCCGTGCCCTTCGCGCCCCCGCTGGAAAAGCAGTTCCTGCCCCAGCAGCGCCTCCGCGAAGCCATTGAGAAGCTGCGCAACTACTAATTGCTGTCATTCCGAGCGGAGCGAGGAAGCTGGATTTACGGCACCTATGAAGCAACCCAGCTTCCCCGCTCCGCCCGGAATAACAGATGGCCGGCCGGCATTCCGTACTTTGCCGCTCTAATCTGCTGCCCGGCAGAACCCTCGCGTATCATGAAATTACCCGGTACTTTTCGCCGCTTTTGTTTACTGCTGCTGGCTGCAGGATGGTTACTGGCGGCCCCGGCCTGCCACAGCTACCGGATTCCGAACCCCCAGGGACCACCGCAGCCCAAGGTAAAAAAGGCTAAAACCCCGGGCAATGAATCGGCCGATGGGCGGGCCCTGGACGTAGAGAAGGAGGCAGTAAAAACCCAAAAGAATAGCTACGACAAGAATGGCTTGCTGAAAAAGCCCAAAATGGAGCGCCGTCGCCTCAAGCATAAAGTAGGGCAGCGCAAGTTCCTGGGTTTCACGCTCCCCTTCTAACTTGGTGCTGTTCAGGTAAGTTGCTGTTACGTAGTTTGCTAATTGTTCACCGTTTCACTCAGTATATATGCGTTACTTCTTATTCTGTGTGGCAGTAGGGCTGAGCTTGGCCAGTACTCCGGCCCTGGCCCAACTGGAGTCTACCAACCCTGCTCAGCAGCGCGTGGCCAACCGCAAGGCGCTCCGGGATGCTGAAAAATTCAATGCCCGCTACAAAGACTCGCACCTGACCGTGACCAAGCCTGAGCTAAAGCATCAGGGTGGGGGCAAGCAAGAGGTAGTAGCACCGCCACCCGGCCAGGATAGCTACCGTTTCGATCGGGCCGGCGCGCCCCGCGTAAGCGAACCATCCCGCGTCAATTTGCGTCTGCGGAAGAAGCGCGCCGCCGCGCAGTAATTTTCACCGAACCACTTCCGCCCATGGCACCCTGGCAACCCCTCACCGAATCTGAGCAACTCACCGACATCGTTCGGGAGTCCTTTGAGCAACCTGTCCTGATTTTTAAGCATAGTACCACCTGTTCCATCAGCGCCATGGCCAAAGGCAAGGTGGAGCGCCAGTGGGCCGATGCCGGCCTTGATAACGCCAAGATATACTACCTGGACTTGCTGCGCTTTCGGCCCATTTCGCAGGAAATAGCTCAGAAATTCAGCATTCACCACGAGTCGCCGCAACTCCTGCTCATCCAAAACGGCGAATGCACCCTCGACTCCTCCCACATGGGCATCAAGCTCAGTGAGGTGAAGGAACTAGTGAAATAGTGAGATAGTGAGTTTAACGTTCTGTTGGCTCTCACTGCGCAAGTGGCGCAAGTAGCACCGTCAAAACGTCGAACTCACCAGTTCACTATTTCACCATTTCGCTACTCGTACAGGAACCGAACTTCCTGGTGTATTTCCGGGTTCAGGCTAAGTGCCACCGGGCAGGTACGGGCAGCATTTTCGAGGGTGGCACGCTCTTTTTCGGAGAGGGTAGCCGGCAACCGAAATGTAAGGTCAATCTGCCCGATGCGGCGCGGCTCGGCCACCATGTGCTTGGTTACTTCCCAGGTTACACTTGTTAGGTCCACCTCTTGGCGGGCGGCTACGATGCCCATTATCGTCATCATGCAGGAGCCCAGCGCCGAGCATACCAAGTCAGTGGGGGAGAAGGCCTCCCCCCGGCCGTGGTTGTCCACGGGGGCGTCGGTGAGGATGGTATTGCCCGAGGCCAGGTGAGTGGCTTCAGTGCGTAGGTTTCCGGCGTAACGGGCAGTGGCTGTGCTCATGTCAGGTTGAATTAGGTAAGCAGGGTATGCATGTAAATTTACGTACTTTCGGCAGGGTTGGCGGCTTGTTGCCGCTGAGCCGGTATTTTATTTCCCGTCCTTCTATTCCGACTCAACCTGTGCGTACTCTGCTTGTTTTCGGTGGTGGCCTGCTGGCGGCCGTATTGGGCCTCGCGCCCCAAGGCCAAGCCCAGCAACTCAAGCAAACCCTGGCTTCCAACAACGATGAGCCCTCCTACCGGAAGGAGCTGATTTACGGAGTAAACTTCAACACGCGGGGCGGCCTGATTGGCGGGGCCACGGTGCGCTCCACCAAGCTACTTAACCAGGATTGGGCCCGTTTCTGGAGCATTGATCTGGTGGAAGTAAAACACCCCAAGGAGCAAAAATCCGGTACTTTCTACGGGGGCGTTATCGTGCCTGGCAAAAGCAACTACTTCTTCGTGGCCCGGTCCTCCGTGGGCGTGCAGCGGGTCATTTTCCGTAAAGCTCCCGATTCGGGCGTGCAAGTAAACGGGTTGCTGAGTGCCGGGCCATCCATTGGCTTGCTGCTGCCCTACTATATTACCTACAACTACACCTCTGATCCGCAGGTGAACCCCACCGATTACCGGAACGAGCAGTTCGACCCGCAGATTCACGAGGAAAGACGGATTATAGATCGGGCACCGCTGTTTTCGGGCGTCAGCAATACCGATGTACAGGTAGGAGCCCACATTCGGGGGGCGCTGAGCTTTGAGTATGGCCGCTACCGCGACGCCGTGGCTGGGGTAGAAGTAGGGGCACTAGTAGAAGCCTACACCAAAGCCCCACCTATCATTCGAGCCCGAACTCTTTCGGATGAAGCTCTAAATGACCGTTTTTTGCCTTCCGTGTACCTCACGGTATACCTCGGAAGCCGCAACTAAAACAGGTACCAAGCATCAAAAGCCCCGGCCAACGTCCCTATCCGGAACTTGGGCCGGGGCTTTGGGCTGAACGAAGCATCCGGGAAACCTCTTACCGGCTGGAATTGTCTTAGCAGTGGACTATTCCGCCACGCATTCCCCTTACCTTTGCAGCATGGATGAACTGTTGCTGACTCTGCCCATCATTCAGCCCGAAGCAGTAGCCCCTGTGGCTCCTGCCAAAGCGCGTAAGCCCGACTGGCTACGTGTGAAGCTGCCCGTGGGCCCGGCCTACGCCAACGTCCGCCGCCTGGTGGACGAACACAAACTGCACACTATCTGCGAATCCGGCAACTGCCCCAACATGGGCGAGTGCTGGGGCGCGGGTACGGCTACCTTTATGATTCTGGGCAACGTGTGTACGCGCTCCTGCTCGTTCTGCGCCGTGGCCACCGGCCGGCCCAATGAGTATGACCTCGACGAGCCCCGCCGCGTGGCCGAAGCCATTCAGCTGATGGGCGTGAAGCACGCGGTACTTACCAGCGTGAACCGTGACGAGCTGAAAGACCGGGGTGCCAGCGTGTGGTATGAAACCGTGGTGCAAACCAAGCAACTCAGCCCCACCACCACCATCGAAACACTGATTCCGGACGTGAAGGCCAACTGGGCGGCGCTGGAAACCATGATTGCCGGTGGCCAGGAAGTAGTATCGCACAACATGGAAACGGTAGGCAGTCTCTACCGCCTCGTGCGCCCCCAGGCCAAGTACGACCGGAGCCTGGAGCAGATCCGGCGCACGAAGGAAGCCGGCAAGCGCACCAAATCGGGCATTATGCTGGGTTTGGGCGAAAAGCAGGACGAAATGTACCAGGCCATGGATGACCTAGTGGCTAACGGCCTCGATATTCTGACCCTGGGGCAGTATCTGCAGCCCACCAAGCGCCACATTGAGGTAGCCGAGTTCATTCACCCCGACCTGTTCGCCCACTATAAGGAAGAAGGTCTTCGCCGGGGCCTGAAATACGTGGAAAGCGGCCCGCTGGTGCGCTCCAGCTACCACGCCGAGCGTCACGTGAACGTACCCATCTAGCAGCGCGCTGGCAAGCACACGGCTTTACTACATTAACTAAGCCCCACTTCTTTCTCAGAGGTGGGGCTTTTGTGTGCCGTCAGCCTTGCCTCAGAGGCGGTGTGAGCGAACCAGTAGCTTTGAATGCAGACCGTGTGTGCCCACCGGCAAGGCGGGCACCAGATACCGCTGTACAGCTGGGACAACTATGGGCATAAGAGTTTTCTGTTCTGAGGCAGAATGCGCCGTCTTACTTTTTACGCCACCTAGCCAGACGTCCGTGCGTGAGACATAAAAAAAAAGGGACGCTGCTTTACGCAGCGTCCCTTTTTTAGATACGATAAGCTGATTCTTATCGGCTGGCCTGTTCGGCACCGGGCGGGTAGTTGCCCAGAATGCTGGTGACAATGCGCTGCACCTCGGTTTCGGAAATGGTTTGCTGGTCGACCTGAGCTTGGCCCTGGCCACGCCACGCCAACTCCTTGCGCTTCACATCCACAAAATCGAGGATAACGGTACCGGCTTTGTAGTCGGTCACGTAGCCGCCCCGGTTATAGAAGCCGCCGTAGCCGTAGTAGCCATAGGGGTAACCGAAAGGACCATACGGCGAGTTAGTGGCTCGCTGCTTATCCTCCACGCGGGCACTATAAGCTACGTACACATCGGGGTTTTTATCAGAGTACGTCAGGCCTTTCTGAGCCAGCTGCTGCTCCACGGCCGAGCGAATACGCTTATCCAGAAACGACTCGTACCCCTTGGCCGGGCCGCCTTCGGTGTCAATAGGCTGCGTTGGGTACCACGACCAGGTTTTGTAGGCCCGGAAGTTTACGGAATGATCAAAATCGGAGGTAACGCCCACGCGTGCGGTGGATGCGCAGCCGCTGACGCCCAGCAGCAAGCCCAAACCAAGCACCGAGAGGGCCAGCGGACGGGCTAAAAAACGGGAAATGCGGTTCATATGGAAAGGAATCAGAGTGAAAAACAAGCCCTTGGCAAGTCGGCAGACCAGCAGAGCGCCCGTGGTAGTTTAACGTACCCGCCGGCCTGCTCGTTCCCCTGATAAACGCTGCAAGCGTAATATTTATTGAGAATAACTAGCCAGGGAAAGTCCCTGGCATCTTAAAATCTCCCTATCTTTTGCAAAGCAAAAAACCTGCCCCTGCATTCATGAAAAAAACTTTACTCCTCCTATCTGCTCTGGGTATGCTGGCTTCCTGCAGCGCTTCCAAAGATGAAGCCCGCTCCAACCGTACCTCTACCACACCTGTAGCCCACAATGCCGTGGTCGAATGCATCCTCTACGATGGCATGACCAAAACCTCCCAACAGCTCGCCACCATCAACTCGGGTACAGAAGTGCAGGTGATGGACACAGTGGATGCCCACTTCCTGAAAGTGC
Source organism: Hymenobacter sp. UYP22 (assembly GCF_040547285.1). Taxonomy (NCBI): domain Bacteria; kingdom Pseudomonadati; phylum Bacteroidota; class Cytophagia; order Cytophagales; family Hymenobacteraceae; genus Hymenobacter; species Hymenobacter sp. UYP22. The sequence continues at coordinate 420,074 of NZ_JBEPPK010000002.1, read as the reverse complement.
GCGTAACCGCCGCCGGCAAAACCCAGAACGGCTATATGTACCGCACCTGCTTCAGTAAGTAGCAGATTAGTGCCTGTGCAGTAATTGGCGCCAGAAAATAAAGACCCAAAAAGAAAAGCCTCACCGTAACCACGGTGAGGCTTTTCTTTTTGGAATAAGGTTTACCCACTAATACGACGGGCCCTTATCAGTCGGCACCAGTTGCTCTTCAGCATCCACGTACTGCTCGATGGGCGTGCAGGCGCAGATGAGGTTCCGGTCACCGTAGGCCGAGTCGATGCGGGAAACGGCAGGCCAGAACTTGTAGGCGCGGGCGTACTCGGTGGGGTACACGGCCTGCTCGCGGGTGTAGGGGCGGGTCCAGTCGTGCACCAGTACGGTGGCAGCGGTGTGGGGCGCGTGCTTGAGCACGTTTTCCTTGGCATCGGCGCGGCCGGCTTCTACCTCGGCAATTTCCTTGCGGATGCTCACCATAGCCTCAATGAAGCGGTCCAGCTCCTCCTTGCTCTCCGATTCGGTGGGCTCAATCATGAGCGTGCCAGCTACCGGAAACGAGACGGTGGGGGCGTGGAAGCCGTAGTCCATCAGGCGCTTGGCAATGTCCTCTACCTCAATGCCGGCCTTTTTGAAGTGGCGGCATTCCAGAATCATCTCGTGGGCGCAACGGCCGTTGGCACCGGTGTACAGTACGGGGTAGTGCTCTTCCAGCTTTGCCTTCAGGTAGTTGGCGTTGAGAATAGCCGTTTCAGTGGCCTTCTTCAACCCTTCGCCACCCATCATGCTGATGTAGGCGTAGCTAATGGGCAGAATGCTGGCCGAGCCCCAGGGGGCCGCCGAAACCGCGCCGCTGGTGCGGCCGTCGGCATCTACCACCACGTGGCCGGGCAGGTAGGGAGCCAGGTCCTTCACCACGCCGATGGGGCCTACGCCGGGTCCGCCGCCGCCGTGGGGGATGCAGAAGGTTTTGTGCAGGTTCAGGTGGCACACGTCGGCCCCGATGGTGGCGGGGGAGGTGAGGCCCACTTGGGCGTTCATGTTGGCACCGTCCATGTACACGCGGCCACCGTGCTGGTGAATCGTGTCGCAGATGTCGATGATGGTTTCCTCGTACACACCGTGCGTGCTGGGGTAGGTCACCATCAGGCAGCTCAGCTTGTCGGCGTACTGGGCCGCTTTGGCCTTCAAGTCCACCACGTCGATGTTGCCTTCCTCGGTGCTCTTCACCACCACTACCGTCATGCCAGCCATTACGGCCGAGGCGGGGTTGGTGCCGTGGGCCGAAGCCGGAATCAGGGCCACGTTGCGGTGCTGGTCGCCGCGGGCATCGTGGTAGCCTTTGATGGCCAGCAGGCCAGCGTACTCGCCCTGAGCACCCGAGTTGGGCTGCAGCGAAACAGCATCAAACCCGGTTACTTCGCACAGCCAGGCTTCCAGGTTCCGGAAGATTTCGGCGTAGCCCTGGGCCTGCTCACGCGGGGCGAAGGGGTGCAGACCGCCAATTTCCGGCCAGGTCACCGGAATCATCTCGGCGGTGGCGTTGAGTTTCATGGTGCACGAACCCAGCGAAATCATGGAGTGAGCCAGGCTCAAATCCTTGTTTTCCAGCTGCTTCATGTAGCGCAGCATCTCGTGCTCCGAGTGGTGCGAGTTGAAGATGGGGTGCGTGAGGTACTCGCTCTTGCGAATGAGCGCCTCGGGCCAGGTTACTTCCACCTCAGTGGGCTGGGCTACCTGGCGCACGTCGCGGCCCAGCACTTTGCTGAACACGGCCACAATGTCCTGCACATCCTCGGCTTCGGTGTTCTGGTGCAGGCTGATGCCCACGCGGGGCGTGCCGTGCTCCTCGAAGTAGCGGAAGTTGATGCCGGCGGCTTCGGCCTCCTTGCGGATGGCGTTCTGCAGCTCCTGGCTTTCCAGCTTGATATCCAGCGTATCGAAATAAAACTGGTTGCGCTGGTCGAGGCCCAAGGCGTGCAACTCCATTTCCAAGGTGCGGGCTAGGGCGTGGATGTTGCTGGCAATCTGCCGTAGGCGCTGGGGGCCGTGGTACACGGCGTACATGCCAGCCAGCACGCTCAGTAGCACCTGCGCGGTGCAGATGTTGCTGGTGGCTTTTTCGCGGCGGATGTGCTGCTCCCGGGTCTGCAGGGCCATGCGGTAGGCCTTGTTGCCGGCCGCGTCGATGCTCTGGCCAATAATACGGCCGGGAATCACGCGCTTGAAGGCATCCTTGGTAGCCAGGAAACCAGCGTGGGGGCCGCCGTAGCCCATCGGTACGCCGAAGCGCTGAGAGTTGCCCACCACGGCATCGGCGCCCATTTCGCCGGGAGTTGTGAGCAGGGTCAAAGACAGCAAGTCGGCGGCTACGGTCACGAACAGGTTGTTGTCGTGAGCCTTGCTGATAAAGTCGGTGTAGTCGTACACGGCGCCGTCGGCGGCGGGGTACTGCAGCAGGGCCCCGAACAGCGTCTCGTCGGTGAGGTCGAAGCTGCGGTGGTCCCCGATAACAACCTCAATGCCCAGGGGCTCGGCGCGGGTGCGCACCACGTCAATGGTCTGGGGCAGTACCTGCTCGGAAATGAAGTAACGGTTGGCGTTTTTCTTCTTGCTCAGCGAGTGGAACATGTGCAGCGTTTCGGCGGCGGCGGTTCCTTCGTCGAGCAGGGAGGCGTTGGCAATTTCCAGGCCCGTGAGGTCAATTACCATCGTCTGGTAGTTGATGAGGGCTTCGAGACGGCCCTGGGCAATTTCGGCCTGGTAGGGCGTGTAAGCGGTGTACCAGCCCGGGTTTTCCAGAATGTTGCGCTGGATTACGGCCGGGAGCAGGGTATCGTGGTAGCCCAGGCCGATGTAGTTTTTGAACAGCTTATTCTGGCCGGCAATGCCCTTGAACTTCGCCAAAAAAGCCCGCTCCGTGAGGGCAGCGGGCAGGTTCAGCGGCTTTTTCAGGCGAATGGCGGCCGGCACGGTTTCATCGATGAGCTGGTCAATCGACTCCACGCCGATAACGCGCAGCATGTCGGCTACGGCAGCTTCGTCGGGGCCGTTGTGACGGTCCACAAACACATCGGCGGGCTTGGTCTTCAGCAACATAAAGGGAAGGGTGAGGGTGGCAATGCAAGCGGCCCCAACGGAGCCCCTACAAAGGTAGCGCGAAAAGGCTTCACCCTTAAACCGATAAACGGGCAAATGTTTCGCCTAAGTCGTTGAAACCCGAACTCAACAATTTTCCGCAGATTTAGCCACCGAAACCCACCCGTTCCCACCGCATGCGTCCCATTACCATTGGCCTGATCCGCGAAGGCAAAACCCCGCCTGATAAACGCGTTCCGCTCACCCCTAAGAAATGCACTGAGGCCGAGGCCCGTTTTCCCGGCCTGAAAATAGTGGCCCAGGAAAGCCCCATCCGCTGCTTCTCCGACCAGGAATACCGTAACCTGGGCCTGGAGGTGCGGCCCGACGTGTCGGACTGTGACATCCTGATGGGGGTGAAGGAAGTGCCCGTGGCCCAGCTCATTCCCAACAAAACCTACCTGTTCTTCTCGCACACCGTGAAAAAGCAGCCGGCCAACCGGGAGCTGCTGCGCCAGGTGCTGGCCAAGAATATCACCCTCATCGACTACGAAATGCTTACCAACGAGCAGGGGGAGCGAATTGTAGCCTTCGGGCGCTGGGCCGGCATTGTGGGCGCTTATAACGGCCTGCTGACTTATGGCCGCAAGCATGGCCTCTACGAGCTGAAGCCGGCTTACGAGTGCGTGGATATGGAGGATATGCAGGAGGAGTTCTTCAAGGTGAAGCGCCTGCCACCCATCAAAATTGCCGTGACCGGCACCGGCCGCGTGGGGCAGGGGGCCGTGGAAGTGCTGGATATGATGGGTATTCGGCGGGTGAGCGTGTACGATTACCTCTACCACGACTTCACGGAGCCGGTGTACTGCCAGCTGCGCAGCTCCGACTACAACCGCCGCCGCGACGGCCGGGTGTGGGACACCCCCGATTTCCACCGCAACCCCCACGAGTACGAAAGCACCTTCCAGAACTTTCTGCCCGTAACCAATTTGCTCATTGCCTGCGCCTACTGGCACCCACAAGGCCCCCGGCTGTTCTCGGAGCACGACACCCGCCGCTCCCATTTCCGCCTCGATACCATTGCCGACGTGACCTGCGACGTGGACGGCTCCATCCCGACCACCAAGCGCAGCAGTACCATTCAGGAGCCCGCCTTCGACTATAACCCCACCTCCAGCGAGCTGGAGCCTGCCTATGCCCGGCCTGATAATATCACTATCATGGCCGTGGATAACCTGCCCTGCGAGCTGCCCCGCAACGCCAGCCGGGACTTTGGCCGCCAGCTTATCGACAACGTGTTGCCCCACTTAATGCACGAGGGCGGCGACGCCGTAATTGAGCGCGCCACCATTGCCCGCAACGGCCAGCTCACGGAGCGGTACCAGTACCTGCAGGATTACGTGGCGTAGCTCTGCTTTTATCATTCGTGGCTTGAAAGCAAACAGCGCGTCTTTCTGCATAAATTGCGGAAAGACGCGCTGTTTGCTGTCGTAGGTAATCCTATACGCGAGGTAAAATGGGGTATTTAGCCTGCACCAGCATATACAGGCCGTAGCACATCAGCCCCAGGGCTACTATGCCCAACACCGCCGGGCCCATAGTAGCCAGCAGGTCGAAGGCCTCATCGGTGGTGCCCACGGCGGCGGCCTGGTGCTTACGGCCCGCTTGTAGCAGGAAATAGCCAAGGATAGCCATTACAATACCCCGGGCCGTGTACCCGAGCTGCCCGATACGATATACCGTGTTTTGCTGACCCGCCGGAATATCGGCGCTGTTCACGTGTTTGTGGAAGGAGCCGGAGTAAGCCTTTACAATCTGGTAAATGCCGACGCCAATGGTAATTAGCCCAGCCAGCATAATAATCCATTCGCCGGCGGGCCAGTTGAGGATGCGGGCAACCAAGGTTTGTTGGCTGTTGCCGCCCTCACTAGCCGAGCCTTTCAGGGCTAAATTAGCCGCGTACCAGGCCAAGCTAGCATACAACAGGCCGCTACCCGCATAAGCCAGGCGCCGCCCAATGCCCTTGGCCCCGGAGCCTTTATTTTCGGTGTCGCGCAGGGCCTGCGTAAAACGCCACACAATGTAGCCCAGCAGCCCGAAGGCAATGAGGCCAAGCAGAACGGTGCCGCCGGGTAAGCTCTGCAGAGTCTGGACGGCCTGCTTTTTATCGGCGGTTTGGCCACCCTGCTGGCCGGTAGCTGCCAGTAAGGCCAGCAGGCCCATCAGTAGATATACGGTGCCTTTGGCCGCGAAGCCAAAGCGGGCCAATGCCCGGATACCCGAGGAGGGTGAAGTAGGCAGCGCTGCCTGAACAGAGGAAGAAACAGACATAATAAGACAGGGTTAGGGGAGAGGAGTTTCTGCCTTACGAAGTTTGGGCGCTAAAGGCTGAAGCGTGCCCCGCCCAGCAAGCCCGGCGGCCGGTACAAACGGGCTCCACGACGAATAAATGGCTGATTTTCGGGTAAATTCAGCGTAAGCAGCGGCTTATTGCGCATGGTGGCATCATCCAGCAGCAGCTGCTCCAGGTTGCCGCCGGGGCGCACGTAGGGTATGAAAAACCGGTCAGCTAAATCGGCAATAAGCTGGTTGCGGATGTTGGCCGTTTCCTGCGTCACGGTCATAACGTTGGGCTCGAAAGGGGTGATAAACAGCAGGCGGCCCAACTGTATATCCCGCTCGTAATCCAGGGGCATGGAGGGTTGAATTCCCCGGCCCAGCGCATACACAATGGGCTGCTGAACGTCGCGCCGCAGAAACCGAAAAATGCTTTGTTCAAGCCGCGAATGAAAACCTGATAGCACGCAGTAGCCCAGCTGCCGCTGTTCCATCGCCCACAAATAGGCTACACGCTCAATACTAAGCGGGTAGTCGCGGGAGCACAGAAAAGCCGTTTTGGGCAGCCGCAGCAGAGCAGTATTCCCCAACGTGCGAACATCTTTTGCTAGAGTAGTCATGACAAACTGAAGTAGCCAAAGCTATGCATAACGCGGGGTTGTGTGCCGCCAGGGGCTGATAGGGGTGTAAGTACTCAAAAAAGGCCTGACACCATGCGGTACCAGGCCTTTTTTGAGTTTTTTTGGACCACTACTTTCTCAAGTAGCTTGTGCGCTTAGAAGGTGCGCTGGAACCAGTGTTTGATATCGTCAATGGTTTCGCCGGTCTTGTGCTGCAAGCGGCCGAACCACTCGTCCTGCTGGCCTTCCTGGTAATCCAGGTCGTCGTCGGTGAGGTTGCCCCACTTCTGCTTGGCTTGGCCTTTGATTTCGTTCCAGTTGCCCCGAGCGCGCAGCTCGGTCGAGTCGTTGATGCCGTTGTTATTAGCGTCCATGGTGGGTAGGGTGTAGGATGAAAGTGTACCCGTTGTACGGCGGAGCTTGGCGGCAGGTTATCAACGGCTGATGAAAGTTACATGTGATGAACACCAATTACGCTTATGATTACTACTACAAATACCACCATAGTACCGAGCCCGGCTCCAAAGCCGCCCGCTGCACTGCCAATTTTCTTGTTCTGAGCTTGGTGCCGGTAGCCTGCTACATAGTTGGGGTCTTTGAGCAGAGCGGGGTCGGGTACCCGAAAGTTCTGTTCCTTGGGCGGGGTCAGGCTCACGGCCGCACCCGTTGCCACTCCTCCTAGGCCCCCATATCCGGCGGTAACTATGGTAGCTCCATATGTACCCCAGAAAGCCCCCGGCGCCTTAAAGTAGGCGCGGGCATCGCGCCGGCCCTGGGTATACGCAGCCTCCTTGGTGAGGCCGGGCAGTGGTGGAGCAGTTGCCTGACGCTGAAATACATCCTTGGTGCCATTTGGATACCGAATCAGAAAGATCTGCGTGGCGGCTACCCGGAGCGTGTCGGCCGAGGAACTTAGGTAGGTAACCAGCTCGGGAGTGATGGTCAGCACTTTGCCGGTCAGCTCCTCCCCATTGCTCAGCAAAATTACGTCCTGGGAAGAGGCCCGCATAGTCAGCAGCAGGCCGCAAAGCACGAGTAAAAAACGGCGCATATCGTAAAAGGTAGAATGGTAGATTTGGAATGTGCGGCTGCTAGCGGGTACGGGAGTTGAACCCAAACAGCAAGCTGAACCGGGCGCCCCCGTCGCCGGGCACCACGGCAAAGTTGACCGGGAAGTTGATGCCGTTGCTGCGGAAGGAGGTGCCCACGGCCAGCGCAATGTGCGCCCCCGCCGGCGACACGTTCGGGCCTAAGCCAAACTCTACGCCCTTTGGACCTCTGATGCCAATGAGAGCATTCAGGCTAGGCAGAAATTGGCCTTGCTCCAGGCCCCCGATGAGCGGTACAACCTCCAGCAAGCCCGAGGTGCCGTTGGGCATTCGGAAAATGCGGGTTTCAAACTGCCAGCCAAACTGGGTCAGAAATGGGTTTATGTTCAGTTCCCGATTGGCTTTGTCGGCTACTCCGCCCGCCAGCACCGTAATGCCCAGGCGCGGGCCGTTGAGGTGAATATCCTCGTAGGCCGGGGCCTCGTCGCCGGGCACCATAACGGCCGTTGCCGACCCGGTAGCCGGTCCGGTAGCCGGCGCAGTGGCGGGTACGCTGGAAGGGAGGCTGCCGCCCAGCATTTCCTTGGTGCCATTGGCATAGCGAATCATAAACACGTCGTTGCGGCGCACGGTAATCAGGGGGCCATCGGGGTTATCAGTGCGCTTGTACCGTACCTCGGTGGGCGTGATTTCAAGTACCTTCACCTGCACTTCTTCGCCGGTGGTTTTGGTAAGCAAATCCTGAGCATGCGCCGCAAAGCCGGCCAACAGCAAAATCAGGGACAGGAGTAAACGGTTCATATGCATAAATAGCCGAGTGATGAAGACGTTTCGAAGGTTGCATATTCAGCGGTATTGCCCTAACCATTTTCTATATAGCTCAGACTATATGGGTGCGGTTGTGGTAGGGGTAATTGGTTCATTGATAAAGTTATAGGGGATATTATTCAGACTTATGAAGGGCTTGGCTTGGGTTCTACAAACAGCCCTTCTATATTACCGCTATGGATGACTTGCGGACCACGCTAAGCACTTTCTCGGCCGATGACCGCAAGGACTTCCGGCAGTTTATTCAGCGGCAGCGCCGCAAGCAAAAGGGCCGCATGGATGTGCGCCTCTGCGACCTGCTGCTGCACCAGAAAGAGTATGCCACCGAGGAGTTGCTGGCCCGCCTCTACCCCGAGGAGCCCAATGCCGTGGCCTATTACGCCCTGCGCAAGCGCCTGATGCGCCACCTCACCGATTTTCTGCTGCTGCGCCAGCGCCAGCAAGACCCCACGGCGGCCTCCTCGGTGCGGGGGTTGCTCACCCTGGCTCAATACCTGTTTGAGGCCGGAGTAGGCCGCCTGGCCTGGAACATGCTGCGCAAAGCCGAGAAACTGGCCCAGCAAAACGAGCAGTATGAGCTGCTGAACACGGTGTACAACCTGCAGATTGCCCAGGCCGGCAGCAAGCACGCCGACGACCTGCCGGACATTATTCGGCGGCGCAACCTCAACAAGAAAGCCGCCGATGAGGAGGAGCGCGCCAACATTGCCGATAGTCTCATCCGCCAGCGCCTGCGTGAGGCCCGGGTGAAAGGCCGGGCCGGCGAGTCGTTTGATGGGATTCTGGGGGAAGTGCTGCGCGAATACGATTTGCAGGAAGCCTTTGCCCGCCGGCCCGCGTTGCTCTACCGGCTCATGTCCATTGCCCGCGCGGCCATGCTCGTGCGCCGCGACTACCTCACCTTCGCGCCCTTCGTGATACGGTGCTACCGCCTCATGGAAAAGCGCCACGGCTTCTCGCCCGCTCACCGGGAGGCGCAACTGGGCCTGCTCTACATGATTGCCCACGCCCTGTACCGAACCCGCCGGTTTCAGGAATCAACGGAATACCTGGAGCAGCTGCGGGTACTGCTCGATGAGGGTTCCCGACTACGGGGTGCGGCTTACCGGGCCCGCTACACGTTCCTGCTGGCCGCCAACTACGCCTTCCTGCGCCGCAACGCCGAAAGCATTCGGCTACTGGAAGACGTGTTGAAAACCACGCTGCCGCCCCGTGAGCAGCTGACGGCCCGGTTGGGCCTGGGCTTCCACTATTTCGCCGAAGGCCAGTTTCAGAAGGCGAACCAAGTGCTGCTGGCCATTGGCCGCACCGACCATTGGTGTGAGCAGGAAATGGGCGTAGAGTGGGTGCTGAACCGTAACATGGGCGAAATGCTGATTCAGCTGGAGCTTGGCAACCCCGATCTGGCCCTGAACCGCCTGCGCGCCATCGAGCGGCTCATCAAGGAGCGTTTCGGGCCCGATGGCGGCGGCTACGCGGCGGTGCTGGGCTACCTGCAACTGGTGCGCGACATCATTGAAAACCCCGATGCGGCCCGCTCCCCGGAGCTGGCAACCCGCGCTACGCAGCTGCCCGCCTTCGTGCCGCTGGAGCAGGAAGACTTGCAGGCGCTGAGTTTCTACAGTTGGTTGAAGGCCCGCATTGAGCGGCGGCCCTATTACCAGGTTCTGTTGGAGCTGGCTGGGGCAACCGAAACGCCGGGAGTTGCCTTGGCCTGAGAACAGACTGCTGCGGCATGAAAAAGCCCTGCCTGTAACCAAGCGGGGCTTTTCTGTGGCCCTTACTACAGGCCGGGTACTGCGCTTACTGCTTTTGAGCAGCGTTGATTTCGGCTTTGGCGTCGCCAGCGGCTTCCTCGGTGGCGGTAGCGGCTTTGTTGGCGGCCTCTTTGGTTTCGGCGGCAGCCTTATCGGCGGCGGCTTCGGTAGTGGCGGCGGCCTGCTCACCAGCGGCTTCCATTTTCTGGCCGGCGTTTTCTACGGCATTATCGGTAGCCGTGGAGGCGTTATTGGCCTCAGCAGCAGCGGCATCAGCCGTGTTTTCGGCGGCAGCTTCAGCATTTTGCTGGCCTGACTCAGTGCAGGAGGCAACCGAGAAGGTAACGGCCGTGGCCACGAAGAGGGATTTAAACAGAGTTTTCATGAGACAGCAAAAAAGTAGGTTATGAATGTGCCACGCTAGCAAGTGGTTCGGGATTTAATAGCCGTTGTGCTTCGAAGGTAACCCGGCCGGATATACAGGATTTTGGCCTGCTTGGGGTGGCTAACTTTGCCGGCCAGCCAGCGTATGCCCGGCTACATTTCTCTGCTTACTTGCTACTTATTCATGCTGTGTATTCTGCGCCCGGCGCTGTTTTCTCTGGCGTTACTACTCCCTTTCGCTGGCTGGGCCCAGGCCAACGACGGCTTCCAGCGCCGCGACGGGGCCATGTATCTGTTGCGCAATGGGCAGGTTCGGCCCATGCCGCAGGATGTGCACCTGCCCAACGGCCGCCTCATTACCCGCGACGGATTTATAGTACAGCGGGACGGGCGCCGCACCGAATTGCGGGACGGGCAAGGGTGCACATTGCTGGGTGAACCCACCGCGGTAAGCCGCACCCCAGCGGGGCAGCTGCAGCTGGCGGGCCCACCGGCATCCATTCCGGCCCGGCAAGTAATAAGGCAATCTGGCACTAGCTGGAAAGGCTGGTGGCGGGGCCGGGGTAAGGGGCACGGCAAGCGCAAGGGTAAAAAGCACGACGATTGAGCCATCGGCTGAGCTTGCCACCCGAGTATTCGGCCCTGCCTCGGGCGTTATTCCTTCACTTCCTCACCGTTGCGGTTCAGCCAGAAGCTTCGGCCGTTCTGCACTACTCTGGCCCGTCCTTGCTCATTAAAATCGGTGGCACTGGCGTAGCGGCCGAAAGGGGAAGTGCCCTCAGTTGTGTCGGCTAAATAAGCGGGGGTGATGAAGGTGAATTGGCCGCCGGTTTTCACCCGGGCCAGCTCTTGCTGGAAGGAGTAAGCCTCCTGGAAAATAACTGGGTGGGCTGGTTCTTCGGGCCCGCTGATGTAATGCCAGCCCCGATGGTCGAGCACGGCCGCCCGGCCCTCCGCAAAGTCGCGGGCGGCGTAGTAGTAGCTGCTAAACTCCTCGCCCTCCTTGGTCAGAAACGTGTAGATGCCCCCCATTCGGGCCCGGGCATACCCATCGGCGTAGGGGTAGAGGGCATCATAAGCCGGGGGTATCACCTCTGTGCCATCTGCCTGCACAAATCCGAAAACGCCTTCCTTTTCTACTACCGCCCGCTCTTCCTGAAACGCGCCGATGCTGGTGTACTGGGCGGGCAACAGCGTGTCGCCATCAGCGGCCAACAAGCCAGTACGGCCGTTTTCGGTAAAGCTGACGGGATTTTCTGAGCGGCTGCAGCGCCACAACACCAGCATGAGCAGCACGGCAACTACCGCTCCGCCGGCCAGCAACGGCACCCGGGAGCGGCCTCCTGCTAGCGTAGGCAGGCGGGCTACCTGCTGCAGAAGCCGCCGCCGAACCACCGGCCACCACCGCAGCCACCGGGCCAAATTGCCGGCAACGGCACTGCTCGGCCGGCCAACCTGACCGCGCACTCCGGTGTTCACAGGCTCTGCCGCCCGCTTAGCGGCGGGTGTGGAAGGTGCCGGTTGTACTGGAACAGCAGGGGAGGTATGAGGCTGCGGCGGAGTGGGAGCAGTAGAAGGAGGAAAAGCAGCAGGGGCTGCCGCAGGAGTAGCCGTGGCGGCTGCGGAAGAGGCAGCCGGGGCAGTGGCCAGCCGCTGAATCAGGTTTTCGAGCTGCTGAATTTTCTGACCCAGCTCTTGGTTGCGCGTTTCCAGCTCTTGGCGGTAGGTGTGCATGGAAGATTCCAGCACATCTTTTTCGCGCTTTTCGGCGGCTAGCTGCGCCTGAATATCGGGCGCTTCGGGGGCTACGGGTGCGGCACTGAGCTGCTGCTGCAGTTGGCTGATGCGCCGCTCCCGCTCTGCTTCCCGGGTAGCCAGGGCACTAAGCTGCTGCTGCAGATCCTGCTGCATTTGGGTCCGCAGGTTTTCCAGATCCTGCTTTTCCTGATTCCGGGCATTCAAGTCGATTTCGTAGCCTGAGGAGGTGCGGTCCAAGTGGTCAAGGTCTTCGGCCCCCAGCCAGCGCCATAGCTGCCCCGCTTTCTGCCGCAGCAATCCACTGGTCCCGGGCTGTTCTGGGGTGCTGGCCGCTGCACTGGCTCCGGTAGCTGGCAGCCATTCAACTTCACTCAGCAGAGGCTCCAAGTCAGCTTCCGTCAGCTCAATTTCCGGGGTGGTCAGGCGGGCCAGGCGACGGGTAAACTGGGTAGGGTCGGGCAGCAAATGAAACTGGGAGGCGGTGGGCACCGTGGCCATATGATTCTCCACTTCCGGTCCAAACCGAACCGGCGCCCCAAACAGTACCAAGCCACTGATAAACTGTAAGTTGGCAGCGTCGGCCGGCAGGTAGTGAGCAAGCCAGTCGGCCAGGGCGGCGCGCTGCCGCTCAAACCGCCCAAATGGGTTTAGTGCCCCGTTCGGTAGCTCCAGCGGCGTGCCATCCAGGTACCACATGCCGGCGCGCAGGTCGGTCATGGTCAGCAGCCCTCCTTGCGGTATCAGTTGCACCAGGGTAATGCTGCGCGGCCGCAGAATAAGGGCATCCAGAAAGTCGGGGGTACCCAGGTCAACGTTACCAAGCAGCACGGTGAAGGCCACCGCAGTATCCGTTTGCAGGGCGGCGGCTACGGCTTCAAACTGCTGCCGACGGGTAGGGGAGGTGAACGGTGCCGAAAGGTAGGTGTGTAACATAAGGAGCGGCCCGGGCGGGCAGAAACTGGCCCGGCTGGAATGGACGGGGTTGTACGGAACGCACCGGCACAGGATGTGCCAACTTTTCCGCGCCCAGACAAGTATAGCCGTTTGCGCTTAGTCGTACCTTTTTCGTTACTCCTTGCCTTCATACTCATGGATTCTACTGCCTCCACCCCGCAGCCTACCCCCACCCCCACCATACCGCTTGATGTCACGGATCAGCAAAATTCTGCCCTCCTCGAGGACACGCTGAACCTGCTCAATGCCGGCGCCCCCGATAAAGCCGGGCAGCACGGCCTGGCCGAAATAGACCGGTGGACGGAAGTGCTGCGGGCTTCTGAGCGGCCCGGCTTGGCTAAAATCATTCAGGAGCTTGTTACCCTGCGCCGCCAGCTCGATGCTACTGACACTCAATCTCATGACCTGGCGGAAACCCTAGCCACCCTGGGGGCTGAAACCTCGAAAGTAGCCGATGAAACCTCCGATGATTACCGGGGGCCTCTCACGCAGCTGGGCAAACTACTCATCAAACTGGGCTCTTCCCTTTCCCGGTAACGTTTCCTGCGTTCCGCACAGCAAGGCCCCGGCTACCAAGCGTAGTCGGGGCCTTACTGTGCGGGCCAAAAACAAGTAGCGGGTGGTTGAGTATTTATGGCCAGGTTGCAGCGGGCGTTGCTACCCGCGCTGCCAGCCCCCTACTTTTGCAGTTCCAGCCCAGCTACTATGTCCGAAATTCAGCCCCGCGCCGCGCTTACCCTCTACGACCCATTTGAAGGCATGCAGTTCAGTATGCACCGGTGCTTTTTGTGCGGCAACCCCACAGCCCCCCCCCAGGATACCGTGCCCGTATTCGCCGATTGGCTGATGACGCGCTACGGCCTGCGGGAGCGGCAGATTAAGCTGCTGGATATGAGTATTGTGCAGTACCAAAACCTGCGCATTGCCTGCTGCCCTACCTGCCGCACGCAGCACGTAGAGCCGCTGGAAGCCCGGGTGGAAGCGGCCGCCCAACAAGGTATCCGGGGTTTCCGGCAGTTGGATGATCAGACGCTGTTTTTGTGGCTGGGCAAGATGTTCTACGGCGTACTGGTAACGGAGCTGCTCACCGAAATGGATCCTCTGGCCAAGCCTCAGTACCCGCTGGCCGAAAATGCCCAGCTACTCCGGCGCTTCCAGGCATTCTATCAGCCGCTGCAAGCCCTGCGCGTGCCTATGGAGTACGAAGATTTCGTGCCCGGCTCCCTGTTTATTCTGGAAGCCGACCCCGCCCAGGACGAGATGCCCTTCGAGTACGACGACGACCTGAGCACTATTGCCTTCAGCATCAAACTCGATGAAACGGTGCTGGTGGCCTGTCTGGTCGATAATGGCATTATTCGGCAAGCCATGCGGCGGGTGTACCAGGATGCCTACCGGCCTTTGCATCCGGTGCAGGTGGCCGAGTTTAAAGCCCGCGTGTACTACGCGGCCTATCTGCTCAATGTAGTGCCCGATTATTACCCCCGGCCCGTAAAGCCCGGCGACCAGGAGGTAGTGATGGACACCCTAATTGATGATGTTACCGGGGATATTTTTAACCCCTGGGAAAATAGCGCCTACGCCCAGTCGCTGCTGGAAATGTGGAAGCGGTGGCAAATTCCGTTGGAAGAAATTGTGCGCAATCCGGCTGAGCCGCTCACCTTCCTGTATGATGCGGAGGGGCAACCACAGGTAGTAAAGCACTACCCGGAGGCCAACAAAGCCGGAAATAAGTAGGAAAGCCGCCTGGGTTAACCAGCCTGCCAGACGGGCTCAGGAGCAAGCTTGCTGATGCGGATATCGGGCCAGCGGCCTTCGAGGCCATTTTTGCATTCCCGCTCATTCACCAGCACATCCACGCAGTGGCGGTGGCGGCGGTTCATGGTGTCATGAATAATATAGACGCCGTCGAGGTCGTCGGAAATACCGCGTACTTGCACCTTCTCGCCGTAGCGGAAGGGGCCGCCCCACTTGTCAAGTAGGTCGCGGGAAACAGCCAGCCAGCGGGTTTTGCTGGAGTGGCGGGTCGGAATGATGGAGCCATCGGCGGTTTCCATCGGGGCGTCATCCGTCTGGCCGACTTCAGGCCAGTAGGTAGTTGCGGTTACCCGGTACGATAGGGTTTTGGGAGCCTTTTTCAGGGCTACAACCGGTAGAGCAACAGATACCGGGCGGGGGCTCAAGCTGGCTACCGTGGAAGGTAAGGCCAGGGCAGGAACAGAAATAGTGCGGGGTGGGAAGAGGAAGGTCAGTAAGAATAACGCAATGGACATGACGTTTGGGTTCGTGGACTCTCGCTGATTGTCCGGAGAGAATGGACAGCCGGCCCGACTCGGCTAGTGGGTAGGGGCGCCATCCGCGTTAGCAGACTATTGAGGCCCTTTTAGGTATGGTCAGCGGCAAGAATAGCCGAAAACAGTCGTAAAAAGCAATAAACCTTGCTTGAATATAGACATATTATATAATTTATTGCACTTATAAAATGATGTCATTTTGGAGGGCTCAAAGGTACAGCTTTTTTTTAAACTGAGTTTTTACGCAATTGCTAATAATTTTAGTTGAATTAATCATAGTAATGGCAATAGTCTGGCCCCATACGCAAAGACTAGCTAGTAGGTTTTGAAGGCGGCAATGAGCGGTCAGAACTCTGCATCCGGGTACTCGTATGCCAAGCAGGCAATGCCCAACCGGCTACGCCATAGTGTTCTGTTTCTCCTGACCAACTCTTCTAATGACTTTTCCTTTCATCAGTCGCAAGCTGACCGCCACCTTGCGCAACTCGGGTTTTGTAGCCACCGTTTTGCTCGCCCAAGCCTGCAATTCGCCCTCTTCCCAAACGGCTTCAACTTCTGAAACCCCAACCGACTCCACCCAAACGGCCGCACCCGTGGCGCCAGCCAACTCGCCGCTGCAGGTAGTGGCGCAGTTCCGGGAGCCGCAGATGGTAGGCGTGGCCGTGCTACCCGATGGCCGTGTATTTGCCGACTTTCCGCGCTGGGACAACAACCCCGTAAACCCCGTGGCCGAAGTGTTGCCCGACGGTTCGGTGAAAGGCTACCCCGACGCCAACTGGTGCGCTTGGAACGAAACCGTGAAAAACGAGCCCCAGAAACACTGGATCTGCCCGCAGAGCGTGCACGCCGACAAAACCGGCATGCTGTGGGTGCTCGACCCCGCCTCACCCGGCATCAAGGGCACCGTGCCCGGTGGCCCCAAGCTGGTCAAAATTGACCCCAAAACCGACAAGGTGGTGCAGAACATCAGCATCCCGGAAAGCGTGGCCCCGCGCAAGTCCTACCTCAATGACGTGCGCATCGACACCCAGAACCAGTACGCCTACATCACCGAGTCGGGGGTGGGCAGCCTAGTGGTGGTGGATTTGAAGTCGGGGAAGGCGCGCAAGCTGCTGGCGGGCCACTCTTCGATGATGGGCGACACCACGCTCAACATCAAGGCCGATGGTAAAGAGCTGATTGATGCCACCGGCAAGCGGGCCCAGTTCAATGCCGACGGCATTGCCCTGAGCCAGGATATGCAGTACCTCTACTGGAAGCCCCTGACCAGCTACACCCTGTTCCGCATCAAGACGGCCGCCTTGCGCAACCCGGCCCTCTCGGATGCGCAACTGGCTTCGCAGATTGAGGACCTGGGCAAAGTGCCCGCCTCCGACGGTATGGAAATCGACGCGGCCAATAACTTGTATTTGAGTGCTTTCGAGGATCATTCCATCAAGCGCCGCACGCCGGCCGGCAAAATCGAAACGGTGGTGCAGGACCCCCGCCTAGAGTGGCCCGATACGTTTGCCTTCTCCGGCGACGGCAAGACGCTGTACGTGACCACCTCAGCCATCCACAAAACGCCCACCTGGAACAAAGGGGTGGGCAAGCAGGATCAGCCCTACTACATCTTCAAAATGGCGCTGAAGTAGTAGCACAGCAGTAGCGCGAACTGCACAGTTCGCGTCCCCGCACCATTACAACGGTAATCGTTCTGGGGCGCGAACTGCACAGTTCGCGCTACTGCGTGCCCGGCGCACACACTGAAAGTCGTTCCTGCTTGACGGGAGCGGCTTTTCTATTTATTTAATAGATTGGACATCGATACCGCTCATAAACAGCTAAACAGAATCATCTTGTTGATTACAAGGTTTATTTGTACATGCGCATATCAGTTTTTACTTCCTGATCAGGCTATTTACCTTTACCCCCGACACTACCAGCTCCCACCGCATGGACGCCAACTCTTATATCGCCAACGCCCACGGCGACTACCTCGACAACCTGTACCAGTCTTACAAGGCCGACCCGCAGTCGGTAGATGCGAGCTGGCAGAAATTCTTTGAAGGCTTCGACTTTGCGCAGCAGTACCCCGAGGGTGGTATTCCGCAGGCTGACGGCGAAGGTGTGCTGACTACGCCCGCCAGCACCAACCAGGCCGGTGCCATCCGGGCTGTGGATACGGTAGCGGCCGACAAGGAAACGCAGGTGCGCAACCTCATTCACGCCTACCGCAGCCGCGGCCACCTGGTGGCTAAAACCAACCCGGTGCGTGAGCGGAAGGACCGTAAGGCCCGCCTAAGTATTCAGGATTTCGGCTTGAGCGACGCTGACCTCGATACCAAATTCAAGAACGGTGAAGTGCTGGGCTTGGGCTCGGAGGCCACATTGCGCGAGATTGTAGCCGCCCTACAGAAGGTGTACACCCGCACCATCGGCTTCGAGTACATGTACATCCGCGACCCGCAGGTGCTCGACTGGTTCCGCGAGAAAGTGGAGAAGGACTCGCTGAGCTTTAACCCCAGCATCGACTATAAGAAGCGCATCCTCAGCAAGCTGAACGAGGCGGTGGTGTTCGAGAACTTCCTGCACACCAAGTTTCTGGGGCAGAAGCGTTTTTCGCTGGAAGGTGGCGAAACCACCATCCCGGCCCTCGACGCAATTATTAATAAGTCGTCGGAGCTGGGGGTGAAGGAAGTAATGATTGGCATGGCCCACCGCGGCCGACTGAACGTGCTGGCCAACATCATGGGCAAAACTTACGAGCAGATCTTCTCGGAATTCGAGGGAACTGCCGTACCGGATTTGACTATGGGCGACGGCGACGTGAAGTACCACATGGGTTACTCGTCGGAGGTGGAAACGGAGGGTGGCCGCAAGGTAAACCTGAAGCTGGCCCCCAACCCCTCCCACCTGGAGGCGGTAAACCCGGTGGTGGAAGGCTTCGTGCGCGCCAAAATCGAGCACCAGTACGGCGGCGACTACCACCAGATTCTGCCCATTCTCATCCACGGCGACGCGGCGCTGGCCGGCCAGGGTATCGGCTACGAGCTGACCCAGATGTCGTTGCTGGAAGGCTACCGCACTGGTGGCACGCTTCACTTCGTGATTAACAACCAGGTAGGCTTCACCACCGATTTTGAGGACGCCCGCTCTTCTATCTACAGCACAGACCTAGCGAAGATCATCGACGCGCCGGTGCTGCACGTGAACGGCGACGACCCCGAGGCCGTGGTGTTTGCCGTGCGCCTCGCCACCGAGTACCGCCAGCAGTTCCACGCTGATATCTTCATTGATATGGTGTGCTACCGCCGCCACGGCCACAACGAGTCGGACGAGCCCAAGTTCACGCAGCCTACGCTCTACAACCTCATCAGCAAGCACCAGAACCCCCGCGAGGTGTACAACGCTATGCTGGTGCAGCGCGGCGACGTGGATGCGCAGCTGGCCCAGCAGATGGATAAGGAGTTCCGCGACACCCTGCAGGCCCGCCTGGATATGGTGAAGCAGAAGCCGCTGCCCTACAACTACCAGCCCCTCGAAAACGAGTGGCGCACCCTGCGCCGCAGCAAGCCCGAGGACTTCGAGAAGTCGCCGGAAACCGGTATCAGCGAGGAAGTGGTAGCCAAAGTAGGCAAGGCCCTGACCACGCTGCCCGAAGGCTTTCGCCCCCTGAAGCAGATTGAAAAGCTGATGGAGGAGCGCAAGAAGATGTTCTTCGAGACGCGCATGCTGAACTGGGCCGCCGGCGAGCTGCTGGCTTACGGCTCCCTGCTCGACGAGAAGCACATTGTGCGCGTAAGCGGCCAGGACGTGCAGCGCGGCACGTTCTCGCACCGCCACGCCGTGTTGCACGATGCCGAAACCTCGGCCCCGTACAACTCGCTCAACTACATCGGCGAAGGCCAGGAGAAGCTGAGCATCTACAACTCGCTGCTGAGCGAGTACGCGGTGCTGGGTTTCGAATTCGGCTACGCCATGGCCAACCCCACAGCCCTGGTGATTTGGGAAGCCCAGTTCGGCGACTTCGCCAACGGTGCCCAAACCATGATTGACCAGTTTATCGTATCGTCGGAGAGCAAGTGGCAGCGCATGAATGGCGTGGTGCTGCAGCTGCCCCACGGCTACGAAGGCCAAGGTCCCGAGCACTCCAATGCCCGCCCCGAGCGGTTCCTGCAGCTGGCCGCCGAAAACAACATCATCGTGGCCAACATGACCACGCCGGCCAACTTCTTCCACGCCCTGCGCCGGCAGCTGACCTGGGAGTTCCGCAAGCCGCTGGTGGTGATGTCGCCGAAATCAATGCTGCGCCATCCGCTGTGTGTGTCGCCGGTAGAGGAGTTTACCTCCGGCAGCTTCCGCGAAGTGCTGGGCGACGTATACGCCGACGCCAAAAAGGTGAAGCGCGTGCTGCTGTGCTCGGGCAAAGTGTACTTCGATTTGCTGGACGAGCAGCAGCAGTCGGGCCGCACCGACGTGGCTTTGGTACGCTTAGAGCAGCTGCACCCCTTCCCCAAAAAGCAGCTCGATGCCGAACTGGCCAAGTACCCCAAAGCCAAGGTGTACTGGGTACAAGAAGAGCCCGAGAACATGGGCTACTGGAACTACCTGCTGCGCTTTATGCGTCGGGAGCTGGAAGATGTTATTTCACGTAAGCCCTCGGCCTCGCCGGCTACCGGTTACAACAAGGTGCACGTGAAAGAGCAGAAAGAGTTGGTAGCTCGTGCCTTCGATAAACCCCGGGAAGCCGTGGCCGATGACAACATCAAAGCCACCAACGAAGTAGCTAAGAAGACAGATTAGCCGTAGCGCGAACTTTGTAGTTCGCGTATCTCTGTGTTCTTTCAACAATAGTTCAGGAGCCGCGAACTACAAAGTTCGCGCTACACCCACCGAAACCCTTCAAAACTCCCACTCATGGGTCTGGAAATTAAAATCCCCGCCGTTGGTGAATCCATCACCGAGGTTACCATTGCCAAGTGGCTGAAAGCCGACGGCGACACCGTGAAGCGCGACGAAATTCTGGCCGAGCTGGAATCCGACAAAGCCACGTTTGAACTGCCCGCTGAAGCTGACGGTGTGCTGAAAATCCGGGTAGCGGAAGGTGAAACCATCGGTATTGGGACTACCATTGCAGAAATTGACGGTGCTGGTGCGGGTGCTTCGGCTCCTGCCGCTGAGGCCCCGGCTGCTCCAGCTGCCGACCCCGTGAGCAAAGGCGAGGAAAACCCCAAAGCCAGCGACCAGGCCGGCTATGGCGGCCAACCTGAGGGTGGTGCCGCCTCTGGTACTCCTGCTACCCCAGCTGCCGGTAATGGCGGTGGCGGAACCGTAGAAATGACGATTCCGGCCGTAGGCGAATCCATTACGGAAGTAACGGTGGCCAAGTGGCTGAAAGAAGACGGTGCCCAAGTGCAGCGCGACGAAATCATTGCCGAGCTGGAATCGGATAAGGCTACATTCGAGCTGCCCGCCGAAGGCACCGGCACCCTGCGTCACGCCGCCAAGGAAGGCGAAACTATTGGCATCGGCGCTACCATTGCCCGCATCGAGGGTAGTAGCGGTGCCGCTGCTCCGGCTGCGGCACCTGCTGCCGCGCCGGCCGCTAGCCAGGCTGCTCCCGCTGCTGCAGCTCCGGCCGCTTCGGCATCAACCAGCTACGCTACTGGCACGCCTTCGCCGGCTGCCGGCAAAATTCTGGGTGAGAAAGGCATCAACCCGGCCGATGTACAAGGCTCAGGTCGGGACGGCCGCATCACGAAGGAGGACGCTCAGAATGCCCAGGCCAAGCCTGCTGCGCCAGCTCAGGCCGCTGCTCCGGCTAAACCGGCTGCCCCTGCTGCAGCGCCTCAGGCTGCTCCGGTGGCCAGTGGTAACCGGGTACAGCGCCGGGAGCGGATGAGCAACCTGCGCAAGACGGTAGCCCGCCGCCTGGTGTCGGTGAAAAACGAAACGGCCATGCTCACCACCTTCAACGAGGTGAACATGCAGCCCATCATGGACCTGCGCAACAAGTTCAAGGACAAGTTCAAGGAGAAGCACAGCGTAGGCCTCGGCTTCATGTCGTTCTTCACCAAGGCCGTGTGCGTGGCCCTGAAAGAGTGGCCCGCCGTGAATGCCCAGATTGATGGCACCGACATCGTATACAACGACTTCTGCGACATCAGCATTGCCGTATCGGCCCCCAAAGGCCTAGTGGTACCGGTAATCCGCAACGCCGAGGAGTTGTCGTTTGATGGTATTGAGAAGGAAATCGTGCGCCTGGCTACCCTAGCCCGCGACAACAAGCTCACCATCGAGCAGATGACCGGTGGCACGTTCACCATCACCAACGGCGGCGTGTTCGGCTCCATGATGAGCACCCCGATCATCAACGCCCCGCAGTCGGCCATCCTGGGTATGCACAACATCGTGCAGCGCCCCATTGCCGAAAACGGCCAAGTGGTAATCCGCCCGATGATGTACCTCGCCCTGAGCTACGACCACCGCATCATCGACGGCCGTGAGTCGGTGTCGTTCCTGGTGCGCGTAAAAGAACTGCTCGAAGACCCAACCCGCCTGCTGCTGGGCGTGTAAGCGTCAAGAATTTTGACTACGCGTTTGCCGTCTTTTTCACGTGTGTTTGCACCGTGAAAAGGACGGCAAACGTGTGTTTGGGCTATCTATTTTTCACAAGTATGTACGATTTGACAGAGTTGCAGCAACACTTGCAGAATAACTGGCAAGTAGAAGCCAAACAGATGTTATGGCCAAGTGGGCCTACTGAGAAGCTGGATGCCGCTTTCCGAGTGCTGGAATTTTCGCCCGGTCCGGTGCATGCTATGTGGATATACTCAACTCTCGGTATGTCTTTGAACCAGCCGGAGGACCTTGTTGAACTGCACATATTTTCCGACAAGCAGGACGCCACGTTGGTAGAATTGCTGACAGTTGTAGCCTCCTATCATCGTAACGGTTTACCGTTAGGCTTGCACCATACCGTGAACTTTGGCCGACCTTGGCAGGATAACTCTGCTGCTTCGTTCGGCTTCGTTTCGCTGCCTTATTTGGATGGGGAAGGATTGGAAGTGTTCGAATGGGAGGACAAACACCTGCATACCCTTTGGCTGATTCCGATAACGGAAGAAGAAAGGGACTATAAAATCAACAATGGGTGGGATGCGCTGGAAGAAGCATTCGAAACTAGGCAGCTGCAATACACTAATCCGTATAGGCCTGATTGCGTGTGAAATAAAAAGCCCCTCGGATTCTGGTCCGGGGGGCTTTCTGGTATGGGTGGATGGGTGAATGAGTGAGGAGAACGGGTGGGAATTGGAGGTGGGTGAAACGGGTTGGAGCTACGCGCCGATGGAGTTGGAAGCCAGCGTGGCTACTTGGTGCATGGCTTTTTCGGCGTTGGAGCCGGAGAATTTCTCTTGTACGGTGCTGGTCAGTACTTCCGTCCAGCGCTTGAGGCACTTGGAGGGCAGCGCCGAGTGCAGCGGAATCAACTGGCCTTCCTGATATCGGGTGGTACCTAGCAGGGCACTGCTCCAATAATCATACAGCGAGGTAAGGTGGCGGGGCCAATGCACCTGCGCCACAGCCTGGCAAACGGGAGCCAGCAGCTCGTCGTTTTTTGCCTTGCTAAACGCCGTATCCACCAGCGTCATGATGTCACCTTCAGTACGCAAGTCAGGAAGAGAAGTCAAAGTAGCCATACGGAAGAGGGTCGGACGAGTGGATACGTAGCGAATTTACGCAGGTTTTGGATTTTTCGCCTATCAGCGAAAAATCTTTTTTCTCGTTACCTTTTCGCTCAGGGGCAGAGGTGGGGCTTGTACGGTCCGAAACATCCAAAGGATGCCTCGTAAGCGGGTTTTTTACAGGATGTGGTAAGGGTTGCAGGCCTGCAAAATTCGATGCTCAAATACGGCCGCAATGGTGCCGGCCCGGTAGATTGCCTCGTCGGCGACAGGTCCCTGATACTGAGCCTCCACATTTTCTACGAACAGCTTGAGCCACTGCTGAAAGTGGCTGCCGTCGATGGGCAGCGCCAGGTGCTTGGGAAAAGGCCGGCCCCGGTAGCGGCCAGTATTCAGCAGTAACCCACTCCAGAAATCATACATGGTAGCGAGGTGCTGAGGCCAACGCCCTTGCACAACGACTTCGAAAATAGGCCCCAGCAGTTCATCCGCCTGTACGCGGTGGTAAAAGGTGTCTACGAGGCGCTGTATGTCTTCCTCGGAGCGGATATCGGGCAGGGGAGTAGGTGAGTCAGCCATGAGCAAACCAGAAAAGGAGGTCGTAAGAGCGAGTTGCCGCAATTATTATACCTCCTACGAAGTCTGCCAACGGTGGCAGAGGTTTACCTCGATTTCTGGTAAGCTTGGGCTGAGGAACTGTGCATCTGCGGGGTATCAAACAAAAAGCCGGTCCTGCCAAACCCGGAGGCGAGACAATACCGACTTCCTGGTGCGGAACAGTTCTAGAAGGGTTTGTCGGGCTGGTACTTGTTGATCAGGTTGAGCAAGACACCATTAGTCCAGCCGAAACCATCTTGTAGTGGATACTCGCCGCCGCCGGCTTTGAGCTTGGTATCTACCACGTTGTACTTCTCCATCAGCTTGCCGGTTTGCTGGAATACCTCCCGGTTCAGGCCTATCCAGCGAGTAGCAATATTGCGGGCCAAGGTCGGCTGCTGGTAGCGCTCCAAGCCGCTGATGGCTATGTACTGCAGCGGGGCCCAGGCATTGGGCGCATCCCATTGCTGCCCACCCCCGCGGCGGGTGGTAGCCAGTCCCCCAGGCTTAAGGAAGTCGCGTTGCAGGCCCGCGGCTATCAGCTTGCCCTGAGGCGGGGTAGCAATACCAAACTCCAGGGGGAAAGTGCCCGCCAGGGTGAGTTGAGTGGAGCGTTGCCCGAGGCGGAAGTTATAGTCGACAAACCAATTGGCCTTGGCATCCCAGCAGTAGGCTAGAATGGCCTTTTTCCGGTTTTGAGCCTTGGTTTGGTAAGCCGTGGCCTGGGTCGAGTTGCCTTGCAGCTGGTAGGTAGTGGCGATGCTGTTTTCGAGGTAGTAGAGCAAGCAGTTCAAATCAACGGGAACCAGATCAGTGGTTTGGATGCTGCCCAGCTGCCCGTCGGGCCCAAACCATCGGGTGCTGAAGTCCCAGCCGGAAGCGGCGGCCGCCCGTATGTTGCGGTAAAACTGGGCCGGGGGCTGCTTGCTGAGCTTGGCGGCGGCTACGTCCTCAGCGTAGGATTCTTCCCGGGGCTGGTCGCTGCTGTCGTAGTAGCGGTTCAGCACCTCGCCCCCCGCCAGGCGCACGGCGCGGTTCTGGGCGGTGCCGGGCTGTAGGGTTTCGGCTCCGGCCATCCAGTAGCCGTATTCGCGCAGCAGCTGGGGCTGGTAGCGGAGCAGGGTCTGCTGGTTGCCTTCCTGCTGGGCCAGCAGGTTCACCATTAGGGCAAAAAACGGAGGCTGGGAGCGGGTGAGGTAGTAAGTGCGGTTGCCGTTGGGGATGAAGCCGTAGGTATCCAGCAGGTAGGCAAAATTGTCCACCATGTCCCGGATGACCGTGGTGCGGCGGCTTTCGGCCAGCCCGAGCATGGTGAAGTAGGAGTCCCAGTAATACACTTCCCGGAACCGCCCCCCCGGCACAATATAGGGGCGGGGCAGGGGCAGCAGGGAAGATGCCCCGGTAGGCACGGTATCGGGGTGGCGCTGCAGTACCGTCCAGAGCGTATCCAGGTGGCGACGCAGGCCGGCATCTACCTGGCTGCGGTACTGGCCGCCCACCGGGGCCGGCGGAATAAAATGCTCCGCCACAAAGGTTTTCAGATTGAAGCCGGGCGTGTCCTTCTGCTGCGCGTAAGCCCGCACGATATCGGCTGGTGGCTCCTTGGCCACGGCATCCACGAAGGTTTTATTATCCGGGTACACGCGGCCCAGCTGCACGGCTTCAAACAGGCCCGGGTACAGCTGGCGGGGCGAAGGGGGCAACTGCTGAGCGGTAGCGGGGCCGGCTACGGCCAGCAGCACCGCGAAGAATAGGTTGCGCATGGAACAGGGGATGAGAGGTGGGATTTCGTGGAACGTCATGCTGAGCTTGCCGAAGCAGCTCTACCGTTAGTAACTCACTCGTTACAACGAAGCGGTAGAGATGCTTCGGCAAGCTCAGCATGACCGTTACCATCATAACAACACTCGGGGACAAACCAACCAAGCTGCAAGGTGTCAGCGGCTGACGGAATAGGTTTTACGCTGTACGCCCACGCCCGTTATTTTCACCGACTGCCAGCCCGTGGGCAGGGTGGTTTTGCTTTGAGTGATGCCGGTAGGGGTGATGTTCAGGCCTCCGAAACCCATAAGCACCGCCTGCAGGACCCCGCCCGCGCCAGTAGCAAAATAGGGGTTGGTGCCACCTTTAGTTTCGGCAATGACGCGAAACGGAGGCAGCAGGTTGGGCTCGTAGGCATCCTTGAACCACAGCCGGGCCTTATCGGCGTTGCCGAGGTGGGCGTAAAGCAGGGCGAAGATGGCTTGCGTCATGGCCGGGGTGCCTTCGTTGGGCACGCGGGTTTCGTAGTAGGCCAAGTCCTTCCTGATCTGGGCGGGGTCGGTGATGACGTTTAGGGGGTAAGCCAGCAGGTTTACGTCGCCCTGCTTAATGCCTTCCCCTTTGTACGTAGCGTGCTCCTGGGTGGTGCCATCGGCCATTTTGAGGATAGGAATGTTCTGGGCCACGTGCAGCCAGTCGGGGTTGGGGCACAGGCCCAGCAGCTTGGCGGCGGCGGCAGCGTTGCGCAGGTTCACCTGGGCGGCGGCGTTGGTGAAGGCGTCGTTGTCCACGTTTTCGGCCCATTCATCGGAGGCCACCACATTCTTGATATCGTAGTGGCCGGGGCCGTTGCGCTCCACCCGGCTGGCCCAGAAATCGGCCGTAGTCGACAGGATGGGGTAGCCTTTTTCGCGCAGCCAGTCCCGGTCCTGAGTTACGCAGTAGTACTGCCAGGCAGCCAGGGCCACATCGGCCGAAATGTGGTGCTCAAACGGCCCGCTCAGGGCCCACACCGGTGTTTCCTCCACGCCGGTATCGGCGCTTTCCCAGGGGTACATGGCCCCCTGGTAGCCGTGGGCGAAGGCGTTGCGCCGGGCCGGCTCCAGGCGCCGGAATCGGTACTCGATGAGGGATTTGGCAATGTCGGGCTGGAGGACCAGCAGAGCCGGGAACATCCACAAATCGGTGTCCCAGAACACGTGGCCGTTGTAGCCCAGCCCTGAGAGGCCCATGGGTGAGGGCGAGTAGTCGGTGCCGGCTCGGGAAAAGCTGTAGAGGTGGTAGAGCATGCTGTGCACATCCTGTTGGGCCTGGGCGTCGCCCTGAATCTGAATGTCGCTTTTCCAGAGTTCCTCCCAGGCCTTGGCATGGAAATTCAGCAGGCGCTGTTTGCCTTCGAGGCGGGCAAAAATGGTCAGGCGCTCAGCCTCATTGAGCGGGTCGGCGTGGTGGGAGGAGGTAATGGAGGAGCCCGCTACGGCGTAGGAATACGTCTGTCCGGCCTTCAGCGGTTTGCCGAACTTGATCAGGTGCATGTTGTTGTCCCACATTTCATGAATCACCCGGGGTTCCTGGCCGTGGGGCTCCTCAAACAAAAACGTGTTGGACGCGCACAGCTGCATCTTGCCGGTGGGACTTTTGGCCGAGGACGTGAGCAGGCTCAGCACCACGTGGGGGCGGTCAATTTCGTTGTAGTAGTTCTGGGCGTCGCGCAGGGCGTCGGGGGTTTCCATCACGCTAGCCGCGCCCAACTGCAGGTCTTTTTTGGCCGTGATGCTCACATCCATGAGCACCGTAAAAGGAAGGTGGCGCAGGGAGTAGTAAGTGTAGCGAATGGTAGCCTTGTCGGCGTAGTCGAAGCTGGTGGTGAGACTGGCCCGCCGCATATCCAGCTCCTGCCGGAAGTTGGTGGCATCCTTACCAGAGAGCCGGCGGCCGTCTACCTCCAGATACATATTCAGCAGGTTGAAGCTGTTAAGGAAGTTGCTGACCCGCCCGCGCCCGTACTGGTCGTAGGCCCCGGCCAGCACCACACTCTTCACCTGAAACGGCTCGGGCGCCGACACTACGCCCAGCATACCGTTGGCCACCGTTACGCCGTAGTAGTTTTTCGGGTCGATGGTGGAGGCCGTAACGCGCCAGGGGTCGGGGGCCTGGGCGGCGGCCGGGGAACATACGCCCGTACTCAGCAGCGCCAGCGCGGCCAACAGGGTTTTCAGAGCCAGAAAAGGAAAGCGGAGCATAGTGGGTGGGAAAGGACGGTGAAACAGGAAACGGTGGAAGGCAAGACTTTTGCTGTCATGCAGAGGCGCAGCCGAAGCATCTCGCGTGCTGATGTTGCAACATTAATCAGGCATCAGCACGCGAGATGCTTCGCTACGCTCTGCATGACGTTCTGCTCTTATCCATCACAATTACTTCAAGGGCAGCACCAGTGCCTGCCAGGGCTGTAGGGCCAGCGTGGAAGCAGAGGTGAAACTAGGGTAATTGTTGAGCCAGGGGGCACCATTCAGGGTGAGGCCGGTCGGCAGGGGCCAGGTGCGGTTTTCGGAGGAGAAGTTGAGCACTACCAGCACTTTCTCGAAGCCCTGGGTGCGGGTGTAGGCGTAAATGTGGGGGTTGGGCGCGTCGAGCAACTGGTAGGCTCCATACACCAGCACCTTGTGCTGCCGGCGCAGCGCCACGGCCCGCCGGAAGTAGTTCAGCACCGAGCTGGGGTCCTGTTCCTGCGCGGCCTGGTTTACGGTGCGGTAGTTGGGGTTTACTTTCAGCCAGGGAGTGCCGGTGGTGAAGCCCGCGTTGGCCGTGCTGTCCCACTGGAAGGGCGTGCGGCTGTTGTCGCGGGAGAAACGCTGCAGGTTTTTGAGGTAGGCCGGCAGGTTGCCGCCCTGGCTTTTCACCAAGGCATAGCCGTTGAGGGCCGCCAGGTCGCGGTATTCGGTAATCTTGTCGAACCGGATGTTGGTCATGCCCAGCTCGTCGCCGTTGTAGCAGTAGGGCGTGCCGCGCATGGTGAGCAAGAAAGTGTTGAGCAGCTTGGCTGACGCCGCCCGGAACGCCGGCCGGTCGTCGCCGAATTTACTGGTCATGCGGGGCTGGTCGTGGTTGCCCAGGTCCAGGGCCTGCCAGCCGGTTTGGGCGAAGGAACTGTCCCACTTGGTAAACACGCGCTTCAGCTCCGTGAGCCGGTAGGTTTCGGAGTTGCTGCCCACACCGGTACCCTCGAAGTGGTAGGTCATGTCCAGCTCTTTGCGCTCGGGGTCCACAAACAGGTGGGCCTCCTGGGGGTTGCGGCCCGCGCCTTCGGCCACGCTCATCACGTTGTAGTGGCTGAGCACCTCCCGGTTCATTTCCTGCAGGTAATCGTGCAGGCGGGGGCCGTGGTTGTAGGCGTTGGCGTAATTCTGCTCGGTGAGGCCGGGCATGGGCGGGAAGCTGGGATCCTTGGCCACAAACTGGAACGCATCCATCCGGAACCCATCAATGCCCTTATCCAGCCAGAACTTCATGATGCCGTACACCTCCTGCCGCAGCTTGGGGTTGTTCCAGTTCAGGTCGGGCTGCTTTTTGGAGAAGATGTGCAGGTAGTAGGAGTTGGTGGGCGCACTATACTGCCAGGCGTTCTTCTTTACATCGAAGGTACTGTAGCGGGCCGGCGGGGTGCCTTTCTCGGCGGGCCACCAGTAGTAATAGTCCCGGTACGGGCTGCTACGCGAGGCACTGGCCGACTTAAACCAGGCGTGCTCATCGGAGCTGTGGTTTACCACCAAATCCATCACCAGCTTCAGGCCGCGCTGGTGCATGCCCTGGAGCAGCGCGTCGAAGTCCTGCATGGTGCCAAACTCCGGCATAATCCGGCGGTAATCGGAAATGTCGTAGCCGTTGTCGTCGTTGGGTGAGGCGTAGATGGGGTTGAGCCACACGGTACCCACGCCGGTGCTTTTCAGGTAATCGAGGCGGGAAATGATGCCTTTCAGGTCGCCCACGCCGTCGCCGTTGCTGTCCTGGAAGCTGCGTGGGTATAGCTGGTACACCACCGTTTCCTTCCACCAGCAGGGCTTTTTGGCGGTGATGCTGTCAGTAGTGGCGGTGGTAGCGGCAGCCGTAATGGCTTCTATTTTGGGGTTCTGGTTGCAGGCGGCAGTCAGCACGGCCAGCAGCGGGAGCAGGCGGGAAAGGCGGTGGATTTTCATCAGCAGGAAAAGCAATACAGCGTACACGCAGACAGGCCGCCGGCTGCCGCCAACGCGGGCGGTAACCAACGGCCTGCTGGTATCGGATTAGGGAAAAGGCTAATAACCGGGGTTCTGGGTGATGTTGCGGTTGATATCCACCTGCGTTTGCGGAATGGGGTACACCAAGCAGCGGGGGTTACTCTGGGGCTTGTCTTTACGGGCCAGCAGGAACTTGCCGAACCGAATCATATCCTGCCGCCGCCACGACTCGCCGTACAGCTCCCGGCCCCGCTCTGCCAGCAGCCCGTCCAGGGTGAGGGAGCCCAGAGCGCTGGCTCCGCGCGAAGGGTGTGTGCGCAGGGAGTTGACGATGGCCAGAGCCGTACCGCCGTAGCTGCCAGCGCTGGTGGGCGTACCGCCCCGCAGCATGGCTTCGGCCTTCATCAGCAGCACATCGGCCAGGCGGAAGCTCACATGGTCATTCTCGCATCCGTTACCGCCCTTGGCTTCGCTCACGTAGTCAACGGGGTATTTCAGGGGGCGAATACCTTTGGCTTCCAGATCGGAGCCGGTTTCCGAGAGGTTGATGTCTTTGGTGAAAATCAAGGGAGCCCCGCCCCGCGTAGTCAGGGCCGCGTCGTTGGTAAGGTTGTACTGCTGGCCCACCAAAAAGCCCACGTTGATGCGCCGGCCGGGGTTAGCCGGGCCGCCCGCTACGTCGTAAGCCTGGCCCCGGCGCTTGTCGGTGGCTTCAAACAGGTCGTAAAACTCGGCAGTGGTAGCCGGGCCGTTGTAGCCGTCCACGGGGCGCATGTTGTAGTGCGATACAAACTTCCAGAAGTCGCGCGTGGGGCCGCTGTTGCCGAAGGTGTTGGCCTGGGTGAAAATGTTTTCGGTGCCAATGGTACCGTTATTGGGCGCGAAGTTGTCGAAGAAGTTGGCCGTAAAGGAGTACTTGCCGCTGTTGATGACTTCATCGGCCAGCCGAATTACCTGGTTCATATCGGCGGCGGCGAAGGTGGGGGTGGCCCGGTTGGCGTACACGCCTTTATTGAGGTAGCACTTCATCAGTAGCACGCGGGCGGCATCCTTGGTGGCGCGGCTCACGGGGGCATCGGGCAGGGCCGCCTGCACGGCGGTAAGCTCGCTCACAATAAAATCCAGGGCCTCACTGCCCTTACGTACCCGCGCCAGCGTGCTCAGGTCTTCGCCCGGGTCCCGGTACAGCACCTGGTCGTACATATCCAGCACCAGGTAGCTGGCCCAGGCCCGCAGGAACCGGGCTTCGGCCCCTTGCTGGGCCGTGGGCGAAAAGCGAAGCAGGTCGGTGGTGGCGTAGATGATACCGTTGAGCTGGGTGTAGGTGTCGCGCACCCGCTCATTATTAGCATCCCAGGTATGGTTGAACAGCTGCCGCCACTTGCCGTTGTCGTCCCAGTCGGGGCCGCGGGTGGGCATAATGCGGGCATCGGTGGATACTTCCTGCAGGGCAAATACGCTCACGCACCCTTGTATAGGGTCGCGCTGAGCATTGTAGGCACCCGTGAGCAGGGCCGCCGGACCATCGTTGGAAACCTGGTTTTCGGTTAGCTGGCCTTCCAGCTCTTCGTTCAGCTCGCAGCTGCTGGCTAGTTGCAGCCCAGCCAGCAAGGCGGCCGTCCAGGCAAGTTTGGTATATCTCATGGTGGGAAGCGAAGTAGAGATTAGAGGGAGAAGTTGACGCCCAGCGTGAAGGTGCGGGCGCTGGGGTAGGGCAGGTAGTCGATGCCCACCGAGGGTACCTGGTTGGCCCCGCGCTTCACGGTATTCACCTCAGGGTCAAAGCCGTCGTACTTGGTAATAACGAACAGATTCTGACCCGTGATGTACACGCGGGCTCCTTTGAATACGCTGCCCACGTCGCCCACGCCGTAGGAAAGCGTGAGGTTAGACATCTTCAGGAAGTCGCCTTTTTCCAGGTAGCGGGTAGAAGCCGCCGCCGGGTTGCCAGTCGATTCTTTGGTGCCATTCTCAAAGGTGGAGAGGGCAATGTTTTTGCCGGCCCCAATCTGGCCCACGTTGCCCACGGCGTTGATGGTGTTGTTGTACACGTACTGGCCGAATACGCCCGTCATGTTGGCAATCAGCGAGAGTTTGCCGTAGCGGGCATTGGCGCTCAGGCCCAGCAGCGTGCGGGGATTGGGGCTACCCGAGTAGGCAATGGGCCCAAGCTCGTTAGACAAGCCCTGGTCGTTCAGGCCGGTGAACTGGGGCAGGAAGAAGGCATTGATAGGGTAGCCGTTGCGGATCAGCTGGGAGGTAGACCCCGACAGGCCCTGCCCGTTGATAGCCCCGGTTATAATGGCCGGACCCACCAAATCGGACACTTCATTGCGAATGAAAGTGGCGTTGGCGTTAAAGCCCACGTCCACTTTGTCCTTGCGCACCAGCACGGTGCCCAGGCTCAACTCCACCCCCTTGTTCACGATTTTTCCATCCAGGTTGGCCCAACGGATGGGGGCGTTGGAAGGCCGGGGCTCCCCGGGTACAGTCGGGAACAGCAGGTCGGTGGTGGTTTTGTAGAAGTAGTCAGCCGTGAAGGTCAGGCGGTTGTCAAACGCCCCAACATCAATACCGGCGTTGAATTGCGCATCCGACTGCCACTTCAAATCATCGTTGCGGGCATTGAGCGGGGAGCGGGCCTCGCCATTCTCGTCCAGCGTGTACCGGGCCTGAGCCGAGCCGGCCGGAAACTCTTGGTTACCGGTGCGCCCGTAGCCAGCGCGTAGTTTTAGCTGGCTGAGCCGCTCGGCCGGGAAAAAGGATTCCTGGCTCAGGTCCCAGGCCACGGCAAACGAGGGGAAGTAGCCCACCCGGTTGTTGGGCCCGAACTTGGTGCTCTCATCCCGGCGCAGGGTACCGGTAAGCACCACCCGGTCTTTGAAGTTCAGGATAACCCGCCCAAACACTGACTGCAGCTGCGAGGAAGGGTCCACGAAAGAGGAAATGCGCCGGTTGCCAGCGGCCGAGTACTGAATGTAGTTGGTGTAGTCAAGGCCGAATACTCCGAAGCCCCCACCGGTGGGGTTGCCGAAGGCATTCACGTTGGAGCCCGAGTTGGCAAACTTCGTGTACTCATAACCCAGCACCGCGTTCAGGTTCAAGCTAGTGGCTACGGCCTTGTTGAAGTTCAGCGTGTGAGTTATCTGCTGGGTTACCAGCTCGTTGTCACTGATGGAGGCAAAGCCCTTGTCAATCAGGTCGGGGAAGTTGATCAGGCGCTGGTCGATGGAAGTGCGCCGCTGCCCGGTGTTGTAGTTCACGCTGATCAGGGCCCGGTAGTTCAGCCAGGAAGTGAAATTATAGTAGGGCGAGGCGCTGGCCAGAATGGTCGTTACCCGGGAGTTGTCGTTGTAGTACTCTTGGTTGGCCAACGGGTTCACTACGTCGCCGGCCACCACGTAGAGCGAGCCATCGGGGTTGCGCAGGGGCTGCGTGGGGTTCCACTGCAGGGCCTGCCCAATGAGGGAGCCCCGGAAGCCGGCATCGGTGGTAATGGGGGCCAGCTGCTCGCGGAACTGGCTGGTGGAAATGTTCACGTCGAGCCCCAGCTTCTTGCTCTGCAAAAACTGCAGGTTGGTAGAGAGGTTGGCGCTGTACTTCTTGAAACCAGTTTTGCGCACAATGCCGTCCTGGTCGAGGTAGCCCAGGGAGAGACGGTAACGGCCGGTTTCGCCGCCGCCGCTCACGGCTACGGTATAGTTTTGCAGGTAGCCAGTACGCAGAATCTCGTCTAGGGCATTCACGTCGCCGCCCTTGTCGTTGGTGGCGGCCACGCCGTAGTAGGTAAGGGCCTGCCGGTACTGGCTGGCATCCAGAAACTCGGGCCGGCGCAGCAGGGTGGAGAAGCCGTTTGAAATTCCTACGTTCAGGGTTGGGGCACCCGATTGGCCCTTTTTGGTGGTAATCAGTACCACCCCATAAGCTGCTCGGGAGCCGTAAATAGCCGTCGCCGACGCGTCCTTTAGTACCGTAAATGACTCAATGTCATCGGGGTTGAGGAAGTTGAGCGGGTTGCTGTCGGCGCCGGCCCCAATATCGGCAGAGGCCACCAGGCCCGGCCGAGCCGAACGCCCGTCCAGTGGCACGCCATCTACCACGTACAAGGGCTGGCCGGTGCCCGTAACAGCTGAGTTGCCCCGAATACGGATAGTAGATGGTCCACCGGGCTGCCCGCTGTTGTTGCTCACTTGCACCCCCGACACGCGGCCCTGTAGCAGCTGGTCGGGAGAGGTGAACGTGCCCCGGTTGAAGTCCTTTTCGCCTACCACGGCCACGGCCCCGGTTACGTCCTGCTTGCGCGCCGTGCCGTAGCCTACCACCACCACGTCGCCCAGTACCTGAGTGTCCTCACGCAGCGTTACCTGCACCGTCGACTTATCCGCAATACTGACTTGCTGGGTAGTAAAGCCCACAAAGGAGAACGACAGCGTAGTGGCCGCCGCAGGAACATCCAGCCGGAACGAACCATCGGGACCGGTGCTAGTCCCGACAGTGGAGCCGGGCACCACTACCGTTACCCCCGGCAGCCCACCGGAGTTTGCGTCAACCACCCGGCCGCTGATGGCCCGCGTGGCCTGCGCCTGGCTCAGAAGCGGCGTGAGAATGCACAGCCCGCCAAGTGCCAGGGCCTTCAGCCACACGGGCGAGGGTTGGGCAGCCAGCCCTGGGGCCAACTGCTCCTGAGATTTGTACCGTTTGTACCAGTTGTTATTCATGAGTGAGGGAAAAAAGTGTGGGAATTCATCAGGCACTTAGCGCAGCACAAGCCCGCTGCCGCCACTCGGCAGAAAAGCAGGACAACGGACTTGGCTTTGCTACATGCAACTCATCAAAGGCGTTCTGGTGCAACCTGTTAGCCATTTGGGGGTGGCTCGTTGTGGGACGGGCGCCGCCGGGCTTATCAGGGAGTAAGGGTCAACTAGGGGTTAGGTGAAACATCACGGCAAAGAGCCCACCGTGGCTAGGGTGTCGGCTGGCTCAGGTTGGTCAGGCGTAGCTGAGTGAGTTGCACCGGCCCACCCTCGGCCCGGAGGCTGAGGCGGCCCATGTGCTGGCGCGGAAAAACCAGGTCGGTCAGGGTGGTTTCCCCGTCCTGGGCGAATACCTCCACTACCGACTTGTCCACCAGCAGGCGTAGCTTCAGCTGGCCGTTTTGCAAGGGCACCCGTGCCGTTTCCAGGGAGCTGGCAAACATCGGGTGGAAGCTCACGTTGCCGGATTGGGTGCGGTCGAGGGTCAGCTCCTGCCGGGCCACGTTGTAGCGTAGGGTGGTGCGCTCGGCCTCACTTTCCAGCACGTTCAGGCTAAACGCGGTGGCCGTGCCCGGCTTCACGGTCAGCTCCAGGTCGTAGGATTCACCACGAAAAGCCACCGGCAAGCCAGCTGCGCCGGGTTTGATGGTCTGATTTTTCAGGCTGAGAACCTCTTTGCCCAAGGTGCGCAGCTCGGCAATGGGCTGCTGCACCAGGGCCAGGCCGGCCGCCGTCTGGCGCAAGCTCAGCTCCCGGGGCACGGCGAAGTTGCCGCGCCACTCGTCGCCGGTGGGCACGTCGCGGGCGTAGGCCCAGTCGTTGGTCCAACCCACCAGCAGGCGGCGGTTGTTGGGAGCGTTGTTGAAGGTGACACCGGCGAAGTAGTCCTTGCCAAAATCCACGTAGGCTGGCTCCTCGTAGGGCTGGTCAGGCGTGAACGTCTTGCCATCAAACCGGCCCAGAAAATACTGCTGCCCCCGAAACTGCTCAGTGGGGTTGCCGGCCGAAATCAGCAACACCCAGCGGGTACCGCCACCCGGCACCGGCAGCTCAAACAAATCGGGGCATTCCCACTCTCGTACTGTGTTGCCGGCCCGGCCCCAGCGGCTCATAAAGTCCCACTTCTTCAAGTTCTTGGATTCGTAGAAGTACACCTGCTGGCGGTCGGCCTTCACCGTGGCCATCACCCATTTCTGCTGGGGCGCATACCAGAACACCTTGGGGTCCCGGAACTCCTTGCTGCCGATATCAAGCACGGGGTTGCCGGCGTAGCGCTGCCAAGTGCGGCCGCCATCCTGACTGGTGGCCAGGTTCTGGTGCTGGGCCAGTACCACGCCCGGCTTCTCCTGGTGGCCGGTATAGAAGGCCACCAGCCCATCGGTTTTGCCGGCCGGAAACAGACCCGAGGTATTGTCCTTGTCCACCACGGCGCTGCCCGAGAAAATCATGATGTTACTGCCTTCGGGGCCGGGGTATTCGGTGAGGGCCACCGGCAGATGCGTCCAGCGCAGCAGGTCGGGGCTGGTGGCGTGGCCCCAGCTCAGGTGGCCCGGCTGCGCCGATTGGGGGTTGTACTGGTAAAACAGGTGGTACTGGCCGTTGCTATACACCAGCCCGTTGGCATCATTGATCCAGTTTTTGGGCGCGGTGAAGTGGTACACCGGCCGGTAGGGGTCGGTGGGGGCAGACGTTTGCGCCGGGCAGGAAACGGCACTGAGCAGGGCAGTAGCAGCTAGTAGGATGTTCTTCATAAAACGGAAAAGCAAATCGGGTAATCAGGTGGCGGAGGTGGTCGCCAGAGCCAGCACCTGCGCCTCCGAAATGGCAGGAGTAGCGCCCTGGCAGCTGGCCACCAGGGAGCCCGCCGCACAGGCAAAAGCCAGGTAATCGGGGGGGGGGTGGCCAGCCAGCCAGCCCCGCAACAGGGCCGCCAGAAAAGCGTCCCCGCTCCCAATGGTATCCTGCACCTGCACCACCAGCCCGGGGCTGCTGTACAGCTGCTGATCCACCCACAGCACGGCCCCATCGGCCCCCTTGGTCACGCACACGGCCTGCAGCTGAAACCGCTCGGCCAACCAGCGCAGGGCCGTGGCTTCATCGGCGCTGGCCCCAAACCAGCCCATAATTTCTTCCAGCTCGTGGTGGTTGAGTTTCACTACATCGGCCTGGTTGAGCAGGTAGCTCACCACGTCGCGGGAGTAGTGCGGGGGGCGCAGGTTTACATCGAATACCTTGAGCGAGGCCTGCTGGAGCAGGCGGTACAGGGTTTCACGGGAGGGGGCGTGGCGGGCGGCCAGGCTGCCGTACACGAAGGCATCGGCCTGCTGCACCAGCTCGCTCAGGGCGGCATCGTACTGGATGTAGTCCCAGGCCACGGGCTTCACAATCTGGTAGGTTACCTCCATGCTGTTACTCACGTTGGCCTTCACCACGCCCGTCAGGTGGGTTTCCCCCTGCTGCACGTAGTGGGTGCTAATGCGCTTAGACTCCACAAACGTCAGCAGCTCGGCCCCTAAATCATCATGACCTACGCGGCTGATAATGTGCGCCTCCAGCCCAAAGTTGTGCAGGTGAACGGCCACGTTCAGGGGCGCTCCACCGGGCTGCTTGCCCGTAGGCAGCACGTCCCACAGCATTTCTCCAAAACAAGCAACTGGCATGGGATAGTAAAGGAATTAAGTACCTGAAAACACTAGTTTGTGAAACCTGCCGAAGCGGAGAAGCGGGGGTGACCGTGGGGCTATACTCACCAGCAGCGCCGGGCCTGGAGTGTGCTTGTTGCAGCAAGCAAACGGCCCCAGCTATACCCACTTCGGCAGGAATGGCAAGCTGATTTACTGTTGATTGAAGAAGGTTCTGTTAGTGCATGACCAGCCGGTTTTCCACCTGCTCTAGGCTGCTGCCCTTGGTTTCGGGCATCAGGCGGAGCACAAACAGCAGCTGGAGCACCATCATGGCGCAGAAGAAGGCGAAGGTGTGGCCTCCGCCCAGGCGCTCGGCGAAGTAGGGGAAGGTGAAGGCAATGACGGTGGCCATTACCCAGTGCGTAGAGGAGCCCAGCGCCTGGCCCTTGGCCCGCACTGCGTTGGGGAAGATTTCAGAGATAAACACCCAGATAACAGCCCCCTGCGAAAAGGCGAAAAAGCCGATGTACACAAACAGCAGCACCGGCACCAGGTAGCCATTGAACTGCTGAGTGTAGAAGGCCTGGGCCACCAGCCCCAGCGTCGCAATGAGCCCCAACGAGCCCACCAGCATCAGCTTGCGCCGCCCAAACCGGTCGATGACATTGACGCCGAGCAGGGTGAAGATGAAGTTGACCAGCCCGATACCCGCCGACGAAAGCAGGGCCGCACCCTGGCCCAGGCCCGTCATTTCGAAAATGCGCGGGGCGTAGTAAATAATGGCGTTGATGCCCGAAACTTGGTTAAAAAAAGCAAAGGCCACAGCCAGCAGCACCGGCGTGCGGTACTGGCTGGCCCATAACGATTCGCTCTGCCCGGTAACCGTCTGCGCCTGCGCCGTGAGGATGGCGGCCACGTCAGCGTCCACGGTGTCGGGGCTGATGATGCGCAGTACTTCCCGGCCCTCGTCCAGGCGGCCGTGCAACAGCAGCCAGCGCGGGCTTTCGGGCACCTGATAGAGAAACAGCAGGAAGGCTGCCGCTGGTAGGGCCTGCACCCCCAGCATCAGCCGCCAGGAAATATCCCCGGTGTTGGCCAGCAGATAGTTAGATAGGTAAGCGGCCAGAATGCCGAAGACGATGTTAAACTGAAACAGGCCGACCAGCTTGCCCCGGGAATTGGCGGGCGAAATTTCGGAGATGTACAGCGGAGCAGTTACGGAGGAAGCCCCCACACCCAAACCACCCAGAAAACGGAACACCATAAACAGCACCCAGCCCGGTGCCAGCGCCGCCCCCACCGCCGATACCAGGTAGAGCACGGCAATCCAGCGCAGCGTCTGCCGCCGCCCCAGCTTGTCGGAGGGGATGCCCCCGAACATGGCCCCCAGCACCGTCCCAATCAAGGCGATAGAAATGGTGAAGCCGTGCTCAAAAGCACTCAGGCGCCAAAGCTGCTGAATAGCTTTTTCGGCCCCCGAAATTACCGCCGTATCGAACCCGAACAGGAAGCCACCGAGGGCCGTGACGATGGACCAGAAAAAAACTTTGCGGTGAATCATGGGAGACTTGGGCTGAGCGTTTCCCAAATGTTGACTTCCCCGCCGGCTACGGCCTACTGCATTCTTTCAAATGCGTGCAGAATTCTTACAGTGTGTCTTTTTGTTAAATACATAACTGATAATCAATATATTATAATGATATTCTGTAGAACGTAAATACATTGATCTTCAAAAATCCGACACGGTCTGTAGAATTTCTGCAGGTAGAAAATTGCGCTTTACCCGTTCCGTAGGAATAAAAACAGCCCGTTGCGCAAAGCACAACGAGCCAGCCACCACCACCAACCGTCCGCGTTTACATGGCGGTGTGCAGGGCCTTAAATTCGGAAGGCGAAACCTGGTACTTGGTCTTAAACAAGGTGGCGAAGTAAGAAGGAGAGGAGAAGCCCGTTTGGTAAGCTACCTGGGCCACCGTGCTGCCCTCCTGGAGTAGCAGCTGCCGAGCCTTGGTGAGGCGCAGGTTCTGGATGCAGTCGGTAACGCCGGTGCCCAGCAAGGCCTTCACTTTGCGGTACAGCTGCATCTGCGACACCCCCAGGCTGCGGGCAATATCATCCACGCTCAGGCCAGGCCGGTCCAGGTTGGCTTCAATAATGGCCGTCAGGTCCGCTAGAAATTTCTGATCCACGCGCTGGGGCGCCACCGTAGCCGTATCCACCGACAGCTCCCGGCGGAAATGCTCCCTCTGCTGGTCCCGGTTGCGCAGCAACGTGCGCAGGCTTTCTACCAAGAAGGTAGGGTTAAAAGGCTTGGTCAGGTATAAGTCAGCACCGGCCTGCACGCCTTCAATCTGCTGCTCGGGGGCATTTTGGGCCGTGAGCAGCACCAGCGGAATATGGGAGGTGCGCCAGTCGCCTTTGAGGGCCGTTACCACGGCTAGGCCGCTTAGCTCCGGCAGGTTCACGTCGCACACAATTACGTCCGGAATGGTTTCGTGGGCCAGGCGCAGGCCGGTGGCTCCGTCGGCGGCAGTGCTTACCTGGAAGTGGGGCTGCAGCTTCTGTACCAAGAAGGCGCGCACCTCCTCATTATCTTCAACAACCAGGGCGGTAGTAGCGGT
Source organism: Hymenobacter sp. UYP22 (assembly GCF_040547285.1). Classification (NCBI taxonomy): domain Bacteria; kingdom Pseudomonadati; phylum Bacteroidota; class Cytophagia; order Cytophagales; family Hymenobacteraceae; genus Hymenobacter; species Hymenobacter sp. UYP22. Next base: position 380,783 of record NZ_JBEPPK010000002.1, on the reverse strand, counting down.
GCGGGTTACTGAGGTATCCTCCACTGCTAGAGCGGGCTCGGTATCCAGCAGATCGTCGGGCACCAGGGGGAGGTGGGGTAGCGCCTGCTCGGCATCCAGGAACGTGGCGGGCTTCTCCAGGGGCAGCGTGACCTCAAACGTGCTGCCGTGGCCGGGCTGGCTCCTAAACGACAGGGTACCCTCGTGCAAACGGGTGAGGCCATCGGCTAGGGCCAGCCCCAAGCCCGAGCCGTTGGCCGAAGGTTGGCTGCCCTGGTAGAACCAGCCCAGAATATGGGGCTGGTCCACTTCGGCAATGCCCCGGCCGTTGTCCTCCACACTAATGCGCACGGTGTTGGCAGCCGGGTTGCGCTGCATACTCACCACCACCTGGCCCCCGTCGGGGGTGTATTTGAAGGCGTTGGAGAGCAGGTTGGAAAACACCTTGTCCAGAATATCCCCATCAAACCAGAGCGTAATAACGGGCTCGGCCGGCAGAAAACGGAAGGTAATGTTGCGCCGCAGAGCCGTTTTCTCAAACACATCCATCAGCTCCCGCACAAAGGCTACCAGGTTGCCCTGAGTGGCGCGCACGGCCATTTTGCCCACGTCAATTTTGCGGAAGTCGAGCAACTGGTTCACGAGCTGCAGCAGGCGCTGGGTGTTGCGGCGTACCAACTGTAAATCCTGGCGCTGGGCTGCCGCTAGCTCGCTGGAGTTGCTGAGCAAGTCCTCCACTGGCCCCAGAATAAGGGTAAGTGGGGTGCGCAATTCGTGGGAAAAATTGGTGAAGAACCGCAGCTTGGCCTCCGACGACCGGCGAGCATCCTCCGCTAGCTCGGCAATCTGGTTGCGCTGGGCACTGATTTTGGCGTTCTGCTCTTCCAGCACTTCCCGGATGCGGCGGTTGATACGCGAAGAGCGCCACGCCAGCGCCCCCAGCAGCGTGGCTACGGCCAAACTTGCCAGCAACAGATACACGGCAACTTTCTGGCTGGCATAGCGGCGCATTTGCTCCCGCAGGCGGCGCTGCTGCACTTGCAAATCCTGACGCTGCGCAGTGAGGGCCTCCGTTTGCAGGCGCATAGTGCCCACATTGGATGAGTCAATTATCATGGTGCTCAGTACATTATCCTTGAGGTAGGGCTCGTGGCGCAAAATGCGCAGGGCCGTCCGGATGGCTTCTTCTCCCCCAGTGGGGTAGAGTAGCGTAGCCTGTAGCACCCCGTCTTCTACCAGCTGCAAGCCGTTGCCGGGCCCCGAGAGACCATCTACCCCGATAATGCGCACCTGTTCCACTCGGCCCAGCTGCCGCAGCACCTGGTGGGCGGCACGGGCCATGGGGTCGTTGTGGGCAAAAATCAAGTTGATGTCAGGATTGGCTCGTAGTACGGCTGGCAGGCGGCGGAATACCGAGGCCGGTTGCCAGTTGCCCTCTACCTGCGCTGCCAGCCTCACCTGCGGATACTCCTGGAGAGCCTGCCGAAAACCCCGGTCCCGGTCGGTGGCGGGGGAGGAGCCGGGCGTGCCGGTGATTTCCAGCACTTGCCCGCGCCCATTCAGCAACTGGGCCGCGTAGCGCCCGGCGGTGCGCCCTACCTCCTGGTTGTTGCCGCCCACGTAAGCCGTATACAGGCGAGAAGTGGTGCGCCGGTCCAGAATTACCACCGGAATACCCTGATTATACGCCGCCTCCGCCAACGCCGTAAGCGGGCCCGATTGGTTGGGCGAAATCAGCAGCAGGTCTACTTTCTGCCGAATCAGCTCCCGCACCTGCCGGCGCTGCAGGTCACTGTCGTTGTTGGCATCCAGCATCTGAAACTGCACGTTCGGGTGGAAGCTGAGCTCCTTTTCCATGCCGGCCAGCATGGCCCGACGCCAGGCGTCATTGGTGGTGCACTGCGAAAAGCCGATGCGGTACACCGGCTCTTTCGCCTCCGATGTGCAGCCCCCCAGCCAGAAGCTCAGCAGGCTGAGCGCCAACACATGAAGCCACACGGTTTTAATTCCTACAAAGCTCAACGGGGGCAGATTGGTTGAAAGGGTGGCGGCTAGGTTGGTACAGTTGCCAGGTGTGGTACTCAGAGCGGGAGGAACAAGTAAGCGAATGGTAACGGAAGTACGCTGCTTGGTAAGATAATAGTCTGTCGCCTGTTTTGTTCTGCTTGCTCTGCTGCCAAGCCTTGACTATCAGGTTACAACGCATGCTGTAAGCGGGCGGCGTAGAGGAGTGAGGCTGCTGGTATATGGAGCTGTAAGGCTCCAGAACCCCGGGCAGTAGCCAAACAACACGGTTCAGCTTGGGAAAAGTAGCAATAAACCCCCAGTTCCTGGAATCAGGTAGCTCTTCACCCTAATAAGGTAGCGGGTCTGAAAAACCGCCGCTAGTGCAGCGTTTCGCCCGGGGTGCCGTTCTTTGCTTTGTACCCAACGTGAGTATTGCCGTGCGTTTTCTTCTCAGCGTGATTTTCGCCAGCCTGCTAACCACTGCCCAGGCTCAGCTTCTGCAACCCAAAGCCGCCTACACCCGCGCCGATTCATTACGGGGCTACCAGTCGGCGCTGCGCACCTGCTATGACCTGAACTACTACCACCTGGATGTGCAGGTGGACCCGGCCCGCAAAGCCCTGCGCGGCTCCAACGAGTTCCGCTTCACGGCCACTCAGGATTTCAGCCGCCTGCAGTTTGATTTGTTTGCCAATCTGAAAGTGGAGAAGGTGGAGTACCAGAACAAGCCGCTGCCCTTCACCCGCGAGGCCAACGCTGTGTTCGTCACGTTTCCGGCGGTAATTCAGAAGGGCAGCCAAGCGGCCTTCACCGTATTCTACTCCGGCCAGCCCACCGAGGCCAAACAGGCCCCCTGGGATGGTGGCTTGGTGTACGCCCAGGATGCCAAGGGCAAGCCCTGGGTAGCTTCGGCCTGCCAGGGGGTGGGCGCCAGCATCTGGTGGCCTTGCAAAGACCAGCAGGTTGATGAGGTAGATTCCATGCTGATCAGCGTAACGGTGCCCAAGGGCCTCAAAGACATATCCAATGGCCGCCTGCGCCGCACCACGGCCCTGAAAGGCGGTGCCACCCGCTACGACTGGTTTGTGGGCAACCCCATCAATAACTACGATGTGGCCCTGAACGTGGGCGACTTCGTGCATTTCGGTGATGAGTACCAGGGGGAGCAGGGCCGCCTTACGCTGGATTATTGGGTGCTGCCCGAAAACTTGGCCAAAGCCAAAACCCAGTTTGCCGCCAACGTAAAGCCCATGCTCAAAAGCCTGGAGTCGTGGTTTGGTCCTTACCCTTTCTATAAGGATGGCTATAAGCTCATTGATGCGCCCCACCTGGGCATGGAGCACCAGAGTGCCGTAGCCTACGGCAACAAGTACCTGAACGGCTACCTGGGCCGCGACCGGTCGGGCACGGGCTGGGGCGGTAAGTGGGACTTCATCATCATTCACGAAAGCGGCCATGAGTGGTTCGGCAACAGCCTTACCAGCCAGGATATTGCCGATATGTGGATTCATGAGTCGTTTACCACCTACTCCGAGGCCCTGTTCGTGGAAAGCCAGTTTGGTAAAGAGGCGGCCCAGCAGTACATCCACGGGCAGCGCCGCAACATCCAGAACGACGCCCCCATCATTGGCACGTACGGCGTAAACCGGGAGGGCTCCTCCGATATGTATGACAAAGGCAGCAATGTGCTCAACCTAATCCGGACGGCTTATGTGCCCGATGATGCCAAGTGGCGGGAGCTGCTGCGGGGCCTCAACAGGCAGTTCTTCCATCAAACCATTACCACGGAGCAGGTCATTGGCTACTTCAACCAGCAGATCGGCCAGGACCTGACGCCGGTGTTCAACCAGTACCTGCGCCACCCAGGCCTGCCGGTACTGGAGGTGCGCTTCCCTAAAGAGGGCCCTGCCCAAGCCCGCTGGATTGCCAATGAAGCTGGGTTCAGCCTGCCTGTGCGCCTGCGGGCCAAAGGCGGTAACTACCAATTAGTGCCCGTGTCAACCAAGTTTCAAACGTTCCCTGTTCCCAATCTGACACGCGAGAATATGGAAGTGGATACGCAGAATTATTATATTGGAGTACTGGCTGAATAAATGCTGGCGAATTGTTTTATTTTGCTACTGCCCCGTTCATTATGGGAAATTTGCTAGCTGAGCTTACCGCGTTGAATTCGTGACCATAAAGAACTTTATAATTGTTGAAAATGTATATTTGGTGCGTTTTAATCATTCTTTAATCAGACGGCTGGGTTTAAATAGTTTCTCTGCTGATTTAAATGGTTAGGTAGTGCGTTGAATGAACTGTGAAGAAAAATGGTATTATTCTACAATAAAGAAAGTAAGTTAATAAGCTGTATGAAGGCTTTGCCAACTGTGCTTTCTGCAATCCTGTCACAGGTATGGTAGCGCCCTCCGTTCCGCTCACGTGTGAGGCTTGCCCCAACTTTGAACGCTCCTTGCTGGGAGCCTGCCAGCACGCGGAGCTGTCGTTGGTGGCGGGGGGCAAGCTGCACCAGGCGTACAGCAAAGGCCAGGTGATTTTCCAGCAGGGGAGCCGCGCCGTGGGGCTGTACTGCGTGTACCAGGGCAAGGTGAAGATTTCCAAGCTCAGCGCCGATGGCAAAGAGCAAATCATCAGGCTGGCCCGCGAGGGTGACGTGCTGTGTTACCGCTCCCTGATGATGGGGCAGGTGTGCACCACGGCCGCTACCGCCCTCACCGACTGCGTGGTGTGCCTGATTCCGCGCCCCGATTTTTTCAGCTTGCTGGAGCAGAACTCCCAGTTCTCCAACTCCCTGCTGCGCCTGATGGCCCGTAACCTGGGCGAGGCCGAGGAGCGCCTGCTGCACACGGCCTACAAACCCGTGCGGGAGCGGCTGGCCGAAGCTCTACTGCTCCTGTACCAAGCCTTTCAGCCCGACACCGATACGCCCTTCAGCATTCCAGTTTCGCGCGAGGACCTAGCCGCCCTAACCGGCACAACCAAGGAAACCGCCAGCCGCCTGCTTTCCGAGTTTCGGGATGAAGGCTTGGTGGCCACGCAGGGTAGCCGCATCACGGTACTTTCGCAGCCCAGGCTGAACCAGCTGGCCAGCATGTACAACTAAAAAGCAGCTTCGCCAAAACCGGGTTTTGCTCTTCTCCGTACCTCCCCAGGCAGTGAAAACTACCTGGGGAGCTTTGTTTTTGCCCAAGTTGTGAGTAAACTTGCTGAAATAGCATTATTTATATCCCAATATGGGTTCCCGCGCTGTGTGAGCCGGGAAAAGTTTGATTACAATCATTTTATTAGTTGATCTGCATCATTTCTTTTCGGAGAGGAATGGAGGAGTTTTGTAGAGCAAGTCAGCTTGTTTTTCAGTCGGTTAACCCGGCCAGACAAGTAGCTGTCTTTTGCGCTTGCACTAACTCTATATCCAGTACCTGAAGGTCAACGCGTGGGCCGGCAGAGCAGGAAGGGCAACAGCAGGCGCGAGGCAGTGGTGGCTTTTCACTTCCACACAGTTTCACTTCCCCCTGTATCATGGCTTACTCTACGAACAACACCGCTGGTAAAGTAGTACAAGAAATCATCAACGACCTGCCCGGCCTAGTGGCCGTGGCCGTGGTAGATACTACCTCCGGCATGAGCCTGGCTTCGCACACCAACTCGCCCAGCATCAACCCCGATACGGCGGCGGCTTACAACACCGAGGTGGTAAAGCAGAAGCAGAAGGCTATGGCCGCCCTCAAGCTCACCGGCGAAGTAATTGAGGACATTCTGATTACGCTGTCGAACCAGATTCACCTGCTGAAAATCACCGAAAACAACAAGTTCATCTACCTGGTGGTGAACTCGCGGGATACCAACCTGGCCATTGCCCGGGAAGTGCTGCGCAGCCACGCGCCAGCCCTGAACTAGTAAGCGGCTGCGGCTCCCTTTACCGGGGCAGCACACCCCCCTGGTGGCTGCCCCGGTAGAGCCGGGCCTGGGCCCCTGGCCCGGGCAGCCGATGCTTCGGCCATACACCGGCTCGGCCGGGAGCGGGCGGCTGGTACGCAACGCTTTTGGTGGCCTTCCTTATGCAGATTCCTTTCCTGAATCAACTTCAAACGCTTACCGGTCCGCCCATCAATAAGATTGTGGGCGTGGCCCCAACCGGGCCCGTACGCACGGCGGCTGAGCAACTGCTGCAGCACGTACTGCACGGGCTGCCTGAAATGCTGGCCGCCGCCGTGGGGCAGATATCTACGGGCCAGCTGCTGGCTTCTTATACCACGGCCCGGGAGTTTAATCCGGCCAAAATTATTGGGTTCAATGCCGAGGTAATCCGGCAGCAGCAGCAGGCCATGCGGGCCCTGCAGCTCCCCCCCGATGAACAGCTCACGGAGCTCCTGATTACCCTGCGTACCCAACTGCACTTGCTGCGGCTCCTGCCCGATGGGCAACGGTTTTTGTACGTGGCCGTGGATTGCCGAGACACCAACTTAGGTATTGCCCGGGAGGTAATGCGCACCTGCGAACCATGATGCGGTAGAGGTGGCACCCGTTCTCAGGCAGTTGTTTCTTTTCTCACCCCTTACCCACTACTGCTTGTATGAAACTTACTGCTTCTCCCTTCAACCCCACTACCGGCGAGCTGCTGCCGGTGTACCGCGACGCCTACCTGCGCGGCGACCTGAGCAAAGCCTCCGCTAAAGCCGTGGAAGCCTATCTGCACCGCGACGCCGGCCAGGCCCACGAAACCCTCACGCGCTGGCAGGACCTGCGCGCAACCGAGGAAGCCGAAACGGCCCCTACCTGGGTGCAGAAACAGCTGTTGTATATCCGCACCGAGCCCGTACGCTTCCGCCGCCGCGCTACCGGCCTGGTAGCCTCGGCCGTACTGGTGGGCACCATGGTATTTGCCGGTACGCGCCTGCCCTCCGAGCGAATCCCGCTGGCCGATAGCACCCCCGTAGAAGCCATAGCCACGCCCGTTGAGCTAGCCGAAGCCACCTTGACCAGTGCCGAAGCCAGCAGTGCCCGCACCATGGTTACCGTGCGCGGCCGCATCCTGGACGAAAACGGCGACCCGCTGATTGGGGCTACCGTATTGCAGCCCGGCAGCTACCGGGGCGCATCTACCAACGCCCAGGGTGAGTACGTGCTGCAGGTTCCGGTGGGTACTACGGCCCTGCACTATGGCTACGCGGGCTACCAGGATGCGCAAGTAGGCGTGAAAACAACTGGTAAAGCCGACGTAACGCTGCACCCCCGCGCCAAGGCCGGCAAACGCCACTGGTGGCAGTTCTAACTAGTATGTGCTCTGGCGGCTTGGCTGTCGGAACGGTGTAGAGAGAAGTGAATCCATGTCCCGTAATTGAACAACGCGGAGCTGTGCGCGCCGACCAACTTCAAATCGGCCACGCCGCTTTCCTCCCATTCTACTGGCCACTGGCTGTCAGCGACGCATTGTATTCGTTCGCCCTTTTTTACTCCGCGTGAAGCCCAAATCATACCGAAAGAAAGCTACCCGGCAACCAGCCCTGCATAAGCGCCGAAAAGCCCTGGCCCGGCAAGCAATGGAATTGGTTAACCAGCTCCGCCTGGAACTGCCGCTGGCCCTGGCGGTAACGGTAATCGATATGGCTTCGGGCGTCAGCCTGGCGGCGTATTCGGCCACTCCTGCTCTCGATTGGTCCACGGCGGCCCGCTTTCAGGTGGGACTGGTGCAGCGCAAGCACGAGGCGCTAGCGGCCCTGGGTCTGGCCAACGAGCAGATGCAGGATATTCTGATTACGCTGTCCAGCCAGCTGCACCTGCTCCGCCTCACCAGTACGGGCGAGCAGCTGATTGCCTTGGTTGTGGATGCGCAAACCACCAACCTGGCGCTGGCGCGGAACATTCTTCGCACGCTGGCCGAGCAGCTGGAAACGGCGCCGGCTCTGCGCGCAGCCTAACGCGAAGTGCTGCTGCAACGCCGCCTGGGTAGCTGCAGGGGAGCCGTTCGGGCGGCCCGGAAGTGAGGCGGCGCTTCGCTCTTTTTTCAGGGTTACGGCCCAACAAAAAATCGACAGAAAGAACCGGTAGGTTAACCACCGGCGCTGCATATCCGCATTCCGCCCGCAACGGAAGCCGGTTTTTTGCGCTGCTCTGTTGTTACAACGGCTCCCCCGCCGGCCCCGGCCGGTAGAGGGAGCCGTTTGGCGTGTGCGCGAATGAGTGAGAAGGCCTCAGAGCGGTTCCGGTCCGGCGGGCGCAGCCCGTCGGGCCGGTTGTCGTCCGGCCCACCCGCACCACGGCGTAGCAACGAGCCCACGCAAATAGCGTCATCCGGAGCCGCACCAAGGATCCTACCACAGCTGTGCGACCCAGGCAAATACGAAAGGGCCTTTCGCTTCACTAAAGATGGTAGGCAGGGTATGCCCCGCCGACTTCCTAGGCAGTTCCACCGTCAGCACGCGGCAACCGGCCCGACGGCTTGCAGCCGCCGGACCGGAACAACTTCACAATTTCCCCACTTCACAACTTCACCATCCGTACCTTCGCGCTTAGTTGATTCTCACCGAATTCACCCTAGCATGAACCAATACGACGTTACCGTTATCGGCTCCGGCCCCGGCGGTTATGTGGCGGCCATCCGCTGCTCCCAGCTCGGCCTCAAAACGGCCCTCATCGAGAAATACGATACCCTGGGAGGAACCTGCCTCAACGTGGGCTGCATTCCCAGCAAAGCTCTGCTCGATTCGACGGAGCATTTCCACAATGCCGGCCACACCTTCAAGGAGCACGGCATTGAGCTGAGCGACCTGCAGATCAACATGAACCAGCTCATCGACCGCAAAAACGGGGTGGTGAAGGCCAATACCGACGGCATCCAGTTCCTGATGAAGAAGAACAAAATCGACGTCATCCACGGCGTTGGTTCGTTTGTCGATAAGAACCACATCAGCATTGCGCCCACGGCCGGCGGCGAGGCCCAGCAGATTGAGACCAAAAACGTCATCATTGCTACCGGCTCCAAGCCCACCGTGCTGCCCTTCATCCAGCAGGACAAGCAGCGCATCATCACCAGCACCGAAGCCCTGAACATCCGCGAGGTACCCAAGCACATGATTGTGATTGGCGGCGGCGTAATCGGGCTGGAAATGGCTTCCGTGTACGCCCGTCTCGGCGCGAAAGTGTCGGTGGTGGAGTTCATGGACTCGCTCATCCCGACTATGGACCGCGGCCTGGGCAAGGAGCTGAAGCGCATCCTGGGCAAAATCGGCATCGAGTTCTTCCTGAGCCACAAGGTAACCGGCGCTACCCGCGAGGGCGACGCCGTGACGGTAACCGCTACCAACCCCAAGGGCGAGGAAGTGAAGTTTGAGGGCGACTACTGCCTAGTGGCCGTGGGCCGCGTGCCCTACACCGCGGGCCTGAACCTGGAAGCTGCCGGCGTGCAGATGGAAGAGCGGGGCCGCATTAAGGTGGATGAGCACCTGCAAACCAACGTGCCCGGCATCTACGCCATCGGCGACGTGGTGCGCGGGGCCATGCTGGCCCATAAGGCCGAGGAAGAAGGCGTGTTCGTGGCTGAAACCATTGTGGGCCAGAAGCCGCACATCAACTACCTGCTCATCCCCGGCGTGGTGTACACCTGGCCCGAAGTGGCCGGCGTGGGCTATACCGAAGAGCAACTAAAGGAGCAGGGCAAAGCCTACAAAACCGGCTCGTTCCCGTTCCGCGCCTCGGGCCGCGCCCGCGCCTCCATGGACCTCGACGGCTTCGTGAAAGTGCTGGCCGACAAGGAAACCGACGAAATCCTGGGCGTGCACATGATTGGCCCCCGCATTGCCGACCTCATTGCCGAAGCCGTAACGGCCATGGAGTTCCGCGCCTCCGCCGAGGATGTAGCCCGCATGAGCCACGCCCACCCCACCTACGCCGAAGCCATGAAGGAAGCATGCTTGGCGGCTACTGAGAATCGGGCGATTCACATGTAATTTCGGCGCTTATGCTAGAAACCAAAGCGGCTGCAGCTCTTATGAGTTGCAGCCGTTTCTATGTCTATTTCGTTAGCTTCATTGAAACGTGCGGCTGATACCACACATAGAGCAGCTTTTCTAATTCTTGCGTAGAAATAGACTTCCCAGTTTCATCGTATGCTTTCGTACTGCGCAACACCTTACGTTTCCTATAGTCTGTAACCAGCTCCGTTGGGTTGAGCACAGTTGCTTGCTGTGTATATCTTACTTGACCATTCGGATAATAAGAAGTTACAGTTTGCCTAAGGCTGTCTGTTTTACTAGCAGTCCACTTTTCAAATAAGTAAGGCCCAATAGCATCTTGGTTTTCGTCGAGATATTCTTCCCTGTATAGTATGTTGCCGTGGTCGTCATATACAATTGAGTCTGTGACAATACCACGCCATCCTTTGGCTGCCTGCCCTACATATTTATGCCGCCAAACTCCTGTTTCTATGAAAGTAAAAAGGCCTAAAGTGTCCTTGATTATTATCAGTTTACCTAGTGTTGAATCCCCGTTTTTATTTGTGCCATGCCAATCTTTACTGATTTGTTTCTGAACTTCTATCATCTCTTTCTCAGAAGCACTTAGACTATTGTAGTACCAATAATCCCGTGTGTTTTTGTACGGGCTGAAAACTGTGCATCCTGAGGTAATCAGTAATACACACGCACTGTAGGAGAAAAGCCGCATTAGTCAGAGGAAATGATAATTGCTATATGTACTGTGACGCAAAGTAATATAGAAATGCTGCTGCTGCCCCAACCAAACACTCTCATCATCAGCATATACATCCATCCGGCACAACCGAGCGAGTACATAAGCACTGCTAGGCTCCAAGCACCCCAATACCATTCCCACTGCTCAATTCTGGCGCGGAAGTAGCCGCCCTCACTCGGCACAGCCAAGCGAATGCAAAATTCAGAACGAAAGTGAATCTCACGTCTTCTGCACCAGCTTAAACCCGTCCTTCGTCACTTGGTACTGCTGGCCCTGGATGGTGATGGTTTCGCCTTCCAGCAGCTTGCTCAGGTTCTCGATGTCGCCCTCGATGGTGTGGAGGGTGAAGCCGTGCTTGCGGGCTAGGGCGAGGTAGCGCGGGTTGATGTAGTCGCGGACCCCACAGAGGATGATGCAGACGTGGGCGGTGGTGTTTTTGAGCAGCTTGGCGTCGCGGGGGAAGGTGTAGTTGTCGGCTAGCAGGATGAGCTCGGCCGAGTCGGGGGCGGCGGCCAGCTGTTGGGCGTAGAGCAGGGCCTCAGCGTCGTTTTCGGGCGCGTCGCCGCCGCCGCCGGCCTTCATGGTTTCAATGAGCTTGTTCTTGATGGCCTCGTAGCTGTCGGTGCGCACATGGTAGAGGCCGCCGGTTTTGCCCACGCGCTTGTCTTTGTCGGGCTGGTCGTTGCCGTCGTTGAAGAACACGAAGGTTTTCTCGTCTTCAAGGGCGCTAAGCTGCAGCCAGGCCAGCAAATCGTAGGTGTAGGGGAACATGCTGCCGGTTACGTCCGTCACCACCACTTCCTTGTTCCACTCGGGGTGGCGCTGCAGCACCCGGCTTACCACGTTGGCATCGGGCGGCAGGGCCAGTTCCTCGGAGGCGGTATCGGCGGCGGCCAATAGCTCGCCTTTCTTGGTGATACGCGCGTCGCAGTAGTCCTGCTTGTGCTGCTTGTTCTTGTGCTTGAGAAATACCCGGTATAGCCGGGCAGCCGAGTCGGGCAGGGCGAAGTGGGTGAAGCCCATATCGGCCGGGCCCAGCAGCTGCAGCGGCCCAATGGGCAGCCGAATGGCCCCGGTAGCCAGAAACGGAAACATCTTCCTATCAATCGGGAAGCCGGTGGTAAAGGCCACGCTTTGCCGAATGGCGTCTTCCAGCTCGGCCACGCACACGGGCCGGGCGGTGGGCAGGAGTTTCACCTTCTGCACGGTGCCGCGGGCGTCCACTGTCAGCTGAAACTTCACTAGTTGGGCCTCACGCTGGGGGCACTTATACAGGCGGCGCAGGCTGCGGGCCATCTGCCGGTTGGTGTAGCGGGAGCCGGGCAGGTTGCAGGCCACCTTCTTGCCCTGGGACTTCTTACTGGCTTTGGGCCGCTTCTTATCCAGCACCCGTAGCTTGCGGGTGAGGCTGTCGAGGTCGGCACGGCTGGTGGCGGCGGTGGCGTGCCGGGCCACGTACACCACAAACCCGTGGAAAAACGGCTGGCACTCGGCAGGGCTATTGCAGCCAGTCTGTTCCACCAGCGTCCACGTCACCGATTCATCCTGCAACAGCCCCGGCACGGCGGCAGCCAGGTTACGGATGCGGCTCAGGTTAAGCTGGCGCTGGTTGAAGCTGGGGTTGAGCCGAAAAGCGGTATATACCAGGTCAATGCGTACAATATGGCGCTCCTGCAGGCGCAGGGCCTTCAGTTCAGCCCCCGAAAAGGTAGCCGGCAGTTGCAGGGCTTCCAGGTCGGGAAGGGGCTGGTAGCGGGCCGTGCGATAGGCGTTCAGCTGGTCATAAAAGGCGCTCAGGTCGGGCTCGGGCGGCGCTGTTTGGGCGCGGGCCACAGCGGATAACAGGTAAAGCAGGAAGCCACAGAGAAAAGCCCGGAACGATAGAGGAAGCATGAAATAAACTATTGCATTGCACTAGCACGCAAAATAGGGGTTTGCCAACAACCGGCCCACTGCGCACGCAGACAGCAGCGCAAAACTCAAACAAGCCATGTGCGCCACGCTCAATTGCTGCCAGGTAAGGGCGCAAGTCACTGGGCTGGGCGCCACCCGCCGCCACTAAAAAAGACGACGGCCACTCTATCCAGAGCGGCCGTCGTCTTGCTATACAAGCGGAATGTAGCGGTAGAGCTTATGCGGTAGGGGCTAGTTTCACACCCACGGCGCTAGGGCCTTTCTGACCCATCTCCACCTCGAAAACTACTTTGTCGTTTTCTTTGAGAGGAGCCGAGGTTTGCACCTGGTTCACGTGCACGAATACACTCTCGCCGGTAGCCTTGTCCTTAATAAAGCCGTAGCCCTTCGATTCGTTGAAGAACGTAACCGTACCAGTCCGGATAGGGTCCTCGTCCGACTCCACCACGCGGGCGGCGCCCAGCTGAATATCCTCCAGCTTAATCTCCTGCTTTTTCCGGTTTGGATCGGGAGGAGTGGAGCTGATGTTGCCAAACTCATCTACGTAGGCCATCATCTCGTCGAGGCCCTGGCCTTTCTTGGCGTTGGCCTGGCGCTCTTCTTTCTTCTCTTCCTTGTCCTGACGTTTTTTCAGGCGTTTCTTTTCATTTTCCCTCTTGCCGAAGGTGGCTTGTGATCTACCCATTCGAGTGTTTTAGTCAAAGTAAGTGGCCGCCCTAACAAACAGGTACGGTCAGCGGAGTATAATGGAGCGTAACCAGAATAGGACAATCCGGAGCCCGACAAGGTTCCGGGCGGATACTATTCTGTTGGTACGGGCCGCTGGGTGCAGCAGCCGGGTACTACCAAAGCAGAGAATCGCCGGCTTAGAGAAAGTGCCGGAGTGGGTGGCCGGTGCTGAAAGCAGTAGCAGATGTGCTAAGAAAGGCAGTAAAGGTACTCTAAAAACGGCAATATTTCTGCTTGTTCAGCGCCCATTGTTAGGGGGGTGCGCCGTCGTATTCATTACCGGAAATTCCGCTACCTCCCGCACTTCGCCGGGTTGCATATCCGTGAGCCAGATGTTACCCACCCGTACCCGCACCAAACGCAAGGTAGGGTAGCCCGCGGCGGCCGTCATCTTGCGCACCTGCCGGAATTTGCCCTCCGTTACAATGATGCTGACCCAGCTGGTAGGGCCATGCCGCTCGTCGCGGATTTTCTGGCCCCGGGCCGGTAGGTTTGGGTCGGTGGCCAGGCGCCGCACCCGGGCTGGCAAAGTGTGGTAGAGCACGCTACGGTGCGCAATTTCAATGCCGGCCTCCAGCTGCATGATGGCCTCGTCGGTGGGAATGCCGTCTACCTGAGCATAGTATTCTTTCTCCACGTCCTTACGGCGAATTTGCTCACTTACCCGGCCATCGGTGGTAAGCAGCAGCAGGCCCTCGCTGTGCTCATCGAGGCGGCCCACGGCCATGGTTTCCGCCGGAAAATCGTGGAGGGTTCCCAGGAATTTCTTCTTGCGGGCCTCCCGGGCACAGTTGCTCATAAACTGGCTGAGGTAGCCGTAGGGCTTGTATAGCAGGAAGTGGCGGTGCGCAGTCATGGGGGCAAAGGTACCGCGTTCCGGCTGGGCCGCTTCCTGGCTCCCACGAAAAAGGCCCGGCAGATCAGTCTGCCGGGCCTTTGCAAGAAGGAAATGGTGACTACCGGGTGAGGCGGGGTTTGCCTTTGTAATGCACGTCGCTGGCACCGGAAGCGCGGCTTTGCAGCTCGTCGGTTACGGCTACGTAGGCATCGGAGGCGCCACTGGCCTGTACGCTGGCCGTGCGGCTCTGCAACTCGTAGCCCTTGTAGTCGCTGCTGCCGCTGATGGTAATCTGCTGGCGCTCGGCCTGGCCTGTCAGGCGCAGGTCGCTGGCCCCGCTGGCGGTGGCCGTGAGGGTTTTCACGTTCAGGCGCATGGTTACATCGGAGGCCCCGCTGGCCCGGATGGTGAAGGTATCGGCCGTAAAGGTGGTTTCACTTTTCACGTCGCTAGCCCCGCTTACTTCCACGCCGGTAAGGGTGGGGCAGGTGATGTACACGCTTACTTTCTTGTTGGACAGCAACGACGACAGGCCCTGGTCGCGGTACATGAGCAGGGTAGCGCCCTTCACCTCCGTGTGTACGTGCGTAAGCACATCGGGCTCCGCCTCTACCCGTACTTCGGTGGTGCTGCCTTGCTTGATATATACATCAATGGCGCCGCTGGCTTTCAACTGCTGAAACCCGCTAACCGGGCGCAGCTGCTGGGCCTGGGCCTCCGGGCCGGCTGCCAGGAGGGTAATGGTACTGGCAAAAGCGGAGAGGAAGAACGTTTTCATGGGAAAGATGGGAAGAAGTGGAGGATGAAAGCCCTGATATCGGGCAGATGCTGGGGCTGGACCAACCGTTGCCTGGGCAGCTACTTTTTATAGCCAACTCAGCCGTAACCCTCACCGAAGCTGCGCCGTATCAGCCCCCAAGCCTTTGCAATCTGCTATATAGGGCGGGTTGCTGCGTATTTTACTCTGACAAGCACATGAATAAGTCCCTGCTCTTTCTTTCTGCCGCCGCTACCCTGGCGGTAGCTTCCTGTACCCAGGATAAGCCCGCCGCCGTAGATGCCGCCACTACCCCCGCCGCCGATACGGCCGTGGTAGTGAACGATGCCAACATGGCCACCGACACGGCCGCTTACCGCACCGAGGCCGACCACCTCGCCGCCCGCATTGCCGACGACCTGAAACTGACCGATACGGTGGTAGTAACCCAGGTAACCAACACCTACTACACCCGGGGCCGCCGCCTCAACGAAGTAAATACCCGCTACACCACCGACACGACCGGCCGCTACGCTGCCCTGCGCCAGGTAAACGACGAAACCGACCGCCAGGTAAAGACCTACGTCTCGGAGCCCCAGTACAATACCTACGCCTCCAACCGCGGCACCTACTACGATGGCACGCCCTACACCACTACTACAGTAGTTACTAGCCGCGAAACCACGCCCGCCCGCCCCAAAGGCCCGGCCATTGTGAAGTACGACAAGAAGAAAAACGGCGAAACCAAGATTGAGTACGCCAACGGCAAAACCGTGAAAATTGACAAAGACGGCGACACGAAAGTGGAGTACCCCAACGGTACCAAAGTGAAGCGCGACGCCGACGACGGACAGGTGAAAGTGAAGAAATAAGCTTCCTGCCATTACCACTTACCACAACGGCCCCACCTGGACTTTCCGGGTGGGGCCGTTTAGCATTTTCAGAGTAGCTGCCGGCTACTGGCGGGTGAACAGGAAGTGGTTAGCTCCCTGGTGCAGTGTAAAGGTGTGGGCCACCGCATCAAACTCCATCGTAATGCCGGCGGTGCTGTACACGAATGTGGTTTTGGATTTGGCCGTGAGCGGGAAGGGACTCTGGCCGGTAGCCTGGGCCATGAGGGTATTCTGGGCGGCCGTGATGCTGATTTTTAGGGGCATTTGGGCACTGGTGTACTCGCCCACAAAGGCGCTAAGCTCGGCCGCCGTGAGGGTAAGTCCATTAAAATCGGGTAGGGGGTAGGGCTTGTTGAAGTAAATAGCCAGAGCCCCGATTACCAGATCATTCACGCTATAGCCACTGGCCACTCCGTTCCCGCAGTAGGCAATGGTGAGCTTATCGGCAGGGAAGTAGGTGAGGGCCGAGCGGTACCCATCAATGCTGCCGAAGTGGCCATAGCCCTGCTTGTTGCTGAACGGTATCAGACTCAGACCTTTGCCGTAGCCATCCTGCAGCGTCTGCATGAGCTGTAGCGTGGCCGGCTTTACCAGCTTGCCCGCATATAGGCCTTCAATAAAGCGCGTGAGGTCGGCGGGGGTGGAGGTAATGGCCCCGGCCCCACTGGGAATGCTCATATCGGTTTCCCGCTGTACCTGCCAAGTAGCCCCATCCCACATAAACGAGGCCGCTTCGTGCTTTTTGCTATCAATGCGGCCGCCATAGTAGGTGTCCCGCAGGGCCAGCTTACCGGTAATGCGCTTTTGCAAGGCCTGGGCGTAGGGCTGCTTGGTAAGCTTTTCCACCAGGTAGCTCAGCACCACATAGTTGGAGTTGTTATACGCATACTTGGTTCCGGGCGCAAACTCTACGGGCCGGGCACTGATGATGGCCAGCAGCTCGGCCTGGGTTTTGGGCTGGGTCATGTACTGCCCATAGGCCGGGTCGCGCGTGAAATCGAAGAGGCCGCTGCGGTGGTGCAGCAGGTGGTCGACGGTGATGGTGGTGGCGTTGGGCAGCATCGGAAACCAAGTGGCAATAGGGGCATTCAGCTTCAGCTTGCCTTCTTCCACCAGCTGCATCACCATAGTGGCCGTGAACGTTTTGCTGATGCTGCCAATGCGGTAGCGCGTGGTGGTGGTGGCCGGCACGCCCGGCTGCTCGGGCCCGATGGCACGGCTATACACCACCTGGCCGTTCTGGGTCAGCTGCAGGCTACCAGCCAGCTTGTGGTTGGTATCCAGAATGGTGAGCAGGCTGTCGAGCTTGGCCTTGTTGAACGTGGGTGCCGGGGCCGTCTGGGCCGAGGCGGTGACGGCCCAGAGCAGAGGCAGCGCCAGCAGGGAAAGGGATTTACGCAGCATATAAGTAGGGAATAAGTAGGAGACAATAGGAAAGCAAAAGAGACACTATTTCTTGAAATAGGCCAGCAAATCGGCCCGGTGCGAGTTGCCGATGGGCAGCAGCGTATTGTCCAGCAGCAGCACGTTATCGGGCTGGAGCATGCGAATGTGGGCGGCGGCCACAATAAAGGAGCGGTGCACCCGCAGAAACGGCTGGCCCAGCACTTCCACCATTTCCTTCATGGTGTGGTGCAGCAGGTAGCTTTTGGTGGCCGTGGTAATTTTCACGTAGTCCTTGCAGCCCTCTACGTACACAATGTCGCGGTGCGGGACTTTCAGCAGGCCCTGGCGCTCCTTTACCAGCAGGTATTTCTCGGTGGTGCTATCGGCGGGCGGGGCGGGTTGGGTGGCGGGCAGGCGGGCTACGGCTTTCATGAACCGCTCGTAGCTGAAGGGTTTGAGCAGGTAGTCCAGCACATCCAGCTCGTAGCCCTCGTAGGCGTACTCCCGGTAGGCGGTGGTCAGCACGGTTTTGGGCGGGTGGGTGAGGCTTTTCAGGAAGTTCAGGCCCGTTACCAGCGGCATTTCAATATCCAGGAACAGTAGGTCTACCGGGTGCTGGGCTAGGTGCTCGTAGGCTTCCATGGCGTTGCGGCACTTACCCGTGAGCGTGAGGCCCGGCGTCTGGCCAATAAACTGGGTGAGCACCTGGTGGGCCAGGGGCTCATCATCCACAATCAGGCAACGGACGGGAGCAGGCGTAGTAGTCATACTTGAGGAAGTAAGTAATGGGTGGTAATCGAAGGAAGTAAGCTTGCCATGCTAAGCAGAGCTGAAGCCTGACGGACGGTTAAATTTGGAGTGTGAGCTCGGCGCGGTAGCGGCCGTTGTGCTCAGTGAGGTGCAGCTCGTGGGCGTTGGGGTAATACAGGTTCAGGCGCTGACGAATGTTCACAAGGCCAATACCGCCGCTGCGTTTGGCCGAGGTGGCCGGCGCTTCGGGCAGTAGGTCATTTTCGATGAGGAAGTGCAGACGGCCGGGCGTGGTGGTTAGGGTGGCCTCCACGGCGGCAGCATCAGTGAAGTGGTGGCGGCCGTGCTTGAAGCTGTTTTCTACCAGCGGCAGCAGCAGCAGGGGAGGTACCTGCACGCCCGCAGCCTCGCCCACAGCCCTGAACGTGACCCGGGCTCCGGCGTACTTGCGCTGCTCCAGCTCAAAGTAGTTCTCCAGAAACGCCACCTCCTCGGGCAGCGGAATGCGGGCCTTGCCACTATCATAGAGCACGTAGCGCATCAGCTCCGAGAGCAGCAGAATAAAGCGGGGCGTTTCCGGGGAGCCCGCCAGGCTGAGGCCGTAGATGCTGTTGAGCGTGTTGAAGAGAAAGTGGGGCTGCAGCTGGGCCTTGAGCTGCTCCATTTGCAGGGCCAAATGGTCTTTTTCGAGGTGGCGGCGGCGGTATTCCTGTTCAAAAGCGGCCCGCATAAACGCCACGCAGCTGAACGTAAGCAAATCAGTGAACAGCAGGCTGATATAGGGCTGGGCCCGCGTGAGTAGGCTGGTGGTTGCCTCCAGGTAGCCCGCGTGGTAGTAAGCGGCCAGCTCGGGCGGGCTGGCCATGTGCTGAAACGTGCCGTGGGCCAGCGCCATGTTCAGCTTGATGCCCCACCACAGATACGCTACCGAGCCCAGAGCCAGCAGCAGGTAGCGCCGCCGGCGCAGCAGGGCTGGCACCAGCCCCCGGTAGTACGGAATGATATAGAGCGTGGCCGCTACCGCAAACAGCATCAGCTGCGGATGCGGCAAGTTGGACTCCGGGTTGGGCCTGGCCTGCATAGACACCACCATGAACCCATTGTACTTGTACAGGCCCACGTACAGCGCCCACACCAGCCCCTCAAATATAAGCGGGAAGCGGCTGGGCCGGTCGGAGGCAGACGTGAAGGAGGGGAGTTGCATGGGGCCAAGTTGGCGGATTTTCCGACCGTCCGCTGCATGCCTGGGTCCGGATTTCGACCAACGGGGGTGTTTTTTTCGACCAAAAAACCGGCCCGTCCGCTTCGTCGCTTCGCGGCCCGCCGTGGTCTAAAAAAGCTTCTTTCCGCCGGCTCAGGGCTATTCCTTTGTGTCGTTGCCAGTCGCTGAACGGCCGGCCTTTCCCCCGCCACCTCCTTTCTCCGGTTCCCATGAAAACCATTCTCCGCTCCCTGTTTGCTGCCGCTTTGCTGACTTCCACCGCTGCCACGGCCCAGACTGCACCCGCTGCACCAGTTGCTGCCCCCGACACGGCTCGCATCATCCTCGATGCTTCAGTCGTGAATGCCCTGAATACTCAGAGCTATTTCCTCTTCCGCCAGAGCGTGCAGCCGCTCATCAAGCAAATGCGGGGCAAAAAAGTGGTGGCGTTAGGCGAAGGCACCCACGGCACGGCCGAGTTCTACAAGCTGCGGTTCTGGCTTACCCGCATCCTGATGGAAGAAGAAGGCTTCAACCAGGTTGCTCTCGAAAATACCTACGCCGACTGTTTCCGCCTCAACCAGGCCGTGCACTCCGCTGCCATCGACGACCTGAAGCCGCTCATGAAAAAGCACCTGCTAAGCATGTGGCAAAACCGTGAAACCGAGGAAATGCTCAACTGGATGCACGCGTACAATACCACTCACCTGCGCAAAGTGGAGCTTAGGGGCATTGACGCCATGTTTGGTACCACGGCCGCCGAGCTGCTGCGCGAACAGCTAGCCTACTCAACGCCCGAGATAAAAGCCCTGGCCGAGCAACTGGTGCAGCACACGCAGTACCAAGACAAGGTGTGGCAGAACCTCAATGACCGGAGCATTCCTTTTAAGCGCCCCGAAATGCTGGCCAACGGCTGGGCCGGTTACGAAGCCACTGCCAAGCTGGAGAAGGCCCTGGCCGGGGTCAAGCTTACCCGGCATCAGCAGCCGGTAGTGGCCGGAGCCCTCCAGAACCTGCACCACTACTTCGATACTTTCTACCAGCCCAAAATAAACAAGCACGAGTCGTCGCGCGACAGCCTGATGGCCGAAATGACCCGGTTTCTGGTGCGCGACAAAGGCAGCAAAGTCATTGTGTGGGCGCACAATGCGCATATGTCGCGCCGCCTGGCCGTACCCGGCGACAACAACGGCGGCGGTACCGGCAAGTTTCTGGAGCGCATGTTTCCCGGGCAGTACTATGTGCTGGCTACCTCCACGGCTACGGGCTCGGTAGCCGCTACAACGCACAATTTTATTTCGCCGCTTAGCCCCATGACCTCCTACCCGCTCGAAGCACCTATAGCCGGTTCCTGGGAAGCCAGTCTGCAGGCCCTCACGCCCCCAGTACTGTACGTGACCACCAAACAGCTGCAGGCGCAGGATGTGCGCCGTCCGCACCGGCTGGTTGGCTATAGCTCCGACAGCGGTAAGAATTCCTATTATCCCTTTAAGCTGTCAGAAGCCTACGACGCCCTGCTGTTTGTGCGCACTACTACGGCCGCCACACCCCTGTAGTCCTATTTATTGTATTATCTGGATCAAGGTGTAGATATCAATTAGCTTACGATGTATACAAAAGCCTCCGGTGGTTATACACTGGAGGTTTTTTCCTTTCAAACCAACCACAACCCCTGTTACCGCAGCACGCCGTATCCCCGCAGCTCCGCATCAATGCGGCGGTTCCAGCGCTCCTGGGCGGCTGCGTCGATGCCGCCGTGGGTTTCCTGGTCGTATTGGTCCTGCAGGTGGTTCATTTCGGTGAAGGACTTGAGATATTGCCAGCCCAGGATGCTGTTGAAATCATCCACCGTGAGGCTGTCAGGGGAGGCTTTGCGCCGGAATCGTTCTACCACCAAGCGCACAATATCGAAGTGGCGCTGCTCGTGGTTAAGGTTGTAGGCCGTACGCTGCTCGGGCGCCACCCAAGAAGAGCTGCGCACCATAAACACCTTCAGCCGAATGTTCAGGTCAATTACTCCGTTGTTAAGCCGAGGCCAGCCCTGGTACGCAAAGCTGGAGTACACGGCCGCCGCGTATTTGCCCTTCGAGCGGGGTGTCCCGGTAAAGTCGTTCCAAGAAAGCGGGCGGTTTGGGTCGTAAAAAACCGTGTCCTGCTCCGTTTGGTGGGTGTCGTAGCTAAAAGTGGGGCGCACGGCCGTAGCCAGCCGGGCATCCTGCTGCACGGCCTTCGTCAGCCACTGCTGCAGATACCCAAATGCGCCCTGCAGGTTTTGCTGTAGGGCCGCCTCCACGGCGGTGCGGTCGGTGAGGGGGCGCTGGTAACGCGCCCCGCTGCGGTACTCGGTAAGTGTGTGGGTGCGGCCTTCCGGGTTCTGCCAGTCGAAGGCCAGCCGCACGGTAAGTTGCCCGGCCGCCTGCCGGTTGGCAGTCGGCACTTCCTGCACCCGGCATTCCAGCACCCGTATTGCTACCCGGTACCGTGCCGACGCCGCAGGTAAGCTGCGCGCCGCAAACTGCCGCAGCGCCGCTTCCGTGCCGCCCTGCAGCTCCACGGGCTGCACCGTGGCGGAAGTGGGCGTCAGCAACCAGGCCACCGCCGGCCGCCCCGGCCGTTCGTCGCGCACGGCCCCCACCGAAAATAGCGGGTTAGCCACCGGAAACGGGGCAGCTTGCAGCACCAACGGTTTTTCGGGCGCGGCAGGCAGCAGCCGTTGCAGGGAGAAAAAGAACGTGAACAGGAAAGCCAGCATCTACCCGGGTAGACACTGGCTTTTCCTTGCTTGTTCCCTCGTGCCCCACACTTCCGGCTCTACTTGCCCATGCGCTGGCGGCGGTACTCGGTGGGGCTTTGGCCGGTGAACTTGCGGAAGGTTTTGTTGAAGTGGGACAGGTTGTTAAACCCACAGGAGTAGCACACTTCCGTCACGGCCAAATCATCATCCAGGAGCAGGCGGCAGGCCTGGCCCACCCGGTATTCCTGCAGGAAATCGGTGAGCGTATGGCGGGTCATCTTTTTGAAGTACCGGCAGAAGGCTGGTACCGAGAGGTAGGCCACATCGGCTACTTCCTGCACCGAGAGGTTGGCGCGCTGGTAGTGCTGCTCCACAAATTGGTACACCCGGCTCAGGCGCTGCTGTTCCTTGCCACTCAGGCCCTGACCCCCGGCACCGGCATGCAGCGGCTGAATATCGGTGGCCGGGGCCTGGGCCAGCTGCTGCAACACTTGCAGCAGCAGCAGCAGCCGCATGAATGGCGGCGCGCCCAGCAGCTGCCGTAGCGTGGGGCCCACGGCCGTGCGCGTGGCGCCCCCAAACGACAACCCCTCGTGGGAGCGGGCCAGCAGTTGCCGGATGGCGGCCAGCTCCGGCTTCTCCCAGAAATCGGGGCCCAGGAAGTCGCCGCGCAGCTGTACCACGATTTCCTCGAAGGGTGCCCCTACCGGCTGGCCGTAGCTGAAGGTAAGGTGGGGCAAATCGGGCCCGATGAGCACCAACTCGCCTTCCTCGAAGCGGGAAATGTGCTGCCCGATATGGCGGCGGCCGTGCCCCTGCGGGATGTACACCAGCTCATACTCAGGATGATAATGCCAGAGCAGCTCGGCCTTGCTGACCTCAGTGTAGTGCAGGAGAGTAAAAGAGCTGTCAACCGTTGGGTGGATGGGTTCAAATTGGAGTTTCACGGAGCGGTAATGCCTCAATGGCTTGGTGGGAACGTGAAATTAACACATTTGGTCAATAAGGCACCAAAAAAGGCGAACCGGGCAGTGGTTTTTCGCGTATTTCACCCTGACCTTTGAAAAACTGAATCACGCTGCCCATATGAAACTTCTAACCACTTGTCTGCTGACCCTTACGCTGTTGGCCCTGTTGGTAGTTGGCTCCCATGTGGCCAAAGCCCAAACGGCTGCCAGTACCCCGGCCGCCGTGGAAGTTCGCAGCAAGCAGGTAGCGCGTTACCTGGCCGCAGCGCTGCAGCTTTCGGGCAAGCAGCAAAAAGCCGTGGAGCGTAGTAGCCGCACGTATTTTCAGCAGCTGAGCACTCTGGGTGAAAGCCCGGAGCGGCCCGGGCTGGTTGCCGCCTCCGCATCGGAGCGCACCTTACCCAGCCCGGCGGCCTTGCAGGCTGAGCAAACCTATGAACAAACGCTGGCGCGGATTTTTACGCCCGGTCAGTACAACGCATATAGCTGGCTTACCCGCCAGCCCGTAACCAGCCGCTAGGCCGGTTTTTCGGAACAGACATCCAGCGGCTTTGGGTGGGAATTTTAGCCGCTGGCCGTTTCCTGAGGGCTTTTGGCACTTGGTAAACGCTAAAGAGGTTGAGGCTGTGGGAGCTTCAGCCTCTTTTTTTTGTTTCGGCACGTATGATAGGTCGCGTCTCCCGCCCGAATCCTGTATACTAGAAGCTCCAAGCTGTACTTATGCGTCTCTTTTTGCTCGGCTGTCTGATGCTCTTCGCCCTTACGGCGCAGGCGCAGCAGCCCGATACTGCCCGCTCCTCCCGGCAAATTGACCTTTCTAACATAGACGTAGCGCCGGCTGCCGTTGATATTTCGGGCTGGCTGTTGCTGGACAAGGATATCCAGACAGAACTCGAAGGAGCAGTATTCAACATCTACAACTTCAAGCACGACCGGGCCGAGCGGCAGTTCCGCAGCTTACGCCGCCGCTATTCCAGCCACCCCATGCCCTACTTTTTGCTGGGCCTGACTACGTGGTGGAAAATCATGCCCAGCAACCTCACCAACGAGCAGTACGACAAGGTATTTCTGGCCTACATGGATACGGCCATTACCAAAGGTGAGGCCCTGTACAAAGCGGATAAAAAGAACTACGAAGCCTGTTTTTTCCTGTCGGCGGCCTATGGGTTTTCGGCCCGCCTGCACTCGGAGCGGCACAACTGGCGCAAGGCCACTTTTGCCAGCAAAAATGCCCTCGATTACCTGGATAAAAGCAAGGAAGCCAACGGCCTGAGTCCGGAATTTCTGTTTGGCCAGGCCCTGATCAACTACTATGCACCCTGGATTTCCGAGAACTATCCGCTGCTGAAACCGGTGCTCATCTTCTTCCCCAAAGGCAATAAAAAGCTGGGGTTGAGCCAGCTGCGCGGCGTGGCCGCCAATGGGTTTTATACCGCGCCGGAGGCCAAGGTGTTCCTGATGAAGATCTTGCAGAATCAGGAAAATAAGCCGCAGGAGGCATTGCCGCTGGCCCAGGCTATGGCCACCACCTACCCCGACAACGGGTACTTGCAACGCTTCTATGCTCTAATGAGCTACCAGGTAGGCGACTTGCGCGAGTGTGAGCGCACCAGCCGCGACATTCTGGACAAAATTAACCGGGGGCTGCCGGGCTACGAGGGTATTAGTGGGCGCTACGCCACGTTCTTTCTGGGTAGCCTGATGCAGAACCAGTACAAGGACCTCGTGAAGGCCAAGGAGTATTACCAGCGGTGCGTAGTGTTTTCGGAAAGCACCGGCGACACCAAGCAGGGCTTCTACTTATACGCTTTGCTCAATCTGGCCCGCATAGCCGACAAGCAGCAAGTGCCGGCCGAGGCTAGCCGCTACTACAAAGAGGTGCAGCAGAAAGCGGAGCGCAAATCGGAAGCGTACAACGAGGCGCAAGCGTATTTCAGGAAGAAAAAGAAGAAGTAGAAAATGCCGTTTAGGCCGGTAATCTGCGGCGGTTACAGGGTGCGCCGGGCGCTTGGTCGACAAACAGCCTTGGCTAAGCCAAAGAGCTGACTGGCTGATGGGAAGAAGCGTATCTTCGGGTATACGCACATTTTCGACCTGCCCATGAAAACGGCTCAGATGGACGCTACCCGCGCGGTTGTCCGCTACAACAGCCGGCACCGCCTGCTCCGGCTGTGGCGCCCGGCTGGGATGGGGGGCGCGCATCTGGCGGCTTCACTGGAGGTGTTGCTGGTAGCAGTAGGCCGCTACCAGGCCCGGCAGCTGCTACTCAATATGCAGCAGCTGCCCCCCATCAGCCCCGACATGCAAACCTGGCTTCAAACTAACTGGCTGCCCCGCCTGCGACAGACGGAGTTGCGGCGGCTGGCAGTGCTGCTGCCCGCTGAAGTGTACAACCGCATGGTGGTGGAAGGGCTGCTGCTGGCTTCTGCCCACCGGGTGCTGCCCTACGAAGTGCAATACTTTTCGGAGTTGTCGGCCACGCTGGATTGGCTGATGAACGCGGAGCTGCCCAGTAAGGAGCAAGATTGGCGCTTGTTCCGGCAAACGCCCGCGCTGGTGCGGTGCCGCCGGTTGCGCTGGAGCCGACAATCTGCCTAGGCATTTCCGGTTTGCTATTTTGGCGTGTCTTTGAGCTTGAACACACTTGCGTATTGCCAGATAAAGAAGGTGCGCTGTGCGGCTACAGTGCAGGGAACGGGAGAGAACAGGTTGCTAGCTGCGGGCGTCCTGCTTTCTGCCTAGCATAAAACCCTGGCCGGCCTCAGCGCCGCCCGGCTGCAGTGGTCTGGCTTGGCACCGGGGCCGGCTTGCGGTGAACGGGGGCTTTAAGCTGCTGCTGCGTGCGTTCCAGCAAAGCCAGGCTGCCCACCGGGCCGTGGGCCGGTACCACCACGCGGGCCCGCTGGTAGCGCCCCGCCAGGTTGCGGATGGTAGCCGCCCACTGCTTGCGGGCAGTTGGATCGGTGGGTAAGGGAGTTGCGGGCGGCTGCGCCAGTACCAGCTCGCCCCCGTACAGCACTTTATACTTCGGCAGCCAGGCCACTACATTATCGGGGCTGAAGCCGGGACCAGGGAAGAACAGCTCCAGCCGGGTGCGCCCCGCCCGAATAACGGTATACGGCTGCAGGGCTGGGGTAAGTGCCGGCGCCTGCGGATGCCCCAGTTGCCAGCGCCGGGCCGTGAGCGGACTACTATACACCCGCACCCGATGCTGCCGGAATACGGCCAGGGCCTCAGGGGTGGCGGCCTGAGCATGGGTAAGTACCAGCAGGCGTATGCGTTGGTGCAGGCTGTCGGTAGCCCACCGGATGAGCTGTTCGGCCTGCCCGGCGCTACTGGCCGCATCTACGGCCAGCAGGCCCTGGTGCGTTTGCACCAGCAGGCCATTGCTGGGCCCCTGGCCACCAAGGGTGCTGGGCACAAACACATGGGGCGCTACCGGGCGTACGCGCAGGCGGGGGTGAAGCGGGGTGGGGGCAACCGGCAAACCGTGGCCCGGTAAACTCAGCAGAACAAGGCCAATTACCAGCGTACAATACCGCTGGGCACTACTTAGGGGTACTTTCAACATGCACACTTCAAACGACGAAGCTCCCCTAACGAGCTACCGCCCCAAAATAGTGCCCGCTCTAGCGGAGCGTCCGGGCCAGTAGCTGCTGTACATGGTGTTCCAGATGCACCGTGTAATCTTCCATCAGCCAGCGCAGCGTTACGGTGTAGCCACTTTCGTACGTGCACCGGAACGCGTGAGCCTCAGGCGGAACCCGCGCAATCAGCCGGATCAGTTGTTGGTTGTAGACTGTCCAGAGAGTCAGCAAATCAGCCAGCGGCGTATGCTGGTAATGGGCGCAGCGCACCCAGGCATCTTGGTCGTAGGGCTCAATAAGCAGGGGCTCCGGCTGCGTGAGGGCCAGCACAAAGCGCCGGTGGTTGTTGGCGGCTGAATCAATGAGGTGCCCCAGAATCTCGTGGCGCGACCATTTTCCCGGGGCAGAGGGCTCCAAAAGCTCCGAGCTGGAAAAAGTGGGCAACACTTCATTCAGTAGCTGGAGCAGCTCCTGCACCCGGTGACACACCTGTAGCATAGCAGAAGTTCAAAAAGGAGGCGTTGGCGGAGAGGGAGGTACTTGCCAAACAAGTGGACAAAGATGGTGGTATGCGGTTGGAACTTGGCAGCAGTGTGGTACTTTTTATCCGCTTTTCTTTCTACTGTTCAGCTTATTGCTCATGCCCGATACCCCGGCTTTTGCTCCCTCATCCTTCCAGCCCCCCATTGCGGAGCTCTTCAGCCGGCAGCGGGGCCGGGCCGAAGCCCTGCGCCAGCAGCCCGTTGAAAGCCGGGCCGCCCGCCTGCGCAAGCTGGGCGCCTGGATTGCCGACAACCGCGCCGCCATTCAGCAGGCCCTGTACGCCGATTTTCGCAAGCCTACCGCCGAAACGGACGTGACCGAAATCTGGTCTTCGCAGACGGAGCTGAAGCATACGTTACGCCACCTCAAGCAGTGGGCCGCCCCGCGCAAAGTAGGCACGCCCCTGGCTCTGGTAGGCACGCGCGGGTGGGTGCAGGCCGAGCCCAAAGGAGTCTGCCTCATTATCGCGCCCTGGAACTACCCGTTTTACCTGGCCATCGACCCGCTGATTTCGGCATTGGCGGCCGGTAATTGCGTTATCATCAAGCCCTCCGAAATGACGCCCACGGTGGCCAGCCTGCTCAGCCGCATGTGCCGGGAGTTGTTTGACCCCGCCGAGGTAGCGGTGGTGGAAGGCGACAAGGAAGTAGCTACCCAGTTGCTGGCTCTGCCCTTCGACCACATCTTCTTCACGGGCAGCCCCCAGGTGGGTAAAGTGATAATGCGCGCCGCCGCCGAGCACCTCACCAGCGTGACCCTGGAGCTGGGCGGCAAAAGCCCCGCCGTGGTGGACGACAGCGCCGACCTGCGCGACGCGGCCGAGAAAATTGTGTGGGGCAAGGGCATCAACGCCGGCCAAACCTGCGTGGCCCCCGATTATGTGCTCGTGCACGAACAGGTACGCGACCAACTGGTGGAGGAAATTCGTCAGGTGATTGGGCGGTTTTACGCTCCCGGTGGGCAGCCGGTAGCAGCCTCGGCCTCATTTGCGCGTATTGTAAACGATGGTCATTTTGCCCGCCTGGCCAGCTTACTGGCTGAGGCCCGGGAGCAGGGCGCCACGGTAGCCGTGGGTGGCGCTTCGGATGCAGAAGTGCGCTTTCTGGAACCTACCGTGCTGGTAGATGTGCCCCTGGAAAGCCGGGTAATGCAGGAGGAAATATTCGGGCCGCTGCTGCCTATCCGCACGTTCCGGACGCTCATGCAGGCCGTGGATGAGGTGAACTCCCGGCCGCGGCCCTTGGCGCTCTACGTTTTCACCCAAAGCCAGGAAAACCAGCAGTACCTGTTGCAGCACATTCCGGCGGGCGGGGCCTGCGTCAATGAAACCATTCTGCACCTGGGCCACCCCGAGTTGCCCTTCGGTGGCTTTGGCAACAGCGGCCTGGGCCGGGCCCACGGCCACGCGGGTTTTCTGGCCTTCAGCAACGAAAAATCGGTGCTGAAGCAGCGCGTGGGGCGCACGGGCCTCAAACCCATCTACCCGCCCTACACGCCCCAGGTGAAAAAAATGATTAACTGGCTGGTAAAATGGCTGTAGCGGTGAATTTGTGAAGTGGTGAATTTGTGTGGTGGGTAGACGAAACCGCACTATCTACATTATACGACGGGCGAAAAGCCGTGCGACGGTGCCTTGGGATGATGGAAGCTGTGTATAAAGTCGGTGCTTTTATAATTTGACTGTCCTCCTGAGTGCAGCGAAGGATCTTATCAAGCCAGAACAGCTCGTTCAGAAGTAATAAGATCCTTCGCTGCACTCAGGAGGACAGTTTCTCCCCAGCTTCATGATCCGGGTGGTAAGCTCATGAAATCACCATCCTTCTATTTCGTATGCAAGCCGAATACTTTCGGGAAAAATGACGAACTTTTAGAGCCCGGTTTAGCGCTAGGGCTGCCTGTTAGTTTGCCGTTGTTTGTTCCCGCCCGTTATGCAGTTTACTGCCGCCCAATGCGCTACCCTGCGCGCCCTTGCTGATACGTTTATCCCGAGCCTGCCCCCACCTGTCAACGCTCCCGATGCGGCGTACTGGACCCGCCGCGGCTCCGAGGGTATAGACTTGGATAAGCTGGCGGCGGCCATTGCCGCGCAGCCGGCTGGGGCTCAGCGGGAGTTTCGGCAGCTCCTGCTCTTGCTTGATACGCCGGCGCTCG
Source organism: Hymenobacter sp. UYP22 (assembly GCF_040547285.1). Lineage (NCBI taxonomy): Bacteria > Pseudomonadati > Bacteroidota > Cytophagia > Cytophagales > Hymenobacteraceae > Hymenobacter > Hymenobacter sp. UYP22. The sequence goes on along the minus strand of NZ_JBEPPK010000002.1, from coordinate 351,655 downwards.
GGCTAGCCTGGCTGGGTCCGTTGCGGCCTTTTGCGCGCCTGGAGCCGGAGCAGCGAGAAAAGCTGCTGCAGAGCTGGGAGGCCTCACCGCTGCCCCAGCTGCGCAAGGGGTTTCAGGCCCTGCGCAAGCTGTGCATGTTTCTGTATTACGGCGGCTCTACGCCCGAGCAGGGCCGGTTTGTGTGGGAGCACATCGGCTACCCCGGCCCCCAGGCCACCGATGAGCCGGTAATGGCCGAGAAGCCCCTGCATGTGCTGCGCCCCACCCACGACGTGCGCTACGACTGCGACGTGCTGGTAATTGGCAGCGGGGCGGGCGGCGGGGTAGTGGCCGGGGAGCTGGCGGCGGCCGGCCACAGCGTGCTGGTGCTGGAAAAAGGTCCCTACTTCCACGGCCCCGATTTCACGCAGAGCGAGGTAGACATGCTGGGAGCCCTCTACGATGCCCGCGGCACGCTCACTACGCAGGATGGCAGCATTGGCCTGCTGGCCGGCTCCTGCCTGGGCGGCGGTACCACCATCAACTGGGCCGGCTCCTTCCGCACCCCCGAATACGTGCTGGAGGAGTGGGCCCGGGAGCACGGGGTGCCGCATTTTATGGCTGCCTCGTTTCGGGATAGTCTGGATGCCGTGAGCAGGGTGCTAGGGGTGAATACCGACTACCCGCGCCACAATGGCCAGAACCAGGCCCTGCTGGAAGGCTCTCGGCGGCTGGGGCAGGAGGTAAAGCTGATTCCGCGTAATGAGCGCCACCCCACTGATTCCGACCAGCATTTTCGGGGGTTGGGCTACAGCTGTTTTGGTGACCGGTACGGCGTAAAGCAGGGCACGCTCAACACCTATCTGCAAACTGCCTTCGCGCACGGGGCCCGCCTCCTGTGCGATACGCAGGTGGAGCGCGTGACTGTTACCCAAGGCCAGGCCACCGGCGCCGAAGCCATGTACACCGGCCCCGATGGCCGCCGGGTGCAGATAACGGTGCGGGCGCGGCGAGTGGTAGTGGCGGGCGGAGCGGTCCAAACGCCGGCCCTGCTGCTGCGCAGTGGCCTGCGGCACCCGCATTTGGGTCAGCACCTGCATCTGCACCCTACGGTAATAGTTTCTGGCCTGTATCAGCAGCCTATTGAGCCCTGGCACGGTCCCATGATGTCGGTGGTGAATGATACGTTTACCCGCCTAGATGGCTCCAACTTTGGGGTAAAGCTGGAAACGCCGCCCGCCCACCCCGGCCTGATGAGCATGGTGCTGCCCTGGCGCTCGGGCCGGCAACACAAGGAGCTGATGCGCCAGGCCGCGCACCTGGGCTCCTTTATTGTGCTGACCAGGGACCGGAACGGCGGCCGCATAACCGTAGACCGCCAAGGTGTCCCGCTCATTCAGTACACGCTCAGCGACTTTGACCGCCGCCATCTGCTGCGGGGCGTGGCGGCGGCAGCCGACATTCATGTGGCGGCCGGGGCCCACACGGTGCTGCTGCCCCACGGCTCCTTACCCATTGTGCGGGCCGAAAACGGCCAGGTGCTGAACCCGGAAGTACTCAGTAGCCTGCCGCACCTGAGCTGGAAAGCCAACCAGTTCGGTCTGTACAGCGCCCACCAAATGAGCACCTGCCGCATGGGGGGCAGCGCGGCTACGCACCCAACCAGCCCTACCGGGGAGCTGTACGAAGTGCGCAACCTATTTGTGGCCGATGCCTCAGCGTTTCCGGCCTGCAGCGGCGTGAACCCGATGCTCACGGTTATGGCCCTGGCTCACCACACGGCCCAGCATTTGAAAAGCAGTATGCTAACCGGGGCCGGAGCAGGGGCCGTGGCGGCAGTAAACTAAGTGCCGGTCTGTACCCGTTGGCCGGGTTTTCGCGTAGGGGAGGGCACACTGCTTTCCTCTACTCCCATGTACACCTCCCGCTTTCCCCTGGCCGTGTTGCTGGCCGCCAGCTTACTGGCCGGCTGCGCCCGTCGTAACAAGGCCAATATTCCGGTGGCCTCAACGCCGGCCCCGGCCCCCGTGGTGGCCCCCACCGCCGCCCGCGACCTGACCGATGTGCTGACGGAAGAGTTGAACCTCACCACCGAGCAGCGCACCAAAGTGCGGGCCGTATTCACGAGCACCACCGAGCAGGCCAATGCCGCCAAGCAGCGCCTGGGCAGCAACCGGCCGGCGCTACTGGCAGAGCTCAAGCGCATCAACACCTCCTCCGAGCAGGACCTTAAAACCATTCTGACGCCTACGCAGTACCAGCAGCTCAAAACCAAGCAGCGCCAGGTGCAGGCCCAGATGCAGGCGCGCCGGGCTCAGTAGCTCAACCGCAGGCAACCCTTTCAGCACGAGCATCATCTGAACCAGCAAGGCCTGCCGAAAGACGGTGGGCCGAGTTGGTCTTTTTATGTTGGATGCAGATGAAAACCAGTGTATTTGTCCTGCTGATGGGACTGCCGGCCGTTGGGTGGGCGCAAGCAACCCCCTCGTCGGCCGCGTTGGCCCAGCGGATTAACCAGCTCATGCGCGACCCCAAAGAGCCGGATACGGAGGTGCGCGTAGCTTTTTCTGATTGCCACTTCACCCAGATTATTCGGAAATACCGCTCCCAACCGGCCAACACTACTACCACGGTGCAGGTAAGCCACCAGAAAAACGGCGGCGAATGGGCTGTACGCTCAGATGAAAAGGTGGAGTTTGAGCTGAAGCTGGGCTCCGACTGGCAGCAGATAACGGAGCTAACCTACGCACCCGCTCACCGCAAGAACACCAACGAGCTGTACTATCAACTCAAAATCAAGCGGGAACGCAAGGAAAAAGGCAGCTCCAACATCACCAATTTTGAGCTGCCCCTGTACACCACCAGCGAGGCCACGGTGCAGACTCTGGTGCGGCAGCTCAACCAGCTGCGGAGCAACTGCAGCGGGCAGTAGCCTCAACTTTTTGCGGGTAGCTGCGTTGCGGGCACACTAGCGTTTATCTATCTCCTGCCATGCGTACCCAACCCTATACTCTCCACTTCAACCCCAAGCTCAGCCTGAACGAAGCGGGCAAACACGTACGCGACGGCCTCTCCACAGTGCTGCGCACCGGCGACAACCTGTGGGTCAGCTGCGACGAACGGACCTCTATTGAGCGGTTGCGCCTTACCGGAGCCCGTGAGTTTGGGCAGCATTGCCGCTACCAGCTGGCCGACTTGCTGGACCTGACCAATGAAGCCGCCGACGTGGAAATTGACATTGAGGGCCTGGGCGAGAGTGACCATTACCTCTGGATTATTGGTTCCCATAGCCTCAAGCGCAAACAGCCCAAGCCCGATGATGCTGATGTAGCCAAGCAGATTGCCCGGCTGGCGAAGGTGGAGGAGGAACCCAGCCGCTACCTGCTGGCGCGGGTGCCCCTGCTGCTCAACCCCACCACCGGCGACTATGAGCTGCACAAGGAAGCGCCCCATCCCACGCAGGTGGGCCAGGTGCTGCGGGCTGCCCAGCTTCGTGCCTCCGATACCACCAACGACCTGCTGGATTTATTGGCCCAGGATATCCACCTGAAATTGTTCATGCAGATTCCGGGCAAGGACAATGGGTTTGATATTGAGGGACTGGCCGTAGCGCCCGATGGGCGGCTGTTTATTGGCCTGCGCGGGCCGGTGCTACGGGGCTGGGCCGTAGTGCTGGAGGTGCTGCCCCGCGAAGACAAGCACGGCCGCTTGCGGCTAGCGGAGCTGGAAGGCGCCACCGAGAAATTCTACAAGAAACACTTCCTCGACCTGGGCGGCATGGGCCTGCGGGAACTACGCCAGCAGGGCCCCGACCTGCTGCTGCTGGCCGGTCCCACCATGGACCTGGATGGCACCATTGCCGTGTACCGCTGGCCCGATGCACTCCGCTGCCCCCAGGATAGCCTCATTGGCCCCACTAAGCTGCAGCGGCTCTTTGATGTGCCCCACGGTAGCGGCCCCACCGCCGGCCAGGATAAAGCCGAGGGTATGGCCCTGCTCGATGCAGAACACGTGCTGCTGGTATTCGATAGCCCCACTGACGCCCGCAAGCCCGCGCCCCACCAGGTAACGGCCGACGCGGTGAAGCTGCCGCCGGCGCCTTCGCAACCATAGCGCTACCTTGGCGGTTGACGTTTTTTCTTTTGGCCTGACCTTTCTGCCGCATCTATGGCTGCTCCCCTATTAAAAACCCCTGAAACGCTGCACCGTGTGCGGTTTCAGGAATGTGATATGCTGGGCCACCTCAACAACGCCCGCTACCTCGATTACTTTCTGAATGCCCGCGAAGAGCATGCCCTCCAGCACTACGCCCTCAACCTAGGCGCCCTGGCCCAGGAAGCGCGGGCCACCTGGGTAATTACCAAGCACCAACTGGCTTATCTGCGGCCGGCTAACCACGGCGAGCAGGTGCGCATCCGTACCCAAATCATCCACTTCGACAACTCCAACCTAGTAGTGGAAATGCTGATGCTGAGCGAGGACGGCCTGCGCCTGAAGGCTGTGCTATGGTCGGAAATGGCGTTTGTGAAGGTGCCCGGCGGCACCCGCACCGAGCACTCCGATGCCCTAATGGATTTGCTGGAGCAGTTAGACGTAGAGGAAATTGACTATGACCCGGATGGCTTTGATGAGCGGGTGAAGCGCCTGCGCAAGGAGTTAAAGCGGGAGCGGCAGGAGCAGGACTAGCTCGGCCGGAATGCCATAATTCTGCGTCAACCGCCCTGCTTAAAACTCGTTAAAGAAGAACCGGAAGCGCCTCAGGCCTTCCGGTTTTTTTATTCCTGACCCGCTACATTTTAATTCCCTGAACACATGAGCATTTTTGGCAGCGACGACCTGAAAGGCAAGAAAATAGCCATTGTAGCCACCGACGGTTTCGAGCAGTCGGAGCTGGAGAAACCCAAGAAGTACTTGGAAGGCGAAGGCGCCGAAACCCACGTCATCTCCCTGAAAAGCGGCTCCATTAAGGGCTGGGACGAAAAAGATTGGGGTGAAAAAGTGGACGTGGATAAAGTAATTGGCGACGTGAAAGTGGCCGACTACGACGCCTTGGTACTGCCCGGCGGCCAAATGAACCCCGATGTGCTGCGTACCAAGCCGGAGGTAGTAAGCTTCGTGAGCGAGTTTGCGCGCTCGGGCAAGCCCGTAGCCGCCATCTGCCACGGCCCCTGGGTGCTGATTGAGGCCGACGCCGTGCGCGGCAAGCAGGTAACCAGCTGGCCCAGCCTGCAAACCGACGTGAAAAACGCCGGCGGCCGCTGGATCGACGAAACTGTGGTAGTAGATGGTAATATCATCACCAGCCGCAACCCCCAGGATATCCCGAACTTCAACGAGAAAATTAAGGAAGCTCTGGTAGGCAAGAAGTAAGTCCTGGACTGCCCTCTGGGCAAGCCCCTGGCAAAGCGGCCCCACCGACCTTGGTTGTCGGTGGGGCCGCTTTTTGCGTCTTAGTTAGCGGTTTAGCTAGGTATTCAGGGCCAGTAGCTGGGCCGCATACCGGTGATACACGGCGTAAAAGCCCAGGTCGAAAAACAGCAGGAAACCACCTTGTAGCAACACCGAGCGGCTGTAGCCTGCCATGCGCTCCGGGCGGGCGGCGGTGGCAGCCCGCCCGCGCAGCCATTGTCCAAGGCCTATATAGCCCACATCGAGAGCCGCGTTCAGCAGCAGTATGTTCTCGAAGTGAGTTTGCGCCGCCAGGCTTTCGGGGAGGGTGAGGCCGGCTACTTGTTGAGGATGGGCACTCAGGATGCCCCACACGGCCAGCAGCGCATTTACCACGTTCCAGGCCACATTCATCAGGTGGAAGTGGTGTGCGGCCGTTCGTGTATCGGTGCGGGCTACGTGGTACCCACTCACTACCAGGTTCAGCAAGGCCCAGGCTCCCAGCACCCCCATGCCCCGCTCGGCCAGCAGCTCACGGGCGTGGTTGATGAGGGGCAGTTCAGCGGCAGTCAGCATAAGTAAGGTGAGCAGGAAGGTGGACACACAAAAAAAGGAAGCCCCGGAAGGCTTCCTTTTCTGTAACCAGATACCAGCAGCTTAGTTGGAAATACCAATGCCCAGGTACACCTGGAACATACCGTTTTTGATGTTGCTGATGGCTGTTTGGCCAGTCCGTGACAGGTTCTGGTCCTTGATAATATCGGCGAAGCCAGCAGTGTAGCGGCCACCCAAGCGCGCCGGCCCGATGCGGGCTTCCAAACCAGCCGCCACGCCATAGTCGAGGCTGCTGTAGCTGTAGCCGTACACGTTGTTTTCGTCGGCAATTTTGCGCTCCGTACCACCTTCCTTCACCTTCGTGAGCAAAGAAACCTGGGGGCCTACGTGCACGCTCACATTGTCGAGAAAGTTGTATACGAGCAGTACGGGTACCTGCACGTAATCGAGGCGGGTGGTATAGGTGCCGGTAGGAGCCGTGGAGGCTGGGCTGTCACCCTTGAAGCCCTGACGGCTATAGAGTACTTCCGGCTGCACCGAAAACTTCTCGGTAACGCCAAACTGCGCGTATGCGCCGACGTGGAAGGTGTTATAAACCGCCTCGTTGCTGAAGTTTTTCTTATCGTCGCCGCGGAAGTTGGAGGCCGTAAAGCCGCCTTTGATACCGAAACCGTTGTTGCGGGAATCGGAGGTGCCGGGTGAGTAATCGGTGGAAGAGCGGACGCCGCTGGGGCCGTTGGTTTGGGCCATAGCCGTGGCGCTAAGCGCGCAACCAGCCAACAGGAGTGCAAAGTGTTTCATAAGGGGTGGAAACGGTGGTTCGGGAGGAGAGAAAGTCAGTGCTAACCAACAAACCCGGCAGCATCTGTAAGGCGCTATACTTACCCGCGCTCAGAAGGTTACAGCCGCTTCCGGGTAAAAGACAAAATTTTATGTAGCTGCCAGCGTGCTTATCAGGCCCGGAAAAGTATCTTTGGCCCTTTACGGCCGCCGCCAGCCGGTTTTGTGCGGGGTGTTAGCTCAGCTGGTTCAGAGCACTACCTCGACAAGGTAGGGGTCATCGGTTCGAGCCCGATACGCCCCACCAGCAAAACCACCCGAATCCGAAAATAACCGCCCCTATGGCGGTTATTTTTGTGTGAGCCTGGCCGTAGCCGCCGGCCTTGCGTAGGTGTGCGCTGTATGCTCTCCATTGCCTGGGCGCCCCTCTATGCCCACCCACTGCCCGACAACCACCGCTTCCCCATGCTCAAGTATGAGCTGCTGCCCGAGCAGTTGCTGCGGGAAGACATAGTGCCGGAAAGTGCTTTTTTTACCCCGGTTTCGCCCCCAGTTGAGGATGTGCTGCGCGTGCACGAGGCCGACTACTACCACTGCCTGCACAACGGGCACCTGACCCGGCACGAGGAGCGGGCCACTGGTTTTCCCTGGAGCCCCGAGCTGATTGCGCGCGAAACCACCATTCTGGGTGGTACGCTGGAGTGCGCCCGCCGAGCCTTACAGGGTGGAGTGGCCCTGAACATTGCGGGTGGCACCCACCACGCCTTCCGGGACCGGGGTGAGGGTTTCTGCTTGCTAAACGACCAGGCGGCAGCGGCGGCTTACCTACTGGCGGACCCCGCCCTGGGCGTGCGCCGGGTGCTGATTGTGGATCTGGATGTGCACCAGGGTAATGGGACGGCCAGCATTTTTGCCCAGGAGCCGCGGGTATTCACCTTCAGCATGCACGGGGCCCGCAACTACCCCCACCGCAAGGAACACTCCGACCTGGACCTGGCACTGCCCGACGGTACCGACGATACCACTTATCTGGCTCTGCTCCAAACCACCCTGCCCCGTCTGCTTGAGGAGCACCAGCCCGACGTTGTGTTCTACCTGAGCGGCGTGGATGTACTGGCTACCGATAAGCTGGGCCACCTGAGCCTGAGCCCCGAGGGCTGCCGCCAGCGCGACGCCTACGTGCTGGGCCTGTGCCACCAGCACCGGCTGCCGGTAGTGGTGTGCATGGGTGGGGGCTACTCCCCCCGCATTGCCGATATCGTGAATGCCCACGCCGCTACCTTCCGCGTAGCCGCCGACTTATGGCTGTGAATGGTGAGTTAGTGATTTACGAGTTGATAGTGTGTGGAAACTGCTTGGAACGTCATGCTGAGCTTGCCGAAGCATCTCTACCGCTGACCAACTCCTGATTTGGGAGAACGAATCAGTAGAGATGCTTAAGCCAGCTCAGCATGACGTTCTTTTTGTGTGCTGTTTACCTAACTCAGGTAAGATCCACATAGGCTGTGAGTTATTGCCGATGCAACGTGCAAGAAGCCTATTCTGTAAACCTGCTGTATTACCCAAGTACCACCTGCCAGCGGAACGCCCAGCGCCAGTGCAGCTCGTAGCGCGTGATGCCGGCCGCTGCTAGTAGCTGCTGCCAGTCAGTGCGGGTGAAGGCGCGGGCTACGGACAGGGGCGCATCGTGGCGTACCAAGCGGGAGCCGCCCAGCAGCCGCGTGAGGGTCTGAATGCTGTAGTAGGCCAGCGGGTGGCGGTGCAAATCGTTGATGATGACGGCCAGACCGGCTTGCTGCTGCCACTGCGCCAGCATGCGGGCTAGTTCTGCATCCGGGAAATGGTGGCAGAACAGGCTGGCTGTCAGAATATCAAATGGCTGCTGCCGGAACTCCGGGGAGAAAATATCGGCTTGCACAAACCGGATTTCGGGATAGTCCTGGCACTTCTGGCGGGCGTATTCCAGCATGAAAGCGTTGGCATCAACTCCCGTCAGCTCCACGGCAAGGCCTTGCTGCCGCGCCCAGCGCGCAATCTGGCGCAGGGTGTCGCCGCCGCCGCTGCCCAGGTCGGCAATGCGCAGAGGACGGTCGGTGGGGTAGTGTGGGCGCAGCCGCGCCAGGGCGTTCAGGACCGGCGCGTAGCCGCCTAGCCAGGTGTTAATGGTTTCCAGTTCATCCAGGTTTTGCCGGAGCTCATCCGAGGCCAGGGTCAGGTCGTCCATCAGCTCCGGCTGGGTGGCACGCCGGCTAAAATCGGGCATGAGTGAGTGTGAAAAATGTGAAGGATGAGGAAACCGGGGCAGTTATTCCAACCCCGGCGGGCATTGAGCACGGAAGAAGGATGTTAGCTGGAACGATAATCCCGCTAGTGCATCGGTGTGCTGTCAGAAGGTCATTCATTTGCACTCCATGCACGCCAAACTCAGGATGAGGGCACCACCACGTTGTTTACCTTTTCCACACTCACTATATCCTCCACATTTTTCGCGTTTACCTCATAGGCCACCGTAAGCAGCATGGCTTCCAGCGTGAGGCCTGGCCCGAAAGCAAAGCTGAGCACTGGCTCCCCGGCGTCGGCGGGCGTGAGGGTGCGCATCAGCTCCCGCAGTACATACAGCACCGTAGCCGACGACATATTGCCATACTCGCGCAACACCTGGTAGGCAAAGCGGTTGTCGTGGGCGGTGAGGCCCAGCGCCTGCTCAATAGCCTCCAGAATTTTGCGCCCGCCGGGGTGGATGGCGAATGAGCGGATATCCACCAGCTGCACCGGCAAATCCTGCAGCAGTTGGCGGGTGAGCTGCCCGATACCCTGCTGAATCATGCGGGGTACGTAGGACGAGAGCGTCATCTCAAACCCGAAGTCGTTGATGTGCCAGGCCATATCGGTGTGGCCTTCGGGCTCCAAACCGCAATGAAATCCTGCCAGAGCCAGGCTGGGACCCGTGGCCGCCGGCTGACTCTGCACCAGCACGGCCGCCGCGCCATCCCCGAACAGGGCGTTGGATACTAAGTGGTCATCCTCGTGGCTTTTCTGAAAATGCAGGGTGCAAAGCTCGGTGCACACCACCAGCACCCGCGCCCCAGGTGTGGAACGGCAAAAGGCGTCGGCCAGCTTGAGGGCATTCACGGCCGCGTAGCACCCCATAAAGTTCACGCAGGTCCGCTGCACGTTGCCTGGCAAGCCCAGTGCCGCCACCAGTTCAATATCGAGGCCCGGCGCGTACATGCCCGTGCAGCTCACCGTAATCAGGTGGGTAACGGAGGCTATTTCTACCTCGGGAAGCTGCTCCAGACAATCCTTCACGGCCCGCACCGACAAGGGCAACGCGTGCTGGCGGTACTGGCTCATGCGCTGGCCTACTCCCGGAAACGGCTCTAGGCCCGGTGTGTTCGGGAAAAACTCAAACTCGCCGGGAGGCCGCCCGTAATCCGGCAACACCGTGTAGCGCTGCCCAATGCCCGATACCCGATACAGTGCCCGTAGCTTGCGCGTGCCGGCTTCGTCCAGCTCCAGGGCGCTGGCCATAAAATCGGCAATTTGCAGTTGAGGAATACGGTGGGGCGGGTTGGCGGTGCCAATGGCACACAGGTAGCTACTCATCAGGGGCAGTTTACGTAAAAAAGCACGGGGCAGGGTTATAGGTTTTCGGGTTGGGCAAAAAAGGGCAAAAGTGCGGCGGCAACCGCATGAACAGGATGTTCAGCTGGCTTTAGTCTTAACCCATAGCTCAGCCACCGCTTGGTCCTAAAACGGGTTGCCATGCGTGCGCTTAATCAGCTGGCGCACGGCTCCGGGCCACAGACGCAACGCGTTTACTACCAGCTCACTCAGCAAAGGCTGCCCAAACAAGTGCTGCACGGCCCGGCCGGTTTGCAGGCGGCCGGCAAAATGCCGCTGCCAGTCGGCGGAATAAGCAGTTTCCAGCTGGGAGCGAGTTACCTGGCCCTGCAAAAAAGAGTGGGTGCGGGCCGCAGCCAGGCTGGCGCCGTGCATGGCCATGGCCATGCCGTTGCCGCACAGGGGCGTAATTAGGCCGGCCGCATCCCCGCACAGCAGCACGTGGTCTTCCACGCAGGACTTGGGGGCAAAGGATATTTCGTTGATGACTTCGGGCTGGGGATACAACACTTCGGCATGCTCCAGTATGTGCCGCAGCCGAGGGTTGCGGGCCAGTACGTGTTGTTCCAGCTGCGCAATGGTGCCGTGGGCTTTTAGGTTACGACGGGTAGTGAGGTAGCAGAGGCAGTACTTATCTTCCTCAATAGCCGAAATGCCCGCGTAGCCATCCGCAAAGTTATGCAGGGCAATTAGGTGGCGGGGCATGCTGGGGTAGCGTACGTGGTATTTCACGCCGATGTAAGGGGAGCGGCGCGAGAAAAACGGGCGGTTAAACTGCCGGTCCAGGGCGCTGCGTTTGCCATAGGCCCCCAGCACCACCCGCGCCGCTAGTTGCCGCCCATCGGCCAGTGTGAGGTGATGTTGATTGCTAGCCGCGTCAAACGTTACCGTAGCAACCGTGGCATTTTGCCACACTGTTACACCCGCCTCCACGGCCCGCCGAAACAGAAATTCATCCAGTAGGTAGCGGCTCACCCCAAAGCCGCCCAACGCCAGTGGGGCCCGCAGCAGGCGCCCGGCCGGGGAGCTTACCTGCAGTTCCCGGATATCGGCTGGCTGGAGCACTGCCGGATCGGCCTGAAGCCGCCGCAGATAGGGTAGTACTTCGTTGGATATATATTCACCGCACACCCGATGAAATGGATAGTGCTGCCGCTCCACCAGCGTAACGGCGTAGCCCCGCTGCCGCAAATCCAGGGCCGCGCACAGTCCGCCCAACCCTCCCCCAATAATGACAACGTCCAACTTATTTTATCGGCTAAAATGGTGAGGCAGAAGATAAAATGAGTTGTTTCATCGAAGATGAATTATATTCCGCTGGTCAACTCAATTACCAGTGTATTTTTGCAAACCTAAATCATTGCCTGCCGTTAGCACATATTCCGTTCGGGCAGCTTTTTTTCCTCCTTGTTTATTCTATGATGCAACGCTTACGCATTTTTTCCTTATTGCTATTACTCGTTACCGGCTTGCATGGCAGCCCCCGGTTGGCTACTGCGCAAGTGGCCGTGGCCCGTCCGGTAGCTAAGCCAGCCGGCGAGGAACGGGCTTTATTGGTGTACCCGAACCCCAGTACCGGTATTGTGCACGTGGCCATCAACGGTTTTGAGGGTCGCCGGATTGAGTTACGTGTGCTAAACGTAATCGGGACGGTAATGTACCGCGAAACCATGTCGGAACTCAACGACCGATACACGCGCACATTGGACCTGAGCAAATTCGCTAACGGATTGTATTACGTAAAACTAGAGTCTGAAAACTCCAGTGAGATGCGCAAACTGGTTATCCGGTAGTTAGTACCTGAATTATACGTAAAAAGAGCAATCCGTGAGGGTTGCTCTTTTTTTTATGAATCGGATGCGTTGCCTATTGAAAAAAAGCGCCTGAACCATTTCTGGTTCAGGCGCTGAAATTTCGAGGAGGAGCAACAATTAGCGGCTGTTGCGGGCTCGAACGGGAATTGGCTTCAGCGTGGCGTTGAGGTTGCGCACTGAATCAATTACCAACAGGGCCGTTGCTAAAGCAATTCCGGAAAAGATGAGCAGTGTCATACGAAAGGAAATAAAAAATGAAAAGCGGTGCGCTTGCAGCCCTAACGTGCTGCAGGCTGGAAACCGTATATACTGAGTAAACCGCCAGAGCCCCACCGAAGTTGCAGTATAATTATGTTGTTTCGGTTGAGGTTGGAAAACGTGCCGGCTTTAGGCTACTGGAAACTCAACGCGAAGCTGCCGGATAGCCTCTTCCACCAACTGCCGAACTTGCTCTACCTGTTGAGCCAGAACTGCCCAGTCGGCGGTGGCAGGGGCATAGGCAGCGGCCTCCATCTCGCGCAGGACCGGGCGCAGGGCCTGCACCTGCAAGCCATCAATGGAGCTCTTGAGGTGGTGGGCTGCTGCCCCTAAAGGCTCCAGTTCCCGCTGAGCCAAATGCTGCTCCATTTCGGCTACCACTGGCGGCGTTGTACTGATAAACAAATTAACCAGACGCCGAACAAACGCATCGTCGTTGTTGGTCATGTGCCGCAGGGAAGTCAAATCGTAGAGTTGAGCCGCGGTACTAACGGGCGCCGCCGGGGCAGGCGGAAGTGGCTCGGGGGTGGGGGCCGGGCTTGTACGCACCAGATCAGCAATGGCGCGGAGCAGCTCCTCCTGGCGGAAGGGCTTGGACACGTACCCATCCAGGCTAGCTTGGCGGTAACGTTCGGCCTCACCCTGCATAGCGTGGGCCGTGAGGGCTATAACGGGCGTGGCCGCCCGCTGGGCGTCCGGGTGCTCCCGCAGCAGGTGCGTGGTAGCCACCCCATCCATACCGGGCATCTGAATATCCATCAGTACTACATCATACTGATGCTGGCGAAACAAGGTAAGGGCCTCCTGGCCCGACGAGGCGGTATCTACCTCCAAGCCGGCTCCCTTCAGCATTACCTGCACCAACAGCTGGTTTACGGGGTTGTCTTCGGTGAGCAATATCCGCCGCCCCTGCAGCTGGTGGAAGGTAGGCGCCGGTGCGACGTGCGAAGTGGGGGCCAACGCCGAGGCCAGCGTGAGCGTAAAGCGGAAGGTACTGCCGTGGTGCAGGCGGCTCTCGGCCGTGAGCTTACCGCCCAGCAGCTCTACCAGCTCCCGCGAAATGCTCAGGCCCAGGCCCGAGCCCCCGTACTCGCGGGCTGTGCTGGCCGAGGCTTGCATAAAGGGCTCAAACAGCTGCTGCAACTGCCCACTGGAAATTCCAATGCCAGTGTCCATTACCGAAAACTGATATTTGCGGCTGGTTCCGGTGGTGGCTACTTGGCGGCACACCAGCAGCACCTGGCCCTTATCGGTGAACTTGATAGCGTTGCTCAACAAGTTCAGCAGTACCTGGCGCAGGCGGTAGGGGTCACCCAGCACCCAGATAGGCTCGGTTTCGGGTGGGAGCTGCAGGCGCAGGCTAATTCCTTTTTCGGTAGCCTTGGGTATGAGGGCCTGGCAGCTGGCCTTCAGCACTTCCTGCAACTCAAAGGGAACAGCCTCCAGCCGTACGCGCCCGGCCCCTAGCTGGGCCATGTCCAGAATATCGTTGATTACCACCAGCAGGTTATCGGCTGAGTAGCGGATGTGGTGCAAATACTGCTGCTGCTCCTCAGACAGAGGGGTTTTTGCCAGGAGTTCCGCCAGTCCCATAATGCCATTCATGGGCGTCCGGATTTCGTGGCTCATGTTGGTGAGGAAGGTTTGGCGGGCCTGGGCATTTTGCTCAGCTACCTCCTTGGCTTGCTGCAGGGCTTGCTCGGTTTGTTTGAGCTCGGTGATGTCGTTGTCAACGCCCAGTACCTGCACGGTTCCATCGGCCAGAATAAACGGGCGCTTCACCGTCCGGAACCAGCGCAACCGGTGCTGGGCATCCGTGAAGGTATCTTCCAGGTCTATTTCCTGCCGCGTCTGCAGCACTTCTTCATCCTTGAGGTTGTGGCGCTCCAAATCCGGGAAATGCTCCAGCAGCTCACGCACGGGAGTTTGCAGCAGCGCCTCATTGGACAGGTTGTAGAGCTGAGCCGTGGCTTGGTTGGCCAAAATGTAATTACCCGCCGCATCCTTTAAATAGATGAGGTTAGGCACAGTGTCGATTACTTGCCGGAACAGGCGGTTTTGCTCGGCCAAACGGCGGTTGGCGGACCGGCGCTGCTCGTCGGCAATTTTCCAGCGGGTAATATCCTCCGCCGAGCCCACTATTTGCGTAACCCGGCCCTGCTCGTCGCGGGCAAAGGGGGTGTTGCTCACGCGCAGCCACCGGCTGGAGCCATTGCGGTGATAAACGGAGTACTCCAGATGGAGAACTTCCCCTTCCTGGCAGCGCGTTACATCCTCGAAGTGACGAACCAGCCGCTGCGCTTCCTGCTCCGAGGTCAGAGTGGATATCATACCACTGCCCATGTGCTGCAATTCCTGCTCCGTGTAGCCCAGCATGGTTTCCACGAAGCGGTTGCAGTACACATTCGACTGGGTAGCCACGTCGAAGATGTAAATCAGGTTAGGCGTCGTGTCGGTTACGCGCTCCACAAACAGCCGGCTTTTACGCAGCTGCTCATCCGTTTCGCGCCGCTCGGTTACATCCGTGGCGGAGCCCACTAGCTGCCGCACCTTGCCATCAGCTTGCCGGGTAAAGCTGGTGCTTTTCATGCTGAGCCACCGCCACGAGCCGTTGCGGTGCCGAAACCGGTATTCTGAGTTCAGTACCTCCCCATCACGCATGAGCAGGCGACGGGTACTCTTCTCCTTGGAAAGCAATACGTCTTCAGGGTGAACCAGCTCGGTGGCCATATCTCTGCCCATCGAAATTACCTCATCTGCCGTGTAGCCTAAAATGCTCTCTATTTGCTTATTGCAGTATTGTAAGCTGTCCGAAATCAAATCATAGATGAAGACAATATTCGGTACGGTTTCATTGATGCGCGCCGTGAAGAGCTGGTTTTGCAGCAGCTCCGCCTCCGCGCGGCGCCGCTCCGTAATGGTGGTCAGGTACAGGTTTGCTTCGGCTTCGGCTGGTAGCGGGGCCACTGTCCAGAGGTAAAACTCCGCGCCTAATGGTTGTTCTATCGTGCGGGGGGTCCCGGTTTGCAGGGCACAGGTAATTTCCTGCTGTATCCGGCTGCGGCAGGCGGCTTCGGTGGGCTCGGCCAGCTGCGCCAGCACCGGGGCTGCCGCCGGGTTAGCGTACAATGCCTCCGCCTGCTGGTTGAAGCGAATGATGGGCTGGGGGCACTGTTCTGCCAATCGGCTGAACTCCTGCACCCGGCGCAAGGCCTGTTGTTGCTGGGTTACATCCTCATAACTCCAGATATGCAGTACGGTAAGGCCGTTTTGCACCACGGGCAGGTAATCTTGCTGCACCAGCCGACCGTCGCGCAGGGCCACCAGCACCCCGCTGCTGCGTTGCTGATCCTGTACCAACTGCCTATTCTGCTCCCGTATCCCGTCCGATTCCAGTACCGACCCGTACCCATCCCGCAGAATGTGCTGGATGGGCTGGCCCATGTAGGCGCTGGGCGTTTTGGGCAGATTGAACAGGTCACACATGCGCTGGTTGATCAGCGTGATAATGTGGTCCTGGTTTTCGGCCAGAATAGCCGTTGACATGGTGTGGAGCAGGGTGCTGGCTTGCGCGGCCGATGCCTGGGCCCTGGCGCGCAGCTCTGCCAGTTCCCCCTCCGCTTCGGTACAAGCAGCTTGCGCCTGCTGCCACATCCGCTGGGCATGGCGCATCTGCCGCTGCCAGTGGCGCTCAGAACTAGAACTCATCCCCTGACTATATAAATATGGTACTGACTAACGAATTCGAATCTCGTTGTTCTGAACCATACGATAAATAGTAGACTTCCCGATTTGCAGCTTGGCTGCTACCTGCAAAATATTGCCATTGTGCGCATCGAGGTAGCGCTGCACAATAGAGGCCGTTTGCGTGCGCAATGATTCGTTGCCCACGGTGGCCGTGTCGGTGGTAGGGGCCTGGGGGTGGCGCAGAGGCAGGTCGGCGGGCTGAATAGTGTCATTTTCGGCCAGCACGGCCGCCAGCTCTATCACGGCTTTCAGCTCCCGCACATTGCCCGGGAAGGCGTAATGCAGCAGCTTCTGCCGGGCCGGCTCCGAGAGGGTACAGGTAACCATGTTGTTCTGGGTGCAGAACTCCTGCAAAAACGCGTCGGCCAGCAACAGCACATCTTGGCCCCGCTCCCGCAGCGGCGGCAGCAGAATGGGCAGGCCCAGCAGGCGGTAGTATAAGTCTTCGCGGAAACGTCCTTCCTTTACCTCCTGGCCCAGGTCGCGGTGAGTGGCTACCATCAGGCGGGCGTCAAATGGAATGCGGGAGTTGCCGCCCAGCCGCACCACTTCCCGCTCCTGCAGCACCCGCAGCAGCTTCGCCTGCAGGCTTAGGTCCAGCTCCGAAATTTCATCCAGGAACAAGGTGCCTTTGTGGGCTTCCTCAAACCGGCCGATGCGCCGGCCCACGGCCCCCGTGAAAGCTCCCTTTTCGTGCCCAAACAACTCACTTTCCAGCAAATCGCGCGGAATGGCCGCTACGTTTACCGCCACGAAAGCCGCTTCGCGCCGCTCCGAGCGGAAATGAATGGCCTTGGCTACCAGTTCTTTGCCGGTGCCCGTTTCTCCGCTGATGGAAACGGTAATGTTGGTACGGGCGGCTTTGTCAATGAGGGTGTACAGCTGCTGAATCTGGGGGCTGTCACCGAGGATGGCGCGCTGGGGGTCAAACTTGCGCCCAATCTGCTCTTTCAAGCGAGTATTCTCCTGGCGTAGTGCCAACTGCTTGCGGATGTTGCCAACCGTATTCCAGAGTCGGTCGGCGGTTTCCTCATCCTTCACCAAGTAGTCGTAGGCACCCTGGCGGAGCAGGCCAATAGCTGTGCGCACGTCCTCCTGCCCCGAAATGACAATTACGGCTACCTCGGGCAGCCGCTCCTTTATCTGCTGCAGTACCTGGTCGCCCTTGCCATCGGGCAGGGAGTAGTCCAGGGTGATAATATCGGGCCGCTCCGAGAGGTTCTCCAAACAGGCCTGAGCCGTGGTGAACCGACGGAGCGAGTACTCTGGGTTTTGGGCCAGTTTGTATTCCAGAAGCTCGCCGTACCAGGCGTTGTCTTCCACAATAAAAATGGTGATGGGTAAGGAGGCACTCATAGCTCAAGCAGAAAGGAAAAAGCAGGACAGGAAGCAGAACAGTGTACTTAACGGGGCGAATACGAACCGCGTTGTGTTCCTCAATATCGAAAAACCCCGTAATCTGCGAGTATACAGGGCTTTTTTCAGGGATACTACTAATTCTCTATTTAGGAACAGTTGTTTCTATTTGAGACTATATAGTAAATATATATTTAAGTTAATTAACTGATTGTCAGGTATTTGATATAAAAACGAGAAAATGGCCGCCTTCTTGCCAATCAGATGGCTGGCAGTCAGCAAGTTGTCGTCTCGTTTTCCCCTAATACCTATTGCATATGAGTCAGTTCTACTTTTTTGCCTCACGGCGTGTATTTTCCGCCATGTTCGTGGCACTTTGTGCCAGTGCCCAGGCGCTGGGGCAAGGTACTACCCCGCCCATTTATTCCAATTCCGGGATATCAGGCGCTACCGCTATTCGGGACTGCAACACCCTCGCCAACATAACCACGTGTTTCGGCTCGGTAAGCAACCCGGAGTATGCCACGGATGCCAGCTTTACCACGGCGGCTACTATGAATGTGCCGGCCAGTGTGCTGGTAACCAAAACCCTGAAGCTGCGCATGGATATGGACGGCCTGGTGCCGGTTGGTCACCGTGCTGGCATAATGGTGTCGCGTAGCAGCGGAGTGTTGAACCTGCTGGGCGTAGATTTGGCCTCGGCTATTCGCATACGGACTTACCTGAGCACCAACGGTGGCCCCTCGCAGTTGCAGGAAACGAAGGTGGTTGATGCAAAAGTGGCGGCTCTGCTGCTGGGCTCCGACACGGGCCCCATGCCGCTGGAATTCACGGCTGGCAAAACCTTCGACCAGATTGAAATTGAAGCGTCCTCTCTACTCTCATTGGGCTACCAGCTGAATGTGCACTACGCCTACGGTTTGGGTACCAACACCATTACCACGGCCAAAGGATACGTGTCGCGGTTTGCAACGCCGGGCACCGGCAATTACAGCACGGCCGCCGTGGATAATGGCCTCACGGTGTGCGTGAACTCCAACGTGAGCAACCCCCTGAATGCGGTAGACACTGACCTGACCAACTTCGCCACCATGGGCGCGCTGGTTGATTTGAGCTGCCCAACCTCCCTGCAAACGCAGTTGGAAGGCACCGCCCCAGCTGGCTACTACGCGGGCTTTTTGCTGGGAAGCCGGGGCTTACTGGACGCCTCCGTGCTATCAGGGCTGCGCCTGACTACTTACTTAGGCAACACCGTGCAGGAAACTGGTACTGGTGCCGGGCTATTGAGCGTTAGTGCACTGCCCTCCGGCAAGTACAATGTGCACATGCGTACCACGCTGCCTTTCGACCGGGTTGAAATTCGGCGGGTGAGCCTGCTGGGTGTGCTGGATAACCTGCAGGTGTACTACGGCTTTGGCCTGGAGCCCCGCGTATTCCGCGACCAGAATGCGCGCATTTCCAGCTTCGCCAGCACCGCCAATAACTTCCAGCTGAACGGCAGCAGCATAGTGTGCGCAAACTGCGGCGTAACTACCCCTGAGCGCGCCGTCGACCAGGATCTGACCAACAACTATGCTTCCATCAACTCGCTGTTGGCCGTAGGCGGTAGCACCCGCCTGAAAATGAAGCTTAACAGCGCAGGACTGGGCGGCAACCGGGCCGGGGTAGTGCTGGGCCTGGGTACCGGACTATTGGATGCACAGCTGCTCACCAATGTTCGGGTAAAAACGTACGCTGGCGCTACCGGCAGCGAGTTGGTAGAAACAGTTACCGATCAGAGCTTAGTTACGCTTGAGCTGCTTTCCGGCGGAAAGGGGGAATTGTCCTTCCGTACCACCCGCAACTTTGACTGGGTGGAGTTGGAGGTGCCCGGAGGCGTTTCTGCGCTGGCCGATACCCGCGTGTACTACGCTTTTGCTGATGATGTACCCAGCGGCTTTCCTTCCACTATTACCATGCCGGTGTCCTCGCCGGTTACCCTGCAGAACCTGCGCGCCACCAACAGCGACGGCTCAGTGGATGTGAGCTGGCAGACTACGGCCGAGGCCAACAGCAGCCATTTCATTGTGGAGCGCTCATTGTCGGCCACCGGCGGTTTCCAGGCCCTGGGCCGGGTAAATGCAGCCGGTAACTCTACCGTAACCCGCCAGTACCTCTACCGCGACTTCGACGGCATCTCGCAAAACTCATCCTCACTGTACTACCGCCTGCGCATCGTGGATTTGAACGGGCAGGAGAGTTATTCCAGCGTAGTATCGGTTTCGGTACGTCCGCCGGTGGTTGTGTTTGAACTCTACCCCAACCCTGCATCTTCCTCGCAACAGGTGCGGATGCAAATGCCAGACGCCAAAGCCGGGACCAAGTATGATGTGGCCGTGTATGACCAGTTGGGTACTGAGGTAGGCCGGCACACTATAAGCAACACTGGCCGTTCGGCAATGCCTACTTCCTCGTTGCGGCCCGGCCTGTACCAGGTGGCCCTGTTCGATAAAACCGGGAAACGAGTGGCTACTCGCCGTCTGGTAATTCAGCCCTAAGGCACTTACCACCTTATTTATCCTATCCGCCCTACTTTTATCTTTCGTGAAACAAGCCCTCGTCGTTGCAGGTCGGCGGGGGCTTTTTCGTGCCCTGAAAAACCGGCCTGAATCAAGGGCACACAAGATTACGGGTATTGGTTATGTCCAGAGCTGCGGTAAGGTGGCGGAGAGAGCAGAATAACGGTAATATAGCAATGATCAGATAATAGAAAATGCAGCTTGTCAGGCAAGTGTCAGAGTGGGAAAGTAGAAAAGTATCATCTTAGTAGTGCTGCTGCGTCCTTATAAAATGATAATCATTCGGTAACATCTGATCCGAAGTGAACCGTCATTTTTGCGGCCGTTAAGCACTTTTCCTTTCCAACCAAAACACCCTACTTCCACCATGCAGCGTACCATTGCCCGCCTGTTAAGCCTGGCCCTCCTCGCCAGCATTGCCGTTTCCTGCTCCAAAGATGCCGTGGCACCTGTGAGCAACCCCAGTGCCACCCAAAGTGCCGATGCCACCGCTACCCGCGACGGTAACCTGGCCATGGGCAACCCCAGCGGTGCTACCACCAGCACCACCAATTACACCAATTACCTCATGAACAAAACCCAGTTCTCCATGTCGTATCACCGCGACCGGGGCATTCCGAACTGGGTGAGCTGGCACCTGAGCAGCGCCTGGTTGGGAAGCACTGCCCGCCAGGATAATTTTGCGGCCGATGCTGCGTTGCCCTCCGGCTGGTACCGCCCCGGTAGCACCAGCTACAGCGGTTCAGGCTTCGACCGGGGCCATAACTGCCCTTCCGCCGACCGCACTGGCTCGGTGGCCGATAATTCGGCTACGTTCTTGATGAGCAACATGATGCCGCAGGCTCCTAACAACAATCAGCGTACCTGGGCTAACCTGGAAAACTACTGCCGCACCCTGGTAAATGCCGGCAATGAGCTGTACATCATCTGCGGGAGCTACGGCAAAGGTGGCACCGGCGCTAACGGCTACTACACCACCCTGGATGCCGGCCGCGTAACAGTGCCGGCCCGCTGCTGGAAGGTAATTGTGGTGTTGCCCGTAGGCACCGGCGACGCTGCCCGCGTAACCACTGGCACCCGGGTTATTGCCATCAATACTCCCAACGACAACTCCCTGAGCACTACCTGGGGCTCTTACCGCACTACCGTGGATGCCATTGAATCGGCTACGGGGTACGACCTGCTGTCCAGCGTATCATCGTCGGTGCAGGCTGTTGTCGAAGCCCGCGTCGACAACGGTCCAACCAGCTGATTTGGCGGTTGCGTGAACGGAGAAAAAGGCCCGGCTCGTCCGGGCCTTTTTCTGTTTTGCCGCCTGTTGGTGGAGCCGATTTTCCGTTGGTCGACAATATGCGTATGCTCAACTTTACTTTTCTGTTACTTAGTAGAATAGATCCGTAGAGGCCATTGAAACGGAGTAGTTTTGCACTGTGAGTGATGTGAAAGAGGATTTGAGGTGAAAAGTAAAAAAGCCGCGCTGCAACGCGGCTTTTTTTTGTCCTATTGGGAGGAATGGCCACTTGCCAGCTACAAGGCATAACAGTTTCATAATTACTGCTTAACCACAGGCTAATATCTGTTTGGGAAGTTTGGCAAGACAGGACCTGCCCTGATGATGCGGCCCTGCATGCTGGATATGGCCTTACTTTCTAACTCTATACCTTGGTCTGCCACGCGCGCTAGTTCCCGGACCTGGCCCTCACTGCGCCCCGTGTGGCAGTGGCTAACGCAGCTGCGGGAGTTGCAGCAGTTGTATGAGCGGCACTGCCATCTGACCGGGCGGGAGTTTATTGGGCAACTGTTGCGCGACCTGCAGATTACCGTGGAGTACGAGCCAGCGGACCTGCAGCGGATTCCGGTACGCGGCGCTTTCGTGGCGCTGGCCAACCATCCTTGCGGTATGCTGGATGGCCTTGTGCTGCTGTATGTGCTGGGCGAAGTACGGCCGGACTTTGTAGCCGTAGCCAATGAAATTCTTGCTCCACTGTTACCGAATCTGCCTACTCAGCTCACGCTGGTGAGCCCCGAGCGCCAGGATGCTGGCCGCAACACGCCCAAAGTGCGGCAACTGCTGCGCTACCTGCACAACGATGTGCCGCTGGGCTTCTTTCCGGCGGGCGTAGTGGCCCACCGCACCGCTTCCCTGCGGCCCACCGTCGACTCGGAGTGGCACCCCACGGTAGGGCGGCTGCTGGACGCTGCCCGCGTACCCGTGCTGCCAGTGTGGCTGAGCGGGCAGAATAGCTTAGCGTTTAGCCTGTTGGGTGTGGTGCACCCTCTGCTGCGCACGGCCCGGTTGCCCGCCGAGTTACTGAATAAACGCGGCCAAACGGTGCGTGTGCGCATCGGGCAAGTGGTACC
Source organism: Hymenobacter sp. UYP22 (assembly GCF_040547285.1). Taxonomy (NCBI): domain Bacteria; kingdom Pseudomonadati; phylum Bacteroidota; class Cytophagia; order Cytophagales; family Hymenobacteraceae; genus Hymenobacter; species Hymenobacter sp. UYP22. The sequence continues at coordinate 329,235 of NZ_JBEPPK010000002.1, read as the reverse complement.
AGCCGCCGAGCTAGGACAGCTCCCCGCCCCCGACCGCCTGGCGTACCTGCGGGCCCGGGTGTATGCCCTTGGCTCCGCGTGGCAAGCCGCTGCCAGTCAAATTTTTCCAGTATTGCCGCCTACACCCGTAGTGTCACCCGGCTGCTCCAGCCACGTATTGGCTGATATTGAGGCACTGCGTCCCGCTAACTGCCTGCTACGCTACCAAAACTGGGAGGTGTATGTAGCCAAAAAAGCCGAACTGCCCCATGTTTTACTTGAAATAGGCCGGCTGCGGGAGTTGACGTTCCGCAAAGTGGGGGAGGGTACGGGGCAGGAAACCGACCTCGACCAGTACGATGAGTACTACCGCCATTTGTTTCTGTATGACCGCGCCGCCCAGAAATTGGTGGGGGCCTACCGCATTGGCCGGGGGCGCAGCATCGTCCGGGAGTTTGGCAAGCGGGGCTTCTACTTACACTCTTTATTCCGCATGAATAAAGCGCTGTTGCCGGTGTTGCGCGAGTCATTGGAGCTAGGCCGCTCCTTTGTGCGGCCAGAGTATCAAAAACAGCCTTTACCGCTACTGCTGCTCTGGAAGGGCATTGCCGAGTACATTGCCCGCCACCCCGAGTACCGCTACCTCATTGGGCCAGTTAGTATCAGCAGCCATTTTACCGGTGCCTCCAAGCAGGTAATGATGGGCTTCCTGCAGCAGCATTTCTCCGATGCAACCCTGGCCCCCTTGGTGAAGCCACGCAAGCAGTACCGTTACCTCCCTTTGCCCGCCTCCGACTCCGCAGCGCTGCAGCACAGCCTCCATACTTTGCAGGATTTGCAGAAGCTGGTGGCCGAGCTGGAGCCCACTGGCACGGGCATACCGGTATTGCTGCGGCACTATCTGCGCCAGAACGCCCGTATCATCGGCTTCAACCTGGACCCCGGCTTCAATAATACCCTGGATGGATTTATGGTATTGGATGCCAGGGAATTGCCGGCCCGTACCCACCAATTGCTGAGCCGCTACCAGCGCTGATACACCCCACTAAACTCACCGAAGCCGGCCCGCTCAGTATAGGTACTAAGCAGGCCGGCTTCGGCGGGTAAGGGGCCGTGAAAAAGTACGCTAGTTTTCGCCGGCTAAGCCCACGTGGCCCTCCGCAGGCTGGCTGTTCATGTAGGAGCGGAACGACATGGCGGCTTCACTGGCCATGGAGTTGGCCTGAGCCGTTAGCCGACGGTCGTTGTGGGTTTTTTCGTTGTTGCGGTCGGCTTGTAGCTCGGTCCGGTACTCATCAAACGCTACAATCTGGGAAGGCTGCTTAGCATCGGGAATTACCCGGAACGTGCCCACCGTGTACGTGTAGCTGTTGTCGGTGGCCTGAAACGTGAAATCAAACAACACTGTGACGGGCTGGTCCTTGCCTTTCCCATCCACCTGTTTTAGCGTGCCCGTGCCCGTAATGCGCAACATGCCGGCGGCTTCAGTGGCCTTCAGGCTGGAAGTGGGCTTGTACGCAAATTTGTTCTGGGCCCAGTCGAGGGCGCGGTTATACAAGGCCGTACGACCTGCGCCTTCCGTTGGCACCCGTTCTGTGTATTCTACCGGTGTCGGTGCCCCCGATTGGGCCCACGCTGCCGGTGCCAGTGCCAGCATCCCACTCACACACAAACCTAGTAGCACTTTTTTCATGGTAAAAACAGAAAAAGAAGGAAAAGCCAATGAGAAAGTCCTGAAAAGCAAAGGTACTCGTAAACCTGTGGTTTGAATAAAAATAAGGCTATTATGAATATGTTAAGACGTGCAGTAGGTAAGGGAGCTTATACACGAAAAATGTACCAACAGCAGATTGCCAGAAGAAGATGAATTTTACCGGTGCGAGTCACCTATTATTCATTATACTAATAGATGAATTCTTTTGTTTTGGATATTTCTAATAAAAGACTATATTAGGAAGCTGTGAACTAGCTAGTAAGCCTGTACGCTGTTGCCCCTATCTGCATAACATGTACAAAGGTAATTGGAATTGTGAGACGATGCAGATTGTTGATTAGCAGGTGTATAAGTATTTTTGCGAAATAGGCGAGTAATGAAGACTGCTAAAATCACGTAACATTTTAGTAACATAAAGTTAATGCTGGGTCTCTTGCATGCCTCGGGTGAAGTAGTACTTTTGCGACGTGCTTCACCTTAATCAACATAATCTGATGGAGCGCGGGACTCTTTGCCAGAGCGTCCTGCGAAATGGCCGGAAGGTCGTTTCTCCTTTTGATTCTTTGGTTTTCAATGGTTTCGTCCCTTTCGCCGCTCCGGTTTCCGAAGCGGCTTTTTTGTGCCCAGTCGGTCCGGCTGGCTCAGTCGTAACCAATAGCCGCCCACGCACCTATTAGCCTCTTTCCAACCCACTCAGATACTCGCCATGAACCACCCCACCACCCTGGCCCAGCACACAGGAGCCGCCGGGCCGGCCGCCACCCGCCCCGTGAATCTGAGCACGAATCCCAAGTGGATGGTCATTGCCGACGTAGGAAACACCATGTACTGCGGTGCCCACAACTGCATTGAGCTGGGAGGCTTCGGGGCTATTTAATCGGGCGTTTAGCTTTCACATAGTACTCACTTTCAAGTAGTAATCAGGTGCGAGTGTTTAACACCTAGTTGACCACTGACACTTACTACTAATCCAACAACGAGCAACCCGTTCCCACCCAAAACGGTAACGGGGCGGGGTGGTACAAGGAGCGGGGTGATAGAAATCAGGGGGGATTCTGACACATATGTCGGTCCGCAAATTGTCCACCCCGCGTTTTCGGGCGGGTTGATTTTTTTAGTCGCTACATAGAGTACTCACACTCATCTGATTTCCTGCCGGCAGGAAATCATAGATTTTAGAACCTATGCAACTTGGCAAACTCACGCTGCAGAATCCGGTGTGCCTGGCTGCGGCCTCTTGGCAGCTAGAAGGTACGGGCTACGAGCGGCTGGGGGCTATTTTCACCCGCACCGTTACCATGGAGCCCAAGCCCGGGCTGTACGAGGAAGGTATCTGGCAGGTGAATGAGCAAACCCTGCTCAATGCCACCCATATGCGCACCGAAAGCGCCGAGATTTTGGTGCAGGAACACTTGCCCAACCTCCGCCGCTACGGTGTGCCGGTGTTTGTGAGCATCACGGCCCCCGGCATTCCGGGCTTCCGCAAAATTGCGCGCTTCCTGGCCCGCGAGGCCGGCGACCTGATTGCGGGCGTAGAAGTGTACATAGCCCAGCCCGATACCGGCAAAGGCGAGGAGCTTAACGCCAAGTTTGTGCGCGAAGTCACCCAGGCCGTGCGCAATGAATTGGGCTCCGAGGCGGCGCTGGTAGTGAAACTACCCCCGTGGCCCGAACACATCCGGGGGCTGGCCCAGGGGGCACAAGCCGGCGGCGCCGATGCCTTGGCCGCCACTAACCTGCTTAAAGCTCTACATCTGCCCGCTAATACTACTGCTGCCCCAATGGTCGGGGGCTTGTCGGGGGAGGCCCTGCGGCCGGTGGCCTTGCGCTGCGTGTGGGAACTGGCCCACGACGAACAACTCACTCTGCCTATCTTCGGTACCGGCGGCGTATTTACCGCCAGCCACGTCACGGATTACTTGCGGTGCGGGGCTTCAGCCGTGCAAATTGCCAGCGGCGAGTGGTTGGAGCCGGGCCTGACGGCCCGCTTGGCTGCGGAGTGCGCCTATCTTACACCCGAAACTGTTTCATCCTCTGAATGGAAAAGCTAACTCAACGCGTACAGGCGGCCAACTCCCTGCTCTGCGTCGGTCTCGACCCGGTAGGCGATGATGCGCAAGTTGCGCGCCGCTTGGCTGAAGTTATTGACCAAACCAGCCAGTACGCCGCCGCTTTCAAGCCCAATCTGGCCTTTTTCCTGAGCCGGGAAGATGGCGTGAAGCTGCTGCGCGAAACCGTGCAGCGCATCCCCGAAAGTATTCCGGTCATCCTGGATGGCAAGTTCGGCGACATTGCCAACACTGCCGACCACTACGCTAAGTTCGCCTACGACGTAATTGGGGCGGATGGGGTAACGGTAAACCCGTACATGGGCGACGACGCCATTGTGCCCTTCGCCCGCCCCGGTAAGCTGGTGTTCGTACTGGCCAAAACTTCCAACAAGCCAGTTCACTCCCTGCAAGATGTGGCCCTCACTCGCGGCGGCTCCCTCTCTGATTGCGCCGCCAGCGTAGCCCGCCAATTGGATGAGCAGCACGGCGGCATCGGCCTGGTAGTAGGGGCCACCAACGCCGAAGCCGTAGCCCGCATGCGCGCCCTTTGCCCCAAGCAGTGGTTCCTGGTGCCCGGTGTAGGTGCCCAGGGCGGTGACCTGCAAGCCACGCTACGCGCCGGCCTGCGCCGCGACGGATCCGGCCTCCTTATCAATACGTCACGCGCTTTGTGGCAGGCCTCTAATGCTGGTGCGGCCGCGCGTGAGTTAGTAGAGCAAATCAATCAGTTCCGGCCGGTAGCGGTGTAGCGCGAACTTTGTAGTTCGCGTTTCTTTAAGTCTATCCCAGCATACGCGAACTGCAAAGTTCGCGCTACATCTTACCAGATCAACTCCCTTGACTTCCCCCCACACCACTTTCACTGCCGAAACCCTGGAGCAGCAACTGCTGCAGGAAGATGCGCTGTTGCGCGGGCATTTCCGCCTTTCCTCTGGTCTGCACTCTGACACGTATGTGCAATGCGCCCGTTTCCTGCGCCGGCCCGACCTAGCGGCCCCCGCCGCGGCCGAACTGGCCTGCCGGATTCAGGAGGCGGGGTTGCAGCCCGATGTAGTGGTGGGCCCGGCTATGGGCGGCGTGGTGATTGGCTACGAGCTGGCCCGGCAGCTGGGGGTGCCCGGCATCTTCACGGAGCGCGACGATACGGGGCAAATGACCCTGCGACGTGGCTTTACCATCGAGCCCGGCCAAACAATTGTTATTGCCGAAGACGTGGTAACTACCGGCAAGAGCACCAACGAAGTAGCCCGTGTGCTAGAAGGGCTGGGTGCAAAAGTTTTGGCCGTGGCAAGTTTAATTGACCGTACGGGTGGGAAAGCTGAGCTAAGTTTTCCGAACTTTGCCCTGCTGCCGGTGACGGCGGCCACCTACGCACCCGATAACTGCCCGTTGTGCCGGGCCGGTATTCCGGTGGTGAAACCCGGCAGTCGGCCGGAAAAAGCGTTTTCTTAAACCTACCGCGGCGGCAACCGGCCCGGCGGCAAGGCATTTTCGGCGTACCCTGCGCGGGTATGCTTCCTCACGCGGGCACCTGGCCTAGGCGTGGGAAACCCGAAAAATAGACAAACCTCCCTCTTTTGGAATCTACCCAAAGAACCATACAGCTTCTGCTCAAGCCCGGCCAACATGATGGCGAGGGCCAACGTGTAGCCGAAGCTGCCCAGCGCCACCTCGGCCTCGCTACCGGCCGGGTGCAAAGCACCGCCCTCTACACGGTGCGTTACCCCGTGAGCGACGAGCAACTGCGCGACTTCGCTACCTACTGCCTCCAGGACCCAGTGCTGCACGACGTAGCCCTCGACGAGTTCCGCCACGGTGCCGACTACAAAAGCTACATCCTGGTAGCCAAGCTGCCCGGCGTAACCGACGACGAAGGCATTTCGGCGCAGAACGCCCTCGGCGACTTCCTAAACCAGCCGCTGGATACCCATACCCAGCATATCTTCAGCAAACGGCTCTACTTCCTGGAGCACGAGTTGCCCGAGAGTAGTCTGCGCCGCCTGGCCGAAGACCTGCTCGGTAACAAAATGATCAACCGCTTCGAGGTCGGCCCCATAGCCCAGATTCGCGACTACACGCCGCGGCCGGGCGGTGGGGCCGAGTCCATTACGGACACCGTGCGCCTCGTAGGCCTGTCTGATGAGGAACTGGTCAAGCTGTCGAAGGACAACCTATATGCCCTGAACCTGGAGGAAATGCGCGTCGTGCGCGACCATTACACGAGCATTTCCGCTGAGCGCCAAGCTGCCGGCCTGCCCCAGGACCCCACTGACTGCGAGCTGGAAATCATTGCCCAGACCTGGTCGGAGCACTGCAAGCACAAGGAGTTCAGCGCCGTTATCAAATACCGGGATGCGGACACCGGCGAGGAGTTCGAAGTGGATTCCTTGTTCAAGACCTACATCAAAAACGCCACCGCTGAGGTAGACCGCCAGTTGCGCGCCAACGGCAACGACTGGCTGATTAAGGTGTTCTCCGACAACGCCGGCGCCGTGCGCATCAACCCGGAGTCGTTGTTCGTGTGGAAGGTCGAAACCCATAACTCTCCCTCGGCCATTGACCCGTACGGTGGAGCTATTACCGGTATCCTGGGCAACAACCGCGACCCATTAGCTACTGGCATCGGGGGCGCACGGCTGCTGTTCAACACCAACGTGCTCTGCTTCGGCAACCCGGAGTTCAACGGTACCCTACTAAGCAACCAACTGCACCCGCGCCGCATTTTTGAAGGCGTGCGCAAGGGCATCGAGGACGGCGGCAACAAGTCGGGTGTGCCCACGGTGAACGGTGCCATTGTGTTCGATGACCGGTATGCTGGCAAGCCGCTGGTGTACTGCGGCACTGGTGCCGTGATGCCCATGCAGCTGGCCGGCCTCGATTCGTGGGAGAAGAATATTGACGCTCAGGACCGCATCATCATGGCCGGTGGCCGGGTGGGCAAAGACGGTATCCACGGCGCGACCTTCAGCAGCATTGAGCTAGACGAAACTTCGCCCGCCACGGCTGTGCAGATTGGTTCGCCCATCACGCAGAAGCTGGCCATGGACTTCCTAATCCTGGCTACCCGGCGCGGCCTCATCAAGTGCAGCACTGATAACGGCGCGGGTGGCTTGTCTTCCTCCATTGGCGAACTGGCTACCATCAGCGGCGGTGCCGTGGTGGAGCTGGAAAAAGTGCCTCTGAAGTATCCTGGCCTACGCCCCTGGGAAATCTTCGTGTCGGAGTCGCAGGAGCGGTTCTCGCTGGCTGTGGAGCCGAGCAAGCTGGCTGAGCTGATGGCCATAGGCCAGGAGATGGAAGTAGAGTTGACCGATATAGGCTACTTTACTTCCGATGGCAGCCTCAACGTGCGCTTCGACGGCGAGTCGGTGGCGCGCATTGATATGGATTTCCTGCACAACGGCGTGCCGCGCAAAGTGCTGGAAGCCGAGTGGACCAAACCCACGGCCCAGGAACCCGCGTTACCCGCTGACCTCAACTATACCGACGTACTGAGCCGCCTGCTGGGCAGCCTCAACATCTGCTCCCGCGAGTCGGTGATTCGGCAGTACGACCACGAGGTGAAGGGCCGCACCATCATCAAGCCGCTGATGGGCGCGACTGGTCAGGCACCGCAGGATGCCGCCGTGGTGCGCTTCAACTTTGACTCGTGGGAAGGCGTGGCCGTGAGCAACGGTATTCTGCCCCGCTTCGGTGATTTGGACGCCTACGATATGTCAGCCGGCGCGTTTGACGAGGCCGTGCGCCAGATTGTTGCGGTGGGAGGGAAGCTTCCTAACCTGAGCTACGGCGACGGCAACTTCTGGTCGGTGAACGATAATTTCTGCGTACCTGATTCGGTTTACGACCCCACTACCAACCCAGATGGCAAGCACAAGCTGGCCAAGTTGGTGCGCATGTGCCAAGCCCTGCGCGACGCCACGGCGGCCTACTGCATCCCGCTCACTTCGGGTAAGGACTCGATGAAGAACGACTTCAAGGCCGACGGCGTGAAGATTTCTGTTCCGCCGACGGTCCTGTACTCGATGACCGCCAAAATCGAGGACGTCCGCCGCACCATCACCTCCGACTTCAAGCAAGCCGACGACGTGGTGTACCTGCTGGGCGAAACCTACGACGAGCTGGGCGGGTCGGAGTTCTACCAGCTTTTTGGCGAGCTAGGCGCCAACGTGCCTAAGGTTCGGTTCGAAGAAGCCAAGGCCCTCTACACGCTGATGGGCCAAGCTAACGACAACGGCCTCATTCAGTCTTGCCACGATCTGTCGGATGGTGGCCTAGCAGTGGCCTTGGCGGAAGCCACGTTTGGTCATGGCTTTGGGGCTGACGTAGAGCTGCCCGCTACTGGCCTAGGACTGTCGGCGCAGTTGTTCTCGGAGTCGCACTCCCGCTTTGTGGCCACGGTGGCTCCGGAAGACGTGGTGACGTTTGAGCAGCACTTCGGTACTCGCGCTACTCGCCTCGGTGTGGTAACGCAGGACGGCCAGCTCACGGTGCGCCATGGCGGCCAGACGGTCATTTCGGCCAGCACGACGGCTCTGCGTCACGAGTGGACGAATGGCCCAGTAAACAGAATTATCGGCTTCGGCCAGCACGAAGCGGCTCAGATATCATGAACGAGAAACCATTATTTCCGGATCTGAATTCGCCGCCCATGCCGCAACGCGACGAGACGGGACCAGCGCAAACCAACGCCGACGGTTCCGTGACGGTGCTCGGCTACAAGAGCATTGACGGCGGCCACGAAAGCACCGAGCCTCTAGGCCAGTCGTCGGGGGCAACCACTGCCCAGCAGCCGGTGCGCGCCCTCATCCTGACGGGCTTCGGTATCAACTGCGAAGAGGAGTTTGCCGCCGCCTACAAGCTGGCCGGGGCTGAGCCGACTATCGTGCACCTGAACCAAGTGCTGCACGGCCACATCAGCATCCACGACTACGACATCCTGAACTTCCCCGGCGGTTTCAGCTTCGGCGACGACCTGGGCTCGGGCGTGGTGCTAGCCAACAAGCTGCGTTACCGCAAAAACGCCGAGGGCCGCACCCTGCTCGACGACATCAAGCAGTTTATTGCCAACGGCAAGTTTGTGATGGGTATCTGCAACGGCTTCCAGGTGCTGGTGAAGCTGGGCCTGCTGCCTAACCTGAGCGGCAACGTGACGCCGGAAGTAACCCTGACGCACAACGCCTCGGGCCGCTACGAAGACCGGTGGGTTCGTCTGAAAGTTAACCCCAAGTCGAACTCCCCTTTCCTGAAAGGCATCGACACGCTGGAAGTGCCGGTGCGCCATGGCGAAGGCCGCCTCATCATCAAAGGCGAAGAAACACTGCGGGAAATCGAAGCCCGCGCCCTGAACTGCCTGGCCTACACCGATTTCGACGGCTCGCCGACGGACGTGTACCCCTTCAACCCCAACGGCGCCGACCTGAACTGCGCCGGCCTGACCGACACCACCGGCCAGGTATTCGGGCTGATGCCGCACCCCGAGGCCTTCCTCTCGCTGTACAACCACCCCGACTGGGCCCGGCGCAAACGCCAGAACCCCGGCCTGAGCGAGGAAGGGGATGGGTTGAAGCTGTTCAGGAATATTGTAGAACACGTGGCCTCGTTGCCTCACCCCCCGGCCCCCTCTCCTTCAGAGAGGGGGAGCCACGGCGGTTCTGATAGTGATACCTGTGTTCAGCCGCTACACTTAACTGCTAATAAGAAGGTGTGGTTTAAGGGGCTGAAAGAACATGGTGCGGAAATGCGCAAACAATCCACTGAGGCCGAAGATTTTTTGTGGCAACAACTGCGCAACCGGCAGTTAGACGGTCACAAGTTTCGGCGTCAGCACACGATTGAAAACTTTATCGTGGATTTTATTTGCCTGGAAAAGAGTCTGATTGTGGAAGTGGATGGCAGGGTGCACGGTGAAGCTGAACAAGCAGAATACGATGCTGGACGAACACATGAACTGGAAGTATTAGGGTATAAAGTTATCCGCTTCCAGAATGAGCAAGTGCTGACGCAAACCAGTCAAGTGCTCCAAGAAATCTACCAGACTCTCGGACAAAGCGTCTAACCCACTTATTGCGCTGCCTCGGCTCCCCCTCTCTGAAGGAGAGGGGGCCGGGGGGTGAGGCAACCTATATGAACACCCTCAATCAATTCGATACTCCGCAGCTCGACCTCCTGCACCGCGGCAAAGTCCGCGACTCGTACCGCGCGCCTTCCGGCCAGCGGCTCATCGTGGTAACCGACCGACTGTCGGCCTTCGACTCGGTGCTGGAAACGCCGGTGGCCCACAAAGGGGCGGTGCTGAACGGACTAGCCGCTTTCTGGTTCGATAAAACTCGGCACATTATCCCCAACCACGTTATCAGCCTGCCCGACCCGAACGTGACGCTGGCCAAGGAAGCCGAGCCGATTCGGGTGGAGATGGTGGTGCGCCACTACCTCACGGGCTCCATGTGGCGCGGCTATCAGCAAGGCCAGCGCACCTTCTCGGGCGTAACGGTACCAGACGGCCTAACCAAGCACCAGAAGTTTCCCGAGCCCATCGTAACGCCCACGACCAAGGAGGAATCGGACCGCGAGATTACGCCCGAGAATTTGGTGGCGGAAGGCTGGGTAACGGCGGAGCTGTACGAGCAGATGCGGGTGAAGGCGCTGGAGTTGTTCAATTTTGCCTCCCAATGGATGGCAGAGCGCGGCATCATTCTGGTGGATACCAAGTATGAGTTTGGCCTACTGGATGGGGAGCTGATCCTGATTGACGAAATCCACACCCCCGATTCCTCACGGTTTTGGAGCACCGAGGACTACGCCAGGAACCCCGAGGGCGTGGAGCAGATTGACAAGGAGTACGTGCGCCAGTGGCTGATTGCCAACAAGCAGGACGGCCAGTATCCCCGTGCCCTCACCCCCGAAGTTTCCGCCGAAGCTACCCGCCGCTACCTTGATATCTACGAGCGTATCACAGGCGCTCCGCTCCGCACTGGCGACGAAACAGCTGGCGACGATGTACAAAATCGGATTGTGGATAACCTGGTGCGCGCAGGCGTCATGCAGGAAGCCTAGATAAAGCCTATGGATGCTGCGAAACAGAAACAGCTGGTGCAAGACTACATCGAAGCGTACAACCGCTTTGATGTGGACGGCATGCTGCGCCATCTGCACGAGAAAGTGGTGTTCCGCAATATCTCCAACGGCGAAGTAAACCTGACCTTGACGGGCAAGGAAGCCTTCCGGCAGCAGGCTCAGCAAGCATTATCATACTTTTCCCAGCGGGAGCAGCGTGTCACGGAGTGGCAAACAGCCGACAGCCGCGTGGAAGTCCTTCTGGACTATACCGCCGTTGCTGCCGTTGACTTTCCTAGCGGCTTGCAAGCTGGCGACACAATAGAGCTGCAGGGCAAGTCCGTTTTTCAGTTCGCTGATGGACTGATTGTTTCCATCGACGACATCAGCTAGGCTTGTTCTATGGAAAAACTGCTGGAAGAATATGCGCTAAACGACGGGGAAATTCTCTCGCTGAAGTTGGACGCGGCTTATGCTTTGAACAGTGAATCCATGTTGCGCCAAGCTTTTGTGGAGCTTCTGATTCGCAAGAGAGTTGGCAATGCATGGATGCCTTGCGTGCTGCAGATTGAGTTGGGTGAAATTCTGAGTCTGCGCCTCAATGAAGATTTCACTTCCTCTCGTTACTCAGACATCGTATTCAAAAGAATTGAGGATGATCGGTGGTACCTATCCTTAGACCCATACGGTAACTCCGGCGAGCCTCACGAAAAAGATAACTTGGTAATAGTGGCCAAGTCAGTGAAAATAGATGAAGGAGTAATACAAGATAGATTTTAAGCATTGACGACCTTGGCAACTCCTAAAACCATAGTACTCCTCGGCGGCGGGGCCCGTGAACACGCCATGGCGTGGAAGCTGACCCGCGACGGGGCCACCGTGCACGTGCTGCCCGGCAACGCCGGCATTCCGAACAGCCACCCCGAAATCAGTGCCACCGACTTTCCGGCCATTCAGAGCTTCTGTGAAGTCAACGGGGTGAAGCTGATTGTGGTGGGACCTGAGGCACCTTTGGCGGCTGGCGTGACGGATTACTTTGCGGGTTCCGATATCCGCGTATTTGGTCCGGGCCGGGCGGGCGCTACGCTGGAAAGCTCCAAGGTGTGGAGCAAAGACTTCATGCGTCGCCACGGCGTGGCTACGGCCCTGTCCTGGCAGTTCCGGAGCGACAAGATGGACGCCGCCCGCGCCAAAGCCGCCGAACTGAACGGCGACGTGGTGGTGAAATTCGATGGGCTGGCCGCTGGCAAAGGCGTATACGTGTGCTCCTCAGTGGAGGAAGCCCACGCCGCGCTGGACGATTTGGCCCGCCTGCACACCGGCTGGTTTAGCTTCCTACTCGAAGAAAAGCTGACCGGCCCCGAAATCAGCATTATCGGCATCACCGACGGCAACCGCATCCGTCTGCTGACGCCTTCCCAGGACCACAAGCAGCTGCTGGCCGGCGACCAGGGCCCCAACACCGGTGGCATGGGTGCCTACTGCCCCGTCCCGTTCTGCGACGATAACGTGCTGGCTGCCATCCGCACCGACATTGTGGACCCCACGTTGCGCGGCCTGCAAAACGAGCAGTTTGATTTCAACGGCTTCCTCTACTTTGGCATCATGCTCACGCTGCAAGGCCCCAAGCTGCTGGAGTACAACACCCGCCTCGGCGACCCGGAGGCCGAAGTGCTGCTACCCGCCCTGGAAAGCAGCCTGCTGGAACTCATTGAAGCCACTCTTAGCGGTACGCTGCAGCAAACTGTGGTACGCCAGCGCCGCGGCTACTACGTGGGAGTAGTATTGGCTTCGGGCGGCTACCCCGCCGCCAACTTCCCCACTGGTTTTGCCATCACCGGCCTCGACCAGCTGCATCCCAGTATCCTGGTCTTCCACGGCGCCACCAAGCGCACCGAAACCGGCGAGCTAATCACCAACGGCGGCCGGGTGCTGGTACTGGTGGGCCACGGCGAGGAGCTGGAGGATGCGGTGAACCACGTGTACCGCGAAGCAGAAAAAGTTAACTTCAAGGATGTCTACATCCGCACTGACATCGGCCAGCGGCCGGAACCGACTCTTGCAGGAAACTGGTAACCATAGCACCCAAAAAGCGCGCCTGGCCATTTTGCTGTCGGGCCGGGGCTCCAACATGGTGGCCCTGGTAAACGCTGTGCAGCACGGTGTGCTGCGAGAGTTGGCCGAAGTGGCCGTCGTGTTCAGCAACGTACTCGATGCACCTGGCTTGGAAACTGCCGCCGCCCTAGGCTGCCCTACCGTCAGTCTGAGCAGCCAGGGCCGCAAGCGGGCCGAATTTGACGCCGACGTGGTGGAAGTGCTCAATCAGTATCAGCCCGATTACGTGGTGCTGGCGGGCTACATGCGCATTCTGTCGCCCACGTTCATCCGGGCATTTGCGGGGCGCATCCTCAACATCCACCCCGCCGATACGCACCAGCACCAAGGTCTGCACGCCTACGAATGGGCGTTTGAAAACCACCTGCCAGAAACCAAAATCACCGTGCATCTGGTTGACGAAGGCCTGGACACCGGCCCTATTCTGGCTCAGCACGCCGTGGACCTGCACGGAGCCGACACCCTGGCCGAAGTGGAGCGCCGCGGCCTGGCCGTGGAGCACCGCGTGTACGCCGAAACGCTGGCCCACTTAATCAAACAAGCACAGCCCGCTGAACACGGCTTGCACTAATACCACCCACCACCCCACCGCAGCGGCCTGACAACGGGCAACTGGCAACTGATAACTGAAATGTGCGGAATAGTAGGTTTTTACGGTCCCGATGACGTTGCCCACGACATCGTATTTGGCTTGACGGCGCTGCAGCACCGGGGCCAGGATGCGGCCGGCATAGCCACCTTCGACGACAACTTCCACCTGTGCAAAGGCAACGGCCTGATTTCCGACGTGTTCCGCCCCAAACAGCTCAAGAAGCTGAAGGGCAACATCGGCATCGGGCACGCGCGCTATACCACCCAGGGCTCCAACGATGCTGAGTTGGCACAGCCGTTCACTACCAGCTACCCCTTCGGGCTGGCCATGGTGCACAACGGCAACGTCATCAACTTCCGCTCGGCCGCCAAGCGCCTGCACGAGAAGTACCACGTACTGCCCAAAACCAGCAACGACCTGGAGCTCATCATGTACACCTTCGCCTCGGAGCTGCGCCTGAAAAACCTGGATGCGCTGTCGGTGGTGGATATTTTTGATGCCGTAGAAACCACCCAGGAGCTGGTAAAAGGTGCCTACGCCACCGTCACCATCATTGCCGGGCACGGGCTGCTGGCCTTCAACGACCCGCTGGGCATCCGGCCGTTGGTGCTGGGCCGCCGCGAAACGGAGCGCGGCCCCGTGTACGCCTTCGCCTCCGAAAGCACCTGCTTTGATTACCTGGGCTTTGAGTTCGTGGAAAATGTGGGTCCGGGCCAGGCGGTGTTCATTGATAAGGACTTCAAAGTGCACCACAAAAATCAGCAGGAAAAGCCCAAGAACTTCTGCGTGTTCGAACACATCTACTTCGCCCGCGAAGACTCCACCATCCACGGACGCCTAGTGGCCCGGGAGCGGGTACGGCTGGGCAAGATGCTGGCCAAGAAGGTTATCGAATCAGGCATTCAGCCGGATATGGTGATTGACGTGCCGTCGTCGGGTTACTTCTCGGCTTCGGGTTTGGCGGAGGCCATTGGGGTGCCCTACCGTCGGGCGCTGGTCAAGAACAACCACATGGGCCGCTCCTTTATTGTGAGCAGCCAAGCCGGGCGCGAGGACATCGTGAAGAAAAAGCTCAACCCTATCCGGGAGTTTGTAGCCGGCAAAAAGGTGGCCGTGGTGGACGACAGCATCGTGCGCGGCACCACCTCGCGGCGCATCGTGCGCATTTTGCGCGAGGCCGGAGCCGCTGAGGTATACTTCATCAGCAGCGCCCCGCCCATCATTTCGCCCTGCATCTACGGCATTGATATGGCCATGAGCACTGAGTTGATTGCCGCCAATTACACGGAGGAGGAAATCTGCCGCTATATTGAGGCCGACAAGGTCATTTATCAGTCGATTGAGGACTTGCAGGCGCTGTTTTCGGAGGAGCGGGGCCACGGCGGCTCGTGCTTCGCCTGCTTCACCGGCCAGTACCCCACTGGCGACGTGACCAAGTACCTGCGCCACATTCAGGAGGAACGCCAAAGCCACCGCTCCGATAAGGACAAGAAAGGCCAGCCCACGTCCGTCAGCGCCAAAGCTCCCGCGCCCACCGAGCATTAATAGAGAGCTTAGAAGTTAGAGCCTAGAAGCTAGAAACTAGTTCCCCTCCTTGGAAAAGAGGGGCTAGGGGTGGTTGACAATCGTTGCACAGCCGCTAGCTTCCATCTTTAGCATTGTTCTACCATCACCAACCACCCCTAGCCCCTCCTCATCTGAGGAGGGGAACTAGCTTCTAGCTTTAATCTAGCTTCCTGCATGTCCACGGATACCAACTTCAAAGCCACCGCCGGCTACTCCATCGAGGAAGGCAACGCCGCCTCCAAGAACGCCTACTACTGGGCCCAGAAAACCTTCTTGACCCGCAAGGGTAAGCCTGGTGAGCCGGCGCAAGATTTGGCCGGCGGCTTCTCCAATGAAATCCGCTTCGGTGCGGAGCGGCTGGGCATCGGCTCCGATGGTATCGGGACGAAGATTGAGGTGGCCGAGCGCCTGGACCGCTACGATACGCTAGGCCACGATTTGATTGCCATGGTGGCCGACGACCTGATTGTGGCCGGCTTCGTACCCACCAACCTGTCGAACATCATCGATGTGAACACCCTCAACTATGAGGTGGTGGACGAGTTGATGCGCGGCCTACACGACGCGGCCCAATTCAGCCAGATTGCCGTAACAGGCGGCGAAATTGCCGAGCTGGGCAACCGTATCGGTGGCTACCCCGGCGCCAAGATGAATTTCAACTGGTGCTCCACGGCTGTGGGCGTGCTGCACCC
This sequence comes from Hymenobacter sp. UYP22, assembly GCF_040547285.1. NCBI lineage: Bacteria > Pseudomonadati > Bacteroidota > Cytophagia > Cytophagales > Hymenobacteraceae > Hymenobacter > Hymenobacter sp. UYP22. The sequence goes on along the minus strand of NZ_JBEPPK010000002.1, from coordinate 313,470 downwards.
CAGCCTAGAACGCCCGCTGAGCGGGGCCAACGTGCGCGCCGGACAAGCGGTGGTGGCACTTCGCTCACCTTCCTTTCGCTCCAACGGCTACTCTTTGGCCCGCCGCGCCCTCACCAAAGCTTTTGGGGAAAAGTGGCACGAAGCGCCGTATGAGCAAAGCGGCGCCGCGCAACCAACAACCAACAACCAGCAACTGACAACCGAAAACGCCACCACCTGGGGCGAAGTGATGCTGGCACCTTCCCTCATCTTCTCGCCCGGCGTGGCAGCGGTGCTGGATGCCGGTCTGCCCCTGCACGCGGCGGCGCACATCACCGGCGGCGGCATTGCCGATAACTTCAAGCGGGTACTCAAAAACGGCGTAGGTGCGGAGCTGGACAACCTCTTTGAGCCCCTGCCCGCCATGGAGCAACTGGCCGAACTGGCCGGCATCACGCCCCAGGAAGCCTACCTCTACTGGAATATGGGCAACGGCATGCTCCTCGTAACCGACGAAGCCCAGGCCGAAGCCGTGGCTGACACTCTGCGCAGCCACGGATACCAGGCCCAGATAGCCGGCCGCATCACCCCAGAGCCCGGCGTGACGCTGCGCGTAGGAGCCGGCGAGCTGCGCTACGCGTAACCTGTGGTCCTACGAATGCCGCGCAGCGGTTCGTAGGACCACTTTCGTTGAACGATTCCGCTGGTGCGTCGGTAACGGACAGTGCCTAGCCCAGTTTACGAAAAAGGCTGCTAATGCACTTTCCCTGCGCTACTCCTTGCCTTGGTGCATTCGTAACAGCGAGAGTGGTCCTACGAACCGCTGCGCGGCATTCGTAGGACCACTTTGTGCTTAGGCGGCTACCGGCTCAATATCAAACCCGGCTTGCGACACGGATTTCATAATCAGCTCGGGAATTGGGTTTGCACCTTCCACCATCAGGATTTTGTCGGGGTCATTGGTGTCTACGCTCCACTTATCCACGCTGGCTTCGGCGTCGAGGAAGGGCGTGACAGCACGCACGCAGTTGGCGCAGTTGATGCTGGTTTTGAATTTCAGAGTGGGCATGTGGAGTGACAGATGAAGCTACCGTCAATTGATTGGCTGGTAGCAGGTGATTATGTTATAATAACGAATCAGTAACAAAAGTAGCTACGGCCTGGGTGCCACGAAGTATAGGCTTTGGCCCCGAGAGTGCGAAGTTTTGCCGTATTTCGAGGCTCAAGCTCCTTCCTTACGCACTATGGATAACACCGCATTCTGGCAGATTATTGACACTGCAAAAGCAGCCGCGCAAGGCAACCAACAGGTACAGGAAGAAACGCTGATCAATCAGTTGGCGCAGCTGGAGCCGGCGCAGATTATTGGGTTTGAATGCATCCTGCGGCAGCACCTGATGGAGGCTGACCATTTCAACATCATAGCGGCCCAGAAAATCATCGACGGCTACGTGTCTGATGACCCCTACCTGTACTTCCGGTGCTGGCTGGTAGGACAGGGCGAAGCCGTGTTTAAAGCGGCTATTAACAAGCCCGATACACTGGCGGCGGTGCTGGATGCCCCATACCAGGATTTCGAAGAGTTGCTGTACGTGGCTACTGCCGCCTTCGAGAAACGCACCGGCAAAACTGAAGAGGACGATTCTTTTCCCAGATCAGTGGCCCTGGCCCGTGGCCTAAGCTATGACTTCGGCTCCGAAACCAAAGGCGAAGACTGGACCGAAAATCAACTGCCGAAGATGCTGCCGAATTTGTGGAAGAAATTTGGGGTAGCATAACATGTCGGCGTCTTATCAACTGGAAAAATTAGTTTGGACCGAAGCTGACTTCGAGCAGATGGGCTGGCATGATGCCAGAATATACGCAGTTCGGTTTGGGGAACACATCAGCTTCGATATCGACTATATTTTTCAGTGGATGCAGGCAGACGAAGATGATTATTTCTCTTTCTGGGTAGCGCCAGCAACACTTGTATTTCATGAGGCAGTCCACGTTGCTTGGACTATTAATTTTCGGCCGAATCAAGAAATTGAAATAGAACATATTAGCCGACAGACTTCTGCAACCGGTGCCACCGTATGGCATATTGAAACTCATCAAGGGGATATACTAATAACAGCCGAAAGCTTTCGACAAGTTATTCGTCGCCATCCAACGCTGCAAATTGGCCAGCAGATTACTCCGGAAGAGCGTGGAGCTTCAAGCTTCGATATAACGCCGGATACGACATTCACCGAACCAGAAGAAGTTCGCAGGCTCAAAGAAGCTAATTTCGCTTTGCGGCAGAAGGCAACAGATGTACGGAAGCTGCGCCGTCAGTTGGGAATTTTACTGGAACAACGCAGTACCGGTGTATTGGAAGTAAAGCGGTATTTGCAGCAAAAGCGCGGTCTGGAGGAAAAGATAAAGCAGTTACGAAATGAGCTAAACTCTACCGACTGGTTGAGTGACATATAACAAAATGACGCCCCGGCTGCTGCCGGGGCGTCATTTTGGTGCCCAAACTTACGCCGGGCGCACCGGGCGCTTTTCCAGAATCAACTGGGTGCGGAAGGTGTTGAGCGACTCTTCCAGGCCCACGGGGTAGGTGTGGGGATTGAGGAAGCGGCGGATGCTGGGGTCGAGGCTGAGTACTTCGCGGTGGGCGCGGGCCCGGCTTTCCTGCAGCGTAGGCAGCTGATGCACCAACTCGCCCCTACGGAAAATGGGCTCCAGCAGCTCCCGATACGGGGCATCGGGGCGCACGGCGCGGCGGCGGGTGGCGTCCAGCGGGTCGATAAGGGTCAGTTGTTCCGGCAGGGCCTCGGCCACGTTGTAGAGCATATCAGCCCGGGGCTGGCCCTTGTCGGTTTCGTAGCGGCGCACCTGCAAGATGCCGGGGATGCTGGTTTTGGCCAGTTGCTCACTGAGCTTGATGGTGAAGTCCCAGCCGGAGTCGTCGGGTTTGCGCAAGGCCGCCAGCTTGTATACGCCACCAAGGGCCGGCTGGTCATAGGCCGTGACGAGCTGCGTGCCGATGCCCCAGGTGTCGATTTTGGCACCCTGCTGCTTGAGGCTGGTGATGAGGTTTTCCTCCAGGTCGTTGCTGGCCACGATGCGCACGTTTTCAAAACCAGCCTCGTTGAGCAACGCCCGGGCCTCGCGGCTCAGGTAGGCCAGGTCACCCGAGTCCAGGCGGATGCCGCCCAGCTCGTGGCCGTTGGCGCGCATTTCACGGGCCACCTTAATAGCGTGGCGCACGCCTTCCAGCGTGTCGTAGGTGTCTACCAGAAATACCGAATCATCCGGAAACGCCTTGGCATAGGCCGAAAAGGCTGTTTCCTCGTCCTCGAAGGCCATTACCCAGCTGTGGGCGTGGGTGCCTTTCACCGGAATATTGAAACGCTGCCCGGCCAGTACGTTGCTGGTGGCATCGGCCCCGCCCAAGTAGGCGGCGCGGCTGGCCCCCAGGCCCCCATCGGGTCCCTGTGCGCGGCGCAGGCCAAATTCCAGCACCGTGTCGGTGCCGGCGGCCTCGCGGATACGGGCGGCTTTGGTGGCAATCAGGGTCTGGAAGTTGACAAGGGTGAGTAGGGCCGTTTCCACCAACTGGGCTTGCAGCAGCGGCCCCTGCACCCGAATGAGCGGCTCGTTGCCGAATACCACGGTGCCCTCAGCCACGGCGTCCACGTCGCAGGTAAATTCCATTTCCCGCAAATACTGGACAAACTCCGGCGGAAACATGGCCGCGCCCTTGCTGCTTTTCAGGCTCCCCAGGTAAGCCAAATCATCCTCTGAGAAGCGCAGGTTCTGCAAATAATCGACGGCGTAGGCCAAACCGGCCGCTACGGCATAGCCGCCCTGAAACGGGGCCCGGCGGAAGTACAGGTGAAACACGGCCTCCCTATCCTGCAAGCCCTGCTGCCAGTAGCCGTAGGCCATGGTAACCTGGTAGAGGTCGGTGAGGAGGCTGAGGGAAGGCGCGTACAGGCCGGAAAGCGGAGCTGAATTCATGTAAGCAACGGTTGAGATGCCGTAGCTTACGCAGAATATTTCAATCTGTCGGCCTCACTGCATTTCCGTGTATACTCGTCAGCTTCCATTTTTCCAGCGGTTGGCGCTACTGCCCGCGTGGTTACGCCTTTCTGCGGGGTTGCTGCCGGCGGGGCTGTTGTACGGGGTGGTACCGGCTACCTGGCCACCTATGCTGGGGCTACTTACGGCCTGGAGTGGGTTTGCTGGTACCACGCTCCTCATTGCCTGGGCTATAATTCTTACGGCTCAGGCGGGCCATATCCGTCGCATTGCCACCCGCGAAGACCCCGGCCGGGTACTGTCATTTGGGTTTGTGCTCACGGCAGCGGTGGCTAGTCTGCTGGCGGTGGTATTGCTGCTCTCCTCCATGCACACCAGGTCCGCACCCCTGCTGGCGGCGCATGTGGCCGTGGGGGGCGCGGGGGTGTTGCTGGCGTGGCTGCTGGTGCACACCTTGTTTACGCTGCGCTACGCCCACTTGTATTATACCACTGAGAATGGCCGGCCAGAGGGTGGGCTGGAGTTTCCTGGCAACGAACCCGAGCCCGATTACCTGGATTTTGCGTATTTCTCCTTCGTGATTGGGATGACGGCCCAAACCGCCGACGTGAGCATATCCGACCGGGTTATCCGGCGGTTGGCGCTGGTGCACGGGCTGCTTTCCTTCGGATTCAACACGGCCGTGGTAGCCCTTGCCATTAATGGGCTGGCGGGCCTGCTATGAGGCCATAGCTATTGGCCGTTGCGCCAGCGGGTGAGTGTGCTGACAGTAACGTTCCGCATCCAGCAAGGAGGGTACCACCGGCGGGCACAGGGCTGTGGGCAACTTGGCCACCAGCTGATGGGCGGCATCACCGAGGTGACAAAGCACGAGCTGCACCTGTCGGCGCCGCAGCCGCCGGTAGTAGCGGGCCAGTACCCGTAGCGCCCCGAACGAGAGGGCCGGCAGTTGGCTACAATCAACCCAAATGCTGGGCTTACCGCTCCGGCTAGCCAGGCGCAAAGCATAAGAAAGCTGGGCCTCAGCGGCGGGAGCCTGTCCGTTGGTCAAAATCAGCAGGTAGCTGTTGGGCAGGATTTCACGATAGACTTCCATGGGAATTAGACGGATAAAGAACGAGCGGAAATGCCTACGCAAGGGGGAGTTGCAGGGGCAGCAGAACCAGGATGCCAAGCTAGTATACGTACCAGTCTGCGTAGGGTAACTGCGTGAACTACTGATTTATAAATAAGTAGTTATCCGGGGGATTTACGTAATTATTTAGCGTGCTTTTGCGGGAAACCCATTGGCCTGAAGCTGCGCTGTTACGTACTATTGTTGCCAGGCAGTAGCTGCTTGCGTCGTAGCCCTATGATTAAAATCTTGCTGACTGATGACCATGCCATTCTGCGTGATGGAATTCGGGCATTGCTGGCCCGGGAGGCCGATATGGAGGTAGTGGGGGAGGCCACCAACGGCCAGGCCATGCTGGAGCTGCTGGCCCATACGCCCACTGATGTCGTGCTAATGGACGTAAACATGCCCGTGTTGGATGGCTTCGCGGCCATGCCCGCGCTACGGGAGCAGTTTCCGGAAGTGCGAGTCCTGGTGCTTTCCATGCTCGACCACGAAAACTATGTGCACCGGATGATGGAGGCCGGGGCCCTGGGGTACGTGCTGAAAAACGCCGACATCACCGAAATAACTTACGCCATTCGCACGGTAGCTGCCGGACGGGAGTTTCTGTGCACTGAAATTGGCCTGAACCTGCTGCGCCGGGTGGTGCAGCGCCCCTCCGAAACCACCCTCGGTGCTTTGCCCGTCAGCAAGCGTCCGGATGCTGCCGTGGAGCTGTCGGGGCGGGAGCTGGAGGTACTGCGGCTGATTGCCGAGGGCTTCACTAACCAGGAAATCGCCGATCAGCTGTTCACCAGCAAGCGCACCATTGAAACCCACCGCCAGAACATCATCGAGAAAACTCAGGCTAAAAACACGGCGGCCCTCATCCGCTACGCCATGACGCAGGGACTCATTGAGTAGGTATTCAGCGCGCAAAGCACCGTCTTTATAAGCGCCTATCTGCCGCGGCCGCCACAGCCAGCCCCTGGCGCTCCGCCTGCGCAGGAAATTTTGTATCGGCATAAATAAAGCCCGTTTCTGTTACTGAAACGGGCTTTTTGTGGCCGCGGCGGGAATCGAACCCACATCTAAAGTTTAGGAAACCCTCATTCTATCCGTTGAACTACGCAGCCGGCTATTCTGGCCGCAAAGCTACGCTGAAAGCAGCGGCTGCCCAAACCGGCCGGCCCCGGCCCGGCGTATAGGAAGCCGGCCGGCGGCCGGGTATCTTCGTGCGGCCATCATTGATTTCGCTTTTCGGGTATATGGGTGTTTTGGATGAATTGCGGAACCAGCGCCGAGCGGCCGGTTCAGCTTCGGGTTCTGCCGCCGATGGGCAGCAACCAGCCCTGCTCCTCATTCCCGATATCAGTGGCTTCACACGCTTCATTGAGGAATCAGGCAACCCGCAGGCTCCGTTTCTGGTGGCCGATCTGCTGGAAATTCTCATCGAAGCCAATATTCTGGATTTGGAGGTAAACGAAATCCAGGGTGATGCGGTGCTGTTTTACCGCCTGGGGCCGCCGCCCACGGCCGAGGAGCTGGTGCGCCAGTGCCGCCGGATTTACCTTGATTTCCAGAACTACCTACGCCTGGTGGAGCGCGACACCGGCTCGGCCCTGGCGGCCTCTTTGCACGAGCTGGCCCTTACGCTCAAAATAGTGGTGCACTACGGCCGCGTGAGCGTGGCCCGCATCCGGGAACACACCAAACTCATGGGCCGCGACGTGATTGTGGTGCACCGCCTGCTCAAAAATAACGTGGCCGGGGCCGAGTACATTCTGCTCTCGGAGGGCTACACCAGCACCCAGCCGGTCCCCGAGCTGGCCCGGGCCTTCTCCTGGACGCGCCTGCTGCCCGGGGCCACCTACTACGAGCACATCGGCGAAACGCCCTACCACTACGCCCACCTTTCGCCGCTACGGTTGCTGCTGGCCGCCTCCAGTGCCGCCGAGCAGGAGGCCCGACCCGGCTGCGCCCTCAAAGTACGGCGCGTACTGCCCGTGCCGGCTCCGTACGCGCTGCGCGTCATCAGCAACTTTCGGCTGCGCCCCCGCTGGATGCAGGGCGCCACCGCCGTGCACTACGACGTGAGCAAGGCCGGCCGCCTGGGTACCAGCTACAAAGCCGACGTATTCAGCGGGCAGATTGATTTTCAGACGGTGCAGTGCCTGGAGGATGAAGATGGGCGCATTACTTACGTGGAAAAGATTTCCCACTTCCGCCTCTTTCCCAACGCTTTGCTGTTCTACTGCCTCGAAGCCGTGGACCTGGATAGCTGCCTGCTCACGCTGGAGCTGCGCTACGGCCACGTAGCCAGCCCCAACCGTCTTATTCGCTTCGGGCAGTTGCGCCGCCTGCACCGCTTCCTGGGGGGCTCGGTGCAGCAACTGGCCCGGCTGCTGGGGAAGAGGTGATGAAGGTCAAAGAGAGAAAGTAAAAAGTTAAAGCTCTGACGCCACCTTCATTGGAAGACGTCAGAGCTTTGACTTTTTACTTTCTCTCTTTGACTTAAATGCTTTACGCCTTATACAACAGGGCAATACCGAAGGACAGCGCCGTTAGAATAAGGCCCACCATGAAAATAGTGTAGCTCAGGCGCAGTAGGCGGTACTTTTTGGTCAGCACGTCGCCGAGGTAGTAAATGTCCGTTACCATGTTGGTGTACAAGGCATCCTTCTGGCCCATGATTTCCGTCATGCCCTGCTGGAAGTTATCGAGGCTGAGCTTGCTGAAGTTGCCAAAGAACAGCAGGTTTACGCGGCGGTTAGTGGCAATTTCCGGGCTTTTCTTCAGCCATTTAAAGCTGGTAACATCGGGCTGGGCGCAGAGAATGGCGGTAATAACCGAGCCCAGGGCCGTAGCCAGTAAAATACCCATCGGCACCGAAATAACCGGGTTCCGGATGATGCCCACGTTACTCAGGGCGGCCGTTTTGCTGCCCAGCTTTGCCCCGAAGTAGGTAATGATGAGCGACATGAGCACCGCGTTCAATGAAATCATCATGTTGGCCTTCTTGTCGGCCATGTCCGAGAGCTTCATGTGGTTGCTGTACATCGTCCGGAACATGGTTTCGATGCCGCGCTTGGGCTCGGCGAAGGTACCATTGGCTTCTTCGTCCTTTTTCTTTTTCTTCTTTTCGGCTTTCTTTAGCTGCTTGCGCTGCTCCTTGATGTTTTCCTTGAGCTGCTCCTCATACCGTTCCCGGGCCACCTTGGTGTAGTACTTGCCGCCCAGCAGGAAGGCCAGCTGGTTTTCGGCCCAGTCGGAGTTGGAATAGGCTTTGCCCTGGGTGGCTTCCCACTCAGCTCGCAGCAGCTCCCCGTTGGAAAAAAAGTCGTCGCGGCCCATGTTGCTCATGTCGGCATCCACCAGCAGCTGCTCCAGCTCCGTTTCCCGGGCCGAGTCGCGGTGCGTACCCTTGATCAGCTGCTGCACCAGGGCGGTGCGCTCGGCGGGGTAGCCCTGCTGGTTTAGCCACTCGCCGGCCAGCTCCGCGCTCCGGAACTCGTGCCCATCGTAGGTATCCAGGTAGCCCACATCATGAAACCAGGCTGCCAGTACCAGGGCTTCCAGGTCGGCCTCACTGAGTTTGGCGGCTTCACCCAGTGCGCGGGCTTCTTTTACCACCGTGGCCGTGTGCTTGGGCGAGTGGTACACCAGTTGAGCGGGCAGTTTTTCCTCCAGCAAAGCCTGCACGTAGGCTTTGGCGTTTTGTATGATTTCGGCCTTGGCCGGCTTTTGAGTAAGAATGGGCTCCATTGGGGCGAAAAAACAACGGGAAAAGCAACAACAGGCTGTGCGGCTTACAACGCGTTTCGGCGCGCCGGGTTGTTGAGGTGAAAAAGATGGGCGGAGTAAGTATAAGGTATAACGCCCAATGCCCGTTCTAGGTGCCGTACCTAACCTGGGGCGGCGCGGTAAATGAGTGTCTGGTGCCAATTTTTGGTTGACCCAACCGTAGCCCAGTAATTTGCGTACCGCACCGCACGGCCAGGTATGGCTGCTGGAAACAACCGCAACCGAGCGGTTTGCCGTATTTCTGACTATCACGCTCCCCGCGCTGGCACCGGCCGGCGGCATTGCCTTCGCGCTACTTCCCTCTCTTCTTATATGAGCAGACATTTCCTGTCCTGTTGCCTGCTGCTGGCTCTGTACGGAGCGGCCGCGCCTGCGGCCCTGGCGCAGCAGAAAACCCAAACCGCCCACCCAACCCGCCCCAACTACCGTAATGCTGGCCTGAACTGGGAATCGAAAACGCCTCCGGACAGCACCCGCATCCGCTACACGGTATTTCTGATTGGCGACGTGGGCAAGCCTGCCCCCGAGGCGGAGGGCGGTGAGCCTTCCCTGAACTACCTGCGCAAGCAGATTCTGGCCGCTGGCAGCAAAAGCACCACCATCTACCTCGGTGACAACATCTACGAGTACGGGATGCCCGAGCAGAAGGCCTACGACCGCAAGGAATCGGAGCGCCGCATTGTGGACCAGCTAAAAGTGCTGCGCGACTACCAGGGCGAGAAGTACATGATTCCGGGCAACCACGACTGGAAGCAGGGCCAGCGCGGAGCCGTGGACCAAGTGAACCGCCAGCAGTTCTTTGTGGAGAACTATCTGCAGAGCGACTCGGCCGCCTTCCCCTACACCGGCGACTTTTTCCTGCCCCGCGACGCCTGCCCCGGGCCGGTTGAAGTCCGGCTGCAGGATAACCTGGTGCTCATTGCCATCAACTCTCAGTGGTTTCTGCAAACTTCCGGGGAGCGGCCTTATGGGGCCAACAGCGGCTGCGGCGTAGCCAACGAAACCGACTTCTTCACGCAAGTAGAGGACATTATTCAGCGCAACGCGGGCAAGAACATTATGGTGGTAGCCCACCACCCGCTGTTTTCCGATGGTATTCACGGCGGCTACTTCACCTTGGGCGACCATTTCTTCCCGCTCAGCATCGTGTACAAGTATGCCTTTGTACCGTTGCCCGTTATCGGCTCCATTTACCCCTTTGCCCGCAAGTACGGCGGAGTAAGCCAGGATATTGCTCACCCGCTGTACCAGGCGTACAAGAAGGGGCTGATGGATATTTTCCAGAAGTACCCGAATGTAGTGTACGCCGCCGGGCACGAGCACAACCTACAGTATTTCAAGGAAGGCAACCTCAACCACATCGTCAGCGGCTCGGGCTGCAAAACCCAGCACGTGAAGCCCGGCTCGGGTGGTGATGCGCTGTTCTCGGATAAGGAGAAGGGTTTTGCCCGCGTGAATTACTACGACAATGGGGAAGTGTGGACGGAGTTCTATATTCCGGAAGGTACCGGCCAGACCGGCCGCCTGGTGTTCCGCACGCCCATGTATGCCCAGCAGGAAGTAGTGGCGGAAGGCCCCACCAAAATTGTGGGCCCCCGCCCTAATTTCCGCGACTCTACCGTAACCGTGGCCGTGAACCCGGGCTACGACGACCGTGGCAAGTTTCATAAATTTCTGTTCGGGGAGCACTACCGCAAGGAGTGGGCCACGCCGGTGAAGTTTCCGGTGCTGGACCTGGCCACCGAGAAAGGCGGCCTCACGCCCTATAAAATTGGGGGTGGCAAGCAAACGGCTTCCCTGAAGGTGCGCAATGAGGAAGGCCGCAACTTCACCATCCGCAGCCTCAACAAAGACCCCTCGGCAGTACTGCCCGAAGCCCTGCGCACCGGTGCGGCGGCCGATATTCTGCAGGACCAGATTTCGGCCCAGCATCCGTTCAACTCCATCGTAATTCCGCCCCTAGCCGATGCGGCCGGTATTCTGCACACCAACCCCGAGCTGCGCTACATTCCCCAAGACCCCCTGCTGGGCCAGTACCTGGAGCGGTTTGGCAATACGCCGGGCGCCATTGAGGAAGATGCCAAGGACGACCAGAGCAACGTGGAAAGCCTGGGCAACGCCAAAAACCTGGTGGGCACCGACAAGGTGTTTGAGCGCATTACCGACGACAATGACAACCGCGTCAACGAAAAAGCCTTTGCCCGTTCCCGCCTCTTCGATATGTGGATTGGCGACTGGGACCGGCACGAGGACCAGTGGCGCTGGGCCGAGAAAAAGGACAAGGATGGAGACCGGAAATTCACGGCCGTACCCGAGGACCGGGACATTGCCTTCTTCAAGGGCGACGGGCTATTTCCCTACCTGGCCTCGCGCAAGTGGGCCATCCGCAACTTCCAGAACTTCGGCAAAGATTACGCCGACTGGAAGGGCCTGAACCTGACCGCCCTCAGCAACGACCGGGTGTACCTGGCCTCCGTGACCAAGGAGCAGTGGGTGAAACAGGCCGAGGAAATGAAGGCCGGCCTCACTGATGAGGTAATTGAGAAGGCCTTCAAGGAACGGTGGCCCCAGCAGATTTATGACCTCCACGGCCCCGAAATTATTGCCAAGCTGAAAAGCCGCCGCGAGCTGCTGCCCGAGGTTGCCGCCGACTACTACGAGGTGCTCAGCAAGGTGACGGAGGTGAAAGGCTCCAAGAAGCGCGAGAAGTTTGTGGTGGAGCGCCTGCCCGATGGTAAGACGCACGTAACGGTGCAGAAAATCAATAAGGAAGGCGAGCTGACCAAAATGCTCTTTGACCGCACCTTCGATAACAAGGTAACCAAGGAGCTACGCCTCTACGGCTTCGCCGACCGGGACCTGTACGAGGTGAAAGGCGACGTGAAAAGCGGCCCGCTGGTGCGCATCATCGGCGGCCTCGACCGGGACTCCATCGTGGACAATTCCAACGTGGCCGGGTTCCGCCACCGCCTGCACATATATGATGCTGACTCGGGCAACGTGATAGTGCCCGGCAAAGACACCCGCCTGCGCCTGGAGCCTGGCATTGACGTGAGCCGCTACGACGTGCACAACCGCACCGACCGCAAGGACTATACGCTCAATTACTTCGGGCCCACGGCCTACTTCGGCTACAACATTGATGACCGCCTGTTTCTGGGAGGGGGCGCGGTGTACCGCACCTACGGCTTCCGCAAGGCTCCGTACGCCACCGAGCAAAGCCTGGCGGCCAACTATTCGCCTTCCCAGAGTGCCTACAACGTGCGCTACCTGGGCCACTTCGTGGATGTGTTCGGTAAAACGGACCTGCGCCTCACGGCCCAGCTCTATGGCCCCCAGCTGCTCTACAACTTCTTCGGCCTGGGCAACGACACCAGAAACATACTGGCTGATGGGGATGAGCGGGCCCGCAACCGGGATATCAACGACACCTACCGTGTCCGCTTTTCGCGGCTGTACGTGGCTCCTATGCTGGAAAAGGATGTATTCAGCTTCCTGAAGTTCGGTATCGGGCCGCAGTACGACCAATTTCGGATTGACCGGGCGCAGATTGGCAGTGAAATTGGGGGCGACAACCTGGACGCGGCTGGTAACGGCAAAGAAGGTACCGCCGCCGCGGGTATCCGGGCTTCTGACTTTGGGTTGAACCGCTACGTGGGTGGTAAAGCCTATTTGAACCTGGATGCGGCCAGCTCGCCCAAGAACCCCCGGATTGGCCTGCGTTGGTACAACTCGGTGGAGTACAACCACCAGCTGAACGGCGAAAAGCTGGATTACGCGCGCCTGGCTACCGAATTTCGGGCCTATCTCTCGCCTAACTTCCCCTTCCAGCTCACCTGGGCCGGCCGCATTGGGGCTAACCGCAACCTCGGCGACTACCGCTTCTACCAGGCTAACACGCTGGGCGGTACCACCAACCTGCGCGGCTACCGCCGCACCCGCTACGCCGGCCGCTCGTCGGTGTACGGCAACGCGGAGGTGCGCATTCAGCTCTTCAGCTTCAATGCTTATGTGGTGCCCGGCAAGTTCGGTATCCTGGGCCTGGCCGATGCCGCCCGCGTGTACACTTCCCGCGACACCCAAACCGGCCTGAAAGCATTCCACACCGCCGTTGGTGGAGGCGTGTGGGTAGATATTCTCAAACAGGCCGTAGTGAATGCCACCTACTCCGTAGGCGAGGAAAATCTGGTCTTTGTTGGCTTCGACTTCCTCTTTTAAAGTTGAAGTAGTGAAATTGTGAAATGGTGAGTTTGATGTTCAATCTGCGCAAATGGTGCAAACAGAACATCAAACTCACCATTTCACTATTTCACTACTTCACCTTTCCTCCGCTTATCCTTTTTCGCGAAAAGACGTTAAGGCTAGCCTGACGTCTTTTCGTCGTTTTTCCGCTCTCCTCTCATCCTTCCGTATGCCCCCATTTTCGACGCTGATTGGGCGTGTTGTTCGTCCGCTTGCTGCTGCCGTGTGCGTATTGGCGGCCGGGGCGGCGCAGGCGCAGGTAACGCCCTCCACGCCGCCCGTGTACCCGCCGCCCGCCCCGCCCGCCTCCGATACCACCACCGCCGACCAGGTAGGCCGCGACCAGGAGTTTGCCACGCCTTCCGTTATTGGCATGGGGCCCAGCAAGGGGCTGATTTTCCACTATGAGCGCATGCCCCGCTTCAACGTGGCCTCCGATGGGCAAGCCGTAGGGTTGCAGGATTATAAGTCGCAGGCCGAGAAGAACGCCCGGCTGGTGATTAAAGGCTACATCCCGTTCTGGAACCGGCCCCACCTGAAAATGCTGCTCGGCATCAACTACGAGCGGGAGGAGTTCAAATTCCGGCAGTATCCCACCGGCTACGAGCTGTACGATAACATTGAGGACAAAGGCCTCAAAACCCTGGGGGCGCAGCTGGCCATTATTCGGCCGGTGAATGCCGTGAACTGGTACATCTTCCGCCTGAAAGGAGAGCTGAGCGGCGACTACACCTCCCAGGGCGTGAACGTGGCCGATTACCTACGGGTATCCTCCGAGTTCCTGTACGGCTGGAAGCGCAGCCCCACCTTTTCCTGGGGCGTGGGTCTGCAGCTGGGCTACACCTTCGGGCGGCAAAGCATCTATCCGGCCGTGCTCTATAACCGCACCTTCAACGACCGGTGGGGCATTGAGGCCATCTTCCCGGCCCGCGTAACGGCCCGCTACAACGCCTCACCTAAGTCGTTGTTCTTTGCCGGCTACTCCGTGGATGGCTTCAACTACATCATCAAGCTACGGCAGCCCCTGCGCCGCGCCGATAACATTGCCCTGCGCACCCTGGAGTTGCGCGAAACCGAAGTGAAGTTCCGGGGCCGTTGGGAGCGGGAAATCTATGATTTTCTCTGGTTCGGGCTGGAAGGCGGCTACCGCTACAACTACGCCTTCGATGCCTTTGACCGCACCAACAACGACCGTACAAAAATCATCGACTCCAAGCTGGCCGGAGCCCCCTACGCTTCGGTGGAGCTGTTCATTGTGCCCCCGCGCAAGTTCCTGAAGAAAACGGTGAACAAGTAGCGGAAGCCACCCCCCATAACTGCCCGACTACCAAAAAGCCCCCGGTGCGTGTTGCAGCGGGGGCTTTTTGGTTGAGCCCTGCTCGGGCTACTCTTCCTTCAGCGAAGCCATGTCGATGACGTAGCGGAAGCGTACCTGCTCGTCTTTCAGCTTGTCGAAGGCCTTATTGATATCCTGCATCCGAATCATTTCTACCTCGGGCAGAATGTTGTGCTCGGCGCAGAAATCCAGCACCTCCTGGGTTTCTTGGATGCCCCCGATGAGGGAGCCGGCAATGGAGCGGCGGTGCAGGGCCACCTCCATGTTATTGAGCGCCTTTTTGTACTCGCCCAGCAGGCCCACCGTCACCAGTGCCCCGTCGCGGCGCAGCAGGGGCACGTAGTCGTTCAGCTCGAAGGCATCGGGGATGGTGACCAGGATGAAATCAAGGCTGAGGGCGTGGGCTTCCAGCTGCTTGGCGTCGGTGGTGAGCACTACATGGCTGGCCCCTAGCTGCACGGCTTCGGCCTGCTTGTCTTTGTTGGTGGTTAGCACGGTTACCTCGGCACCCAGGGCTTTAGCCAGCTTCACGGCCATGTGGCCCAGCCCGCCCAGGCCGGCAATACCCACTTTGCTACCTTCTTTCACCCCCCAATGCTTAAGGGGCGAATAGGTGGTAATGCCCGCGCACAGAATGGGTGCCACGGCTTTCACATCCAGGTTTTCGGGGATGCGCAGCACGAAGCCTTCCTTTACTACAATGGTGGTAGAGTAGCCGCCGTAGGTGTTGAAGCCGCTGCCGTCGGCTTTCATGTAGCCGTTGTAGGTGGCCGTGAAGCTCACGGGGCCTTCGCAGTAGTTTTCCTCGTGGTGCTGGCAAGGCTCGCAGCTGCCGCAGGAGTCAATCATGCAGCCCACGCCCACCAGGTCGCCTACCTTAAACTTGCTCACGGCCGCGCCGGCCCGCACTACGCGGCCCACCACCTCGTGGCCCGGCACGCAGGGGTAGAGGGTGTTGCCCCAGTCGTTTTTTACCTGGTGCAAATCGGAGTGGCAGACGCCACAATACAACACGTCAATCTGAACTTCATCCTCGGCGGGCGCTTTGCGCTCAATGTCCATTTCCGAGAGGCCATTGAAGAAGGAGCCCTTCGCGCCGTAGCCTTTGGCTTTAATCGTTTCCATGCAGGTGGGGTTGGTTGTGAAGTTGGGATAGTGCTTCCCAGTACGCGCCCCTTAACGGAGGTGTTGTTGTACCTACATACAAAGTATTGGCATTGCCCCGGCCCCACGCGGCCCGGCCAAGCGGTCCGGTCCGGCGGGCGGCAGCCCGTCGGGCCGGTTGTCGTCCGGGCCATTCGCGCCACGTGGGGCCGGGCGGGTATCAGCTACTTTCAACCGGCCCGACGGGCTGCCGCCCGCCGGACCGGACCGTGCGGGGAGGCGTGCGGGTGTCAGCTACCTTCAACCGGCCCGACGGGCTGCCGCCCGCCGGGCCGGGGCACTGTTGCGCTTACGGTAGCGGGTAAGTATCTTCCTCAATGCCTATAATCTATCCGGAGCAGCTATACCATATCTACAACCGGGGCAACAACCGGCAGCCGGTCTTTTTCACGCCGGAGCACTACTTGTTTTTCCTGCGCAAAATCCGCGCGCAGGTACTGCCACACGGCCATATCTTGGCCTATTGCCTGATGCCGAATCATTTTCACTTTCTGGTCATGGCTTCCGCCAACCCGGCGGCGCAGCATCCGTTGCTGCCAGCGTTTGGGCGGGTGCTGGGCACTTACGCGCAGGCCATCAACCGGCAAATGCAGCGCACCGGCTCCCTGTTTCAGGCCAAAACCAAAGCCCGCCTGCTACCGCTGTACGATGCCGACTACCCACGCACCTGCTTTCATTACCTGCACCAAAACCCCGTGCGGGCCGGCCTCGTGCCTCATCTGCACGACTGGCCGTACAGCTCCTACCGCGACTATGCCGGCTACCGCTCCGGCACGCTCTGCCAACAGGCCCTGGCCCACCTCTACCTGGATTTGCCCCCCACGCATACCGGCTTCCAGGCTGAGTCAGAGGGAATGATACCCGCCCACTATATTCTGCGCTAACGCCTGATCCGGTCCGGCGGGCGGCAGCCCGTCGGGCCGGTTGTCGTCCGGGCCATTCGCGCCACATGGGGCCGGGCAGGTATCAGCTACTTTCAACCGGCCCGACGGGCTGCGCCCGCCGGACCGGAACGGCCGCAACGTTGGCCGCACGGGCGTTCTGGTTGCCTGAAAAGACGAACGAGTTCGGGTCCGACCCGAACTCGTTCGTGGTTGCGGCTGGCTGGTCAGCCAGCGCGGGAAACTAGGCGTCGGACTTGCGCGGGCGTTTGGGGGTGGGGGGCGGGGGCAGCAGGGGCGCTTGCAGCTGCCGGTACTGCTCGAAGAGGAACTCCAGGCGGCTCAGCTCGGTGGGGAAGGCGGCGGGGCGGTAGCACAGGTCCACGGCCCTATCGAGCTGCTGGTGGGCTTTCACCAGGGCGGGGGGCATGGTGAGCGGGTCGTAGAGGGTGGCCAGGCTTTCCTGGGGGAACTGGGCCCGGGCCGCCAGCACCTGCTGCGCCGCCGCTTCCACCGCCGCCACCTGCTTCGCGCTGGGCGACGCCGGGAAGGGGAAGTTGTTGTAGACGAGGGTGGCCGAATATCGGAAGTCGCTCTTGATGCGCCCGCAGATTTGCCGCATCCAAGCCATATGCATTTCCGAAGTCATCACGCCGAACAAATAGGGCGTAGCATTTGGGATACTCATGCAAGAATCACCGAGAATGACATCTGGAGTAAAGAAGCCAAAGGGTACGTAACGGCGGTTTTCTGACGAGTGTCGGGGAATAAGTAGGTAGTTGTTTTTAGGCTGGCGTGTTTGGCCGAAAAGAGTCGGGTATTGGGCCATCCGTACTGTGTCAGCTTTGGAGCTATCAAGACGAAATAATCTTACCTGATTAACTCGTTGCGACACAAACGGTAAATCTTTAAGAACTGATGGGGAAATTCCTTCAAGCCATAAACTCCAACGGTTCTGGTTTCGCAGAAATTCTTGCGCCCCTAGAAATGGCTTGATGTAATCTTTCGCTTTTGGCTCATTCAGTAACAACTCATCCTTTTCAACATCATTCAAAAAGAAGAAGCCACCATCAACAGGCTTATTTCCATTGACCATTTCCGGGACGTGGCTTAACGGTTTGGTGCGTCCTAAAATAAGTGTGTTATCGGCTTCAATCAAGTAAGAGTTGATGCGCGAAACTTCTCTGCGCATAGGCTCAGCCCGTGGTGTGCTGTAATCATAAATGAAGTGCTTCGGGCTATCCTCTGGTCCAAATCCGATGATTACGCAATACACTTGCGCGTTGCCTCGCGCTTCATTATTCCATTTGAATGTGCGGTGAGCAAAATGAATTTTGACTTGCTGATTCGTGAACAATTCATTCCATAGAATGCCTACTTGTTCACCTTGAACAATTGAGTTAGTGCTTACCAATGCTGCCCGTATACTGGTGCCATTCATATACTGGGCAGCTTTGTAAAACCAAGCCGAAGCGAAGTCTAGCAGACCAGCGCCGTTTACCCCCTTAAACAGTGTCGCCATTTCAGCCTTCTGCTGTTTAGTCTGTAAGTGGTAACCAATGAACGGTGGGTTGCCGAGAATGTAGCTGAGCTGGTGTTTGGGGGCGACGGTTTCCCAGTCGGTGGTGAGGGCGTTGCCGTGCACGATGCGGGCGGTGCGGGTGAGGGGCAGACGCAGGTAGAGGTTGCCGAAGGCTTCGGAGAGGCGCAGGTTGAGCTGGTGATCCATGAGCCACATGGCCACCTCGGCAATGCGGGCCGGAAATTCTTCCACCTCAATGCCGTAGGCCTGGTCTACCTGCACGCGGGCGTAGAGGGCCAGATCCACCGTCTGGCCGGTGGCGCGGCGGTCCTGAAACAGGCGCTCCAGAATTTCCTGCTCCAGCAGGCGCAGCTCGCGGTAGGTCACCACCAGGAAGTTGCCGCAGCCGCAGCTGGGGTCCAGGAAGCGGAGCTGCTCCAGGCGGCGGTGCAGGGCATCGAGGCGGGGGCGGTTCTGGCCGGCCTGGGTTAGCTCCTGGCGCAGCTCATCCAGAAACAGGCCCTGAATCACCTTCAGAATGTTGGCCTCGGAGGTGTAGTGCGCCCCCAGGTTGCGCCGCTTCACCGGGTCCGTAACCGACTGAAACAACGACCCGAAAATGGCCGGCGAAATCCGCGACCAGTCAAAGTACGTGCACCGGATCAGCTGCTCGCGCAGGCCCGCATCGAAGGCCGGAAACGGGAAGAACTCCGTGAACAGGGAGCCATTCACGTAGGGCAGCTGCTGCAAGTGGGCGGGCAGCTGGCGCTGGCGCTCCTGGGGCGGCTGGTCGAGGATGGAAAAGAACTGGGCCAGCTGGGCCCCCACGTCGGAGCCATCGGGGCGGGTGTGGGCCTCCAGGAACTCGCGGAAGGCGTCCTTCTCGAAGATGGCCGTATCCTCGGCAAACAGGCAGAACAGGATGCGCACCAGCAGCACTTCCAGCTTGTGGCCGTGGTAGCCGCCGCGCAGCAGGGCATCGTGCAGCTCGCCCATCAGCTCGGCCGCCTTGATGTTGGCGGGGTCCTCGGCCTGGTACTGGCGCTTCTGGTAGCCCGTCAGAAACGAGAACAAATGCAGGTGCTGGTGCAGCTCCTCCAGCCCGAAATCAAAGCTGGTGCCCTCGTCGAGGTCATACAGCCGGAAGCGGGCGAAGTCGGATACCAGAATGTATTTGGGCAGCTCGTGGTCTTTGAGGCCGGGGAAGTAGTCTTTGGCCTGCTGCACGGCCTTATCCAGGTCCTTGCCCCGGCTTTTGTGCTCCACCAGCAGGGTGCCCTTCCAGAGCAAGTCAATAAAGCCCTGCTGGCCCGAGAGCTTCTTCACGGGCTCCTCGAAGGTGGCCACCCGGCGGCGGTTCACGCCGAACACGTTGAAAAAATCACCCCAGAAGGCTTTGGCTTCGGCGTGCTCCCGGGTTTCGCCCTGCCACTCCTGGGCAAAGCGAATGGCGCGGTCTTTTACTTCGGATAAGGAAAGCGGCATAGGATAGTGGGTTGGGAGGCGGAAGATAGTGGTTCGGGGCGGTAGGGGGCGTTTGGCGGGCGGTTTGCTCCGGTCTGGCGGGCGCAGCCCGTCGGGCCGGTTGTCGTTCGGGCCGTGCGCGCCGTCCGGGTATCGTGCGGGTGTCGTCCGCTGACCATACGCGCTAGGTGGGTATCGTGCGTCCTCGTGCGGGTGTCAGCTTGCGTCAACCGGCCCGACGGGCTGCGCCCGCCGGACCGGGCCGTTCAATGGCCCGGTTTCCAGGCCCGCCATCGGGCGCAAAAAAGCCCCGGCCGGGGAGGGCAGGGGCAGAAAAGGCCGGAGAAGCGGGCGGCGCGGCTACCAGAGGCGGGTATCGTGCACGCCGGCGGGCAACGGCGGGTGCTCGGAGAAGCCCAGCACGCACCAGCCCGGCTCAATGCCGAAGGTGCCGCCGGGCAGCAGGTAGCTGACCCAGCGTTCCAGGGTGCGGCCGGTGTGCCGCTCACTTTCGGGCTCGTACTCGCAGAGCAGCAGGGCGTCGCCTACCTGAAAGTTCCGGTCGTTGAGGCGCACATCAAAGGGCTTGGTACCCGCCTCCACGGCCGCGTAGCACGTGGGCCAGATTTTGAGCTCGTGAGGGTGAGCAACGGTAGGAGGCGTAAAGGCCGAGGAAGCAATGGTATGTAGCATGGGAAGGAAAGCCAAGGTGAAACAACGGGAGGCACAGGCAAAACCATGCCGTATTATCCTGAATATACGAGAAACGGAAGAATAAACAAGCAATACAGGCGGATGGTTCGGTGGCAGCTTCAAGAGCGTGGGAAGACTTTATCAACTGTCCTGCCTGGAACGTCATGCAGAGCCGGAGGCGAAGCAGCTCGCGGGCTGACGTTGCCAAACTATTCAGACGTCAGCCCGCGAGCTGCTTCGCCTCCGGCTCAAGGCGCCACATGCTCTGCATGACGTTCTCCCTACGCGACTCTCCACACAGCCTAGTGGCAAAAGTAGACGGGCCTTATTACGGCCCGATTAGCCAGCCATGATGGCCGCATTACCTCTACTGCCCAGAAGCAAACACTCAGGCCTGTACAGCCGGCTCTACGGACGGCATAGGGAAGCACAATGGCGGCTCATCATTGCTGAAGGAGGGCAACTGGCCCGGTTGCGGTGGTCCAACGGCCAGACATGGGTATACGCTTTTACCGAGCCATCATACTGCCTGGGCAATGGCTCTGGCCGGGCGTGCTGGAAAACTACCCGGTGCGCCGGAGGGACGGTCCTGCTCAATTAGGGCACACACGGCTCGGCATTGATGATGATTTGATAACCTGTAGCTGGGCGTGCGGCCTTGTACTTTTGCGCCCGGGAGCCTCCATTTCCGGCTACCCACTCCGCACTGCATGAAAGCTGCCAAGAAACTCCTGCTGGATGAGCTGACCACCGCCCTGACTCCTCACCTGCAACTGCCCCAGGGTAGCAAGTTGCCCAAGGGCATCAGCAAAACCGTGCAGCACCTCACCGACCAGATTCTGCGGCAGCGAGCCAAGCAGGAAGCGCGCACCGTTGCGCCGGCCAAGGCGGCCCGCCAACTTCTCACCGAGCAGCTGGCCGGCCTGCTGGATGCTCACCTCTACGACTCGCCGGAGCAGGAGCGAGAAGAGCCCGTGACCAAAGCCATCAGCAAAACCGCCGGGCAGCTGGCCGAAAAGGTAACCAAGCTGCGTAAGCTGGCCGCCCCCGAAGCCGTGGTACCCGAACCAGCCAAGCCGGAAAAGGTGCGCCGTACCCGCGCCCCTCGCGCCGCTAAGTCGCAGGCCTGACTACCCGTGGCAAGCAAGCAGTATAGTTGGCTGATTGCGGGGTTGCTGCTGGCATCCTCAGCCCAGGCCCAAACCCCGGAGCCGGGCGTTCTGTACACCGGCCGGGTGCAAAACCCGCTGGCGACGCCGCTGGCCGGAGCCTCAGTGCTGGTGAAAGGCACGGCCGTAGCCACCACTACCAACTCCGAGGGCGTATTCCGGTTCAGGGGGCCAGCCGGGCCGCAGGTGTTGGTGGTCAGCTACCCCCGCCACCTCACCGTGCAGCTCCCCGTATCCTCCCCCGATTCGGTGGTGATTACGCTGCACTCCACCCAACCGCGTACCACCACTCCGCGCCGCCGCCCGCAGTAGCTGTTTTATCATCCCCTGGCCGGCCCGGCGGTGCAGCCCACCGGGCCGGTTGCCGCCAACTGACACCCACCGGGCCACAGGCGGCGCGGCTGCCCCAAACGACAACCGGCCCGACGGGCTGCGCCCGCCGGACCGGCGTGGTAGGGGTGTGGCGGAACCCGGTTAGCTTTTGGGCGCGGCGGGCTTGCGCGGGCGGGCAGCGGGCTTCTTGCCCAGACTTTTAAGGTAGGCGTAGGTGTCGAACTGGGAACGGATGCGGCCCTGTTCGGCGGCTTCTTCCTGGCCCAGGAAGTTGTTCTGCCAGTCGCGGGCCTTCACGTTGTCCTGGCGCTGCAAATCCAGCAGGTGGCGCACTTCGGCCTTCAAATCGGGCTGCAGAATGGGGAAGGCCACCTCCACGCGGCGGTCCAGGTTGCGGGCCATCCAGTCGGAGGACGCCACGTACACCTTCTCTTCGCCTCCGTTGCCGAACACGTACACCCGGGCGTGTTCCAAAAACCGGTCGACCATGCCGCGCTGAGTGATGTTGCTGCTCTGGCCCGCCAAGTCGGGTATCAGGCAGGAAATACCCCGAATGAGCAACTCAACCCGCACGCCGGCCTCACTGGCCTCGTACAGTTTCAGAATCATGCGTTCATCCTGCAGGGCGTTCAGCTTGAGAATGATGTAGGCCTCCTCGCCCCGCTTGGCCCGCTCCATTTCCCCGTCGATGAGGGCGTTGAGCTTCTCGCGCAGCTCAAAAGGGGCCACCAGCAGGTGCTGAAACAGGCCGGCCTTGTCCTGGCGGTCGTGGAAGTAGCGGAACACCTCGGCCACTTCCCGCGTGATGTCGGGGTTGGCGGTGAACAGGCCGTGGTCAGCGTAAATCTCGCTGGTTTTTTCGTTGAAGTTGCCGGTGCTCAAGTAGGCGTACAGCTGGTTGTGGCCTTCCTCGGCCCGCGTAATCAGCAGCAGCTTGCTGTGCACCTTCAGCTCGGGAATGCCAAAAATGACGTTGGCGCCGGCCTTCTGCAGCTTCTCCGCCCAGAACATGTTGCTTTCCTCATCGAAGCGGGCTTTCAGCTCTACCACCACCGTTACCTGCTTGCCGTTCTTCACGGCTTTTAGCAGGGCTTTGGCTACTTCACTCTTGCCCGCCACCCGGTACAGCGTCATGCTGATGCCGCTTACCTGCGGGTCTTTGGCGGCCTCGGTGAGCAGGCGGGTTACGTAGTCGAAGGACTGATAGGGCGGATGTAGCAGATGGTCGCGCTGGGCAATGGCGGGCAGCATGGGGCCGGTGCGGGGCAGCGTGGGCTGGGGCAGCGGGGCCATGGGCGCATATTGCAGGCGGGCCAGCCCAAAATCGGGGAAGCCGAAGAAGTCGCGGAAGTTGTGGTAGCGGCTGCCTTCCACTAGCTCCTCCTTGCCAATGCCGGTTTTCTGCATAATGGCCCGCAGCACCTCTTTGGGCATGGCGGGGTCATACAGCAAGCGGGCCGGGAAGCCGGTTTCGCGCTTCTGCAGGCTGCTCTTGATTTTGGCCAGCAGGTTGCCCGATACTTCCTCCTGAATATCCAGCTCGGCGTCGCGGGAGAGTTTAATGGCGTGTACCTGCACCTTCTGGTACTTAGGAAACAGCTCCTGGGCGCAGCACCGAATCACGTCGTCCAGGAACATCACGTAGTGCTCCTCGCCCACGTCGGGCAGGCGCACAAAGCGGCCGCCGTGGCGCTTGGTGGGCAGCTCCATAGCCACTATCCGCTCGGCATCGTGCTTTTTGCGGTTCTCGGGCTGGCTGAGGAAGAACGTCAGGTACACGCTCTGGTCGCGCAGGAACAGGTGGTGCAGGTTTTCATCCAGGATAATGGGCGAGAGTAAATCCTGCACATTCTCGCGGAAGTACTGCTGCACCCACTGGTGTTGTTCCTCCGTGAGGTCGTGCTCCGAAATCAGGTGGATGTGCTCCTGGCGCAGACCCGGCAGTATCTGGTTCCGAAACGTGTCGCCAAACTCCTGCTGCTGCCGGCCCACTTCCTGCAACAGGTCGTGGAGCTGCTCGGCGGGGTCTTCGCCCAACTTGGCCCGGGTTTTCTTCTTGAGCTTTACCAAGCGGCGCAGCGTAGCCACCCGCACCTTGAAGTACTCATCCAGGTTGCTGCTGAAAATGGCCAGAAACTTAATGCGCTCCAGCAGGGGCACCTCGGGGTTCTGGGCTTCCTGGAGCACGCGGCGGTTAAACGTCAGCCAGCTTAGCTCGCGGTTCAGCAGCCGGGGCTGCGCCTGTTTGGTTTCGGACATAGCGGGTTGGGGACTTAGGGACTTGGGGACTTGGTTTTTGGCTGCTGGTTGCCAGCCACGATTCGCTGGCTATGAGTTGTCAGAACTGAGAGCTGAAAACCGACAATTGACAACGATAAACCAGCACCCAAAAACCAGGAACTGCCTATTGATTTTTGGGTTTGTCGAAGAAGTAGTATTCCGCGTTGGCACGGTCTACCCGGGCCCACTGGTCGGTGCTGAATTTCAGGCACACAATGGCGGCCGTGGGCATATCGGGGATGCTGCTGGGGGAAAGCAGGTTGGCAAACTCAGTGAGCGTATTGTTATGCCCCACCAGCAGCACCGATTCGGCCTCGTCCGGCAACTCTCGTACCACAGTCAGCAAATCGGGCACGGTGGCTTCATAAATTGCCTCTATCACCTCTATTTTATCGGCGGGATATTCCAGCTCGTGGGCTACCAAAGCCGCTGTGCTCATGGCCCGCACGGCCGGGGAGCTCACCAGCAAATCCAGGCGGATACTGCGCTTGGCCAACGCCTCGCCCATTACGGGGGCATCGTCGCGGCCCCGGTCGTTGAGGGGGCGCTGCTTGTCGCTCAACTCATCAAAGCTCCAGCTGGATTTAGCGTGGCGCATCAGATACAAGGTTTTCATAGGCAGAGAAGCAAAACAGTAGGCAGGCCTCTTTACTAAGGCCTGGGGAAAAGGTTTTACCGGAGTGAAAATCCGCTTACCCCGGCAACCAGGCACCTGGCAAGCTCAACCACAACCGGCTAAAAAAAGCCCCTTCTCCGGGTAGGAAAAGGGGCTTTCAGGTACTACAGAAAGAGTGCCCGGAGGTTATTCTTTCACGAAGCGCTGGTGCGTAACCTGCTGCCCATCAGCAATGCGCAGGGTGTATACGCCTTTGGCCAAGCTACCCACATTCAGCAGGTTGCCATCAAAGCGTACCTGTTTCATTTGGGCGCCGCGCACATCGTACACCGTTACCGAAACCGACTCGTGGTTGATGGAAGCGGGTACTTCAATGTTCAGCACGTCGGTGGCGGGGTTGGGGTAGATGCGGTACCCCGCCGACTCGGCCGTGGCCAAGCCCTGACGAGCCGTGCCGCCCGAAATGGTGATGCTGTAATCTTCGGTTTCGCCGTAGCTATAGCTGTTGCAGCTAGTGGTGGCCGAGGCGTCGCTCATTACTACGCGCAGGCGGGTTTTGCCGCTCTTGGCCGTAGTGGGCACCGTGAAGGTGCTGGTGAGGGTGCTGGCCGACGCGCTGCTGCGGCTGGCTACCAGCTCACCCGAGTCGGCGAAGTCACCATCCTGGTTGTAGTCGATGTAGATTTTCCAGTACTCGGTGTAGGCCGTAGAAGCGTAACCGGCCGAGTAGCTGATAGTCTGCGACGAACCAGCCGTTACCGTGGTGCCCAGGGCCGTACCGTCGTAATAGCCCGCGTTAGCGCCCGAGGTGCGGCTGATGGAACCGAGCTGCACAAAGTCAACCCACTCATACGATGCATTGCTGCCTTTGCTGGCGCAGTAGGTAGGCGTGGTGGGCGTAGGGGTAGTGCCGCCGGGAGCCGTGCCGCCGGTAGAGGTAGTGAGGCCCACGCGGGCACCACCGGTGGCAAACAGGGCGTTCATGCGCGAGGACTGCCCGTTGGAGAACATGTACATGCAGGCATCATCCGTGTAGTCCATGTAGTTCATGAACATATCACCGTAGCTGCCGTTGCCGGTGCAGGAACTCGTTTTGGGGTAAGAAGGGCAGCCGTAGTTCTGGCCGGCCTGGGTAGGCGTGTCGCTCACTAGGTCACTGCCGCAGTTGGCATCACCCCAGATGTGGCGCAGGTTCAGCCAGTGGCCTACCTCGTGCGTGCCCGTCCGGCCCAGGTTAAACGGAGCCGAGGCGGAACCGCCCCGCCCGAAAGCCGAGGTCAGAATTACTACGCCATCGGTAGCGGCTGTGCCGCCGGGAAACTGCGCGTAGCCCAGTACCCCACCCGAAAGGTTACACACCCACAGGTTCAGGTATTTGGCCGAGTTCCAGGCATCCAGGCCGCCAGTGCTGGCCTTCTTCATGGAATCGTCGGTACCCCAGCTGGTTTTCGTGGTGGATTTACGCTCGATACCGGTGGTAGCGGCTCCGGTTGGAGTCTGCTTGGCCAGTACAAACTGAATACCCACGTTGGCCACCGAACCGGCAAAACCCGCAGGAGTCTTGCTTACATCGGAGTTGAGTTTGTTGAAATCCTCGTTCAGTACCGTAAGCTGAGACTGAATTTGAGCATCCGAGATATTCTGGGCCGTGGTGTTGTAGAGCACGTGTACCACTACCGGGATGGTAATTACGGCCGTGGTGCGCTGGGCCACGGGATTAGCCATGAAGCTCTGCGTCTGATTTTCGATGGACGCCAGGCGCTGGGCCAGTGCCGGGTCGGCGGCTAGCTGCTGAGCCAGGTTTTCCATAGTAGAGCACTGCCGCGTCAGTTGAGCCTGCGCTGAAATTGAGGTGCCCAGGCTCAGGCCCGCAAGGGCCAGGGAGTACAAAGTTTTTCTCATATGCTGTGTGTGGTTGTGGATGGTAGGAAATGAGTGAACGAAAGGTACTGGAGGTGTGTGGTGGTTGTGGGAAAGGGAACGTGAAGGCCAAATTATTGAAAATAATTAAATTAATACCCGATAAGCAAAATGATACTTTAAAAAACGGCGCTTTAATTGCGAATTTGTTAGTAAAGTAGAAAAGCAAAACTCCCCGACCTGCTTATCAGGTCGGGGAGTTTGAAGGAAGATAGGAAGCAAATTATTGCTTCTGGAAACGCTGGTGCTGCACGTTCACGCCGTCCGTCAGGACAACCTGATAGAAGCCGGTGGGCAGGGCCGATACGTCCAGGGTACCGCTGGCCGAAGTGCGGGTCTGCTTCATTTCGAAACCACGCAGGTCGTATACCTTGGCCGTCCAGTTGCTGGCCGGGGTATCCATGGCCGTGCGGATGTTCAGCTGGTCGGTGGCGGGGTTGGGGTACAGCGTCAGGCTGGTGGCTGCAGTGGTGAGGGGAGCAGTAGCACCGTTGGAAGTAGCCAGGCCCACGCGGGCACCGCCGGTGGCAAACAGGGCGTTCATGCGCGAGGACTGCCCGTTGGAGAACATGTACATGCAGGCATCATCCGTGTAGTCCATGTAGTTCATGAACATGTCGCCGTTGGGCCCGTTGGAGCAGGTTACTTTGGGGAAGGTGGGGCAACCATAGTTGCTGGTCTGCTGGGTAGGCGTGTCGCTTACCAGGTCGTTGCCGCAGCTGGCATCACCCCAGATGTGACGCAGGTTCAGGTAATGGCCCACTTCGTGCGTGGCCGTGCGGCCTTTGTTATAAGGAGCTGCCGAGCCGCCAGGCAAAGAGGAGTACAGCACTACTACGCCATCGGTAGTGGTTGAGCCGCCGGGAAACTGCGCGTAGCCCAGCAAACCCTGACCCAGGTTACACACCCAAATGTTCAGGTACTTGGTAGCATCCCAGGCATCGTCGCCGCCGCGCTTGGAGTTCTTTACCGCGTCGTTGCTGCTCCAGGAAGTTACTTTGGTGGCTTTATGGATGATGCCGTTGGTGGTGCCGCCGGTGGGCGTGCGCTTGGCCAAAGCAAATTGCACGTTGGTATTGGCTGCCAAGCCGGCAAATGCTGCCGGAATCAGCGAGGCATCGGTGTTGGTTTTGGCGAAGTCCTGGTTCAGAACGTCAATCTGGGCCTGTACTTGGGCGTCGCTCACATTCTCGGTGCTGGTGCGGTATAGTACGTGCACAACTACCGGAATAGTAACGGCGGCCGTGGTGCGCATAGCTACGGGATTGGCTGCGTAACGAGCCGTTTGGGCCTCAATGGCCGACAGGCGCTGGGCCAATCCTGGGTTAGCGGCCAGTTGGGCATCCAGCACTTCCATAGCAGCGCAGCCCCGGTTGGCTACTTTCGTGGGGAGCTGGCCGTTGGCGGGAAGAATAGCGCGCTGGCCGGTTTGAGCAGAAGCCGAAACGGAAGCCAGGCAAGCCAAACCGAGGGAGAGGGAGTAAAAGGTTTTTTTCATGTACGCAGTGGTTGTGTGATATTTTGAATGAGTGAGAGGTGAAAGATATGTTTTTTTGAGAACTTTTCAATAAAACACGGCATCATCTACGAATGTCGAACTAAGGAGTTGGGCCTGGGAGAAGAAAAGGCACAAAAAAAGTCTGGCCACGGCCAGACTTCTCTCTCACTCAGTGCTGTAGCCCCAGACGACTACTCATCTTCCTTGACGACGGAATAGTCGGCAAAACGATCGGCGGGGTAGAGGGCCTTCACTTTGCGAACCAGCAGGTCGCGCAGCTCATCAATATTCTCCCGGTCGGTGGCCGAAATAAAGATAACCGGGTCGTGGAGCTTGGCCATGTAGGTAGCTTTCAGCTGCTCCAGCGAAGGGCGGGAAGCCAGGCCTTGCTCCTCGGCATCCTCGTCTTCTGAGTTCATGCCCTCAAAGCCGCCGTGGTGCTCCGCCTCCGCTTCGGGGTTGTACTGATCAATTTTGTTGAACACCAATAGCATGGGCTTATCAGCCGCCTGAATATCCTTGAGCGTTTCGTTTACCACGGCAATGTGCTCCTCAAACGAGGGGTGAGAAATGTCTACCACGTGCACAAGCAAATCGGCTTCCCGAATTTCATCCAAGGTGCTTTTGAAGCTCTCGATGAGGCGGGTGGGCAGCTTGCGTATAAACCCAACGGTATCGGATAGCAGGAAAGGTACCGTATCCAGCACCACCTTGCGCACAGTGGAGTCCACGGTGGCAAATAGCTTGTTTTCGGCAAACACCTCGGCTCGGCTCAGCAGGTTCATGATGGTGCTTTTGCCCACGTTGGTGTAGCCTACCAGGGCCACGCGCACCATGCCGGTGCGGGATTTGCGCTGGGTCTGGCTTTGCTTGTCCAGGTCCTTGAGGCGCTCCTTTAGAAAGCTGATCCGGTCGCGCACTACGCGGCGGTCCGTCTCAATTTCGGTTTCACCAGGTCCCCGCTGGGCCACGCCCCCACCACGCTGCTTGTCCAGGTGAGTCCAGAGGCCGGTGAGGCGGGGCAGCAGGTATTGGTACTGGGCCAGTTCCACCTGCGTCTGGGCAGTGGCCGATTTGGCCCGGCTCGCGAAGATATCGATGATGAGCAGGCTCCGGTCCACAATTTTTACCTTCAGCTCAGCCTCCAGGTTGCGGAGCTGAGAAGGCGACAAGTCGTCGTCGAAGATAACCATGCTGGCCCCGCTGTGCTGCACGTAGGCCTTGATTTCCTCCAGCTTACCCTCCCCCACAAACGTGCGGATATCGGGTTTGTCGAGGCGCTGCACGAAGCGCTTGGTGACAGTGGCGCCAGCTGTTTCGGCCAGAAAGGCCAGCTCATCCAGGTACTCCTGGGTGCGGGCGTTTAGCTGGCGCTTTTCGGGCACGGCTACCAACACGGCGGTTTCAGTTTCCGAGGTGGTGTCGTAGGTGGCGTCTTTGTTGCCTTTGGCCAGGATGCGGCCGGCCCGGCCTTTCACGGTATCAAAGTTGCCGTGATGACGCGTGCTGTTTTGGCGGGGTTTAGATTCTTTGGCCATAGCGGGAGGGAGCGGAAGGGAAGACGAAAGCCCGCCGGGCGGCAGGCTTTCGAGTGATTCATACGGTAAAGGTAGGAGAGTTGATATGTTGAGTTCCAGACCTGGCGCTGGAGTGACCGAAGTAACACGTAATGGCGGCCTGTAACTACCATCCTGCACCTGCGGCGTGCTGCACGTAGCCTGCTTACCGGAGCGTGAGCGAATACTCCACTACCTGCCGGATTTGCTCATCGGTGAGCTTGCCCTGGAATGCCGGCATCTTCTTGCTGATGCTGCCGTGGGTTACCTGGTACACGCGGCCCGCGTCGTTGAGGTTGCTTTTGGTCAGGTCGCGGGCCCCGTTGAGGCCCAGCCGCCCATCGGCCCCGTGGCAAACGGCACAATTCTGGGTGTACAGCACTTTCCCGGCCGCCAAAACCGGCGTGGCCGGTTGAGCGGTGACACTGTCCTGTTCGGCT
Organism: Hymenobacter sp. UYP22; assembly: GCF_040547285.1. Classification (NCBI taxonomy): domain Bacteria; kingdom Pseudomonadati; phylum Bacteroidota; class Cytophagia; order Cytophagales; family Hymenobacteraceae; genus Hymenobacter; species Hymenobacter sp. UYP22. The sequence goes on along the minus strand of NZ_JBEPPK010000002.1, from coordinate 283,463 downwards.
AGTTGCGCTGAGTTGATAGTGGCTAAGTCAGCGGAAGGTATGGCGGCCGTATCCACGGGAGCAGCGGCATCGGGGGTAGCCGTAGCTTCGGCCTGGCCAAGAGGGGCAGATAGGATAGTGGCTTGGGGCTGCCGGGCAGTACGCATTGGGTAAATCAAGGAGCCAGTCAACGCGAAGGTGGCTAGCAGGCTGCCCAGGGCCAGGAAGGCCCTTTCCCGGCGTAGTGCCCACACACAAACCAGCAAAAGAGCCATTACGCCCAACTGCAGCGCCAAAGAAAACGCATCCAGGGAAGGCGCAGTGGCCCACACACTCCCGCCGCTCAGCAATACCACTCCCAGCAACACACTGTCGGCCCAACGGGTACGGGCGCGTAGGTGGCGCAACTGCTCCCGGCGGGCCGTGAGCAGCAACAGCAGCTTATAGCCGAAGAACACAAACGTTACCAGCACCACAACGGCGTGCAGGCGCAAGAGCAAAACGGGAGCAGACAAACGAGCGGGTGGTTAGGGTAAAACTAGGAGAGGCAAAAATACAGCATGCCAGCCGCCCGCCCGCCAAAAACGGGGCGGAAGCGACAAGGGCCGCCGGGAGGCCCGTATCTTTGCGGGCCCGTCCGGCTTTTCGGCCGGTTCCCCTTTTCCTTAGAGCCCCGCCCCGCATGCGCGTTGCCATTGTTATTAATACCAGCTGGAACATCTGGAATTTCCGTCGGAGCCTGGTAAAAGCCCTGCAGGCCGCTGGCCACGAGGTACTGGCCATTGCCCCCCCAGATGCCTATTCTGAGCGGCTGGAAACCGAGCTAGGCTGCCGCTTCGTGCCTATTCTGATGGAAAACAAGGGCACCAACCCAGTGAAAGATGCTGCCCTTACCCGCCGCTTCTACCAGATTTACCGCCGGGAGCGGCCCGACGTAGTGCTGCAGTACACCATCAAACCCAACATCTACGGAACCATTGCCGCTCGTATGGCTGGTATTCCCAGCGTCAACAACGTCTCGGGTCTAGGCACGGTGTTTATTGTGAAAAACCTGGTGAGCAAGGTGGCGCTGGGTCTGTACCGCTTCGCCTTCCGGTTTCCCAAACGTGTGTTTTTTCAGAACGACGACGACAGGCAGTTGTTTCTGCAGAACGGCTTGGTGGACCCGCGCATTACCGATTTGCTGCCGGGCTCCGGGGTAGATATCCACCGCTTCCGGCCCGACCTCGCCTATCAGCGCCAAGAGCCTTTCGTGTTCCTAATGATTGCCCGGGTGCTGTACGAGAAAGGGGTGGAAGAATACTTCGAGGCTGCCCGGCTGGTGCGCGAGGCCGTGCCCGGCACGCGGGTGCAGCTGCTGGGTGGCGTAGACGAAAGCGGGGGCGTGGGCGTGAAGCGCAGCGTGTTTGAGGAGTGGCTGCAGGCTGGCAACGTGGAGTACCTGGGCACCTCCGACGATGTGGCGGCCCAAATCCGGCAGGCCGACTGCGTGGTGCTGCCCTCCTATCGGGAAGGCACGCCCAAAACCTTGCTGGAAGCCGCTGCCATGGGCAAACCCATTGTCACCACTAACGTGCCCGGCTGCCGCGAAACCGTGGCAGATGGTCAGAACGGCCTCCTCTGCGAGGTGCGCAACGCTCAGGACCTAGCCGAAAAAATGCTCCGTATCGTGCGCCTGTCAACTCCCGAGCTGGAGCAAATGGGCCGCGCTGGTCGCCGCCTTGCCGAAACCAAGTTCGATGAGCAACTGGTGCTCACCAAATACCTGGATGTTGTGCGCGACGTAACAAATCAGCCGACTGCACGCCGGTAAATCTGCCTACCTTGCGGCGCGGTTGCCGCTTTGTCTCCAGCTGTTACTCTATGGAATTTACGTATTTTGATGTGCCGGGCGTGGTGGAAATCCAGCCCCGGGTGTTTGGCGATGCTCGAGGGGCATTCTTCGAGTCGTTCAGCGCCCAGAAGATGGAAGCGGCTGGTATCGTGGGTGATTGGGTGCAGGACAATCAGTCGCGCTCCGATCGGGGAGTGGTGCGGGGCTTGCACTTCCAGAAACCGCCCTATGCCCAGGCCAAGCTGGTGCGCGTGGCCGCCGGCCGTGCCCTCGATGTGGTAGTCGACATTCGCCGCGGTTCGCCCACCTACGGGCAGCACGTATCGGTAGTGCTGGATTCGGAGCGTTTTAACATGCTATACGTGCCCGTGGGCTTCGCGCACGGCTTTACGGCCCTGGAGGACAACACGCTTTTTCTCTACAAATGCACCAACTATTACGCCCCGCAGGCGGAAGGGGGCCTGTCCTGGAACGACCCGGTGCTGAATATTCAATGGGGCGTTGAAAACCCCACCATTTCCGCCAAAGACCAAGTTCAGCCCACCCTGGCCGAACTGAATAGCCCATTTTAGCAAGGGTGAAGTTGTGAAAGGTGAAATTGCGAAGAAGAGGGCCCCAATCAATACCTCCTCTTCTTCGCAATTTCACCTTTCACAACTTCACCCTACACCAGCTCCAGCAACGTTTCCAGGCCCATGCCGCGGGAGCCTTTGATGAGCACCTGACAGCCTTGCAGGCGCTGGCCACGGAGCCAGGCAGCCGCTTCGGGTTTGGTGGGGAAGTAGTGAAAGCCTGGGTGAGCGGCAGCGGCCTGCTGCATTTCCTTCCCGATGAGTACCACCGTGCCCAAGGGCTGCTCCCGGAGCAAACCGCCCAGGGCCCAGTGCTCCGCCGTGCTTTCGGGTCCCAACTCAAACATATCACCCAAAATTACCACTTTTTGCTCGGGTGTGCCGGGCCGGGCCGCAAAGCTTTGCAGGGCTGCGGCCATACTGCTGGGGTTGGCATTGTAGGCGTCCAGCAGCACCTCATTGTGGGCCGTGCGCACTAACTGGGAGCGGTTGTTGGTGGGGGCGTACTCGGTCAGGGCTTTGGCAATATCTTCGGTAGGTACTGAAAAATAAGCCCCCACAGCGGCGGCGGCAGCCAGGTTGGGGAAGTTGTAGCCGCCGGTAATCTGGGCTTCTACCAGGCTGCCATCAAACAGCCGGAACGTTACTTTGGGGGAGGTAGCCCGGAGTTCGGCCGGGTACGTATCGGTGGGGCCGGGGTAGGTGATGCGTTCAGCTACCTCCGCCGCCATGCCGGGCAGGCGGGCATCCAGGGTGTTTACGAAGGCCGTTCCGCCTACCTGGGCCAGGTAGCGAAACATTTCGCCCTTGCCTTTTACAATACCCTCCACCCCGCCAAAACCCTCCAGGTGGGCTTTGCCAATATTGGTAATAAGCCCGTGGGTGGGCTCAGCCAGGCGGCACAGCAAATCAATTTCGCCCTGGTGGTTGGCCCCCATTTCCACAATGGCCAGCTCATGCTCACCGGGCCGGATGCTGAGCAGCGTAAGGGGCACGCCAATGTGGTTGTTGAGGTTGCCCTGGGTGTACTGCACGCGGTAGCGGCGGCTGAGCACGGCGTGTACCAGCTCCTTAGTGGTGGTTTTGCCGTTGGAGCCCGTAATGGCCAGCACCGGCAGTATCAGCTGGCGGCGATGATACTGGGCCAGCTCCTGCAAAGCCACCAGCGGGTCGGGGGCGAAGGTGTAGCGGTCCGGATGCTGGGCGGCCAGCTCTTCATCATCCACCACGGCGTAGCGGGCCCCGGCAGCCAGGGCCTGGGGGGCAAAGTCACGGCCTCTAAAGGTGGGCCCATTCAGGGCGAAGAACAGCGTGCCGTTTTGGGGCTGCCGCGAGTCGGTGCTGACGGCCGTGGCCTCCCGGTACCGGGTGTAAAGCGCCGCAATGTCTACCATACTGTTTTGTGCGTAATTTGAAGGCAATAGGAACTGAACCCCAACGGCTGACGTCGCTTACTTGATGCGTAAACTAGTAGTACACGGAGTATTGACGGTGGTGTTTGGCGGAGCCGCCCTGCTGGCCGAGGCCCAGAGTACCGCCCCGTTTGGGTTTGAGTTTCGGGAGGTAGCAAAAGTAGTGCAAGGTACCGAGACGCTGCGCAATGCCTGGGCGGGGGGCCTCAACTCGCCCCAGTTTTCCAACCTCGACCTGAATGCCGACCAGCAGCCCGACCTGTTCGTGTTTGATAGGGCCACCAACCGGGTGCTGCCGTTTTTGAGCGTGGCCACGGCCACCGGGCGGGCCTGGCAGTTTGCCCCCGAGTACACGGCCCTGTTTCCGCCAGACCTGACGGGCTGGGCGCTGCTGCGCGACTACGACTGTGATAACCGCCCCGATCTGTTCACGGCCGACGCCTCGGGCAGCAACATCCGGGTGTTTCGCAACGTGGCCGATGCCCAGGGCCGGCCTTCTTTCCGGCTGGTTACCGTGCAGCTCAGCTACAATGATGCCGGCGGCCCCATCAATATTGCCACCGGGGGCTACAACACGCCCGCCATTGAGGATGTGGACGGAGACGGCCGCCTGGATGTGCTCACCTACGATTTTGCGGCCACCTCGCCCTCCATTTACTACTACCGCAACGTGACGGCCAGTGGCTGCGGGGGGCTGGAGCTGCGCGAAGCTACGGGCTATTGGGGCGGTATCATGGCCTGCCTGGCGGGGTGCAACGGGTTCACATTTGCCCCTGATTTGTGCCGCCCCCAGCCTCGGCCTCAGCACACTGGTGGCTACAATATTGCCCTGTTCGACCTGGATGGGGACGGGGACAAGGACCTGCTGACCGGCCGCGACAATTGTCCTGAACTGACAACTATCCGAAACGAGGGTACCGCTCAGACAGCCCGCTTTACGGCGGCCGGGCTTAACGCGCTGGCCCCGTTCAATGCGGCCCCGGCCCTGATACCCAACTTCCCGGCCGCCTACCCCGTGGATGTCACCTTCGATGGCCGCCCCGACCTGGTAGTGGCCCCCAACCTCTACGATAACGTGGATACCGTGGAAACCCGGCAGTCGGTGCTGCTGTACCGCAACGCGGGTACGGCGGCCGCGCCCAACCTGGTGCGGGAGCAAAACGACTTTCTGCAGCGTGATATGCTGGACGTGAGTGAGCTGGCCGCCCCTACCTTCGGGGATGTGGACGGCGACGGGCTGATAGATATGCTGGTGGGGGGCGTGAGCCGCAACAATACCCGCGGCTTCTATCGGGCCGGCCTGAGCTACTACCGCAATGTGGGCACCAGCTCAGCGCCGGTATTTCAACTTATTACCCCGGATTATTTGGGATTGATGAGCCGGAAGCTGGCCTTTGTAAAGCCCGTGCTGGTAGACTTAAACCGTGACGGAGCCCTGGACCTGGTGTACTCCGGCTTCGCCTACAACTCCGCCGATAATCCCATTAGCTACGTGCTGAATACGGCTCCGGCGGGTCGGGCGCTGGTATTTAACCTGAACTCGGCGCGTACCTTTGCCAATATGCCCCAGCGCGCATTCGATATGCCGGCCTTTGCCGACATCAACGGCGACGGGCTGGTGGATATGCTGCTGGGTACCAATGCCAACTCCCTGAGCCTGCCGGGCCAGGCGCTGCGCTACTACCGCAACACCGGCGCCCCCGACCTCAGCCAGACCTTTAGCGTGCAGGACAATGACTTTGGGCAGCTCCGGACGGGCAATGGCGGCCGGCCCAGCAACCTGAGCCCGGTGGTGGCGGACTTCGACGGGGACAGCCGCCCCGACCTGCTCACGGCTGATGCGGCCGGCGACATCCGGTTTTTCTCCGACGTACGCACGCAGGCGGGGGCTTTCCTGGGCCGCACCGATATTTTCTACAACTCCCTCACTGCCCAGTTTCAAGCCGGCCAGTGGGGCTCGGCCAATAAGTTTCACTACGCTCCCGCCGCCGCCGATGTGAACGGGGACGGGGTGCCCGAGCTATTTCTGGGCCTGGAGGGGGGCGGGGTAGCCAGCTTTGGCGTCCGTAGCCGTACGATAACGTCCAGCCCGGTTGCCAGTGCCGGGCTGTTGTTGCAGGTCTACCCCAATCCGGCCACGTTTACGGCTACCGTGGAGGCCCCCCAGCCGGTACGCGTTTCGGTGCTGGATTTAGCAGGCCGGGTGGTTCGCCCTGCCACCTTGGCCGCCCGTACCCACCAAGTAGCCGTAGCGGGCCTGCCAGCCGGAATTTACTTGCTTCGCTGCCAGGCTCTCACCGGCGAAACAGTGGTGAAGCGGCTGGAAGTGAAGTGAAATTCAGCGTACAGATACACAAAAAGCGCCCCCCGACCAAAATCGAGGGGCGCTTCTCTTGTGCAGACGTTCTAGCGGCTCGGTACCAGGCTGCGCAGCTCGAAGGCGTCACCATCCTCCAGGGCCGGAAACCTTTCCCGAAAAGCGGTTAGCTCGTCGCGGCGCAGGGTGCGGGTGATGCTGGTTTCCTGGTTGCCCACTTCCACCAGGTATTCGCCACGCATATCCAGCAGGGCCGAGTCGCCGGTGTAAGCCAGGCCGTTGCCATCTACACCCACGCAGTTCACGCCCATGGTGTAGGCCAGGTTTTCGATGGCGCGGGCGCGCAGCAGGGTTATCCAGGCGGTGCGGCGGGCGGCGGGCCAGTTGGCCATGTACAGCAGCAGGTCGTAGGGCTGCTCCTGGGGGTTGCGGCTCCACACCGGGAAGCGCAAGTCGTAGCATACCAGCGGGCAGATGTGCCAGCCACGCCATTCTTCCAGCAGCCGCTGGGTGCCAGCCGTGTACACGTGGTGCTCCCCGGCCATAGTAAACAAGTGGCGCTTGTTGTAGAAGCTCACCGTGCCATCGGGGCGTACCCACAGCAGGCGGTTGTAGTAGCGGTCCTCATCCTGCACAATCAGGCTGCCCGTCACCACGGCGTCGCGCGCCTCCGCCACCAGCTGCATCCACTCCAGCGTGGGCCCGTGCATGGGCTCGGCTAGGGCAGCAGCTTCCATGCTAAAACCCGTGGTGAACATTTCCGGCAGTACAATCAGATCCGTCGGAATCGAAATTTCATCTATGTGACGACTCATTTCCCGGCGGTTGGCCGCGGGGTCGTGCCATTGCAGGGCGGCCTGCACAAAAGAAACGGTTAAATCAGACACGGCAACAGGCGTTTAAGGGGAAGAACAATAAGGAAGTATAAGAATAATATGCTATTTCGCAAAGCAATATTTACATAAGGAATGGGTTGCGGGCCGCATAAACGGATGTAGTCCGTTTGGTATTCCCTTTATGCCATCCTGCGCTTGTACGTGTTACGCTTGAGCTTGCAAAGGGCCTTGTCACGCGTAAACAAGTCGTTAAAGGCTAATCGAAAGATAATAAGGTCTTGCACAGGGGCAGGGTGGTAGAAAAGGTGTCCGCAGTTCCTGTTTTCATCTTTCTGCCCGCAGGCGGGCCGCCGCCGTCCGCAGCGTTTCTTCCTGCTTAGCAAAGCAAAAACGTACCAGCTTATCGTCGTGGCGGTTATGGTAGAAGGCTGAGAGGGGCACCACGGCCACGCCGGTTTCCTGGGTGAGGCGGCGGGCAAACTGCTCATCCGTCAACTCCGGGGCCAGGGTGCGGAAATCGGCCACCTGGAAATAGCCGCCCGATACCGGCAACAGTCCTAGTCCCGTGCCGGCCAGCAGCTCCCGGAACAGGTCGCGCTTCTGCTGGTAAAACGTGGGCAGCTCGTCGTAGAGCTCAGTGAGCGGCAGTACATCGGCCAGGGCGTGCTGGGTGGGCGTGCTCACGCTGAAGGTCACGAACTGGTGCACCCGGCGCAGCTCCGCCGAGAGGGCCGGCGGGGCCAGGCAGTAGCCCACCTTCCAGCCGGTAGCGTGGTAGGTTTTCCCGAACGAGGACAGCACAAACGCCCGCTCCCGCAGCTCGGGGTGGGCCGCTACACTTCGGTGCGGCACTCCATCAAACACCATGTGCTCGTACACCTCGTCGCTGAGCAGCAGGGTATCGGTGTCGCGCAGCAGGCCAGCCAGGGTGTCCAGGTCTTCGGCGGTCAGCACCGCCCCGGTGGGGTTGTGGGGCGAGTTGATCATCAGGAGCCGGGTGCGGGGCGTGAGGGCAGCGGCTACCCGGTCCCAGTCGGGCCGAAAATTAGGCGCCTGTAGGGGCACGTACACCGGCACGCCGCCCTGCAGGCGTACGGCGGGGCCGTATAAATCGTAGGCCGGCTCCAGAATCAGCACCTCGTCGCCGGGACGCACCACGGCCGCCAGCACCGCGTACAGGGCTTCGGTGGCCCCGCTGGTCACGGTAATGTCGGTGGCCGCATCGGGGCGGTGGCCGTAGAGGCGGGCGGTTTTATCGGCAATGGCCTCGCGCAGGCGGGGCAGGCCGGGCATGGGCGCGTACTGCTGGTGGCCGGGCGTGAGTACGTGGCGGGCCAGGGCTTCCAGCAGGCGCCGGGGCGGGTCGTAGTCGGGGAAGCCCTGGGCCAGGTTGATAGCCCCGCTGTCCTGGGCCAGTTGGGTCATCACCGAAAAGATACTAGTGCCCACATCGGGCAATTTAGAGGAAAGCGTGGGGGTGGGCATGAAAGCAAACGGTAAAACAGCCCATACGAAAGCAGGACGCTGAAATATACTCAGCGTCCTGCTTCAGACAACCCCGTATGAAAATTACTCTTAGCCCCGGCGCTGATAGGGGAAACGCTTGGCGGCGTTGCGCATGAGGGCGTTGGTCAGGTTCTGGGCGTTGTCGGTGAGGCCCCCGCCGCCCTGGAGCTGGCAGTCGTACTTCCAGAGCAGGCGGCCGGCCTGCTGGTCGTGCAGGCTCATGGAGGCCGTAACCTCATCGGAAATAGCATAAAATGGCGTAAACACGTTGATGGCTACGGCGGCGGCCAGCGGCAGAGGCTTGTTGAGCAGCAGCTGGCCGGTTACCACGGCATCTACGCCCAGCAGCTTGGCCAGCTCCTCCCGGGGGCGGGTCTGCACATCCTCGTAGCTGAGGCCGGCCTGCTGGAGCAAAGCGTTGGTGCGGGCTACATCCTGAAACTCTACGGAGTAGCCGCCCCGTTTGCCGGAGCGGTGCAGCAGCCAGCTGAACACGTTGTTCTGCACGGCCAGGCCGGTCTGATATTCCTGCTCGGCCAACTCCTGCTGGCTGGGGCGCGGCCCCCGGCCCAGCAACTGGGGGGCAGGCTTGATGTGCACATTGAAGGGCAGGATGGCCACCGTGCGGTGGCGGGGCTGCACCTGCTGCCGGAAGTCGCGGGCGGTGTATACCCGGGGCGCGCAGGCCGCCAGGCAGAGGAGGAGCAGAAAGGGTAGAAGCTTTTTCATGGCAAGCAGAAACTGAAGGATAACCGGATAAGGCAGGCCCGCAGCGCCGGCAGCAGCCGGGGCGGGCAAGGGGTTCAGCTTCTGGCCAGAAGTGGGTAGCTAAGCGGTTTGCAAACCCGGTGCCAGTTTTTAAGAAAAAGTTCCGGAGTGGAGAAAAATTTGTGCTGAGCGGGGGGGAAGAATCAACGTATGGCGGTCATGCAGAGGCCGGAGGCCGAAGCATCTCGCGTGCTGACGTTGTAATAGTAACTCAACGTCAGCACGCGAGATGCTTCGGCCTCCGGCCTCTGCATGACGGATACTCCATCATTCCTGACCCACTACAGCGGCTTTTTCAGCAGCTGGGGGAAGGTGTGGCGCACTTTTTCCACCTTCATCATGGATATGTTCTGAATGTAGCTTTCCCGGGGGTGCAGGCGCAGGTAGCCCTGGTGGTAGCCCTCGGCGGGCCAGAACTGCCGGAACGGCTGCACCTGCGTAACCACAGGGCTGCTGTATTGCCGGCCGGCATTCACGCGGCCGATGGTTTCGTCGAGTACCTTCTTCTCCTGGGGGGTGCGGTAGAACACCGCCGAACGGTACTGCGGACCCATATCAGGACCCTGGCGGTTGGGTGTGGTGGGGTCGTGGGCGGCTTTGAAGAACACTTCGGCCAACTGCTGGTAGCTGATTTGCTTGGGGTCGTAGTATACCTGCACGGCCTCGGCGTGGCCGGTGCGCTCGGTGCCCACTTCCTCGTAGGAGGGGTTAGCCACCGTGCCCCCGCTGTACCCCGACACGGCCGCCTTCACGCCGCGCAGCTCTTCAAACACTTCCTCCGTCGCCCAGAAGCAGCCGCCCGCAAAGGTAGCCACAGCCAGACCGGCGGTGTTGGTGGGAGCCGGCGCGGCGGTGGAGCGGGTAAGCGGACCGGGCTCCGTTTGGGCTTCGGCCGGGCGGCGCTCCGAGCAGGAGGCCAACGATACGATAAGCAGGGCCGCAAGGCCGTTTTTCAGCAGGTTCATAGAAGGAAAGAGCAAAAGCCGGAACATTCGGGAAACCTACGTACGTAGCCGCGGCCGGCCCGGACGCCCCCGCTCCGCCGGGCAAAGTTGCTTTCGGGCGGGCGGGGTAGTTTCTTCGGGTAGTATAACATTGCCTGCGCCCGTGAAATTCCCTGTTCGTACGTTGTGGCCAGCCCTGGGGCTGGTGGTGTTGCCCCTGCTGGCTTCGGCCCAAACGCTGCTACTCATTGAGCAGCAGGTGCCCGCCGCCGTGCGCTGGTACGAGGTGCGCACGCCCCACTTCCGGGTGGTGTACCCCGAGGGGTTTGCGGAGCGGGCCCGGCGTACGGCGGCCCGCCTGGAGCAGGTGCACGAGCCGGCCGGGGCCTCGCTGGGGCTGGCCGCCCGGCCCGTTACGGTGGTGCTGCAAACCCGCAACACCATCGGCAACGGCTTTGTCACGCTGCTGCCCCGTCACTCGGAGTTCTTCACCACCTTCCCCCAAGACCCCTACCTGCCCGGAACCCTGGACTGGCTGGATGAGCTGACGGTGCACGAGTACCGCCACGTGGTGCAGTTCGACAAAGCCCACCAGGGCATTGGGCAATTAGGCTATTGGTTCGGCGGCTACGGGGGGCTGGGCCTCACCACGCTGGGCGTGCCCGACTGGTTTGCCGAGGGCGACGCCGTGGGCACCGAAACCGCCCTGACCCGTAGCGGTCGGGGCCGGATTCCGAACTTCGACGCCTATTTCCGGGCTAACCTGCTGGCCGGGCGGCGCTACTCCTACGCCAAAGCCGTAGCCGGCTCCTTTCGGGATAATGTGCCCAACCACTACGTGTTGGGCTATTTCCTGACTTCCCGCCTCAAGCGCACCGCCCCCGACCCCAGCGTGTGGGGCACCGTGCTGAACCGCTACTACCGCTTCCCGGTGTATCCGCTGTCCTTCTCTGACAAGCTGCGCCGCACCACCGGCCTGCGCACCGATGACCTGTACGGGCAAACCGTGCGGGAGCTGGACAGCCTCTGGCGCGCGGAAGCTGCCGCCCGCCCCCTCACGCCCGCCACCGAGCTACCGGTAGCGGCCACCGAAAAGGTATTTACCGACTATCAGTTTCCCCAGTACCTCGACGATAACACGGTAGTAGCCCTGAAAAGCGGCCTGGGCCACACGCCCCGGCTGGTGGCGCTGCGCCAGGGCCAGCCCGAGCGGGAGCTGTGGGTGATGGGCCTGCACCATAACCCCGAGCAGTTGTCGGCGGGCGGGGGCAAGGTGGCCTGGCTGGAATTCCGCTACCACCCGCGCTGGCAGCAGCAGGTGTACTCCGAGCTGCGGGTGCTGGACGTGGCTACCGGCCAGGTAAGCCGGCCCGGCCGCCGCACCCGCTACACCACCGCCGTGCTCAGCCCCGACGGCCGCCGCCTGCTGGCCGTGAGCACCGATTCCAGCTACCAGCACCGCCTGCACCTGCTGGATACCGAAACCGGCCGGGAGCTGCGCACCTTCGGGAACCCCGAAAACCTACCTTATCTGCATCCCCGCTTCGCCCCCGACGGCCATACGGCGGCCGTAGTGCGGCTGGAAGCGGCTGGCAAGCGCCTGGAACTGCTGGATACCGAAACCGGCCAGGCGCGCGTGCTACTGCCCGCCGCCAACGACAACATTGCCCAGCCCCAGCCCGGCCCCGATTTCGTGCTATTCACCTCGCCCCGCTCGGGGCAGGAGGAGGTGTACGCCGTGCGCATCAGCACCGGGGAGGTGCGGCAGGTAACCAGCCGCCCGGTGGGCAGCTACCACCCCGCCCTTAGCCCCAACGGCCAGCGCCTCGCCTTCCACGAAATCAAGGCCCAGGGTAGCCGGGTGCTGGAAATGCCCCTGAGCGCGGCGCAGTGGCAACCGGCCCCGCCCGCCACTGCCGCCCCCAACCGTTACGCCGATGAGCTAACGGCCCGGGAACCCGGGGCCCGCACCGTAGGGGCTATTCTGCCCCAGGATTCGGTGGTGGGGCCGGCGCTGGTGGCCCGGCGCTACCGCCGCCTGCCCCACGCGCCCAACCTCTACGGCTGGGGCTTGGTGCAGAGCCCGTCGGGCAACGGTCTCAACCTGGGTATCCGGGCGCAGGATGTGCTCAGTACCACCCAGGCCGTTGCGGGTGTGGGGTTTGATGGGATAGAGCGGGCCGGGCGGGTGTTTGCCGATGTTAGCTACCAGGGCCTGGGGCCGGTGCTGGATGTGAGCGTGGAGCACGGTGGCCGCCGGGCCATTGGGCCGCTGCCCACCGGCAGGCTCAGCGAGGAAACCTGGCAGTACAACCGCCTGAGCCTGGGCAGCCGTTTGCCGCTGGTGCTCACCACGTCGCGCATGCTCACCTCCCTCACCGTGGGCGCCTTCTACCAGCACGAGCAGGCCCGCAACTACCCATTCGTTCCCCGGCCTTCTCCGGTTGAGGTAACCACGCAGCCCCTTAATGTGCTGCTGGGCACCGTGAGCTTTGCCCGCACCCTGCGCCAAAGCTACCGCGACGTGGCCCCGCGCTGGGGCCAGAGCGTGCTGCTGACGGTGCGGGATACGCCGTTTGGGCGGGGGCTGGAGGCCCGGCAGCTGGGGGCGCAGGGCAGCTTGTTTCTGCCGGGCCTGGGCCAGCATCATGCTCTCCGGCTGCGGGGTGGCTACCAGTATCAGGAGCAGGCGCAGTACCGGTTCGGGGCAACTATCTTCTACCCCCGCAACCTGCCCTACCTCAGCGCCAACCACCTCACCGCCGCCAGCGCCGAGTACCGCCTGCCCCTGGCCGATGTGCACTGGGAGCTGGGCCGGGTGCTGTACGTGCAGCGCCTGAAAGCCAACGTATTTGCCGACGGGGTACAGGCCCAATCAGGTACCCTGCGCCGCAACTACTACTCCACCGGTTTCGATGTATCAGCCGTGTTCAACCCGCTGCGGCTGCGCACCCCGCTGGAGGTGGGCCTGCGCACCGTGTACAACTCTTACTACCGCGTATGGGAGCTGCAGCCTTTGGTACTGAGCGTGGGGTTTTGAGGATGTGCTACGTATCTGGCGGCAGCCAGAGTTTCGCCTTAGCACCTGTTACCCTCACCATGAAACCATGCTAAGAAGCCACTTGCGTCGTTTAAGTAATCAGCATAAATGCCCGCGGGCATTCGTTAACAGTAAGTACCTCTCAAGATGCCCATATGGGGTGGGAAACTCAGCTACTCAGCGGCTACAAACACCAGTAGGGGTTCCGCGCTGGTGTCATTATAGAGGAAAAGCTGCCGCTCCCGAATGGTGTAGCGGGCTACCCGGGGCAATAGGGTCAGGTAAAGCGTTTCCTGGTCTTGTTGAGCGCAGGTGGCGTAGGTGCTGAACTGCTCACTAAAGCGCAGCTCCGGACTACCGCCCGGTAGCGTGTAGTTGCCCCCGTACTGGTTGCAGAAGCTCTTGCCTCGGTTGGTCCCATCCACGGAGTTGAGCAGCAGCTCAGAAGCGGAAGACGGAGCTTTTCGGCCATTTAGCTCACGCAGTATCCAGCGCTGGTCCAGCAGATACACGGGAGCCGGCATGGGCTCGTTTTTTTTGGTGCAACTGCCCAGCAGCAGCGTGGCGCTCAGTAAAGTAGCGTACCGGATAGAAGCCATAAGTTTAAACGCAGTTAGATGGAAACGGTGACGTGAGCAAAGGAGCCCCTACCACTTGGAATGGTTGCAACCTAGGTGCCAATAGCTGCCACTGACTGCTGCTTACTCGTTGCGAGGTAGGTTGCTGAATACCGCAGTATGCCAAGAACACTGGCCTAAATCAATGCACGCCAGAACAGCGGGCTGTTTTGGCGTGGCATGTAATTAAAAGTCAATATATTGGAAGGCAATCAGTACAGCGCAGTGTGCGTTAAGGGGCTTGTTCACGGTATTTTACGTCTTGCCGCTTTCATTCTGTTTCTGTGGCAGAATACACATAACCAGGAGCCAAGTGCCGAATATATTCTGCGACTTTGAGCAGTGAAGCTTGCAACTGGCCGCTTCCGGCACCCCAAGCTGTACTTCGGGCACCGTGGTGAGCTACGGTTCATTTGCCAGAATAGTAACTGTGCGCGGCTTCTTCGTACCGTTTTGTGCACCGTCTCAGTGTCAATAATGACTTTATATCAGTCCCTTTCTTCTTCAGCCCGACAAGTGTTATTTGAGAGGCCGAGCGTGCTCATTTCCTTTGATGAGCTTAACCAGTGGCTGCATGTAGAGTGGCGTGGGCAACTTACCCTGGACTTGGTGCGGGAGGGCTCAGAAAAGGTGCTGGCTTTAGAGCGGAAACATCATTACAAGCTGCTCCTGAACGATAATACCCAAGTCACGGAGTTTAACCTTACAGAAGAAGAGCAGCGGAGCTACCAGATTATGCACCTGTTGTTTGAAGCAGGGCTGCACTACTTGGCTTGGGTATATGCGCCAGTGCCTCAGGGCCAGTCTTACGCCGAAAACTCGGTGGCTGTAGCCGGCTGGCCCCTTATTCTCACGTTTGAGGAGTACGGCCCCGCCGCCGAGTGGCTTCGGCAGGTATCCTTGCAGTCCTGACCGAGGTAGCAGCCAGGTTGGGCGGGCGGGCATTGGCGTTGACCGAAGCTGCTGGGCCGGACGGGAGCACGCCGCGTATTACCGGGGCTGGCCACTAATGGCCCGTCGTGTAAGGCCCGTTGGGCACCTATAGTATGTCCGAAATCCAGCTCCATACCGAGTCATACGGAGCGTTATTTTTACTGCCCCAGGTGCCGTGCCTGCTGGTGCAGTGGCACGGCTTTGCCAACAGCCGCAACTTGCGTCAGTTGCTTAACAAGGGGTTGGAGCTATACCAGCAATACACCCCCCGGTACCCGCGGTTGGGGTGGGTATCAGATGCGCGCCGGTTTGGAGCCATGCTGCCCGCCGACCAGGACTGGGCTGCCGCCGACTGGAACCGCCGGGCCTACGCGGCGGGCATCCGGCGCGCAGTATTTATCTCCCCGGATAATGTATTTGGGCGGATTGCCTTGCAGCAACTGACGGACAAAATGGAGCAGGCCGCTTACCTGCGCATTGCGCACGTTGCCTCACCGGAAGCCGCCTGGCAGCAGGTACTGGCTACCGCACAGGCGGTCGGGGCCGATGGGTGCTGAATGTTTTCCGGCGGGGCGGTGTTGGTCAGGCGTTGTTTCACTGCCTACCCTCTGCCATGCAAGTATTCCGCCACTTTGGTCTGCCCGCCGGATTTGCCCTGGCCGTCCTGCTTCCCGCCACCTGCTCGGCTGCTGGCAACTCGTCCGTCACGGTGGTAGTGTCGGCCCTGGCTTCCACCTCCTCGGCCGTGAAGGTGTACTTCTATAATGCGCAGGAAACGTTTCTGACCAAGGGCGGTTACGCCTTCATGCGGGTGGTGAAGCCTGCGGGGCAGCGGCAGGTGAGTGTGCCCGTAGAACTCCCGCCCGGCGACTGGGCCGTGGCCATCACTCAGGACGTGAACAACAATGACAAGCTGGACAAGAACCTAATGGGCATCCCGACGGAGCCTTTTGCCTTCTCCAATAACGTGCGCCCCCGCTTCGCGCCTCCGGGCTTCGATGAGTGCAAGTTTACGGTGGGTGGTCCGGCCAAAACAGTCAGCATTGCGCTTACCCAGTAGGCTTACTGCTTGCGAAAAGGGTGTGCGCCCCGTGCCAGCCGCTCTGTAAGCTCAACGGCCCGCCGCGCCCGGGTTTCAGCCTGCTTAGCGGTGCGTACGTGCTGGGCCACGGCCCGCCGCATACTGCCGGAAAGCTGACTGAACGCCGTTTCGGCTTCGGGCCAGGCCTCAAATGCCTCGGCAAGCTCACTCGGTAAGTCCACCCGGTCAGGCTCTGGGTCGGGGGCCAATGTGAGCGTAACGCGCTGGCCCATTTGCACGCCTGCAGCCTGGCAGAGGTCTTTGTTCACCATGAGGTAGCGCCCACCCCCGGTAAGGGGCAGCAGCCCCAGCCGAACGGCGTGCCCATTGAGGGTGCCCGTAACCCGCCGCGTGCTGGGGCCACCCAGGGCCTCCAGCACCAATGGGGGCACTACCACAATTTGGGTGGGCATGAAATTGGGGCCACCAGCTTCCAGGGTAGCTTCAAACTGGCAGGTAGTCATGGGCGAGGGGAAAGGCGGTAAACTTTTTGGGTGCTGACGGAATTATAGCCTCCTGAATTCGGAATTTGGAATAACGAACAAGCAACATGAAAATAGAAATCTGGTCGGACATCCTGTGTCCGTTTTGCTACATCGGCAAGCGCCGCCTGGAAAAAGCCCTGGCTTCCTTCGACCACGCCCAGGACGTGGAAATTCAGTGGCGCAGCTTTGAGCTAGACCCCCAAGCCAACCCTACGCCGGGCGAAAACCAATACGTCCGCCTCGCCAAGAAATACGGCAACACTGAGGCCTGGGCCCGGCAGATGAGCGCCAACATGGCCCAATCGGCCGCCGAGGAAGGTCTGGCTTTTAACTTTGACACGGTAGTGCCCGCCAACTCCCTGCGCGCCCACCGCCTGGTGCACCTGGCTGCCCGGCACGGCCGCCAGGATGCCGCCAAGGAGCGCCTGTTCAAAGCCTATCTGGAGGAAGGCCTCAACATCAACGATGTGCCCACCCTTATCCGCCTGGCCACCGAGTTGGAGCTGCCCACCGCTGAGGTGGAGCAACTGCTAACTTCCAACCAGTTTGAGCAGGAAGTGCGCTACGATGAGTATCAGGCCCAGCAGCTGGGTATTCGGGGAGTGCCTTATTTCGTGTTCGAGGATAAGTACGCCGTATCGGGGGCTCAACCCACTGAGCTGTTCCGGGAAGTGCTGGAAAAAGTGTGGGCCGAAGCCCGGCCTCAGCCCGTGCAGCTGGCCGGCACCGATGGGGCCGCCTGCGGCCTGGATGGCAGCGCCTGCTAAGTAGTCAGCCAAAAGTAAACGGCTACAGAGAGAACGTCATGCTGAGCGCAGCCGAAGCATCTCTACCGCTTCGTTGGATTACTACTGCAATGAAGCAGTAGAGATGCTTCGGCTGCGCTCAGCATGACGTTCATACGGTTACTTATGAACTAGCACTTAATTGCTCTGATTGATGTAGTCAGTTACAAAAAAAGCCCGCTCCTATATAAGGGCGGGCTTTTTTTGTAGGCTAAGGGCGTTATTTGGCAGCTACAAATTCCAGCAACACTTTAGTGGAGTTGGTAGCATCATACAGTTTCAGATTCTGGTTGCTGAGTTCGTAGCGCACCGTGCGGGGCAGTGCAAGGAGGTAATTGTATTCAATGTTCTGGGCCGGGCAGGTAGCGCGGGTAGAGGACTGAGGGCTAATAGTAAGCTGGCCGGCAGCCGCTCCCAGCGCGAAAGTGCCCCTAAAGGAGTTGCACGGCGCCAGACCTTCGGTAGTGCTATCCTGGGCGTTAAACTGCAGGTAAGACCGGTACGTGTCTGAGTAGCTGGAAAAGGCAATGGGCGTTTCCTCTACGGCCACCAGCATCCAGCGGCTGGCCATCAGGGCTTTTTCGGGCTCGGGCGTGTCCTCTTTGCAGCTGGTTATAGATGTCAAAGCGGCCAGAAATAGGAAGAGGGTAGCAGTACGCATAGTATTGACAGAATAGAAGGTGGAGTGTACTATAGGGGAGAGGCCACTCCGGCCCGAAAGGTTGCAAAAAGGCGCCACCCACCCTGGGCCGCGCCTTCTCTGCACCGAGTACCTGCTAGGCTGTGTGGACAGCAAGCAGAAAGCCCGTCATGCTGAGCGCAGCCGAAGTATCTCTACTGCTTCGGTGCAGTAGCATTGATTACCCTCGGTAGAGATGCTTCGGCTGCGCTCAGCATGACGGGCTGAATAGCATCAGAATGCCGTTGAGAGTTCCTGTCCACAGACTCTGGCCGGGCCTACAGCTGCGCCAGCTGCTGGCTGATGAAATCCACTTCCTGGGGCGAAAGGTTCACCTCCAGGGCGCGGGCGTTCTGCACGGCTTGCTCGGCGTTGCGCGCGCCCACCAACACCACCGAAATGCCGGGCTGCGCCAGCGTCCAGCGTAGCACCAACTGGCCCAGGGTGGCGTTCTTGCTTTCCGCCATCGGCCGGATGGTGGCTAAAAAGGCATTTACCCGCGTTACAAAATCGGGCTTAAACAGCGGGTGGGTGGCACGCAGGTCACTGGCTTCAAACTGCTGGCCGGGCTTTATCTTACCCGTAAGCAAACCCAGCTGCATGGGGCTGTAAGCCAGAATGGCCTTGTGGTGCTGCTGGCAGTAGGGGACCACATCCTGCTCAATATCCTGGCGTACCATGCTGTAGGGTACTTGATTGGAAGCAATGTTGAGCACGGTTTCGGCCTGCTGCATCTGCTCCACTGAGTAGTTGCTCACGCCAGCGGCCCGTACTTTGCCCTGCTCAATAAGGCGCTGCACGGCCTCCATAGTTTCCGGAATGGGCGTGGTGTTGTCGGGCCAGTGAATCTGGTAGAGGTCGATATAGTCGGTACCCAGGCGGCGCAGGCTATCCTCACACTCTTTAATAATGCTGGCCGGGGCGGCGTACTTGTACACATCAATGGCCTGGCCAGCGTTATTCTGGCTTTTGAAGGCAAAATCCCCCTGCGTATCATCCCAGCGCATCCCAAATTTGGTCAGAATCTGAATTTGGTCGCGGGGTAAGTCTTTGATGGCTTCGCCCACAATTTCCTCGCTCAGGCCTTGCCCATAAATGGGGGCCGTATCAATGCTGGTGACGCCCAACTCAAAGGAGGCACGGATGGCGCCCACGGCGTCGTTTTGCTCGGTGCCGCCCCACATCCAGCCCCCAGCGGCCCAACTCCCAAAAGCAATGCGCGAAGCGTGCAGGCCCGAGGTTCCTAGTTCAATCGTTTCCATACGGTAGCGTGTTCAAAAACCCTGCGGCCGGCAGTATCGCCGGGGCTAGGGGTCCGGTTAGTACCCCCAACTCAGGCCTATTGTTACAACGCAGGAGCTAAGCCAGTTAAGCGTTGAGCTAGGCTGCCGGAAGCTGAACCGGCCCGGAATAGTAGCTGAAAACTATGCGTAGTCTGAATACAACTCCTGCTAGATCAGGGGAGTATAGCTAAGAAACACGTTCCGTTCTTCTCATCCTTTCTTCCTATGAAAACTACTCTCACCTCTTTCCTGCTGCTGTTTCTGCTGCTGGCAGGTTGCTCCTCGCCGGTTGCCGTGCAGCAAAAGCCGGGCGTCGACTTCAGCCAGTACCACACCTACGATTGGGCCAAAACCGATGTGAAATCGGCCGACTCTCAAAACCCCATCTACCAAAGCTCCCTCAACGACGAGCAAATCCAAGATGCTATTAATGGGGAGCTGGCCAAGCGCGGCATCCGGATGGTGCAGGGCACGGCCAAGCCGGATTTTTACCTCACCTACCATCTTTACATTGAGGAGGCCGAGCGCACGGTAGCCAACCCGCCAGCGGCTGGCTTTGCTTATCCCTACGCCTTTTCGTACCGGGGCCGCCTGTTGCCCATCAACTACGGCTACTGGTACAGCACGCCCTACTACAACACGGGCTACCGCACCGAAACCTACCAGGAGGGCACCATGATTCTGGATATGGTGGATGCCCGCTCTCATAACCTGGTATGGCGGGGCTCCATGGCCGATGCCGTGAACAACCCGGCCCGCCTGGGCGACGAATTTGCCAAATCAGCCAAGGATATCCTCGACAAGTTTCCGGTTGAAAAGCAGTAGGTCACAGCTCCAGCCTCAACCGCAATGTCCCTACCCGTCAGACTGCGTCTGGCTTGGGTAGGGACGTTACAGTATGAAGGTGGCCGCCAGGTACACCGCAGCCCGTTGGTTACTCCTCAGAAGTAGGTTTGTCGTAGTTCAACATCCAGTTGATACCAAACTGGTCGGTGAACATGCCAAACGTAGCGCCCCAGAAGGTATCCTGCAGGGGCATGGTAACGGTGCCGCCCGCCGAGAGCTTCAGAAATTTATCGGCAATTTCCTCGGGCCCGAAGCAGTTGATGGACAATGAAACCGAATTTCCCTGCACAACCGGCTCCATTCCGGTGTCGGAGGCCATCAGCAAGAAGCCATCCGCCTTCAGAGAGGAGTGAAGCACGTTGTGCTCAGCGCCGTCGGGCATGTGCTCGGCGGCCGGAGTACCAGCAAACGTTTGGATCAGCAGCTCGCCCCCCAAACATTCGTGGTAGAACTGCATGGCTGCGCGGCAGGTGCCATTGAAGGTAAGGTAGGGAGTAAGGATGGGGGTGCTCATGGGAATGGAGAAAGAGGTGAGGGGGAGTACCAAAATGCTACCGGCGCATGCGTGGCTGCCGGCTAGCGGCGTAGTTAGCCCGAATTGGCCAGCCTACCGACAGACGAGCAGAGCCAGTTTATGGTAGATGAATTGCGACAAATATTAGTAAATATTTGCACATAATATTAGCAATATATGCTGCTGCCTTTCCTCGAACAAAAAATGGCTGCCCGCTTATAAGCGGGCAGCCATTTGCAGAGCAGAAAATTATTCCGGCTAGCCTAGTAGGTAGAGCCGTTTGAAGAATTCATGTTCTTCGTGCCCCGGGGCTTTTGCATGGATTTGTTCTTCTTGTCCATGCGGTTCGTGTTGCCCGAGCGGTTCACGCGTGTGGAGCTGCTGCTCGATGAGTTGGTAGTTTGATCCGTCATAGTGGCCGTATTTGGTGACGTACCTTTATTGGCCGTGCCCACTGTTCCCCGCGACTCGGCCGCCGATGACTGAGGAGTGGGAGTACCGGTAGTAGTAGTAGTAGTAGTAGTACCGGTACCCGTTGTGGTAGGAGTAGTTTGAGCAGAAGCGGCAGAAATACCGAGCAACAGTGCAGCAGCAGAAGCAAAAAGCAGTTTCATAGCGAGAGGATGAAAAGTGAATGCTGAAAAAATGAAAAAGATTAAAATCCTGCCCTTGTATACGCTGCGTGTCTGCTGGTAGCCGCCAACTTTTCCCGAAAGCCAAAATTATGCATCCACATACAGGAGCTTAGCTGTTCTCTTAGGTAATAGAGTACCCAGCTTCTGTCCCATTTCACTATGCGGCATGTTAGTATATTAAAATAGTTATATTTACTGTAGAGTCCAGGAACACTGGTTGCCCCAGCGTACTGCCTGAAACTAACTAGCAAGGTAACTAAGCGGCTAGGGCGGGATGCCCGCACGTTGGCGTCTTATAAGCCGAAAACTTTACAGATTGGAGAAAGCCAGGAATTGTTCTTGCCAGTAACAGCGTACGGCCTCCTGAAAAAAACCAGTATGGCTTTCCTCTACTGCTGCCAGACCATCAGTACATGCGGTATAAGGAAATAGGCTGGTAATAGGCAATAGAAAGCAAGTGGTTGAATAATAGTGAAATAACTTACAGTAGAGCTGGGCGGGCGGCCGTAAATGCTAGAAGACATACCCCGTGTCCGGTTCTGTCACAGAACAGCAACCCATCAGAATACTTCCGGCACTGATGTGCAGAATCCGGCCCCAAGGTGACTGCCGATAAGTAGGCCGCGTACTACCAAATCGGAGCCTTGTCCTGTTGGCATAGCCGAAATGGAGGTAGGCTATGGTTCAACTGTTTGGTACACGTATTTATGGAACTGCATCATATTCGGCGCGGCAGCGGACGGCCGTTGCTACTCATTCACGGCATTGGGGGCAGCTGGCGCTCCTGGAACCCCATTCTGGCGGAGCTGGCGGCCCACCGTGAGGTAATAGCCGTAGACCTGCCCGGCCACGGCCAAACGCCCCCGCTGCCCGGACCCAACGGCTTCTACGAGCTGGCCGATGCCCTCACCACTTGGCTGCAAGACCACCAGCTCACCGGCATCGACTGTGTGGGCTCCTCCATGGGCGCGCGGCTGGTGCTGGAGCTGGCCCGGCGCGGGGTGGTAGGCGCCGTGGTATCCCTGGACCCCGGCGGGTTCTGGCAAGGGTGGCAAGTGCCGTTTTTCTACTACTCGGTGGCTGGTTCGGTGCGGCTGCTGCGGGCTTTGGAGCCGGCCCTGCCCGCCCTTACCGGCCACGCGGTACCTCGTACGTTGCTGCTGGCCCAGTTTTCGGCTCGGCCCTGGCGCATCCCCGCCGAGGTAGCCCTCACCGAGCTGCGCACGTTTGCCCGCACACCCGTATTCGACGAGCTGCTGCGCAACCTGGCCTACGGACCCCGGCAGCAGGGCGCTCCGGGCGGTAGTATCCGGCACCCGCTGGTAATCGGCTGGGGCCGGCAAGACCGGGTGTGCTTCCCCAGCCAGGCCCGCCGCGCCACCGCCGCTTTTCCGGATGCGGCCCTCTATTGGTTCGACCACTGCGGCCACTTCCCCCACTGGGACCAGCCCGCCGAAACCGTGCAGCTTATCCTGTCTGTCACCAGCCAGCAAGCCAAGGCCCCGGCCACGGCACCGCAGGCCACAGCCACGGCAGCTAACTAACAACAGCATACAATGCCAAAAAGCCAGTTTCTCTCCTGCGTGAAGGAGGGAGCTGGCTTTTTGGCTATCCTCTGGTACCTGTACTTATAACGGCGCTGAGGGCTTTGTTGGTGGCATACACCCCGGCGTGCTGGTCGAGGACGGCGAGGGTGGCCTGCATCATGGTGAGGCTGGCGTGTTGCTTATCAGTCATAAAAGCATACAGGTTAAGTACCTGGGGAAGATAGGCGGCAGGCGGCATCCGCTAAGCTGAACAGGAAATATTTTCGGGCGGGGTGGCAACGGCCGCTGCCGGGCTGACAAGTACCCTTGACGAGGTGGCAAGACCCGCTGCCGAGGTGACAATAGCTAGTGGCGAGGTGACAAGGCCCGCTGACGAGGTGGCAACGCCTGCTGCCCTCATGACAAGAGCCGCTGACCGGGTGACAACGCGTAGTGGCGGAGTGACAAGCCGTGCTGACCGGGTGACAAGAGATAGTGGCGGGGGCGCAACGCCCTCCGCCCGCCGCAGAGACTGGAGCGGCGGCGCGGCTGGTTGTTGTGTGGGGTGGGTACGCTACTTCTAGCTGTTTCGTGCTTGAGTTGGCTGCTGCCAGGTAAGCAGGAATGGCAGGCACCCCAGTATCACCAACCCTGAGCCTACAATACCTAAACGCGTAGCCAGCGGCCACGCCTCAAATGGCCACCGCAGAAAAGCCAAGCCACTTTTGGCAGTATCACTTTCATAGTAGTGTGTCCAGGAGGTGACTATGGCGAGTACAAACAGTGTAACGGGAAGCATCCTACTTTCCCGCCTGTGCCACACCACCAGTGCTGACAGAGCGCAACCAGCTAGGATAGCCAGCAACCATGCATACATGGGGGCTATAATCAGTCCGCCTATATCTTCTATCGTAAAGCCCTGGGGCGAATCCTCCAGTGCCTGTATTCCTCCCTTTTGATACAGGGTTATCATCTCAGCATACGGAACCAACGCCACTTGCTGCGCACCAAGAATGAGTAGAGGTATTGACAGAAAATGCAGGAGCAGTAAGCGCCAGTTGATAGGCCGAAAATGACGAAGCATAGTAACTAGAGTGGCAGGACACAGCCGTAAAAAAAGAGGTGTAGTCAATGGGCCTGGCGAACATACTACTCACATTCTTTCAAACCCACGTATTTTGTAGCCACTACTGCTTTACCCATGCCCGACCTTCCCGCCGCTGCCGGTTTTCCTCGCCTCACTTACCTGCGCATCAAAAACTACCGTGCCCTGCGCGACGTGGAGCTGCGCGACCTGACGCCGCTGACGGTGCTCATCGGCCCCAACGGCAGCGGCAAATCCACGGTACTCGACGCACTGGCGTTTCTGGCCGAAGCGGTGAGCGGCAACCTGCAGCAAGCCTGGGAAAAGCGCAACCGCTTCGCCGGAATGCGGACGCGCGGGCAGGAGGGGCCGATTGAGTTTGAGGTTCAATTATATAGCGGATTAGGATCTATAAGCTATTATCTGATCATAGATGGATATAATGCTAAACTTGACGTTCTAGAAGAAGGCTTCTATCTGCCAGATGGCAGGATATTCGGAGAAGGTAAGTTGTTCAAAACATTCTTATCTCAAAGTGGAAATTCTACAGGTCTTACATCTGAGTTAATCCCCTCAGATTACAACGAGGAAGGCCGAGAAAAACCGTCTGATAATCGACAAATGTACTTGAGCGGTATAGGGACTTCGATGCTAGGATATGCTTTTGCATATAGTCGTAAAATCAGCCCCTATGCACATGCTATCAAAAACTTACTCCAGTCCTACCGTTATGTCCACCTCACTGACGACCACTTAAAGGGCTTTTCCGATGTAGGCCCACAGGAGACGCTGTCGGCTAACGGGGATAACCTGCCCAACGTGCTGTATTACCTGCACATCAAGCACCCGGAGGCGCTGGCCCGCATCAGCGAGCAGCTGCGGCGCTGGGTGCCGGGGCTAGCGGAGGTGGTGATGGAAAGTACCTCCGATGAGCGGCTGCTGCTGCGCTTCCGGGATGCGCCGTTTGAGAAGCCGCTGCCGGCCCAGTACATGTCGGATGGCACGATGCGGCTGGCGGCCCTACTGACGCTGCTATATGAGCCCAACGCCACCGGGCTGCTGGGGATTGAGGAGCCGGAAAACGAGCTGCACCCGCGCCTGCTGCCGCGCCTGGCCGAGGAGTTGAGCAAAGCCACCGAAACGCGGCAGCTGCTGGTGGCTACCCACTCGCCCTTCCTGCTGGATGCTCTGGAACCGAAGCAGGTCTGGATTCTGGACCGGGGCCCGGATGGCTACACCCAGGCCACGCGCACGGCCGATATTCCGCAGGTAAAGGAGCTGGTGGAGGATGGCTCGCCGCTGGGCTACCTCTGGACCAGCAACTTCTTCCGCCTCGGCGACCCGCTGGCTCCTCGCACTTCAGCCGCGCAGTAGTATGCACCTGGAGTTTCTGCTGGAGGAAGAATCGGCTAAGGCCGCACTGGACGCGCTGTTGCCGAAGCTGCTGCCGCAACATGTGACGTGGTGGTGCCATTTCCACCGTGGCAAAACCGACCTGTTTCAGCGGTTGCCCGGCCGGCTAAAAACCTACGCGCGCCAGTTGGCCGCGCAGCCTGATTTACGGGTCATCATTCTAATGGATGCCGATACGGATTGTCGGCGCCGAAAAGCGGAGCTGGAAAAAATAGTGGCCGACGCAGGTCTGCTAACCAAAACTACGGCTACCGCCGGGCAGCCTTTTTACATAATGACCCGGCTGGCCGTGCAGGAATTGGAGGCGTGGTTTTTTGGTGACCGGGAGGCTATTCAGGCGGGGTATCCGCGGGTACGCCCGCAGCATTTCAGCGGCTTGCCCCATGACTCCGACACCATTGCCAACACTTGGGAAAACCTGTTGCGGGTGTTGCAAAAAGGAGGGTACTATCCGCATTTGAGCAAGCTTCCTAAAATTGAAACTGCCGAAACCATTGCCCCGCACCTGGATATAGTGGCTAATAAGTCGCCAAGCTTTCAGTATTTCTGCCAGAGCCTGATCCAGCTATAAAACAAAAAAGCCGCGCCTCCTGAGTGGAGGCGTGGCTTTTTGTTGAAATTGAGAGCTTACACCCCCACCGTTTCCTCACTGCCCAACTCGCTCAGGATGCGTTTGGCGGCTTGGACGTTCTTCACGTCTTCGATGCTGAGGATGAGCTGTTCCTTGCGCTCCTTCATGGAGGCGGAGCGGGGGTGGGTTTGCACGTAGCTGAGGATGTTGCCGAAGGTGTCGCTCTGGAAGTACCGCTCGTTGTTGGCGGCCGGGATGAAGCCTTTCAGCAGGTTCTTCTTCAGCGTCAGCTTCTCAAAGCCCACCTGGCAGGCCTGCCAGCGCAGGCGCACAATGTCGGCCAGCTGCTCCACCTCCTGGGGTAGCGGCCCGAAGCGGTCCACCATGCCGGTGAGCACCTTGCGCAGCTCCTCGGGGCCTTTGGCGCGGTCCAGCTTGCTGTACAGCTGCAGGCGTTCCGATACGCTGCTCACGTACTGGTCGGGGATGAGGATTTGCAGGTCCGTCTCGATGTTGCACTCCTTGGGGCGGCCGGTGCCGGCGGCTTCCTGCAGGCGCTGGGTGGGGTCGCCCAGGAACAGGTCGCGGAACTCGGTTTCCTTGAGCTCCTGCACGGCCTCGTCCAGAATCTGGTGGTAGGTTTCAAAGCCCAGGTCGTTGATGAAGCCCGACTGCTCGCCGCCCAGCAGGTTGCCCGCCCCCCGGATGTCCAGGTCGCGCATGGCCACGTTGAAGCCCGCGCCCAGGTCGGAGAATTCTTCGAGGGTGCTCAGGCGCTTGCGGGCATCACTCGGCAGGCCGGCCACCGGGGGCGTGAGCAGGTAGCAGTAGGCCTTTTTGTTGGAGCGGCCCACCCGGCCCCGCATCTGGTGCAGGTCGCTGAGGCCGTGCATGTGGGCCCGGTTGATGATGATGGTATTGGCGTTGGGAATATCCAGGCCGCTTTCGATGAGGGTAGTGGCCACCAGCACGTCGTAGTCGCCATCCACGAACTTCATCATGCGCTTTTCCAGCAGGTCGCCGTCCATCTGCCCGTGCACGTAGGTCACGCGGGCATCGGGCACCAGGCGCAGAATCATGCTGGCCTGCTCCTCAATGTCCTTCACGCGGTTGTGCACGAAAAACACCTGCCCGCCCCGCTTCAGCTCCCGGGAAATGGCATCCCGAATCAGCAGCTCATCGAACACGTGCAGTTCGGTTTGTACCGGCTGGCGGTTGGGCGGGGGCGTGGCAATTACCGACAGGTCGCGGGCTCCCATGAGGGAGAAGTGCAGGGTGCGCGGAATGGGCGTGGCCGAGAGGGTGAGCGTGTCCACGTTCACCTTTAGCTCCTTGAGCTTGTCCTTGGTTTTTACCCCGAACTTCTGCTCCTCGTCAATAATCAATAATCCTAAATCCTTAAATCCGACATCCTTATTCGTGAGGCGGTGGGTGCCGATGAGAATGTCGGTTTTTCCCTCGGCCACCCGGCCCAGCGTTTCCTTGATTTGCTTGGTGGTTTTGAAGCGGTTCACGTACTCCACCGTCACGGGCAAATCGGCCAGCCGCTCCCGGAAGGTTTTGTAATGCTGCATGGCCAGGATGGTGGTGGGCACCAGAATGGCTACCTGCTTGCCATCGGCCACGGCCTTAAACGCGGCCCGGATGGCTACCTCCGTCTTGCCGAAGCCCACGTCGCCGCACACCAAGCGGTCCATGGGGTGGGGCACTTCCATGTCGCGCTTCACGTCCTCGGTGGCCTTGGCCTGGTCGGGGGTGTCCTCGTAGATAAAGCTGGATTCCAGCTCGGCCTGCATAAAGGAGTCGTGGGCGAAGGCGTGGCCGGGCGCGGTTTTGCGCTTAGCATACAGCCGAATCAGCTCGGCCGCAATGTCCTTCACCTTTTTCTTGACGCTCTTCTTCTTGTTTTCCCACTCCGGCGAGCCCAGCTTGCTCATGGTGGGCGGCGTGCCCTCGGCCCCGCTGTACTTGGCAATCTTGTGCAGGGCGTGGATGCTGACGGTCAGCACGTCGTCGTCGCGGTACACCAGCCGGATGGCCTCCTGCACCCGGTCGTTGATTTCTACCTGCGTAAGGCCCGCAAACCGCGCAATGCCGTAGTCCTGGTGCACCACGTAGTCGCCGGGTACCAGGGTGCGCAGCTCCTTGAGCGTAAGGGCCTTTTTCTTGGAGAACTTGCGGGTTTCCTGAGCCCGGTAGTAGCGCTCAAACAGCTGGTGGTCGGTGTATACTACCAGCTTCAGCGTTTCGTCAATGAACCCCTCGCGCAGGCCCAGCAGCAGGTGCTGAAACTGCACGTTGTTGTCCAGTTCATCGAAGATGGTGCGCAGGCGGTCGGCCTGGCGCACCTGCTCGGCGGCAATCACGTTGGTGTAGCCCTTCTTCTGGTTGTCGTGCAGGTTCTTCACAATGCGGTTGAAGTCCTTGCCGAAGCTCGGCTGGGGCTTGGCGCTGAACTGGAACTCCTCGGCTCCGGCCTTGTAGTGAAACCGTTTGCCGAACTCCACCACCGCAAACCCGTCCAGCAGCTTCTTCAGCGACTTGCCCGATTCAAACAAGTCGTCGGGCTTGCTCACCACCTGCGTGCCGCCCGAGGCCGCCAGCAGCTCCTTAAAGCCGTGCTCGGCCTTGTCGAAGTATTCGTCCACTACGTCCAGGGTCTGGCGCACGTCCTTGGCCCAGATGGCGGTGTTCTGCGGAATGAAGTCCAGAAACGCTTCGCGTGTTTCTTGGAGCAACTTGGTCTGCACGTTCGGGATGATGCTCACCTGCTGGCGCTTCTCCACCGAGAGCTGACTCTCCGGGTCAAACGTGCGAATCGTCTCCACCTCATCCCCGAACAGTTCAATGCGGTAGGGCAGCTCGTTGGCGTAGCTGAAAATGTCCACGATACCGCCACGCACAGCAAACTGACCGGCCTCGTACACAAAGTCGCTCCGCTCGAAGTCGTACTCCGCCAGCATGTCGCTCACGAAGTTCACGTCCAACTTGTCGCCCACCTTCACCAGGAAGGTGTTGGCCACCAGGCTCTTCTTGTTGATAACCTTCTCGAACAGGGCCTCCGGATACGTCACAATAAGCGCCCCGGCCGTTTCCTTCACGCTGGCTTTGCTGCCTTTTTTGCTCTTGCCCGCGTCGTCGCCCTCGGGTTCGGCGGGCACGTCGGCGGCTTTGGGGCCCCGGTGGCTGTTGAGCTTGTTGAGCACCTCGGCCCGCATCAGCACGTTGGCGTTTTCCGTCTCGTCGAAGGAGTAGGGCCGCTTGTAAGAAGTCGGGAACAGCAGCGGCTCCTCCTCGGGTATCAGGTGCTGCAAGTCGGCCAGGAAGAAGCCCGCCTCGTCCCGGTCGTGCAGCACAAACAAGTGGTGCTGGTCCGGAAACTCCTGGTGCAACGCGGCGGCCAGCACCGCATCCTGGCTCCCGATGAGGCCGCGCAAATGCAGGCGCACGGGTGCTGCGTCGGCGGCTTTAGCGGCCCCGCGTAGGCTGTGTTGCGTGGCCGGGTTCAGGCGGGCGCCTACTGTCAGGGTAGTGGGGTCGAGGGCGTAGAGCTTGAGAAAATCGGTGACCTTCAAAACAAGTATCGGCTAGGAGAGGAGGCAAAGGTAGAAGCCCGACCGAATGAACATCCGGTCGGGCAATAGGCAGTAACGCGGATTGTGCGGATTTTTGGATTGCGCGGATTTTGGTCAATCCTGAATGCGGTTACTACAATCAGCTACTGTCGATTTGTAGCTGACCAAAAACCATCATCTATCAACAAAACCGAGCATCCAAAATCCGCGCAATCCAAAAATCCGCATAATCCGCGCTATTCAATACCACACCCACGCCCCGAAAGTTTCCGACACTTTTCAGCGGCGCTGCCGTATCTTCCCATCCCCACCCGCGCTAGTTCCTGTCTTTTCCGGCTTTGCCTTGCTCATGACTACTTCCGCGACCAATCCTTCCCCCGATGAGTGGGATGATCTGCTCAATCACCTGCGCCACGTTCGGGAGCAAGTGCAACAACATGGCCCCCTGCCCGACCATGAAAAGGCCGAGGCCACTGATGCTTTTCGGCGGGGCCTGGCCTTGCTGGAAGGGCAGGTGCACGATATTCAGGGCAATCTGAAAGGCAGCTCCGGCAAGTGGTAACCCAGGTTGCGCTGACGGCAGGGTAGTTGAACGTCATTGTAAGTCTCGCCAGGCAGGACGTTCTATACGAATAACAAAATTTCATTGCGCCTTACGCTACCTAACTGCCGAAGAATTTACGCGGGTTACTATCCGGTATTGTTGCCGCCGCTGGTATCTTCGTTGCGTCTGTTTTTTACCTCTGTCGTTAGTGCGCGGTTCTTCTCATTTGGCCATTGGCCTGATTACCGGCGTAGCCGTGGCCGGGCTGGTGCCGGGCATTCCCTTTTCACCAGCTGGTATTGCCCTGGCCGGTTTTTCCTCCCTGGCTCCCGATCTTGACCACCCCGGCTCCCGCCTCAGCAAACGGCTCGGCTTTGCTCAGAATTACGTGCGCTGGGCCTTCATCGTAGTTGCGGCTGGCCTGGCGCTGTACACCCACTTCCAGTTGCCCCTGGGTCCCGACCGACGCATGGGTTTCACGGCGGCGCTGGCGTTTGGCCTGATTGGAGCAGCCCTGCAGGGCGACTCTACTCGCAAGCTGGCCCTTCTGTTTACTGGTCTGTGCACGGTGGTTGCGGGGTTATACACGGGGTTTGTGTGGCTGAGTATGTTGGGCCTGTTCGTGTCGGTGGCACCGTTTACCAGTCACCGCTCCTGGACGCACACCATTTGGGCCGCCGGCCTCTGGACTTACATTGGGCACCTTGCCAACCAGAGCCTGGGCTGGCACGGCGTGGCCCTGTTTGCTGGCGGCGGCTACGCGTCGCACCTCCTGGCCGATACGCTCACCAAAGCCGGCGTGAAGTGGTTTCGTCCCCTCACCGATGTCTGCCTGAAAATTCCCCTGATTCGGACCGGTTCCAAGAGTGGCAACTTACTGGAGGTAGCTATTTGTATCGGGTACGCGCTATTGGTAGTAGGAATCTGGCTGGGTAGGCTCAAATTTTAGATCTTTTCTAAAAAAGTCCATAAGTTGTACCTTTGCCGGGCCACCTACAAGGGTTATCTGTGTCCTTTGGTCTACGGATGTGTTGCATTGGGCTGTTGAATTCCTTGTTCGGACGAATACTTTCTATTCAGAATATAGTAGCCTATACATTTGAATAGCCGCTGTAGCTGGAAAGTAATCGGTTTTGGATTTTAACAGGAAGCTACTCTACGTGCGGCGCTATTGGCTTTGCTGTCAATAGCGCGAGTGAGTTAGATAAATCTCATGTAGATTGTATTCTGTTAATTTAGAGATTAAGAATAGATTTTGTTTAATATTGTAGGAATAAATGGATATGCTTATGCCCAAATAAATTGGATAATTAGCTCATTCAGAGCCCAAAATCAGCCTTCTTCATCCACGGCTCACCTGCAGATGTGTATTTGCGGCCTAAAACAGCCCAACGCGTTTTTCGCTTCGGTGCCTGTTCTCTCCCGAATCTGCTGCTTACTTTTGCCACTGGATTATTAGTATACTGCAAGCCTGCCAACGACTACCTTTGACGGGCCTCCGGATGCAACCGGACCGTACCGACCTCGCTTACCCGCTCTTACTCACACACACCTTTTTGCGCTCAAACCGTTTCTTGTATGAACCAGATGAATAGCCCTCTGATCAGGATCGGCGTCTTCTACGACGGCAATTATTTCCTGAAAATCAGTGATTACTACTACTTCCAGCATGATCGTAAGGCCCGTATCAGTTTGGAAGGCCTCCATGAATTTATCCGTCATCAGGTAGCTGAGGAGGAAGACGTAGATGTACGTCTGAGCCAGATTATTGACGCCCATTTTTTCCGTGGCCGCCTCTCCGCAACGGAAGCCCGCGATAAGGACCGCCTGTTTCATGACCGCCTGCTGGATGATATCCTGATGAACATGGGTATCCAGACGCACTACATGCCCCTGAAAACCCGTGATGGTCGTTTGCAGGAAAAAGGCATTGACGTGTGGCTGTCCCTGGAGGCCCTGGAATTAGCCATCCACAAGAGCTTTGACGTGGTGGTGCTGATTGCCGGCGACTCCGACTACGCGCCCCTGATCAAGAAGCTGAACACCGTGGGTACCCGCGTGATGCTCCTGAACTGGGACTTCAAATACACCGATTTCAAGGGCGAAAACCGCGTTACCCGCGCTTCGCAGCAGCTGTTGGATCAGGCCACCTACCCAATTCAGATGCACGAAATCATTGACCAGGGCCTGAGCACCGGCGACGAGCTGGTAGAAACCATGTTCGTGAACACGCCCGAGCCAGTAGCGTATCCGGCCGTGAAGCCGGTGCGCCCCACGGGCCCCACGGCAGCCGGGCCGGTTGGTACGATAGGCATCAGCACCATCAAAAACCTGAAAAACGGCTTTGGCTTTGTGGTGATGCCTCCCAATAACCTCTTCTTCAGCTACGCCGATATGGCGGAGGGTGACTTCAATGAGCTGCGGGAAGGCGACTGGGTAGAGTTTACCGTGGGCCGCAACCACCGCGACGAAGATTGTGCCCGCAACGTGCGCAAAGTGGAAGCCCCCGAGATAGACGAAAACGACGAGTACGACCACGACCACCACGAACACGAGTCGGCCAGCTCACCCGAACGACTATAACCTAGAAGGTTCGGTACGTTGAAAAGCCGCCGGGAGCCCATTACATAGGGCTTTCGGCGGCTTTTTGCTGGAGAAAAGAGTAGCGCCCCAACTACTTGACTGGCATTGACCATGCTCCTTACCTTGACTGAATACGCACTGCTCCTCTACTCCGGAGAAACCAGTAAATCATGGAAGTCTCGCTTGGTGGCGGGGTAGCGGTTGAACGTGCCCATGCCGCGGGCTACTACCAGGTTGTTGCGCGTGGGGCAGGTAATGGTGGCGCTGCTAACCACTAGGGTTTTGCCGCTGTGTTCTACCACGCCGTGGGCCACTAGCTGGTCGTTCAAGCGCACAGGGTGCAGGTAGTTGATTTTAAATTCCACCGTAGAAACCAACTCGCCGGCCGTAAATGCCAGGGAAAGCGCCGCTGCCCCCAGGGCCGAATCCATGAGGCCGGCCAGCACGCCCCCGTGGCACGTGCCGGGGGAGGAGAGGTGCTCGTTGCGGATGGTCATGGTATAGCGCACGTCGCCGGGCTGATTGAGCACCAACTCCATCCCGTTGGCCTGCCCGTAGTGATTAATGCGGTTATACACGGCTATGAGCGTTGCCGCGTCAAGTGAAGTAGGTTGCATGAGGTAAGCAGGCGAGGAAGTGGGAGGGTTGGAAAAGTAGCAACTTTCAGCCACACCGCTGGTGGTGTACACCGCGGGCTGCGGCCCTACGGAGTTAACTCTTTGCGCATCAGAAAATGCGGAATACTCCCGAACAGCGTGTGCGAGGGCGCTACCACGGCGTACCCAAGCCGCTCGTAAAACGGAACGGCTGCCTCCCGGGCCTGCAACACCAGCTCCCGCAGGCCCTGCGCTGCCGCTGCTGCTTCCAGAAACTCCAGCACCTGCCGGCCAATGCCTTGGCCCTGCCACGCCGGATGCACGGCCATAAACCGCAGTTGCCCCTGGGCCGGCCCGCTGGGGTGCAGGCGGCCCACGCCCGCCGCGTAGCCCTCAGGAGCCAGCAGAAGCGCATGGGTGGTGCTGGCGGCCAAGTCGTCGTCGGCACGTTCCGAGCCTTCGGGCTGCTGCCAGGGCTGGCGGAGTACCTCGTAGCGCAGGCGGTAGTAGGCGGCCCACTCGGCGGGCGTATGGGGGGCGGTAATGGTCATGGCGGCAGAAATGCAGGGTAGGTGAAACCTGGGAGAGGGTGGCTGGGTATGCTGGTATTTTAGGCCGCAGCCTACGGAGCGCAGAGCGCCTCACTATCTTTGGCCGTTGTCCTGATTTTCTCCTCTCTCAGCCCATTTCCCATGGCATCTTTTGACATCGTTAGCAAAGTAGATCCGCAAACTCTCGAAAATGCGGTAAATACAGCCAAAAAAGAACTGCAAACCCGCTACGACCTGCGCGACACCAAAGGTGGCATTGAGTTGGACAAGAAAGCCAACGTCATCACGCTGACTTCGGAAAACTCTATGCGCGTGCAGGCTTTGGAAAATATCCTGCTCACCCGTATTGTGAAGCAGGGCATCGATGGCACGGCGCTGGACTTCTCGGCGGAGGAGCAGCCCAACGGGGCGTTGGTGAAGAAAGTAGTGAAAGTACGCGCCGGCGTAGACAAGGAGGCAGGTCGCAAAATCATTAAGGCTATCAAAGATGCCAAAGTGAAGGTGGAAGCCCAAATGCAGGACGACCAGGTGCGCGTGACGGCCAAGAAGATAGATGAGCTGCAGGCGGCCATTGCGGCGGTGCGCCAGGCCAGTATTGGCCAGCCCTTGCAATTCATCAATATGAAGTCATAGCCAACCCACCCGCTGGTGATGGGCACCCTCTGGTGGCCCGTCGTTGCACCAGGTTGGTTTCTTGCCATATTGCGTGCTCCCTCATCTCATCTTCTCCCCCATGCACTTCGATTTTTCAGTTTTTTCTGACCCCCAAACCTGGGTAAGCCTGCTCACGCTTACGTTCATGGAAATTGTGCTGGGGATTGACAATATCATCTTCATCTCCATTATTGTAAACCGCCTCCCCCGCGACATGCAGAAGCGGGGCCGCAGCATTGGCCTGCTGCTGGCGCTGCTGTGCCGGATCGGGCTGCTGATGAGTATTAGCTGGATTGTGGGCCTGAAGGCGCCGCTGTTTCAGCTGGATATTCCTTGGGCCGACCACGACTTTGGCGTAACGGGCCGCGACCTGATTCTGCTGGCCGGGGGCTTGTTCCTGATTGCCAAGAGCACCACCGAAATACACACCAAGCTGCAGGGCGAGGAAGAGCACGAGGAAGGCGGCAAAGGCGGCGCTTCTTTCGGGAGCGTCATCTTCCAGATTATCCTCATTGACATCGTGTTTAGCTTCGACTCCATTCTGACGGCCGTGGGCCTGGTGGATAACGTGCTGATTATGATTCTGGCCGTAATTCTTTCGATGGGCGTAATGCTGGTCTTCTCGGGTGTGGTAGCCGATTTTGTGAACAAGAACCCCACCATCAAAATGCTGGCCTTGTCCTTCCTGATTATGATTGGGGTGATGCTGGTGATGGAAGCCTTCCACAAGGAAATTGAGAAAGGCTACATCTACTTCGCCATGTTCTTCTCCCTGATTGTGGAGGTGTTAAACATGCGTTTGCGCAAGAAAGCCGCCCCCGTACACCTGCGCGACTCCCAGTACGACTAGGTTATAAGATTGCCATTCCGCAAAAAAGGCCCGCAGCAACTGCGGGCCTTTTTTGTGATTTATGTTCTACTCAGCTACCAGTACTGCCACGGCACCGGCCTGGTCCTGCACCCGGCGGGTAGCTAGTTCCAGCAAACGCCGGTTTAGTTCAGAACGATGGAGGCCATATTCTGCCCATTCGGGGAGGGTAAACAGGCCCGTTACCAGCCCAATTATGGTGTAGCGTAGCTTCGTATTACGCGTCAGCAGCTCCGCCAGTAGGCGCTGCTGTTCCACGGCTGAGGCAGTTGCCAGCGGAATATGATGGTCCTGTACGAAACCAGCCACTACTCGCAGCAACACATCATTCTGGAGTTTCAGCACGGGCCGCAGGGTGCTGTGCAGGAAGCGGGCCGCCGTAGTGTCATCAGCGCTGAGGGTAGCGGCTACTGCGGGGCGTAGAGCCAGCAAGGCATCATTGGGGCGCGGAAAGTCAGGTGCAGGCATGAGGGCTACATAAAAAAGAACCGCCCGGCAGCTTGCCGGGCGGTTCTTATACGGGCAAGTGTCCGCCGGATTAGTGGCGCACTACTACTTTTTTGGTGATGATGCCTTCCGAGGTGGTCAGGCGCACGAGGTAGATGCCACCGGCTACTTTGCTGGTGTTTACCACCACGCCCTCCTGCTGGAGACGGGCGGCGGCAACCGTTTGCGTGCTCACGCGCTGGCCCAGCAACGACACCAGCTCTACCTGTACCGGAGCTTTGCTGCCTACCTGCGTGCGTACCATCAGCTGGTCGGTGGCAGGGTTGGGGTACACTTCCAGCAGCTGCTCATTGAGCTGCTTGGTGCTCAGGATAGAAGTGGGCAGGTCGAAAGCGGCCTTCTGGTCGCTCAGGACGTTGCTGCTGCCTTGTACGGCGCTGGCACCCATGCCCCGGCGGGCGAATACCTGCCAGATCAGGGCAGCGTTGGCGGCCTTGTTGTTGATGGAATCCGCCTTCAGAATGGCGTTACGGCCGTCCAGGAAACCAGGGTTGCAAGGTTGCAGTTTGCAGCCATCCAGCACCAGACGCAGGGCAATGTTGTTGCCGCCGGTGTTGGCGTTCAGGTCCGTGTTGTAGCCGTACTTGCCAATCAGGGCCCAGTTCAAATCCCACAGCGTGGTAGCCCAGATATAGCCAATGCTGTGGACGTACACGCGGGTCTGGCCACTGGCATCCACATAGGTGTTGTAGTTGACGTTGGCTACCGTCTTACCCACGTAATCATAGGTAGCCGGGTTGATTTGCATGTTGGTGCTGTACTGCGTAGGGCGGATGCCCAAGCCGGTAGTGGGCTCAAAGGAAGCGTACGTACCGATGCCGCGGCCGGTAGTACCCACGTCGCCGGGCTTAGTGGTCATCCACAGCGCGAAGAAGTCGCTCCAGCCTTCGCCCATCTGCTCGGCGCTGCTCAGGCAGTTGGCGTTGGCGGGGCCGCCGGTGAGGCGGCTGGAAATGCCGTGCCCGTACTCGTGAGCTACGATGCCGTTATCAAAATCACCGTCGCGGTAATAAGTAACCGGCGGAGAAACAGTTAGGTTAACCGGATTGCCGGCCTGCAGGCTGGCTTTGATGCGGTTACCGTCGGCCTGCGAAATCATAACGGCCGGAATCCGGATGCCGGTGGTATCACCCGTGAAGGCGAAGGGAATCTGGTTGCCGTTGTTGTTGATGACAATAGCCATTTTAGCCCCGGCGGCCTGGGCCTGCTGTACCTTAATGGTGAAGGCGCAGGTACCCCGGTCGATAAGAGCAATATTGCCAGCTACTGCGGCGGCATTGGTGTAGGCAGAGCAGCCCAGGTTAGGCGTGGTGGTCCCGTCATTGGCCAGTACCAAGGTACCGCTTACCGGCCCCGTGCGCGACAGACGCCGGGTAAACGTAGCCTCAACGGATTCAATGTTGCCAGCGAGGCTAGCAGGGGCTGTAATCGTCACCGGGGCCACCGACCGATCCCACAAATACATCTGCATCCGGGGGCGCATGCCGTCCACAGGAGTCTGGAAGTTGGCGTTGTTCAGGCTGACCGTGGAGGAGGTGGAAGCGTCCTGGGCTTCGGCCAACACGTTGTCGTTGCCGAGGCCGGTGCCGGAGTAGTTCTTCACCTGGAAGTTGCCGCTCACTTCGTCGAAACCCTTGCGGGCCATTACGTCGTGCATCAGGTTGTTCCAGTAGAACAGGTTAACTACGGCTGCGTTCAGGTTGCTCACGGCCGGAGCAGGTAGGCTGGCGTCGAAGGGGAAGTCGAACTCCAGATTGGCACCGCCATCGGGGCTCACGTTGGTACCAGCAGTGTACGTGTTGGTGTTCCTCCGGTCGTCGTAGGCGTGTACGTTGTTGCCCCGGGTAATTGTGTACTCGGGGCCGGCTACGCCGTCGGTGTCATGCCAGCCAAAGGGGGAGGTAACAGCATCGGCGGGGTTGGTAACCACCTGGCGGGCACCGTGCGAAGGACTTTCTACCGTAATCGGCCACACGTTGTAGCTGTTGGGAGCGGCCGGCTTGTTAGCAGTAGTGGGAGCAGCCGGCAGCGCGGCGGCCGAAGCAGCCATGGCCAGAGGGCGTGCCAGCGAGGAAATGCTGAAGCTCTCGGAAATGGTGTAATCGGTTTTATCAAGCAGCGCACCCGAAGAGGCATCTACGCGCACGTTCCAGTAATGCTCCCCATTGAGCGGAGCCAGCGTTACGTCCCAGGCCAGCTGCAGCGTACCGCTAGCCAAGGGCTGGTACATCAGCTTCACCGGAATTTTATCCAGCGAGATACCGCCGTCGTTGAACTCCATGCCTTCGGCGGCCGAGCCGGCCTTCTGCAGGCTGAGGCCACGCGGAGCACTCATGCCCAAGGCCTTGGCTGCCGCCGCTACGGCCTGCTCCGCCGTAAGCGAAGGGGCAGCGTTGCGGGCCTGGGTGGCGGCGTTGGGCAGGAAGCTGCTGTGCAGGTCGGCTACTTTGCCGCTCTGGCTCAGGTGCACGTCGGCCACGGCCCCGTACACTTCTATGCCCTGCACGCGCTGCCGCAGGTATACGTGCGTAACGCCATTGCTCTTATCCGTGTACTGGCTGGTCACGGCCGCGTCGGTGAGGTCGGCAGTCTTGAGGCCCAGTTTAGCCTGGCGGGCTTTCAGCGCCCCGAGGGCCTGGTCGAGAGGGGCATTCTGCGCGGTGGCTAAGCCGGGTAGCGCCAGCGCCGTGGCCAGCCCAAGCGTCCGCAGAAAGGGAAGTGTAAAAGTTGATTTCATCAATCGTGCGTAGTAGTTAGTAGTAGGAACGCCCAGTGCCAAAACGGGCCGCTCAGTAAGGCGGCCCGTTCAAATTTACACAACAATTGGCTGATTTTTCACTGAATTCATCAACAAATTGCAGAAATAACCAGCAATTTATTATTGCGTGTTCGGCGCGTGAGGAGGAGTAATGGGCTGCTGAGCCTGCACGAAATGCCATAGCACCACACCGGCCGCTACGCTCACATTAAGGCTGTGCTTGGTACCGAACTGCGGAATTTCCACGGCAGCATCGCAGAAGGCCAGCACTTCATCCTCCACTCCAAATACCTCGTTGCCCATTACCAGCGCGTAGGGCTGGCCGGGCGTAACGGTAAACGTGGGTAAGGGTACGCTGCCGGTAGTTTGCTCCACGGCTATTAGCTGGTAGCCCGCTGCCTTCAGCTGCTGCAAGGCCTCCAACGTCGTGGGCGCGTATTCCCAAGCTACCGACTCGGTGGAGCCCAACGCCGTTTTGGTAATTTCGCGCTGGGGTGGGCGCCCGGTAATGCCGCAGAGCCACACTTTTTCTACAGCAAAGGCATCACAGGTGCGGAAAGCCGCCCCCACGTTGTGCAGGCTCCGCACATTGTCGAGCACTAGGGTGAGGGGGAATTTTCGCGTATTTTTGAAGTCTGCCACCGTCAGCCGGTTCAGCTCTTCCATCGAAAGTTTGCGCATACCGGCAAAGGTAGGAACACCGGCGCGCCTGCGTGGCGTTGCTGACGGCAGAACCTCCTGCTTCCGGCCTCTCTTACTTCTATACTAGCCCGGCTGCCCTTTCCTGAATCCCCGCTTTCCGTGAGAACCAAATCCGCCGACTCTACCAAAAAGCCTATCCGCACGCACGGTTCCCTGGGCCCCGCGCCCGTAGCCGATACGCCCCTGATGCAGCAGTATTACCAGCTGAAGCAGACGTACCCCGGCGCGGTGCTGCTGTTCCGGGTAGGCGACTTTTACGAAACCTTCGGGGAGGATGCCGTCACGGCCTCCCGCATCCTCGATATCACCCTTACCAAGCGCGGGGCCGGTACCGCCTCCGAAACGCCCCTGGCCGGTTTCCCCCACCACGCCCTCGATAACTACCTGCCCAAGCTGGTGCGGGCCGGGCAGCGCGTGGCCATCTGCGACCAGCTCGAAGATCCCAAACAGGCCAAGGGCCTTGTGAAGCGGGGCGTAACGGAGCTGGTAACGCCCGGCGTAAGCCTGCACGACAACGTGCTGGAGCGCAAGAGCAACAACTACCTTTGCGCCGTGCATCTGGGCAAGCAGGAGGCCGGTATTTCGTTTCTGGATATCAGCACCGGCGAGTTTCTGGTGGCCCAGGGTACCATTGAATACCTGGGTAAGCTGCTCCAGAACTTCCAGCCGGCCGAGGTGCTGTTCTGCAAGAAAAGCCGCCGCGACTTTGAGGAAAATTTCGGGCCCGACTACTGCCACTTCGCGCTGGAAGAATGGGTGTTCGGCTTTGACTACGGCTACGACCTGCTCACCCGCCACTTCAATACCACTTCGCTCAAAGGTTTCGGCATTGATGGACTGCGTGAAGGCATTACGGCCGCCGGCTGTATCCTGCACTACCTGGCCGAAACCAAGCACACCGACGTGGGGCACATTGGCAGCATCGGGCGGCTGGAAGAGGATAAGTACGTGTGGCTCGACCGGTTTACAGTGCGTAACCTCGAACTCGTGCAGCCCCAGCACCCCGGCGGCGTGCCCCTTATCGACATCCTCGACCAGACGGTAACGCCCATGGGAGCCCGGCTGCTGCGTAAGTGGGTGGTGCTGCCCCTGAAGGAGCCCGCCCAAATTCAGCGCCGCCTCGATACGGTAGAGGCCCTGCTGCAAACCCCCGAGCTGCTGGAGAACCTGCTCCAGCACCTGCGCCAAATCGGAGACCTGGAGCGGCTGATTTCCAAAGTAGCCGTGCGCCGCATTAACCCGCGCGAGCTGCTGCAACTGGCCCGGGCTTTGGAGGCCATTGGCCCCATCCGGGAGCAACTGGCCGCCTCGGGCATTCGGGCCCTGCAAAAGCTAGCCGACCAACTCAACCCCTGCGCCGCCCTGCGCGACGAAATCCAAACCAAAATTCGCCCCGATGCTCCTATCCTCACCAACCAGGGTGGGGTACTGAACGATGGGGTGGACAAAGAGCTGGATGAGCTGCGCCAGATGGCCTTTTCGGGCAAGGATTACCTGTTCCAACTCCAGCAGCGGGCCATCCAGGAAACCGGTATTTCGTCGCTGAAGGTGGCCTATAATAAGGTATTCGGCTACTACCTTGAGGTAACCAACGCCCACAAGGACAAGGTACCCACCACCTGGATTCGCAAGCAGACATTAGTGAATGCGGAGCGCTACATCACGGAGGAGCTGAAGGTGTACGAGGAGAAAATTCTGCACGCCGAGGAACGCCTGTTTGTCATCGAGCAGAAAATCTACACCGACCTCGTGCTGTTTGCCGCCGAGTATGTGGCTCAGATTCAGCAGAACGCCCGCGCCATTGGGGTAGCCGACTGCCTGGCCTCCTTTGCCGCCACCGCCCGCCAGCACCGCTACGTAAAGCCGGTGGTGGACGAGTCGACCAATCTCGACATCAAGGCCGGCCGCCACCCCGTGATTGAGCGCCAGCTACCCCCCGGCGAGCAGTACATTCCCAACGATATCTGCCTCAACCAGGACGAGCAGCAGATTGTGGTGATTACCGGCCCCAACATGGCAGGTAAATCGGCCCTGCTGCGCCAAACCGCCCTGATTGTGCTGCTGGCCCAAATCGGCTCCTTCGTGCCCGCCGATGCGGCCCATGTGGGCGTCATCGACAAAATATTCACCCGCGTAGGTGCCTCCGACAACCTGAGTAAGGGCGAAAGTACCTTTATGGTGGAGATGACCGAAACCGCCTCCATCCTCAACAACCTCTCCGACCGGAGCCTAGTGCTGATGGATGAAATCGGGCGCGGCACCAGCACCTACGATGGTATCAGCATTGCCTGGGCCATTGTGGAGCACCTGCACAACTCGCCCAAGGCCCGGGCCAAAACCCTCTTCGCCACCCACTACCACGAGCTCAACCAGCTGGCCGACGACTGCCCCCGAGTACGCAACTATAATGTGGCCGTGAAAGAGGCCGACGGCCGCATCCTGTTCCTGCGCAAGCTGCGGGAAGGCGGCTCCGAGCACAGTTTCGGCATTCACGTAGCCCGCATGGCCGGTATGCCCACCTCCGTAGTGCTGCGCGCCAACGAAATTATGCACCATTTGGAACAGGAGCGCACCTCCGCCGGTATGGAAACAGGCCAGCCCACCGAGTTTGATGAGGTTTTGGCGGGATTGGATGAGCTAGGCTCCGGTGGCAAAGTAGTGCCCTTTAACAGTCAGGCTCCTGCAATGCGCGCTGAAGCTGCCACCAAAGGTCCCAGAGCGCAACCCACCGCGGCTGTGCACAATGCCCCCCGGCCTAGTGTGCAGCTTAGCATGTTTGAGCCCACCGACCCGGCTTTGGAAAAGGTGCGCGAGCTGCTGGAACGTCTCGATGTGAACACGCTTACCCCCATTGAAGCCCTGCTGAAGCTGAACGAGTTGAAGCTGGCCGTCGGCGGAAAGTAGATTTCCTCGCAGTTTACTCGTCTTCTCGCCCGGCATCATGCCGGACGAAATACACTTAAGATCAGTCTATAGATTGTAAACAGCTGATTTTTATTGAAATTTTTCTCCCTGAAAATCAGCTGACAAAGTGTTATGGCGTTACTTTTAGCTGCTTTTTTTACAGCGTGCTCTTGACTTCAAAAATTCCTGTACTACCTTTGTCACATCAAAACGCCACTACGGCGCCAAGATCAAAAGCGAGAGTAGCTCAGTTGGTAGAGCGCGACCTTGCCAAGGTCGAGGTCGCGAGTTCGAACCTCGTCTCCCGCTCCAAAGAAAAGACCCTGCCGAAACGCAGGGTCTTTTGCTTTATGGTAAGTCGCTTTTCGCATAGCTGCCCTAGAAAAGGGCCGCATATGCAGTCGGGGTTTGCCGAATTTGCCGTTACTTTGTTGCGGTAGCCAATACCAGTATTGCCAGAGTGGTGTAATGGTAGCCACGAGGGACTTAAAATCCCTTGTCTTCACGGACGTACGGGTTCGAGTCCCGTCTCTGGTACACATAGAAAAGCCCGTGCAACAATTGCACGGGCTTTTCTATGTGCTTAAATTCCTGGCATCGACTAGCTACTTATCATGAAGCAGCTTTGCTAAGAAAGAATTCGGAATTACTGGCGGTGCGGCTGATACGTGGAAAACGACTTTGTACGTACCGATGACAGAAGGCTAAAGATGCGGTAATAGCCCTGTTTTTCTACCTTTAAGCTCGTTCTACCCGTTTCGCTGTTGTATGCTGCCTCCTCAGTCTGGCCCGGCTCCCGATTATCCGCAGAAAATCAAACAGGTGTTTGCCGAAGTAGGGAAAGTGGTAGTGGGTCAGCACTACATGCTGAACCGACTGCTGATTGGCCTTTTCACCGGTGGGCACATTCTGCTGGAGGGGGTGCCTGGCTTGGCCAAAACGCTTACCATCAGTACGCTGTCCAGGGTATTGCACCTGCATTTTCAACGAGTGCAGTTCACCCCCGATTTGCTGCCTTCTGATTTGGTAGGTACCATGATTTACAACCAGGGCCAGTCGGTATTTGAGGTGAAGAAGGGTCCGATTTTCTCCAACCTGGTGCTGGCCGATGAAATCAACCGCTCCCCGGCCAAGGTGCAGAGTGCATTGCTGGAAGCTATGCAGGAAAAGCAGGTGACCATCGGGGAAACCACGTATCCGCTCGACTTGCCCTTTTTGGTGCTGGCTACCCAAAACCCGGTGGAGCAGGAAGGTACCTATCCACTGCCGGAGGCGCAGGTAGACCGTTTCATGATGAAAGTGTATGTGGACTACCTCAAGAAAGCTGATGAGCTGGAGGTAATGCGCCGCATGGCCAACATGAGCTACGTGGGCGAGGTAAACCCGGTGCTGACCAAAGAGGATATTTTCGGTATTCGTCAGCAGATCAATCAAGTACAGATTTCGGAGACGCTGGAGAAGTACATTATTGAGCTGGTGTTTGCCACCCGCCGCCCAGCCGATTACGACTTGCCCGATTTTCAGCAGTACGTGCAGTTTGGCGTGAGCCCGCGCGCCAGCATTGCCCTGCACCGCGCCGCCAAGGCCGTGGCCTACCTGGATGAGCGGGACTACGTGTTGCCCGAGGATATTAAGGAGGTGGCCACCGATGTGCTCAACCACCGCATTCTGCTCAACTACGAGGCCGAAGCCGACGGTATCCGCACCCAGGACATGATTGAGGCCATCCTGCGCAAAGTGCCAATTAGCTAAAGCATGCGGCAAGGGCTGAAAAAGTGGCTGTACCAAAGGCTGCGCCTGCGGCCCGAAATGCCGCTGAGCTTTTACGCGCTGGATGCGCTGTTTCGCAGGCTGCTGCGCCAGAATGCAGGCGTGCAGTGGGCCGTGCACCATACCAGCACCATCCGCAGTCCGCAGCGCCTTACTGTGGGCCGCGGCACGTTTCCCGGCGACTCGCCCGGGGTGTACATCAACGCGGATAACGGGGTGCACGTGGGCGACTTTACCAACCTGGGCCCGCAAGTCGGCTTGATTTCCGCCAACCATGATGCCATAGCCAACACGGAGCGGGTGGCGGCGGAGCCCCTGCGTATCGGCCGGTTCTGCTGGCTGGGGATGGGGGCCGTAGTACTGCCCGGCGTAGAGCTGGGCGACTTTACCGTGGTAGGAGCCGGAGCCGTGGTAACGCGCAGTTTCCCGGCGGGCTACTGCGTAGTGGCCGGTAACCCCGCCCGCCTCATCCGTCACCTTGACCCCGCCGCCTGTGATGCCCAAGCCCGGAGCACCTACGCGCAGCACGCTGCTGGGCACTAGCGCCTTTATCTTCCTCATTCGATTTTTTCCCACGCTGGCCAGTGTGGTGGTTCTGGT
The DNA here is from genome assembly GCF_040547285.1 of Hymenobacter sp. UYP22. Classification (NCBI taxonomy): domain Bacteria; kingdom Pseudomonadati; phylum Bacteroidota; class Cytophagia; order Cytophagales; family Hymenobacteraceae; genus Hymenobacter; species Hymenobacter sp. UYP22. The sequence goes on along the minus strand of NZ_JBEPPK010000002.1, from coordinate 239,191 downwards.
ATGGCTTTCAAGGAGCATGGCACCGGCCTGGTACGGCAGTTATCAGAGCTTCTGGGTGCAGTGGCAAGTGGCGCATGTGGTGGCTTGTCTGGGTTTGCCCACGCTGTTGCTTACCTACTCGCCGCCTCAGGCACAGGCGCTGGCGCACCGGCTGCGGAACTGGCGGGGGGCATCCCTAATCGGCTGGTGGGTGCTGTGTGCCATTGCGCTGGTGTTGGCACAAGCGTATACAGGCTCCTTATTTCGAGGGTGGCAGGTAGGTTTGTTTTTGCTGCTGAACGCGCCCATAGCCGTGCTGGAAGCCTATGCGTTGCTGGGCCGCCGATTTAAGTCTGTTGCCCAGCTCAACGGTGGATACTCCCTGCTGTTTGGACTAAGCCATGTGCTGGTGCTGCCACCCGTTTCAAGCAGCACCCAGCTAATGACTATGTTGATCCTGGGCAATGGCATACGGCTTCTGGGGTTGCTTCAGGTAGTGAAGCCGCAGTTTCAGCGGCAGCCCGATACCGTTGCTTGGCCCGAGCGTATACCTCAACTGTGGGCGCACACAGCGCTGAATGAGGTAGTACAGATCTTGTTCCGGTGGGTAGATAAACTAGCCCTGAACTTTCTGCTGCCGGCCGCCCTGTTTGCCTTGTACTTCAACGGCACCCTGGATGTACCGTTTCTACCCCTGCTGCTGGGGGCAGCAGGCAGTGCCCTGCTACTGCATTTCCACGAGCCGGAAATATCGGACGCAGAGCGGGTTGAACTGCTGAAAGCCACCGCTGCGCTGCTGGGCCGACTAGTATTTCCGCTGTTTTTTCTGTTGGTGCTATTCCGGCGGGAGTTATTTGGAGTCGTGTTTGCCCACCGCTATGATGCTGCGGTGCCGCTGTTTTTGCTTTCCTCCCTCGTTATTCCGCTCCGGGCCTACAACTTCACGGCCCTGCTACAGCACAAGGGGCAGGGGCGCATTATCACTACCGGAGCTGTGCTGGATTTGCTGCTGGCTTTGCTGCTCATGTACCCGCTGTTCCGGGGGGTGGGACTGGGCGGGGTGGCGCTGGCTTTCGTTATCAGTACCTGGGGGCAGGCGGGCTACTACCTCTGGCACACGGCACGGCTCTTGGGGCAGCCGTGGTACGCGCTGCTGCCGCTCCGCTCCTGGGCAGTACAAGTAGTGGGCGCTGGCCTTGGCTTACTGCTGCTGCACGAGGCGCTGACGCGGTGGCTGCCCGAAGCCGGCGTGCTGTGGGCCGGCGCGGGTGTGGTTGGCCTGTGGCTGGCGCTGCAGCTGTGGCAGGCCCGGCGCACCGGCTGAAGCGCACAAGTGAATAAAGAACGTCATGCAGAGGCGCAGCCGAAGCATCTCGCGTGCTGACATTGTACTACTAATCAGACATCAGCATGCGAGATGCTTCGGCTATGCCGCTACATGACGGTTTACTACTCCACTAAAAAAGAGGAGGCCCGAACCAATGTCCGGGCCTCCTCTTTCCATTTATCTTTTTAAAGGCTATTTAGCTACTACGAAGCGCACCGATTGAGTGCTTTCATTGGTGGTTACCTGGGCCAAGTATACGCCGGCTTTCAGCGTGGCGGGCAGCGCTACTTTTTGAGTGCCGGCAGCCAGTTTGCCATCCGTCAGTACGGTGGCTACGGTGCGGCCGGTTACGTCCAGCACACGCACCGAGGCCGTACTGCTGCGCTTCAACTCGAAATTCAGCGAAGCCTCACCAACTGCGGGGTTCGGTGAAACCGTCAGCTGCTGCAGTTGGTCCGAAGCTGGTTTAGCTGCCAGCGTAACCCCTGGACGGTTGTAGCAGGTAGTCTGGGGGTTGAAGTTGGTCCAGCCGGCGGCCCAGTTGGTGGTACCGAAAGCGCCCCGGAACGTGCCGGTCTTTTCGAAGAAGCTGTCGGCCAGCTTGGCATCGGTGTAGGCGGCGCCGGTGCGCAGTACGGAAGCCGCGGGCAGGGTGTAGTCGGGCGTACCGTTGGCCGTGCCGTTGGCGTTGGTAGTATTGTAGTTATCGGCGTTGAGGCCCAGCGCGGCGGCAGTAGCCAGCGTCTGGTTGTTGTTGGCCGCGGCCTCCCAGAAGCCCTGCACGTTGTAGGTGCCGCCCGACTGCTGCGTGTACGGGTTGGCAATGCCCGCCATTACATTGTTTTTGAGTACCAGCGTACCGTTGGTGGCGTTGGCCTGGGCACCCGAGCCGTCCAGCGTCAGGCCCTGGGGCCAGCCCGTTACCACCGAGTTGAAGATGGAAATGCTGGTATTGCGGCGCAGGTGCATGGCCCGGGTGAAGCGGGTGGTGGCGGGCACGTTCTGCAGCAGGGCCGTTACGTTGGAGAATACTGGCGCTGTGATGGGAATAAGCGAGGAGCCGCCGGCATCATTATCTGACTCAAAAGCCGTGGAGCCCGACTGGTCATCCACGCTGGGGTTGCGCACGGCCAGGGCGTACTGTACTTTGCCCGTGTAGCCAAAGTCCGTGTCGAAGTCATCATCCACGGCCCCGATGGAAATCAGGTGCTTGGCGTTTACCGTGCCCCCGAACCACTCAAAGGAGTCGTCGCCGCAGGCGTACACCTGCACGTAGTCGATGATGGTGCCCGAGCCCACGCCGCCCATCGTCAGGCCGTTGATTTCGTTGTTTGGGGTAATGGCAATGCCGCAGTACTCAATGCGCACGTAGCGCAGAATGCCCGAGTCGTCGGCCGCGTTGGAACCGCCAAACGTGCGGCCCGGAATACCTTCGATAACCGGCGTGCCGGGCTGGTTGATGGGCGCCCGGCCCAGAATTACGATGCCGCCCCAGTCGCCGGTGTTGCGGCTGTTGGCGGGCTGGTTCGAGGTGAAGACGATGGGTTGCGTGGGGGTGCCATCGGCCACCAGCCGCGCGCCCTGCTCAATTACCAGCGTGCCCAGGCCGGTACCTTTGATGATGGTGCCGGGCTCGATGGTGAGCGTGGCACCGGCCGTTACGTACGTCCGGTCCGTCAGCAGATACACGTTATTGCGCGTCCAGGTGGTGCTGGTGCTGATGGTGGTGGGCACGCTAATGGGGGTAGGCTCGGCCGGGCACACCGTTTGGGCCTGGGCAACGGGGGCGAGGGTGGCCACCGTGGCAAAGGCCAGCGCAACAGGAAGTAGAAGCTTTTTCATAACGGGCAAAAATGAGGTAGTGAGGAAGGCGAATCGTTGACGGCACGAAGGTCCGAAAGCAAGACGCCCCTCAGGGCATGAGGGGCGTTATGCTTTCATTAGCTCTATGTTACCGTAGTATTTAGAAGTTATAAGTGAGGCCCAGCGTGGAGTAGCTGCCCCGGCGGTAGCGCCCGAACGAGCCTTTCTCATTCGCCTCAATCTTGCTGTTTCGGTTGAAGTCGTAGAACTGCTGCACCGGCTGGTTGAGCAGGTCCTGAATGCCGGCCTTCAGCTGCAGATGCTGCCCGATGCCCTTGGTTACCGACAAGTCAATCACATTCCGTGGCATCTCAATTACGGAGTAGTTCAGCGTCTTGTCGCCAATGAAGTTGAAGCGCTGGCCGATGACGTTGTACTGAGCCGATACCTGCAGCTTGGCCTCATCGTCCTGATAGAAGGCCCCCACGTTTACCACGTAAGGCGACTGACCTTGCAGCGGCCGGTTGGAAAGGGCAAAGCCCCGGTTTTCGTCCGTATCGGCCAGCGTTACGCGGCTGTAGATAACCGAGGCATTAGCCACAAAAGACAGCCGCTGTAGTACCGGATTCTCCGACAGTTCTACTAGGCCTTTGCGCACTTCCAGTTCGGCCCCTAGGTCGTAGGCCCGCTTGGCATTCTGGAACGTGCGGTACAGCTGGGTACCAGTAGTATTGAGTGTAATTTGCTCGATGGCGTTGTTGAAGTACTTGTAGAAGCCCCCGATGGAAATCAGCTCGGAGCGGGAAGGGTAGAATTCATAGCGCAGGTCACCGTTGTAAATCGTGGCCGTTTTCAGGGCCGGGTTACCCACAATGATGGAGTTGGTAGTGAAGTCGTAGTATTCGTAGGAAGCAATTTCGCGGAACTCGGGCCGGTTCACCGTTACGCTGCCCGCCAGGCGCAGCAAGGAACGCTCATTGAAGTTATAGGCCGCGTTGAAGGAGGGCATGGGAATGGCTTTGGCCTCCCGGTAATTCTCCACTGCGTTGGTGAGGCGGCGGCGGTTGTACTCTACCCGTACACCCCCCGATACGTTGAACTTATCCGAAATAGGCGCTACCAGGCCCACGTAGCCGGCTACCAGCGTGTTGGTAGCGTCGTAACGATCGGCGGGCTTGGTGCCCTCATCCACGGTAAAGCCGTTGATGGCATCCAGGTTCTCCGGGGCAAAAATCTGGTCGATGGGCAGACCAATCAAGTCAGGCCGGTTAAAGCGCAGGCCCCGAATGAAGGAGAAGTAGCGGTTTTCCAGGTTCCGCTCGCGCTGCTCGGCGTAGAAGCCAACCCGCAGCTTAAACTGGTTGGCGCGGGTGGTGTCGCGGCCCATGAACCGCCGCTCCCATTGCCCGCTGCCCATGAAGGTATTTTCCTTCAGGGTGGAGAAGAAGCGGCTGGTTTCCGTGATGTTGCCTTCCGTGGGAATATTTACCGAGAAGGGCTGGTTGAACTCCGTGTTGCGCAGGTTCTGGTAGCGGCTGTAATCGGGCTCATCCCGGAATACGTAGTTGTATCCCCCGGCCCACGTAACCGTGGTATGTTCGCCAGCGCCCATGTTGTGCGAGCCCTGCAGCTGCCCCGAGTAAATAGTGCGGCTCTGGTAATGCAGAGCGTAGTCGTCGCGCTCCACCCCATCGGCGTTGCTGCCCCGGCGGTGTACCACTTCATCGGTAGCATACTGGTTGAGGAAGTTGCGGAACTCAATCCGGTTCCGGTCGTTGATGCGAGCCTGCCAGTTATGAATCAGGCCAATACGCGTGCTGGTCAGGGCGCGCTCATCATCGTAGGTGTACTGGGCCCGGGGTAGTTGAGTCGCTTCATCACGCTCTACCAGGTAGCGGTTGCGCTCTACGTTGTACTGCTCCCGGGCGCTGGAGTATGACAGCGACGTAACGTTGCTCAGATACAAAGAGCCAATTTCAAACTTGCGCGTCAGGCCCAACGAGGCGCGCAAATCGGGCATGGCTTGCGTAATCTTTGGTAGCCAGGCCGTGCTGCGGAACGAGCGGCTGATGGCCGTGAGTTGGTCGGGCGGGGTGGCGTTCTGGCCGCTGCGCTTTACTAGGCCGTCGGGCAGGGCAGAGGGTGATTGGCGCGTATTGTCATCAAAACCCAACCAATCGGTGCTGCTCCGGCTAGTGGTCATGTAATCGTTACGGAACGTAGTGCCGCTGCGGTACCAGCCCGAAACCGTGAAGTTGGTAGTATTTTCCAGCACAGAGTTTTTGGTGTATACCTTCACCGCACCGCCGCCCATTTCACCTGGCAGCTCCGGGGAGCCGGATTTGAAAATCAGTACCCGGTCAATCACTGAGCTGGGCAGAATATCGAAGGAGAAGGAGCGAGTATCCACCTCAGCCGAGGGCGTGAGGGCATCATTCAGCAATACCGTGTTGTAGCGCTCGGCCAAGCCCCGGATTACGATGTAGTTGTTGCTCTGCACGGTAACCCCCGGAATACGCTTCACCACTTCAGCCGCGTCCCGGTCCAACGACTTCACAATCTGGTCGTTGCTCATGCCGCTCACCACCACTTCCGACTTCTTCAAGTCCTGAATCATGGCCACCTCGGTGCCGGTTTGTTTCTGGCCGGTCACCACCACTTCCTTCAGGGCCTGGGCATTTTCCTCCAGGGCTCCGTTCAGGGTCGTTTTCTGATCAGCCTGTATGCTGATAGCGCTAAATGTGAGCGGCTTGTACCCGATGGACTGAATGGTAATATTGTAGGTGCCAGCGGCCAGCTTCAGGGCGTAGCTGCCATCTATTTCTACGGGGGCCGCCTGCGTGGTCCCGGTTACCAGCACCGTGGCCCCGATGGCGCCTTCGCCAGTTTTTTTATCCGTTACTTTTCCAACCAAAGTACCCTGTTGGGCCCAGATTAAATGGCTGATTGTCAGGAAAAACAGTAAGAGAAAAGAACGCCGCATACGGGGGTCGTAAAAAGGTTTCACAAAACTAGACCGGCCCTGTTATGCTAATATTGCGGCCACGTTATGCTTGTGTTACCGCCCAGCTAAGCCCTTCAGCGTCTGCGGGAAACCAGTACTTTTGCGCCCACTTTGCCCAATTCTGCCCATGCTCCAGTCCATGACCGGCTACGGTATCGCCTCCCGCGAAACCGACCATTACGCCGCCACCGTTGAGATTAAGTCGCTCAATTCCAAAACCCTTGACCTGAGTTTGCGCCTGCCCCGCTTCCTGCAGGATCGGGAGCTGGAAATCCGCAACCTGGTCACCAAAAGCCTGCAGCGGGGCAAAGTGAACCTCAATCTGGACTTCACGCGCCCGCGCGTTACGGGTGCGCAGGGTTCAGTAGTCAACCAGGCCGCTGTTACCATTGCCTGCCAAGAGCTACTACAGGTGAGCTTGGCCACCGGCCTAAGCCTGGAGCAGGTAACGGCCGTGGCCCACGCCCTGCCCGGCGCCCTGCGCATCCCCACTGACACCACGGCCGCTACTGAGGAAGAAGAGGAAACGCCCTGGGAAGAGCTGCTACCCCTGCTGCAGCAGGCTCTGGACCGCGTCAACCAGTTCCGCCGCGACGAAGGCCAGGCCCTGACCTCCGAAATCCTGGGCTACGTAGACCGCATCCGCATTCTGCTGGCCGATGTGGAGCGCCACGACCCCACCCGCATTGAGCAGGTGCGGCAGCGCCTGGAGAGCCACCTCGCCGATATTTCCGGCAACGAAAACTTCAACCCCATTCGCTTCGAGCAGGAGGTGCTGCACTATATTGAGAAGCTGGATATTGCCGAGGAAAAGGTGCGGTTGGTCAATCATTTGCACTACTTCACCGAAACGGCCGGTTTACCCGAACCCACCGGAAAGAAATTAGCGTTTATTTCGCAGGAAATTGGTCGGGAAATCAATACCATCGGGTCCAAAGCTAACGACTCTACCATCCAGCATTTGGTGGTAAGTATGAAGGAGGAGCTCGAGAAAATCAAAGAACAAATCAACAACATTCTGTGAGTACAATCAGTACATTGGGAAAGCAAGCTCGCTTCCCAAATTGAACTTTGAGCATACCAAGCCCGATAGGGTATTCCTGATACGAAATTGGTATTTTTTAAGGTTGCACTTTCTGATTGTGAAGACCGAGGTATTTGAAAAATATTTGTTTTTGACTGAATGTGAGTGTTTTGCAAAAATAATTACTGGTTCTATATAGATGTTCCTAAATTATTTTTTTGTAAAATACTTGCAGCTTACATTTTTGTGCGTAAATTGTGTTATCCAAACAGAGCGGCTTTTCGTTCCTTGGGTACCCTTAAGCCTTTGAATCACATCTTTTTTCAGTCTAGGATTATGAAAAAAGTCTTACTCTCTGCCCCTCTCATCTGCCTGATGCTGTTGCTGATGGCTGCCCGTCCCTTCGCCGAAGTGGAGATGGTAAAAAAGCGCGTGCTGAGCGAGCGTGTGGAAATTCTCATCCCCAAAGGCTTTGAGGTGATGAGCGAACAGCAAATGGACTTTAACTATGCTAAAGCACAGAGCCGTCCGAGCGTTATCTACACCAACAACAAGGAGGCCAGCATCGCCTTCTCCTACACCGACAATACAGCCGATCAGGATATGATTGAGATGTACTCGGACAACTTCTATAAGATCTACGCCAAGCAGTTCAAGGAAGCGAAGTGGTTTAACCACGGCGTGAAAGACGTGAACGGCCGCAAAGTAGGCTACATGGAGCTGATGAAGCCTGAGTTGGGCCACGAAGTGTACCAGTTGATTTTCTTCACCGACGTGGAAGGCAAATTGCTGATGTGCACCTTCACCTGCGCCGACCGCCAGAAGCCAGAGTGGGAAAACGTAGCCAAGCAGATCATGGGCTCATTTAAAGCCAACAGCTAATACCAGCTTATCCGTAATAGTAAAGGCCGACTCTCTATCCGAGGGTCGGCCTTTACTATTACAGGCGCTACCGTCCGCAGAAAGATCAGGCCCGTGAAAGCCACTTTCTGCACAACAACTATTGAGCGGCTCCCTGCACGTTTAGGAAGTCGCGGAGGAGTTGGAACAGGTTGGGAAAGGCTGTCAAGGGCAAGGTTTCCGGGCGGTCCTGCACATCGTGGTAGGCAGTGGTGCCCCCGCGGGTGTAGAGGAAAAAAGCGGGTACGCCAAGTTCCGAGAAGTAGTAGTGGTCGGAGTTGGCGGCTTTGCCCCGGGCTGCTAATGATGGGAGATAGTGATGCTGGGCGTTGAGCTGCTGCAGTTGCTGAAATGGTTGGGCAAACACCCGCCCATTTACCACCGTGGCACCTTCGGAGCCGGTGCCCAGTAAATCGAGGTTGAGCAGAAAGCGGATACGCGGGAGCGGTACCAAGGGGTGCTCGGTGAAATAACGGGAGCCAACCAAGCCCGCCTCTTCCGCGCCAAAGGCTATAAACACGAGCGAGCAGGCGGGGCGGTTTTCGGGGCGGGCGTAATGGGCCGCTAACTCCAGGAGCATTGCCACGCCGCTGGCGTTGTCGTTGGCCCCGGGGAAATAGGTGCGCTTGCCCATGGTGCCCAGATGGTCGTAATGAGCCGTCACCACCAGAAAGGAATCGGGTTGCACGCGGCCGGGCAGATAGCCCACGATATTCTGGGTTAGGTACTGACGCTGCAGCACTGCCTCCACGCGCGCGGCCACCAAGGCCACCGTGGGGCCGCTAGCCGTCGAGGAAATACTGTTCCATACCGAATCCCGCACCTCCAACCGCATCTGCGAAGCCTGCTCGGCGGCGAGTGAGGCAGTGAGCTTGGGGACCAGCGTCAGGCGCAAAGCCGCTGAATCCAGGTGCTGGCGCAGGGGGAGCGGCAGGGTAGCGAGTCGCCGCTCATCGGCGGCCCGGAGTACCAGGCCGCCCCCGTGCCAGGGGTGGTGCAGCAACTGTTGCTGGGCCGTGGCATCAATGAAGGCCAAGGTATCAAAACGTAGTAAGGGTACCGCTGAAAACGGGCCGCCCACTTTGCCGCTGCCCGAAGCCGGAGCCGCAATAAAATCGTGGCCGGGACGCAGGCGGCGCGCACTGCCCAGGCCCGGAAAGCGGAGCATCCCCAGGCTTAGCTCCAACTTCAGCTTGCCCGGGAAGGTGTTTACATCCAGCGGAAACGGTTGGGTATAGTTGGGAGCAAGGGGCTCTAACCCCAACTCCCGAAACCGTTGCTGCAGGTAGCGGGCCGCTTTATGGTCGCCGCCGCGCACGTAGCCCCGGCCATGCAGGCTAGGCGAGGCCAGCGTGGCAATAGTTTGGCGCACCCGGGGCATATCCTGCGCCTTTGCCTGCCCCAGCGCCAGGGCGGCGCCAGCCGCCATGCAGCGGACAAAAGAGGCGGAGACCCGGCCGCGCATCATTGCCAAATTCGTCTGGTGGCCCACATCAGCAGCAGACCCAGCACCACGCCCAGCGAATCACTCAGTAAATCCGACCACTCGCCGTGGCGGCCCAGGTCCATGCGCATCTGCAGGATTTCGATGAAAGCACCCATGCCCACGGCAACCAGCAGCACCGTCCGGAAAGCGTGGGTGCGCAGGCTGGCAAACCACCGCTGCCGCCGGGCCGAAAAAACGCTTAGCACGGCCAGTACCCAGAACACAAACGCGTGGGCAGCCGTGTCGAAGGACAGCAGCTCCCAGTGCGGCGTGTTGGGCATAGACCGGGCCGGGGTGAGGGTGCTTACCAATACAAACGCCGCCCACGCCAGCGGCAGAACCACGAAGGCTCGGCGGCGGGGCGGGGGCGGCGCAGTGGCAGACAAGGCCGGAAAAAGTAAGCGGCGGACTAAGCGCCTACCAGCTCACCGTAGGTTTCGGCCGACAGCAGGGCCTCCAACTCGGCGGGGTTACCAATGGACATTTTGATCATCCAGCCGTCGCCGTAGGGGTCAGAGTTTACCAGCTCAGGGCTGCCATCGAGCTTGTCGTTGATTTCCAGAACGGTACCGGTGATGGGGCTGTACAGGTCGGAAACAGTTTTTACGGCTTCCACGGTGCCAAATACCTCGTTTTGCGCCACGTCTTTATCGAGGGTGTCAATATCCACGTACACAATGTCGCCGAGTTCCTTCTGGGCGTGGTCGGTGATGCCGATGAAGGCAACGTCGCCTTCCACGCGGATCCATTCGTGCTCTTTCGTGTACTTCAGGCTGGCGGGCAGATTCATGGGTTGCGGTACTTGATGGGTGTAAGTAAGGATGCGGAAGCCACGGGCTCCGGAGCCAAAAGTACGAGTTGCCGCGCAGTTTCCGAGAGAAGCGCCCCCGGAAGATTTGGGGTATTGTTACGGGTTTGGGGCCAGCATTTGCGGCTTTGCGCGGCACACTACCCAAAAGCCCCAGGCGCCCTGCTCCAGCTCCAGGGCCAAGTAGCGGGCCAGCACCGCGCGGCCAGCCTGTTGGGGTAAGGCAATCTGCGTGGGGTGGCCATCTAGAAGTACTGCCGCGTAGGCGTCCTGCGCGCCCGGCACCGAGGTGGTTTGCACGGGCAGCAGCAGATGGCGGGTAGGTCCCGAGGCCAGCAGCTGGTTGGATGCCAGCAGCAACACCGCCGCCAGCAGCCCGAATGCCACAGTCGAGTACAGATATAGCAACACCGCCGTTATCAGCACGCTCTGGATAGCAGGCGCAGGAGCCTGTTTACGGCGTCGCTGGCCGGCGAAAAACCACAGCAGTCCGCCCGTAACTACGCCAGCCGTACCCAGCACTACGCCCCAGAGCAAACCCGCTGAAACCACCGTGCGTGCGGCCAGGTGCAGCAGTGCAAAGCCCCATACAATACCTAACAGCAGCAATACGGCCCCACGTATCACTAGGCGACTGGACGAGGTAGAGGTGACGGCAGCCATAGTGGAATGCGGAATAAGGTAGAAATCGGCCTAATTACTGCCATTTACCCATGCATACAAAAGCCCGCCTTCACTGAAGACGGGCTTTTACCGAAATGAGATTAAGCAGAACCGTACTGCTTACTGCGAAAGGCTGTAGCGGAGCTGAATGCCGCCCTCGGTAGCCGTGTTGCGGAAGGCGTTCTGCACCCGAGGCTCGGTAATGTTCTGGGTGAAGAAGAACTGCAGATTCAGGCGCTGGTTCAGCACGTAGTCGATGGTAGGGCGCAGCTGCACCTGGTGGGTGCCGCTGGTTACCTGGCTGGAGGAGCGGCCCTTGTCGCCGGTGACGCCGGCGGTGGGGTCTACCACATCCAGAATGGTGCGCTGCACGGCGTAGTTGTCGCTGATGCTCAAATCGAGGCGGGCGGTGAGGTCGTTGCGCAGGATGCGCTGCTCCCCACCTACCCGGAAGGGCAGCTTGAGGCGGTTCGTGGAGAAGCCTACCCGAATCACGATATCGGAGCGGCGCAGCTCGGTTACCTGGGCGTTGGTGGTGTTCAGGCCAATGGTGCGGTCGATGCGGTATTCCAGACCGCCCGAGAGCTTGCCGGTGGTCTGGAAGTTTACGCCAGCCAGCGGGGCCAGCCGCTCGGCAATACTTACCTGCCCCAGAATAAAGTAGGGAATGTACTGCCCGGCTTGGTTGGTGATGGACGAGAATTCATCCTTGCCCGGCTCTTTGAGGTAGTTAGCCGACGTGGTGTATCCCGCAATATTGTACTGGGAGGTATACACGTGGCTGAGCGTAAACGAGCGGAAATACTGCTGCATAAAGGGCAGCTCCGCCAGGCCATTGTACTGAATGTTCCAGTTGGGTACGGGCAGCATGGAGAAGGGGCTGAACCCTTTGGCCTTGTAGCCATTCGACGACTTACCCCGGTAGGCATCCATGAAGGCCGGAATCAGCACGTCCTGGGAGTTATAGCCGTAGCGGCCGGTGGCGTTGCTGCCACCCTGCGCCTCCTGGAGGCGCTGCTGCACAAACACCCGGTTTTCCACGAACCGGTCAAACGCCTTGGAAACCTCACCGCCCCGGCTCAAATCACCGAACAGCGTCTGGACTGAAATAAACGAGGTAGTAAACGTGCCCGAGCCCAGCGAATTGCTGGCCGTGGGTACCGCGTTGGGCGCGGCTTGCAGCGTGAGGGTATCCACTGGGTTGCGGTAGAACACTTCCCGGTTGCGCACCAGGTTGCGGCGAGCATCCAACTGCACAATGAAGTCGCGGAAGGGCTCCAGGGTGGTGCGTAGCGTCAGGGCTTCGGTGAGCAGGGAGCTGAGTGGGGTGTTCAGGTACTGGCTCTCCTCAGTGTACCAGCCGTTGCGGTAGGCCCGCTGGAACAGGGCATCCAGGTCTTGCTGCTGACCCAACAGGAAGGGCACGCCCGGAGCATCAAAGCCTCTGTCCAGCCCGAAGAAACGGGTGCGGGGCAGGTAACCGGGCAGCAGCGTACCATTGGAGCGGGCGTAGGTGAAGTTCAGGGAGCGGGCCGTCATCAGGGAGCGAAGGATGCCCTTCAGCAGCCGAAGCTGCGGGCCCTGGCTGGAGTCAGCGGCGGCCGTTTGGCCGGGGGTGTTGGTTTGGCCCGGCGCGGTGCGCGGGTTGTTCTGTCCGGCCTCCGGCTTGACCCGGGGCGGGGGTGGGGGCGCGTTGTTGATAATGTTGAGGAAGCGCACCTTGTTGTAGAGCTTCACCAAGTCAATTTTCCCGTTGGCGCTCACCTCCCCGTTGTTCTGGATGGTGTTGCCCAGGTTCAGCTCCCGCACCTGCGTACTGTCCGGGAATTGGGGGTACACTGGGGCCGTAAGGGCCGTGGAGGCCGCCTGCCAGGTGTAATTGGCTGCGTACCGAATATCGGAGGAAACCCAGTCAGTGAGCGGAAACTTGTCCAGGGGCAGGCGGTAGGTGAGGGCCACCGTCTGGTAGAAGTTGGTGGTGCGGCCCCCATTGCGGAGCAGGTTGCGCTTGATCTGGTCCCGGTTGCGCTGGGCCTCATCCGAGCTGCCAATGCTGCGGCCCAGGCCCTCATCCACAATAGCGCGGTTGTTGGCCGTGTAGTCCAGGGCTAGGGCCTTGGTCAGGTCCCAGCGCAGGTCGTAGATGCGGTTTACGTAGAACGACTTCTGGAACACACCCGGAATACCAACCGTACTGGGTACCTGACCGGGCTCCAGGGTGCGCTGCAGGAACCGCTCGTTGTAGCGGCGGTCCAGATCGGCGCGGAAGGAGAAGCGGGAGGGGAGGGGCGTGAAGTTCACCTCCTTAAACATGGCCAGGTAAGGCGAGTCGAAGGCTTTTACCTGGGCCAGGGGCGTGTAGTTTTTGGGCGTGGCCTGGTACACGTAGGCCAGGGCCCCGGTGTAGGTGCGCGTATAGTCCCGGTCGGTGCGGATATCGGTGTGCAGGCGCTCAGTGAGGGAGTAGCTCACGGCAAAGTTTTCGATATCGTAGGGCCGCACTTTCCGCTCGGGGTTGGTGCGCTCCTTGCGCACGTTCAGCAGGGAAATACTGCGCTGGCTGGTCTGGTCGATTACTTCCTTGCGGTAGTTGGCCCTCTCTTCGCCGGACTTAAACTTCTCCAGCGACTGGTCGAGCTTGGTGTCGGGGTCCAGCGGATCGTACTTGGGGGCGCGGGTTTCGATGCCGGCCTGTACCAGCACCGGCACGCGCAAACCCAGCTTCTCGGGGAAGAACTTCTCGGCCGCTATGGTGGCATTCACGTCGCCCCGGGTGATGTTGTCGATGGAGCGTTGCTGGGCCCGGTCCTGCAGCCCCCCGAAGCCCGTACTGATGAAGCTGCCGGTGGCCGTAATGTTGGCCACATCGGCCAGCTTGGCATTGAAGCGGGCCGTGGCGGCCCAGCCACTCTCATTCTCAAAATCCAGCACCCGCAGCTCATCAGCCCAGAGGGTAAAGGACTTGTTGGCGCCATCGTCGCGGGGGTTAAGTACGCCAATCATGGCACCCTGTACCGCCGACAAATCGGGGTTACCCACTACCGTGATGGTGGAACCGTCGGGCAGCGTTACTACGAAGGGGCGAGTGTAATCGATGCTGGATGCGGCCTGCTTGTTCCGGGCCGATTTGGCATCAACGAAGGCCTGGAAGGGCAGATCAATGCGGTTTTCCACGGGCCATACCTCATCTACCAGGCGCTGACCGGGCTTGGTGAGGGTGAGGGGCTTGCTGTACTCGTAGTAGTTCTGAACGTAATCGGTACCGAGGCGTACAAAGCCGCGCAAGTCCTTGTCGTCCACTGACCGGTCGTCCGATTCAGCGTGCAGGAACATCTTCAGCCGCTTGTAGCGCAGCATGTTCAGGTTCAGGTTTTTGTAGGCCGCCTTGGCAAACCCGTCGCGCAGGCCGTCCACCACCAGGCGCAGGCTCTGCTCGTTTTGCTGGCGGTTTACGGTGCTGGAGCCGTATTCCCGGTCGCGGCGGATGTTGGGCGGCAGCACGTAGGGAATTGCGTCGTTACCCGCCGTATTGGAAATGCCATTTTCCTCGATGCTGACGGTTGAAATACTGAAGCCGTCAGCGTCCGTATCCGGGTTCACAATCGTCTGGCCCGGCTCGGCCAGCTTATTGAGGTAGCGCCGCCACTGGTTGGCTACAAACTGGGGCTGCACCATGCGCAGTACCACCGGCTGCTGCCAGCGGGTGAGGTACATGCGCAGGAACCGGATGGATTTGAAACCGAACTCCTGGTTGTTGTTGCCCACGATGCCGGTGTACTGGCGCACCGGCACCCGGAACTGGTACCAGGTCACCGGCTCGTTGTTGGTATCGGTGTTGTTCACCGTAATCTTGTCCACGATGTAGTTCTGGCCCACATCCAGCTGGCCGGGGCGCAGCTGCAGGCGGTACTCGTAGTACCGCTCCGTGTCGTTGAGTACGTTGTCCCGGTTCAGGTCTTCCTTGTCGGGAAAGGCCGTGGAGCTGAGCTGGCTGCCCTCGGGCGAGTTGCCTTCCAGGCCGTTGAAGTCCTTGTAGCGGGCCAGCACTTTGGCATCCTGCTGGTCGTAGCTAGCGTCGAGGTGGTGGCGGAAGTTGTCGGCGGCGGGGTCCGGCACCGTCTGATAAGCGGGGCTGATAGTGGGCAACTGCTGCTCTTCGCCGTCGTTCACGCCATCTAGGCCCACATCCTGGCGGGCGCGGGCGCCGGGGGCGGCACTAAAGGCATCCGTCAGGAACTGCTGGCGGGAAGCGCGGCCCCAGTCGGTGGCCACGGTTTCGGTGGTCAGGTTGGCTGGGTCAGCGGGCAGCCCGTTCTCAAACTCGTACTGGTTGTTGTCCTGCAGGACATCCTCCGATACCGAGCCCAGGTTGATGTACACCTCGCCGCCGGTGGTGTTGTTGCTGTTGTGCCCGTCGGAGTCCACCACCCGGCCATTGTCGCCGGTCAGGAAGGGGTCCATCATCCAGAACTCCAAAAACTCCACGTTGGCGTTGTCGAAGTCCGTATCGAAGGTGATTTCCCGGGAAATACCGGCGTAGCGGGCCGTGTTGGCGGCCGGGGTGGTAGTAGCGAAAAAGGTAGGCCGGGTGGGGTCGAACTGAGGCGTGTAGTTGTACTGGCCGCGTTGGTCCGGGAAATAAGCCAGATCCAGTGTGCTTTCGAACGAGTTGCCGGTGGTGCCCACGTCCCGGTTCGGGAATACCTCCGTGCGCTTGATGCCGCGCACGTAATGGTTTTTCAGGTCATTAACACCAATGTTATTGGGTCTGCTCTGGCCGTTGGTGTAGTAGGTCTGGTCGATGGTATACCAGGCCATTTTGGCGCGGCTGTAGGCCGCCGCCAAGCCCTGGGCGGTACCGGCCAGTGGGGCCGGCGTGGCCGCCAGCCGCCAGGTAGTAGCCGAGTTGATGCCGCCTAAGGAATACGGGGTGCGGGCGTTTTCGAAGTCGTCGAGGTAGGAAGCCCCATCTTCGCCCCCACTGCCGCCGCTGCCCAGCTTGCTCTGGGAGGGTAGCAACTGCGCAAACTCCCCGCTGAAGGCTACCGTCGAAATTTCCTTGGTGCTCACGAAGGGCAGGGCGTCCAGGTACTTGGTCAGGGCCCGTGACTCCCGGCGCATATTCACGTCGAAGCCGTAAAAGGTATTGTTGCCCGGCTCGTCGCCAATGTTCACGCGGTTGATGCCGGGGGCTTGGTTTTCGCGCAGGTGCAGTACCGTGGCGCCAAAATTAATGTCGGGGGAAAGGCGGTAGTCAAAGCGGGCACCCAGCAGCTTGCGGGGCTGCACCTGCACCAGAGCGTTTTTCTCAAACTCCACCCGCAGCTCATTGGCCGAGTTCAGGTAGGCCGGGTTCAGGATTTTAACCTTGGCTTGGTCGTAGAACACCTGGTAGTCGGTGCCTTCCTGTAGCAGAGTGCTGCCGGCAAATACCCGCACCGAGCCCTCCGCCACGCCAATACCGGGCAGGTTGATTTCGTCGGTGGAAGTAGCCTGATAGCGGCCGCGCAGAAAGAACTTGTCTTTTTCCTGGCGCTGCTGGGCGTCGCTCTGCACCTGGTTATACAGCTCCCGGTACACGTATTTGCGCGCCAGCTCCCGCTCTGAGGCCGAGGCCGTGGTATCAAACTGGGCCGCCAGGTAACTGCCGAAGGGTTGAATCTCGGGGAAAATGATGCGTCCCAGCTCCGTATCCACCGTCACGCCCGGGAAAAAGTCGAAGTTGCCGTCGGGGTTCCGGTCGTTGTTGGGGTTTACATTGTCGAGGTTGAGCACCTCAATCAGTGGGCGGTTGGCAATGCGCTGGCCTTCCTTGAGCGAAATCAAATCCACCCCCGTCACGTCATCCTTGTAGATGATCTGGAGCTGGAAATTGTCCCGGTTGAGCTGGTTGGCGTTCAGGGGATAGATGTTTTTCATCATCAAATCCCAGGTCGGCAGGTTGCGCGTGAGCAGGTTGCTGTTGCCGCTGTTGGGGGCGCCGGGAGGGGGCACGTTCACCGTCGGATCGGCAAGGTTGGCCAGGCCCACGCCGGGGTTGGTGGCCTTCAGCATCTTCAGGAAGATGACCTGATCCTGCCCCACGTTGGCGTAATCGTTCTGAATTTCCCCAACGGTGTAGGTTTTGCCGTTGTAGATGTATTGGTACGATACGCCTAGCACCTGCTCGGGCAGCAACTGCGTGTTCAGGGAAAGGTACCCAAGCTGCGCGTTGTAGGTGTACTCGCGCGGGTCCAGTTTCCGAGCCCGCACGTGCTCAAAGTCTACGTTTTTGGCTAAGCCCAGGCTGGCCAGCGTGTTGTCCACACCCAAATTGTCGCGGTAGCCGGCAGTGCGCTGAATGGTACTCAGCAGGGTGTTGGCCGGGTTGTCAGCCAGAGAGTTGGGCCCGAAGGTTTTCTGGAACTGGCGGCGGTAGAGGCGGCGCGGTTCGGCCACGTCCATCAGCGTGATGACGTTGCGCAGGTTGTCGCTCTGGCGGTTGTCGTTGGTCACCCACACCTCCAGGTGTGTGATTTCCACCCCGCTCTGAATAGTAGGCAGGTTGCGCAGGGCCGCGTCGTACCGGTCGCGGAAGGTCTGGTTCAGGAAGAAGTGCCGGTCCCGCTCGTACTGGCTGGCCTTAATTTCAAACTGCCGACTCTGGCCCCCGTTCTGAATACGCACTTCATCAGCCTGCCCGCGTAGAGTGCTGGCCAGGGCCGTTACACCCAGGCGCCCAAACTGCAGCTGGGTTTTTACCCCGAACAGGTTCTGCCCGCCCTGAATCAGGGAGTTGTTCAGGGGCAGGCTCACGTTGCCCAGTTCTACTTTGCGGATGATATCGGTTTCGTAGCCTGTGTAATCGAGCTTCATGTTGTTCTCGAAATCGAAGGCCGCGCGGGTGTCGTAGTTAAAGGTCAGCTTGAGCTTCTCGCCAATCTGCCCGGTGAGGTTGAGGTTGAGGTTCTGGTCGTACTGGAAGTCGCCCACGCGCTGCTGGCGCAGGGTGAGGGTAGGGTTTTCGTTACGGTTGCCCCGGTAGCCCATGCGCAACGTCACGGCGCCCTGGGGCCGGATGTCCACGTAGCTGCCCCCAAAAATCCGGTCGGCCATGGGCCCCAGGTAGATTTTGGGAATAAGGCGGCGGTTTTCGGCCTGGTTCTGGTCGCCGGCCACGCCCCCGTTGGAGCGCTGGCGGAAGTAGTTGCGCACGGCCTGTTGCTGCTGCCAGCGCGAGTATTCCTCAAACGTCATCCGGCTAGGGTTCCGGAAGTCCACGTCCGAGCCCACCCGCTCCCGGATATCGAAATTCTGCAGGCTGTCGTCGGCCTGTACGTCCAGCTGCACGTTCGAGGGGAGCGGCAGGACCAGGGGCGAACGGCGGCGCTGGGGCGAAAACGGTGTACCCACCCGGTCTTCGGGGGCTACGCGGGGCCGGGTGCTGGGCCGGTAGCGCGTGGTATCGGTGCGGGGCGTATCGGGTGAGAACCCCAGGGAGAACCGGGGGTGTGGGGCGGTGCCGGGCAGCCAATCAGACCAGAGCTGACGCATAGCAAACGGCGCGGCCGACCCGCCCAACGGCCGGGCCTGGGACCACCACGCCACCAACGACACAACGGCCACCACCGAGGCGGCCAGGGACTTCTTACCGGTATTCAAGCGTCAATAATCCGTCGGGCGAATGGAGAGATAGGAGGCAGGCAATCAACCAAGGGACCTTCGGCAACTAGGGGCTACTGTAGCAGCCAACCAAGTGCACTCCGAAGCCGTAAGCCGATCAGACCTAATGCGACTTGAGAGCGAATTTAATCAATTCCTCCACGCTCAGGTCGTTGCCGTGCTTGTGCTGAATTTGGTCGAGGGTTTTCTCGGCCGCGGCCCGCGCAAAGCCCAGCGTAATCAGGGCTGCTAACGCTTCGCTGCGGTTGGTATTGTGCGCCTTGGCCAGCGGCACCGTATCAATGCCGGCTTTGGCTAGCAGCTCGTCTTTGCGGAGCTTGTCTTTTAGCTCCAGCACCACGCGCTGGGCAGTTTTTGGCCCCACACCCTTGATGCTCTGGATAGAGCGCACGTCCTCATTCACAATAGCCTGGCGGATTTCGCCCACCGACATGGACGATACCATCACAATACCAGTGCCCGGCCCTATGCCCGACACCGAAATCAGCTGCATAAACAGGGCCTTCTCGTTGGGGTCCAGGAAGCCGTAGAGCGTCTGCCCATCCTCCTTAATGTGCTGGTAGGTATAGAGCTTGGCCTTCTCCCCATCGGCGGGCAGCTTGGAATAGGTAGCCAGGGAAATCCGGATTTCGTAGCCGATGCCGTTTACATCCAGAATAGCTTGGGTAGGGTCTTTATAAGCGAGTTTACCGTCGACGTAGGCAATCATGCGGGGTGGTAAGGTTGAAGTGTATCAGAACCAGCAGAACAGGGGCGGGGCGGAAATTGTGCCAGTGTATTTAGTGATTCTAACAAGGTTAGCGTAGGGTTGGATCGGCTACCTAGGGCAAGTTGCGCCGAATTCGGTCGGAATCAAAACCTTGCCTCTTGGCCTGCACGCAACAGCGCCAGAACTGCACGGGGCAACTCTGGCGCTGAGGATGAAAAAAGTACGCGGGCAGACTACAGCCCCTTGCCGTCGGGCTGCTGGGCGTCTACCACCGCAATGGCGGCCATGTTCACAATTTCCCGGACGGAGGCACCCAGCTGCAGGATGTGCACCGGCTTGCGCATGCCCATCAGAATGGGCCCGATTACCTCAGCCCCGCCAATTTCCTGGATGACCTTGTAGGCAATGTTGCCGCTAATCACGTTCGGGAAGATGAGGGTGTTGGCTCCGCCGTGGGCGGCCAGCTCCGAGAAGGGATACTGTTCGCGCAGCAAATCGGGATTGAGGGCCGTATTGGCTTGCATTTCCCCGTCCAGAATCAGCTCGGGGAAACGGGCTTTGGCCAGCTCGGTGGCGCGGCGGGCCTTATCGGGCAGCTCACCAGGGTTAGAGCCAAAGTTAGAGTAGCTGATTACGGCCACCTTGGGCTCGGCATCAAAGAACTTTACCGCTCGGGCCGAGAGGCCGATAATTTCCACCATCTCCTCGGCCGTAGGGTCGATGTTCACGGTGGTATCGGCGAAGAAGAACGGGCCCTTCTTGTGCTGGATAATGTACATGGAGGCCACGCGCTTCACGCCCTCGGCCACGCCAATCACCTGCAACGAAGGCACAATGCTCTTGCCGTAATCCTTGCTGAGGCCGGTGATAAAAGCATCGGCCTCCCCGGTTTCCAGCATCATCGAGCCGAAGTAGTTCCGCTCCCGCAACAGGCGGCGGCCTTCGTAGAGCGTGGTGCCCCGGCGCTGCCGCTTCTCATAAAACAGGTTGGCAAATTCCTCGCGCTTGGCCTCCTCGTGCAGAATGTCGATGATCTGACAGCCTTCCAGGTCCAGAGAATTCTCCTGGGCAATGCGGGCAATTTTGTTGCGGTTGCCGAGCAAGATGGGCTGGGCAATGCCCTCATCGTGCAGGATCTGGGCAGCTTTGAGGATTTTGTAGGTGTCGCCCTCGGCAAATACTACGCGCTTGGGGTTGCTGCGGGCCGCCTGCGTAATACGGTTCATCAGCTTCTGGTTCACACCCAGGCGGGCGCGCAGCTCATCCTCGTAGGCAAACCAGTCGTCGATGTGGATGCGGGCCACCCCGCTTTCCATGGCGGCTTTGGCCACGGCCGGGCTCACGGCCGTAATCAGGCGCGGATCCAGGGGTTTCGGAATCAGGTAGGTACGGCCGAAGCTGAGGGTGTTGTCGCCGTAGGCCTTGTTCACCATTTCCGGCACGGCATCCTTAGCTAAGTCCGACAGGGCCTTCACGGCGGCCAGCTTCATAGCCTCATTGATTTCAGTAGCCCGCACGTCCAGCGCCCCCCGGAAAATGTAGGGGAAGCCCAGCACGTTGTTTACCTGGTTGGGATGGTCGGAGCGGCCGGTAGCCATAATGATATCGGGCCGGGTAGCCATGGCCACCTCGTAGGCAATTTCCGGGTCGGGGTTAGCCAGGGCAAACACGATGGGGTCGTGGGCCATTTTCAGCAGCAGCTCGGCCGGCAGCACGTTGGCCGCCGAAAGGCCCAGAAACACGTCAGCTCCGTCCATGGCCTCCGCCAGAGTGCTGATGGGGCGGGTGGTGGCAAACTGCAGTTGCAGCGCGGCCAAATCGGTGCGGGACGGGGTAATGATGCCGTCTTTATCGAATACCACAATGTTTTCGATGCGTAGACCCAGCGCCACGTAGAGGCGCAGGCAACTGATGGCCGCGGCACCTGCCCCGCTCACCACCATCCGGATTTCCTCAATCTTCTTACCCACCACTTCCAGCCCGTTCAGCAACGCTGCCGACGAAATAATGGCCGTGCCATGCTGGTCGTCGTGCATGAGCGGAATGTTCATTTGCTCGCGCAGGGCCGTTTCGATGCGGAAACACTCCGGGGCTTTGATATCCTCCAGGTTGATACCGCCGAACGTAGGCTCCAACGACTTCACGATGCGGATAAACTCATCGGGGTCGGTGGCATCAATTTCAATGTCGAAGCAGTCGATGCCGGCAAACTTCTTGAACAGTACGCCTTTACCTTCCATCACGGGCTTGGAAGCGTCGGGGCCGATGTTGCCCAAACCCAACACGGCCGTGCCGTTGCTGATAACGCCCACTAGGTTGCCCTTCGCCGTGTATTTATATACGTCTTCCTGGTTGGCGGCAATTGCTTTGCAGGGCTCGGCTACCCCCGGAGAATACGCCAGGGCTAAATCCAGCTGCGTACTGACGGGCTTGGTGGGAATCACCTCAATTTTGCCGGCAGGGCTCTGTGAGTGGTAGTTGAGGGCGTCCTGTTTGTTTATTTTCAGCATAAGCAAAGGCAGTGGGTAGGCTTCCAGCAGAAGAGCAAGGAAGCAAGATGGGGCAAAATCAACCCGCGTCAAAGGTACGCCCCGTTGCCCGGATAGAAAAAAGCCCCGAACCAGACTTTGGTTCGGGGCTAGTAAGGGCCCAATGAACAGGTAGTTAGCTTCTCACAATGAGTTTCTGGCCCGGCTTCACCTCGTCCGACTCCAGGTTGTTCAACTCCCGTAGCTTTTCTACTGTGAGGCCCTGGTAGCGGCGGGAGATGTTGTAAAGCGTGTCGCCGGGCTGTACCAAGTGCAGTTGGGGCGGTGGCAGCGTGGATTTCGACTTAGAAACCGGACGGGTAGCCGGGCGTTGGGCGGCTACCTCCCGGGTGGCACTAGCCAGTTCCGCAGTTGCCTCGTTCATGGCCCTGAGGTTGAGCCGCTGGCCGGGTTGCACCGTTTCACCCTTCAGGTTATTCCAAGCTTTGAGTTGGGCAATGGTGAGGCCGTGGGTGCGAGCTACTTTCTCGAGGAAGTCGCCCGACCGCACCACGTACGTGTTTGGTACCGAATCGTCTGCCGCCGGAGCCTCGGGCGCTGGTTTGCGTGCTGGCCGGGTATTGGCGGTTTTATTTACTGTAGGCTGCTTGAAAGCAGTTTCAACGGTTGTATCTTCCGCTTCGGGCTCCGGGGTGGGCTTGGGTTGGCGAATAGTGCCGGTAGGCTTTGTCCGGGCAACTGCTACGGTGGTTGACGCAACCGGCGCGGGCGCACTTTCCTGAGCGGTTAGGGGTACAAATACTACCAATTGCTTGCGTGAAGCCAGGGAGTTGCTGCGGCCCAGCTCATTCCAGCGCCGCACCTGAGCAGTACTTACAGCGTATTGCTCGGCCACGGAAGTCACCGTTTCACCCCGCTTTACGGTGTGGCGCAGGCGCCGGTAGCGCGGCTGCGCGGCAGTACGGGTGGTAGCCGCCACAGCCTTGTCGCGCGTCGGGAAAGGGTCTACCCCAGTCAGCACCACGGAGCGTAACGGAAGCATAGCCGGCAGCTCAGCCAAAGGGCGGCAGTAGTCAAACAGAGTTTCCCGGTCGACGGCGGCCAGGGTGGGGCGGGTGGCGGCCGGAAACTGTACTATGTAGGGCCGGTAACCGGCCGGTAGCCAGGGTTTGCGCAACTCCGGGTTCAGGCGGGCCAGCGCCATCGAGTCGGTGTAGCCGCAGGCCCGGGCCAGGCGCGTGAGGTCGAAAGGCCGGCCCCCCAGGTTCAGGGTATCCATGGCCTCGGCGTACTGGTAGCGCAGGGTAGGGGAGTGCAACTGGTGTTCCTTGGCGTACTTCATGGTATACATGATGGCCGTGAAAGTGGGCACGTAGTTGCGGGTTTCAGCGGGCAGGTTGGGGTGCACTTCCCAGTAGGTTTTTTTGCCGGTGCGCCGCACTACCCGCTGCATATTGCCCGCGCCCCAGTTATAGGCGGCCAGTACCATTTCCCAGTCATGAAATACACCGTAGAGGTAGCGCAGGTGTTTGCAGGCCGCCTCCGTGGCTTTTTCCGGGTTCATGCGCTCATCCACCCAGTCGTCGCGGCGCAGGCGCAGGTCGTTGGCCGTGGGGCCCATAAACTGCCAGAGGCCGGTAGCGCCCACCCGGGATTTGGCCGTCGGAATCAGGGCCGATTCCACTACGGCCAAATACTTCAGGTCGGCGGGCAGGTTGTACTTGGCCAGGTACTTCTCAAACAAGGGGAAGTAGAGGTTTTCCCGCTCCAGCACCCGTTGCGTGTAGCTGCGCTGCCGCTCGGTAAACAGCCGTACAAAAGCCAGCACGTGGTTATTAAAGGCGTGGGGCATATCCGTGTCAATGCACCCAATTCGGTCACCCACCAAGTCGCGCAGCTCGGGCGGAGTGCGCAGCCACACTAGCTTGGATGAGTCGATGGGAGCCGTTGCCAGCGAATCAGGCAGCAATTCCAGGTTCACTTGCACTGAGTCCGAGTTGCTGGGAACAGCGGGCTGCGGAATGGGTGGCAAACTGGGCTGCACTTGCGCTACCGCAGGCCGGGCTAGGGTCGAAGTGAGCAGAACAGGAAGGGCAGCACGCAGCAACGACTTTATCATCATCTACTATCAATCGGGCCAGCAGCCGGAGATACAAAACGCTGAGCATCAACCCAGCGTGTTTTCAAAAATAACGCAGAATCCCGAAAAAGCCAGCGCCATTACCAGCCAACTGCCTGGCAGGCCCTATGAACAATTCACCGGAATCGTTCAATAGAAGCCCGTCAGGCAGTTGGTAAGTACGTAGCGCTGCGCCTGGTTAAGCCTCAGCCGTGGCCAGTGTTTCGGTCACTGTGTTGGCAAATGCCAGCAAATGCTCCTCGCGGAAGGCCCCACTCAAAATCTGCAAACCAATGGGTAAGCCCTGCGAATCGGCCCCGTTCGGAACTGAAATAGCCGGCACCCCGGCCAGGGAAGCCTGCACCGTGAAGATATCAGCCAAGTACATAGCCAGCGTATCCTTGTTCACGTCGCCGATGCGGAAAGCCGTGGTAGGCGTAGTGGGCAGCACTAGGAAATCGTACTCCCGCAGCAGCTCGTCGGTTTTCTCCTTGATAAGCCGCCGCACTTTCTGCGCTTTCGTATAGTACGCGTCGTAGTAGCTGGCACTGAGTACAAACGTACCCAGCATGATGCGTCGCTGCACCTCCGGCCCAAAGCCCTGGGCCCGGGTTTTCTTGTAGAGCGACTCCAGGTCAGTAGCGTCCGGGGCCCGGTACCCAAACTTCACCCCGTCGTAGCGGCTCAGGTTGGAGCTGGCTTCGGCGGTGGTCAGGATATAGTAGGTGGGTACAATGAAGTCGAGGTAGGGGAAGTCTACGGCCTCCACCACGTGGCCCTGCCCGCGCATCTGCTCCAAGGCCTGCTCGGTGGCCGCCTTGATTTCGGGATTCAAACCCGGCCGGTCCAGACAGTCCCGGATATAGCCGATGCGGTAATGAGGAGCAGGAGCAAGCTGCTGGCTATACGCGGGCACTTCCCGCTGGCTTACGGTGCTGTCGAAGCTGTCGGCGCCGGCCATTACTTCCAGCAGCAGGGCGGCATCCTCCACCGAGCGGGTCAGCGTACCAATCTGGTCGAAGGAAGAGGCGTAGGCAATCAGGCCGTAGCGCGAAATGCGCGAATACGTGGGCTTGAAGCCCACAATACCGCAAAACGCAGCTGGCTGACGTACCGAACCGCCCGTATCGGAGCCAATGGAAGCCAGGCACATATCAGCTTGTACGGCTACTGCCGACCCTCCGGAGGAGCCGCCGGGCACGCGTTCAGGGTCTACCTCGTTGCGGGCCGGACCGAAATAAGACGTTTCATTGGATGCCCCCATGGCAAACTCGTCGCAGTTCTGGCGGCCAATCACAATGGCATCCTCGTCCAGCAGCCGCTGTACGGCCGTGCCAGTAAACAAGGATTTAAAGCCGTCGAGGATGTGGCTGCTGCTTTGCAGGGCGTGGCCTTCGTAAGCCAGCACGTCCTTCAGCCCGATAACCATACCGGCCAGCTTGCCGGCCGTACCGGCGGCCAGCTTGGCATCTACATCCTCGGCCTGAGCGCGGGCCTCATCGGGCCACACTTCCAAAAACGCGTTAAGGTGCTGCTTGCGGTGGATGTTATCCAGGTAATACTCGACGAGCTGGCGGCAGGACGTGGTGCCTGCCGCCAGCTCGTGGCGAACTTCCGTGAGGGAGTTAAAACGTCTCAAGACGAAAAGGATTTAGTTCAACTGGTCGGGGCGAGGGCGCTCGGCGGGCGTGGGCGTTACCGGAGGAGTAATGCCGCCATCCATGGGCGGTGCAACGGGCATAGCGGCCGGAGCATCGGCAACGGGAGCCTGGTAAGCAGGCTGCTGGTAGGGCTGCTGCTGAAACTGCTGCTGGTAAGGCTGCTGCGGAGCGCCGGAGTTTTCGATTTCACTACGGATTTCCCGGGAAGCATCTTTGAACTCCCGGATGCCTTTCCCCAAGCCGCGGGCCAACTCTGGAATTTTATTGGCCCCGAAGAAAATCAGGATGAACAGCACGATGACCATCAGCTCACCGCCGCCGATACCTTCCAAGAATAAAAACAAAGGAGTGTGCATGGCTACAGGGAATTAAACGCGGGGGGCGTTAGGGTCAGTGGTAGGGGGGGTAGGGTTATTAACAACCGGCCGGTCCCGGAATTCGGGGCTCTCCTCTTTGGTGGCGCTTTTAAATTCGCGCACGCCTTGCCCTACACCGCGGAACAGCTCCGGAATGCGCTTGGCCCCAAAAAGCAGAATTATAACAATGGCGACGAATATCACCGTGCGGGGGGATATCGACAGCAACAAGATGGTTGTTAGCATGAGAAAAGGCCCTGACTGGGCAAGTTTGGAGTGGCAAAGCTACTTATACGCAGCTTCGTGCGAACAAGGATTGATAAAGGTACCGCATAATTTCAAAATCAGTTCCCTTCACAATGCATCCGTCGGCCCCTATCTGACTGATAACGGGGTCTTCATCCGGAACTCATTTGGCCCGGAAAAGCCGACCTAGAAAACTCCACTATTAGGCGGGCAAATGTACTTATTCGGCGGGGTCACAAGCAAGATATCCTGATTAATACCCTATTTCGGTGTGTAGTACTGCCGGCCTCCGGTAAAAAGTATACTCACGCTTTACTAAATGTCGCCAAAACAGCTTACCGCTTCCTCCCGCACGAAACCGGCCGCCCGCCGGGCGAATGAAGCTGCCCGACTGGAAGCACTGCAGCGGTATCAGATCATGGATACCTCCCCCGAATCGGGCTTTGATGACTTGGTTCGGCTGGCTGCATTTATCTGTGAAACGCCTATTTCGCTGGTGTCCTTGCTGGATGAAGAGCGGCAATGGTTTAAGGCTAAAACCGGTTTGCCAGGTGTGGTAAGCACTCCTCGGGAACTGGCTTTCTGTCAGCATACCATTCAATCAGACGTACTGTTTGAGGTGGAAGATGCCCACGCCGACCCCTTGTTTCAGGACAACCCTATGGTAACCGGCGACCCGAACATTCGCTTTTATGCGGGTTTTCCTCTGCTCACCCCCGATGGCCAGGCAATAGGGACCATTTGCGCCATCGACCGGGTACCCCGCCGCCTGAACGCGGCCCAGCGGGAGGCCTTGCGAATTTTGGCCCGGGAAGTAGTAGCACACCTAGAGTTGCGGCGCGCGCACATTCAATTGCAGGAAGAGAAAAATAAGTTGGAAGGACTATTGCGAATGGCTAACGACAAAGCCGAAACGCTGTACCTCAACGGGGGACACAACGAGATATTCATCAAGCAGGATCATAAACTGCTCCGCGTTCAAACTACAGATATCCGCTACGTTGAAGCCTTGGGTGACTACGTGAACATTTACTCGGGGCGGGAGCGGTACACGGTATACAGCACCATGAAGGAACTGGAAGCCAAGCTACCGGCCCGGGAATTTGCTCGCGTACACCGCAAATACATTGTGCGCCTTGACCGGATCATCTCCATCGAAAGTGACGCACTGATTGTGGAAGCGGGCCGCAACCCGGATCAGGGAAACAGCCTGCTACCCGTCCCCATCGGCAATTCTTACAAATCGGCCCTCTTGGGGCGGCTAAACCTCATCTAGGGCAATATACACCGGCGGCATCCGGATTTTAATTATTCACCGAGCGAAAAAACCGATTCGGCGAATTTGAATGATCAGCTGATAGTAGCTCCCGTATCTTTCGAGCAGTTATCGGGGATTAACCCTGAAAGGCTTGGCGCACCGCTCGGTGCGCTCTGCTTTTAGGGGAGGGATTTCGGTAGCTAAGTTTGTTTTCATAGCTCAGAAAGACACCGTGCTTTGTGCGGTGTTTTTTTATGCCCTCTCTGCAAGCCTACGCCGCGTACTTTACTTGCGGCCCAGCCAGTTTTCCGGGTTCAGATTGGAGCTGTTGTGCCACACCTGAAACTGTACTTCTGAGGTGCCCTCTGCATCGGTAGATACTGTGCCGATGGGCTGGCGAGCCTGCACGGTTTGACCTTCACTTACGCTCACACTCCGCAGTTTGGCATACACCGTGAAGTAGTCGCCATGCTGCACCATTACAATGGTGTTCATGCCGGGCACGCTGGCCACAGTTAATACCTTGCCGCTGAATACGGCTCGTACAGCCTCTCCGGCACTGGTCTGGATATCAACGCCCCGGTTTTCTACCACCACATTTTTGAGTACTGGGTGGTTGTGGCGGCCAAACCGCTGGCTGATGAAGCCCCGCCCTACTGGCCAGGGCAACTGCCCCCGATTGTCGTGGAAAGAGGCAGCCAGCTCCGCCGTTTCGGGCGTGAGCGTTACCCGGTCTACCCGCTCCGCCGCCGATACGGCCGCCGCTTCCGCTTCGGCTGTGGGGCTGGTGCGGGAGGTTGCGGCCGGGCTGCGGGAAGCAGAGGCGGCCGTAGAGGAGCGGGCCGCGTTGGCCGCCGCAGCTTTACGTGCCGCCGCCCGGGCTGCCCGGGCAATTTCCTCACGCACCCGCAGGGCAATCAGGTTATCAAGGCGGCCGATGGCCTGCTGACGGGCGGCTAGCTCCTTACGCAGGGTTTCCTCCTGCTGGGTGAGCTTTACAACGACTTCGTCCTGCTGGGTTTTGAGCGTAAGCAGGTTTTTCTTCTCCGAAATCTGGTTGTTCAGCAGGCTGCCCTTCTGCTCCTGTTTCTCCTTAAGGCCTACTAGCTGGGTGCTGAGGCGCTGCTGAGTGTGGGTGATTTGGGCAGCTTGGGCCTGGCGCACTTCCGTATACTGACGAATGTAGCGCAGGCGCAGCATAAACTGGTTGAACGACTCCGAGGCAAACAGGAACATGAGCCGGTTGTAGCCGTTGGCCGTTTTGGAGCCGGCATAAATCAGGCGGGCATACTCAGCCTTGAGTTGCTCCAGGTTCTGGCGGGTTTGCTGCACCTGGCTTTCCGTCTGGCGCACATCGGTTTCAATGTAGCGCAGCTCACTGCTGATATTCTTGATAACGCCCTGCTGTACCGTCAGCTTTTCCTTCAACGCGTTCAACTGGCCCACGGAAGCCTGTTTCTGCTTTTGCGTTTGGGCCAGAATACGGCTGGTTTCCTGTACGCGCTGAAGGGTAGCGCGCCGCTCCCGCAGCAACTGAGCCTTGGTTTTGCGCTGCGCCCAGGCCGGCTCCGCTGAGAGCAGCAGAAGTACCCCAGCCGCCAGCCACCATCCGTTACTTTTTCCGTGCATATCCCTTCGGAACCGAAAACGGGAATTGTAGCCGTTCCTTATCCACGTCTACTGAGCGGTAGGTAAGCGTGACGGTAGTAGGGGCCGTTTGCCCTTGCTGCACCTGTACCAGCGTGTTATGGGCAAACTGCTGCGAGTTGCGCTCCAGGGTCCGAAAATCGGAGTATTCTACCGTGAGCTTGTTCTGGTTGGCGGGCGTTTGCACCTGCAGCTGCTGGATTCGGCCGCCCTCCAGGTTAATGAGCTGCTGTACCAAAGAGCCGGCCTGCTCATAGTTCACGCGTTGTAGGGAGCCTTCGGTGGTTACCGTGGGCTGCACCGAGGCGCTCAGCGGGGCCAAGTAGTTGCCCAGCAACATGGCCTGTATCACATCAAAATTGACGGGCACGTTCAGCCGCTGGCTTAGGTAGGCAAAGTCGCCGGAATAATACTCCTTGTGCAGCTTATCCAGCACCTGCACCGAGTCGCGGGTGATGTAGATGCGCCCGCCCTCAATGCCAATCAACGAGGCCGAAATCCAGATGACGCTGTCCTTTCGAATCCGCACGTTGATGTTGCCGCTCTGGTCGCCGAACTGGGCTTTGCCCTTGGCCGCCAAAAATCGAAAGTCTACGTTGGCAGCCCGCACAGCCTCGGGCATAGGTACTGCGGCAACTGGTTTTTTGCCGGGTAGCAGGTTGCGGGTACAGCTGCCCAGCAGCATCAGGGCGCTCAGCAGCACCAGCACATGGCGGTTACTCATACAGTTTTTTGTCTTTGATCTTCCGGTCGATAAGCGAGGAAGCTCCACCGAGTTTCTTGGCCCGTTGCCATTCGGCCAGGGCTTTATCCACTTCACCCAGCCGGAACAGTACGTCGCCGTAGTGTTCTACTACGGTAGCGTCGGTGGTGGTTTTAAGGGCTTTTTCGAGCTGCTGCCGGGCTCCGGTGTAGTCCTTTAGCCGGTACAGAACCCAGCCATACGTATCCAGGTACGTGTCGTTGTCGGGGTTCTGCTTTACCAGCTTGCCCGCCATTTCCTTAGCCCGCTCCAGCTTTTCGCCCCGCAAAGAAAGGTAGTAGCTGTAATTATTGAGCGCCTGGGCGTTGTTGGCATCAAACGTCAACGCCGCCTCATAGGCCGCGTCCGACTTTGGGTAGTCCTTGAGCTCGTGGTAAGTGTCGCCGAGCTGGGTATCAAACTGCGCCAGCAGCTCCGGGTTATCGGTGGCGAGCTTGCGCCCGTATTCCAAGGATTTTACGGCCTTGGTAGGCTGCTTATTGAGTTGGTAGCCTACGCCGTTGTAAAACCACAGAGGCGCTTGGTTCGGGAACAATTCCAGGGCCTGATTGGTATGCAGCAGAAGAGAATCTACCTGCGAGAGTTCAGCATCAATGAGTACCACTTGCTGCCAGATCTGGTAGCGGGAGTTGTCCAGGCGAATGGCCTTGAGGTAGTTGCTGCGGGCGGCGGAACGGTTGCCGCTCACCGTCTGAATGTCGCCGGCTATGGAAAAGGCTTTGGCTTCCTTGGGATGTACCCGGGTGGTAATGGCGGCCAACTCCTGCGCCGTCTGGTTGAGGTCGGGATTAGGCAGCTGCTTAATAAAGTCTACCAGGATGCGGACTTTGTTATCGATATCCAGGGATGGACTTTCAAAAGCCAGCTTCAACTGCCGCTCCGATTCCTGGCTGTTTTTCTGCTGCCGGTACACATCAGCCAGAATCATGTGGGCGCGAGGGTTATCGGGGTCCTGCTTCAGGGCCTGCTCCGCTACCCGAATGGCATCAGGTAGGCGGTTGTTGGTGGCGTACATCTGAGCCTGTGCCAGCACGTAGCGCACCTCGTCGGGGTTGGCCGTAATCAGGGCCTCGCCTTCCTGCAAGGCCTTGTCGAGGTTGTTCTGCTTGAGGTAAATCTGCTGCTTCTTGAACGACACCTCATCCAAGGGGCCAAATTTCTGCTCCGCCTGCTCAAACGTAGCCAAGGCCTCGTTCAGCTTCCCTTGAGCCATGTATAAATCGGCCAGGTTGAACAGATAAGGACCCGAGTTCGGAACAACCTTAATGAGGGTGGTGTAGGTCTGAATGGCTTCTTCGTACTGCTTCTGGGAGCTGTACACCTGGGCCAGTAGCAAGTAGTAATAGGCGTTCTGCGGGTCAAGCTTCACGGCCGCCAGCGCAAAATTGGTGGCGTCCTTGAGGTTGCCGCTCAGCAGGTTGGTTTCGGCAATCTTGTAGTTGATGGCTGCGTTGGTGGGGTTGAGGGCGTAGGCCTTTAGCAGCCGCTCCAGGGCCTTGTTATAATCTTCCAGCAGCAGAAACCGCACGCCATCCACGAAAAAGGACTCGCTCAACTCCCGGTCTTTCTCCGAGAGGTTCACGCGTTGCCGGGAAGCGGCGTCCAACGCAGCGCGGCGGGCTAGCTCCTTGCGCTCTTTCCGGCTTAGCTTACGAGGTTTCGTCGGCTCAGCCTTGGGAGCTGGCGCGGCTGGTTGTTGCTGGGCATACCCGGGCCCGGCCAGCAACAGGCCCAGCAACAACAGGAGAAAGACGCGAAATCGGCTCATTGAAAACGGTAGCGCGGACCCCAAGGCCCGCGAATTGGAAATAGGTAACCCAACCCCAACACGCTGTCAGCCCACAAAGGTCCGCGCTACTAAAACGTCAGGCGCCGCAAAAATATCACACGCGCAGGTTGTTGTAGTCGCCCACGCTCAAATCATTGGGCTGGCTGGCTACGGTGGCGTGGCTGCCCACCATGGAGTTGGTGATGTTGGCGTGCAAAATAGAGGCCGACTGTTGCACAATGGAGTTAGTAACGACGGAATGGCGCACGTTGGTATGGTCGCCTAAGGACACGTGCGGGCCCACCACCGAATCGGTGATAACCACGCCTTCGCCCACGTACACCGGTGGAATCAGTACGGAGTTGGTCACCTTCGCGGATTCGGCCACCAGCGTTTCGCCGCGCTCCTGCAGGTATTCCAGGTAGCGTTGGTTGGTGAAAACGGTAGCGTCCTTGTTGCCGCAGTCCAGCCACTCGGTTACGCGGCCGGGCACAAACTTGGTGCCCTTGTTTTTCATATTTTCCAGGGCGTTGGTGAGCTGGTACTCGCCTTTGTCCTTGATGTCGTTATCGAGCAGGTACTGCAGCTCCCGCTTTAGATATTCACCGTCCTTGAAGTAGTAGATGCCAATAATGGCCAGGTCCGATACGAATTCCTGGGGCTTCTCTACAAAGTCGGTAATCTGGCCCTGCTCGTCTAGCTTCACTACTCCAAAAGGCTTGGGGTCGTCCACGCGCTGCACCCAAATGGTGCCTTCCGCTGAAGAATCCAGCACGAAATCAGCTTTGAACAGGGTATCGGCGAAGGCTACTACTACCGGCCCATCCAGAGCCGATTGCGCGCACAAAATGGCGTGGGCCGTGCCCAGGGGCTCGTCCTGGTAGTGAATAGTACCCTTGGCCCCTACCGACTCAGCAATGTTGATCAGGCTTTTCTCCACCTCGCTGCCAAAGCGCCCGATGATGAAGGCAACTTCCTCCACCGGTTCGCCGCACACCTTGGCAATATCCTCTACCAGGCGGCGTACAATGGGTTTGCCGGCAATAGGAATCAGGGGTTTAGGAACAGTGAGCGTGTGGGGGCGCATGCGCTTGCCCATGCCTGCCATCGGGACGATAATCTTCATAAAAACGAGTAAGTGGAGAGTGAAAATTGAGTGAAAAAGCCAGAGGGCGGATCAGCTGCTGAAGCCAAGGGAAACAACGTAAAAATGATCGTTAGCAGCCGGCTCGTGCATTAACGCACCCCGGTGCTACCGTAGCCACCGGTGCCGCGCTGGGTTTCGCTGAGTGTTTCGGTGGGCTGCCAAGTAATGGTTTCGTGGCGGGCTACTACCAGCTGCGCAACTCGCTCCCCGTCCTGCACCACAAACTCCTGGTCCGACAGATTCACGAGTAGCACTTTCAGCTCGCCACGGTAGTCAGCATCAATAGTACCGGGACTGTTGACGATGCCAATGCCATGCTTGTAGGCCAAGCCGCTGCGGGGGCGAACCTGCATTTCGTAGCCAACCGGAATTTCCAGAAATAAGCCCGTGGGAATGAGGGCGCGTTGCAGGGGCTTCAACGTAATCGGCTCCGGGAGGTTGGCGCGTACATCGAGGCCCGCCGCGTGGGCCGTTTGGTATTCCGGCAGCGGGTGCTTGCTCTGGTTGATAACGGGAATCTGCATGAAGAGAAGAAAGTCAGGCAGTTGCCAGCAAGGCCAAGGCCGCTGCTGCCCCCAAAGGTCCGGATTACTTGCCGGATTCAGAGGAAAATATGGAAAATTTTGGGAGGAAAGCCCACCGAAAACGGCTCAATCTAGCGTTTTTTACGGTATTCGCAGTAGCCATAACGGGGTTAAATAGTGCGCAGGCGGCGCCCTTCCACGGCGGCTACCAACCCCACAAAGCCCAGGGTAAGTAGTGCGTGAAAACCGTAGCGGGCCCAGCCTTCGGCAACCGGCACCCACCAGCTAACGGCCACCACGGCTACGGCTACGGCCAGCCAGCTTAACAGCCGCGCCACCGGGTAGGGCACCGGGTAATGCCGCTCCCCCAGCCACCAGCACAACGCCGCCATCATAAAGTAACAGGCCAGCGTGGCAAGGGCCGAGCCCATGTAGCCCAGCACCGGAATCAGCAGGAAGTTGAGGGCAATGGTGAGAATAGCGCCGACAAAGCCCAAATAAGTGCCGTAGTACGTTTTGTCGGTGAGCTTAAACCACACCGACAAGTTCCAGTACACTCCCAAGAACAGGTTAGCCAGCAGCAGAACCGGTACCACGCTTAGCCCCTGCCGGTACTCAGCCCGCCCCAGAAATATCTGAGCTACCAAATCCACGTTCACGCTTACGCCCACAAATAGCATGGCGCAGCATAAGGTAAACCACTTGAGTACCAAGGCAAATGTGCGGGGGGAATTCTGCTCAGTGCTTTGAGCAAAGAAGAAGGGCTCGGCTGCGTACCGGAAGGCCTGAATTACGAGGCTCATCAGAATACTGAGCTTATAGCAAGCCCCGTACACGCCCACAGCAGCCAAGTTGCTCTGGCCCGGGTAAAAGCCCTCGGGCAACCAGCGGGGCAGCAGAATCCGGTCCAGGGTTTCGTTTACCATTCCGGCTAGGCCCATCAGCATAATTGGGTAAGCGTACTTCAGCAAAGGCCGGAGCGGCTCCAAGCTCAGGCGCGGCCGGAAATCCAGCAACTCCTTGCCCAGCAGCAACAGCGTGAAGGCAGAAGCAGCCAAGTTAGATATGAACACGTAGCCTACTCCCACAGTGGGGTCGTACACGCGGGCCACCAGCGGCTGCAATGCGGGCAGATACTTGCCGGCCAGCACATCGGGGCAGAGTACGATGAAAAACAGGTTCAATCCGATGTTCAGCCCAATATTGGCCAATCGGATGCCCGCAAATTTGCGGGCTTTATTTTCCAGCCGTAGTCGGGCAAACGGAATGGCCGCCACCGCATCCAGCCCAAGAATAGCCGCTATCCAGATGGCGTACCGCTCGTGGCCGGGAGGGAGGCTTAGCAGGCTCATTAGCGGGCGGGCTAACAAGGCCAGCAGTATGGTCAGCAGCACACTGGAAATGAGCAGCAGCGTCATCACCCGGTCATACAGTTCACGCCGGTCGGTGCCAGGGCGGTTGGCAAAGCGGAAATAGGTGGTTTCCATGCCGTAGGTGAACAGCACATTCAGAAACGACACGTAGGCGTAAAGCCCCGTCACAATACCGTACTCGGCCGCTGCAAACCGCCCGGTGTACACCCGCACCAGCAGAAACGTGAGCACGCGGCCCAAAATGCTGCTCACGCCATAAATGGCCGTTTGCGAAGCCAGCCGCTTGGCTATACTCATCTATTCTCCGTCAATTTAGAAAGTGAAACCAGGGAAATGAAAACAGCAGGGGTGGGTACAGAAAAGCCACTGGGCCCGAAGCCGCCCATCTGCTTCCCTCGCCCGCCACTCTTAGTTTCATTTGCCCTGAAATGCGGCCGGGCGCTTTTCCAGGAAGGCCGAAGTGCCCTCTTGAAAATCCTCCGACCCAAAGCACTGCCCGAAAGCCTCGGCCTCGGCCTGGTACCCGTCGCGCTGCTTATCGAAGTAGGCATTCACGGCGTCAATGCACAGGCCCACGGCAATAGGGGCCTTGGTAAGAATGCGCGTGAGCAGCTGGCGCGTGAAAGTCAGTAGCTCAGCCTGGGGCACTACGTGGTTGGCCAAGCCCAGGCGCAACGCCTCATCAGCCTTCAGCATATCGGCCGTTAGCAGCAGTTCAATGGCTTTGCCTTTGCCAATAAGCTGGGTAAGGCGCTGGGTACCACCGTAGCCCGGAATCAGCCCCAGGTTCACCTCCGGCTGGCCGAAGCGGGCGTTGTCGGCGGCAATGCGCATGTGGCAGGCCATGGCCAGCTCACAGCCCCCGCCCAGAGCAAACCCGTTAACGGCGGCAATAACCGGTTTGCGGCTTTCTTCAATCAGGCGGAATGCCAGCTGACCCGCCTCGGCCACGCGGCGGGCGGCGGCTTCATCCAGCTGCGTCAGCTCGGCAATATCAGCCCCGGCCACAAACGACTTCTCCCCGCTACCCGTCAGAATAATGCCGCGTACCGTTGGGTCGTTCTGGGCTTGCTCCACCGCCACCCGAATCTCCTGGATAGTAGCCGCATTTAGCGCGTTCAGCTTGTCGGGGCGGTTGACGGTAATGGTCAGAATACCAGTTTCGGGCTCAGCCTGATATAAGATGTTGGAGAAGGTAGTCATGCAGAAAGTGGGTAGGGAGGAGTGTATTGGCAGCAAAGATACTGGAAACTGCGCCGCTGCCCGGCCCAGCGCACAGGAAAGGCCTTCAATGGGTAGCCGCTCCAGTTGAGCGAAAAAAGCCCGTGGCGGGCCTAGTACGTTACCAAATTTGCCACCGGTAGCTAAACCCTAGCGCTGGATACAGAAATTTATATATTTAGCCATAGGTTTCTACCCGTCTCACCTTCAAATACTTCTAAAACATGGGCTTCGTTTCCGAATTCAAGGAGTTTATTTCCAAGGGCAATGTGCTCGATCTGGCCGTCGGCGTTATCATCGGTGGCGCCTTCGGTAATATCGTCAAGTCGTTAACGGATGATGTGTTGATGCCCATCCTGACCTTACTCACTGGAGGACTAGACTTCAAGGATTGGTTTTTCGCCCTGGATGGCTCCGCGTACAAAACCCTGGAAGAAGCCAAAAAAGCGGGTGCTGCCACCATCAATTATGGCCTATTTCTGAATGCCGTTATTACCTTCCTGCTCATGGCCTTTGCCATATTCTGGCTGGTGAAGCTGGCTAACCGCTTCAAGCGCCCGCAGGAAGTAATACCGGTAGCCGACCTGGGCCCCACCAAAGACCAGCAGCTGCTGATGGAAATTCGGGATGCCCTGCGTACACGCAGTTAACGGCAGCTGTCCGTAGTTTTGGCCGGCTTTTGCCTCCTCTTTGGGGCAGAAGCCGGTCATTTTCTTGCCTACTGATGTCCTTACCTCTATTGATCTGCCGAGTAACCGTCCTGCTAACTGTCCTGAGCCTGGGTGCCGCCACGGCTCAGGCCCAAACCGACGACCCTCGCCGCCCCCCGGCGCCCTTGCCCGCCTACAAAATATCAGCGGAGGTAGATACGGCCCGGGGCTGGCAGCGGGGTGGGGCCGGCACACTCAACTTCAGCCAGGTAAGTTTGCGCAACTGGGCCCCCGGCGGACAAAGCTCCCTGTCGTTGCTTTCCAGCGGCAACCTTTACCTGCACTACCGCGGCCCCGACCACACCTTCGACCTGGCTGGCAACATGATCTACGGCTTGCTGAAAGCAGGTAAGAGTCGCCTCCGTAAAAACGATGACCGCCTCGAACTAAACGGCCGCTACGCCCGGCAGTTCACCACCACACTGTCGTACGCGGCGCAGGTGAACCTGAAAACCCAACTCACACCCACCAAAGCCCTGGAGAGACCCGACTCCCTATTGTCGCGGTTTTTTGCACCGGCCTACATTCTGGCTTCGTTGGGCGTCGAATACAAGCCCAACACCGATTTCTCCCTGCTCCTCTCGCCGGCCACGGGTAAGTTCACGGTGGTAGGCAGCCGGGCGCTGGCCGATGCGGGTTCATTTGGGGTGCAGGCCGCCCGCCGCGATACGGCTGGTGTCCTAATTCGTGGTACCGGGGAGCGGCTACGGGAAGAGTTAGGCGCGTACCTCAATGCCCGCTACCGCCACGTCCTCTTCACCAATATCACCTTCAACACCAAGCTGGAACTGTTCAGCAACTACTTCCACAACCCCCAGAATATTGATGTAAACTGGGAAAACCTGATTGACTTTAAAGTAAACAAATACGTAAGCGCCAGCGTGACTACCCTGCTGATTTACGACGACGATATTCGGGTGCCCCTGGACCGGGATGAGGACGGTATTCCGGACGACCGGGGCCGCCGAGTACAGTTCAAGGAAACGCTAGGTATCGGCCTGACTTACAAGTTTTAACAGTATTTGAACTAACTTTGCATTCCGTCCGTTGGCCGCAAATATCCCGAAGTGGTTGTTTTCTGGCACAGGCTCGTTTTCCTCTTCATTCTATGATAAAGTTGCTTTCTGTTCTGGCTGTTGCCGCTGGTCTGTTGGTTGCCCCTACTGCTATGGCGCAGAGCACCATTGCCGGCGATAATCTGGGTCAGCCCCGGCGTTCTACGGAGGAAGCTCCGCGCAAAAAGCGCAAAGCTGCCCCTACGGATGTAGCCCGCATGCAACGCCGCATGAGCATGAACCCCGACGAGGTAAAGCGCGACCAGCAGATGGAAGTGTTGGAAGCCCGTTCCGGAGCAAATACGGCCAACACCAGCTTTG
The DNA here is from genome assembly GCF_040547285.1 of Hymenobacter sp. UYP22. Lineage (NCBI taxonomy): Bacteria > Pseudomonadati > Bacteroidota > Cytophagia > Cytophagales > Hymenobacteraceae > Hymenobacter > Hymenobacter sp. UYP22. Next base: position 201,168 of record NZ_JBEPPK010000002.1, on the reverse strand, counting down.
GGCGCTCCTCCGGCCCGGCCCGGCAGTACGAGAAGGGAGCCGGTGGCTTCACGGTCCGCAAGTTCAAGGATAAGCGTATTGGTACTGCCAAACAGAAGCGCGGCCAAACCCGCCAAGCCGGCTTCGTGGACCCGAAAGGCAAGCCTTTGAGCCACAAAAAGAAAAAGCATTTCCTGTTCTTCTAGCAGTCAACTACCTCCAGTAAACATGAAAAAAGCCCCGGCGCAACGCTCCGGGGCTTTTTGTTTCTTCAGCAGTACCGAAGCCACCGTTCGCCCTCAGTTCGGCCGAAGAAAAGGTGTTTGTATATCTTGTACTGGCAGGCGTGATGTGGACTCAAGAAACCCACTAAACCAGACTGCGAGCAGGAGACGGTTGATAGTTGCCAGCATCCAGCCGAAACCTTTCGCTAAAGTTTCCTGATCCACTGTGTACCCTGCAGGCAACTACTCGCATACTGGGCTTGTGGAAGGAAGCAGTTCCCAGTGTACGCCTGTTGCTTCCCCTCATATCATCTCTTGCCTTGCCCTACACCAGTGAATCACTGCGCTAACAATCAGGTTAGTACTAATATATGTAATTTTGGATGTACGCGCAAGCGGCTAGGATGAGTGTACTGGATGAACAGTTGATAGAATAGCTCAACACAGCATAAAGCACCCATACGCAACAGGGCCCCAACTGCTAGCAGTTAGGGCCCTGTTGCGTATGGGTGTAGACGGAGCGGTTACAGCGTCCGTTTCACTTCTTGCTCTTCGAAGCCTTCAATATTGTCGCCTTCCTGGAGGTCGTTGAAGTTCTTCAGCGAGATACCGCACTCGTAACCCTGGCGTACTTCCGACACGTCGTCTTTGTAGCGCTTGAGGTCCTGAATTTCGCCCGAGTACACCACAATACCGTTGCGCACGAGGCGAACTTTGGTTTTGCGGGTGAAGGTACCGTCCGTTACCATACAGCCGGCAATGGTGCCCACCTTGGTAATGTTGAATACCTGACGAATTTCGGCGTTGGCTACTACTACTTCCTTCACCGTAGGAGCCAGCATGCCTTCCATGGCATCCTTCACCTCGTTGATGGCGTTGTAGATAATCGAGTAGAGACGGATGTCGATCTGCTCCTGCTCGGCCAGTTTCCGGGCACTCTGCGAGGGCCGCACCTGGAAACCGATGATGATGGCGTCGGATGCTGAAGCCAGCAACACGTCGGTTTCCGAAATGGCACCCACACCTTTGCTGAGGATGTTTACGGCCACTTCCGGCGTGCTCAGTTTCAATAGGGAGTCGGCCAGTGCTTCCACCGAGCCATCCACGTCGCCTTTCACAATGACATTGAGCTCTTTGAACGAGCCAATAGCCAAACGACGACCAATTTCGTCCAGGGTGATGTGCTTTTTGGTGCGCATGCTCTGCTCGCGGGCTAGCTGCTGACGCTGCGTAGCCAGTTCACGGGCCTCGCGCTCCGTTTCCATCACCTGAATTTTATCACCAGCCTGCGGCGCACCTGTCAGACCCAGAACCTGTACCGGCGTGGCCGGGCCAGCCTGCTTCATCTTCTTGCCGCGGTGGTCGGTCATGGCTTTCACGCGGCCGAAGTGCGGACCCGCCAGCACAATGTCACCCACGTTCATGGTACCGGTTTGCACCAAGATAGTCGTTACGTAGCCGCGGCCTTTATCCAGGGAGGCTTCAATAACGGTACCGATGGCGTTGCGGTCGGGGTTGGCAGTCAGCTCGAGAATTTCGGCTTCCAGCAATACCTTTTCCAACAGGTCGTCGATGCCCAGGCCGGTTTTGGCCGATACTTCCTGGCTCTGGTACTTACCACCCCATTCTTCTACCAAAATGTTGATAACCGACAGCTCTTCCCGCACTTTGTCGGGGTTAGCACCGGGCTTATCAATCTTGTTGAGGGCAATTACGATGGGCACGCCAGCGGCTTGCGCGTGGTTGATGGCTTCCTTCGTCTGGGGCATCACCGAGTCGTCGGCCGCTACCACAATGATGGCAATGTCCGTCACCTTGGCACCCCGGGCACGCATAGCGGTAAACGCTTCGTGACCCGGCGTATCCAGGAATGTTACGCGCTTGCCCGATTTGGTCATTACGTCGTAGGCCCCGATGTGCTGGGTAATACCGCCGGCTTCGCCTTTGGCTACGCTGGCATTCCGGATATAGTCAAGCAAGGAAGTCTTACCGTGGTCAACGTGGCCCATGATGGTCACGATGGGAGCACGGGGCTGCAGATCTTCCTCGTTGTCTTCAATCTCAATGGTAGTATCCTCTTCCTCGGCGCTCAGGAATTCCACGTCGTAGCCAAACTCATCGGCAATAACCGTAATAGCTTCGGCGTCGAGGCGCTGGTTGATGGATACGAACATGCCCATGTTCAGGCAGACCTTAATCACATCATTCACCGAGACATCCATGAACGACGCCAGGTCGTTGGCCGAAATGAACTCGGTTACTTTGAGGGTTTTGGCATCCAGCTCGTTCTGGGCACGCAGGGCTTCACGGTCCTCAGCGGCCATGTTGCGCTTGTCGCGGCGATACTTGGCGCGATTCTGCTGCTGACCACCACGGCCGCCGCTGAGCTTGGCTAGCGTGGCCTTGATCTGCTCCTGAATCTGCTTGTCGTTCTGCTCGGGGGTGAGCGGAACCGCGGGCTGGCGGTTGCCACCAGTGCGGTTGTCACGGTTGCCACCACCCTGCTGGCCAGGACCACCAGGACGGTTGCCACCCTGGCCACCGGGACGGTTACCGCCACCTTGCTGGCCGGGCCCGCCGGGCCTGTTGCCGGCTCCCTGGGTTTGGCCACCGGTAGCTTGTCCGCCTTGCTGACCGGGGCCGCTCATGGGGATGCGCTGGCGCTTCTTCTTATCGTTGGCATTGAGGCCGCTCTTGCGCACATCGGAAGAGGCAACAGGGCGGGCGCCCCGGCCTCCACCGCCACCACGGCGCGAGGAGTCAACGGGTAGCTCAATTTTGCCAAGCACCGTGAGGCCTTTCAGCTGGTCGGCCTTGGCCACAATGGTGCCTTCTTCAGTGGCAGCCTCGGGAGAAGCCGGTGCTTCGGGGGCTGCGGCCGGAGTGGGCGCAGCAACTGTTACTGGAGCAGCTGCAGGAGCGACCGGCGCTTCCGAAGCCTTGGGAGCCGGAGCAGCCGCTTGCGGAGCTGGGGCGGCGGGAGCCGCTTGGGCTTTCTCGGGAGCAGGGGCAGGCGCAGCAGCAGGTTCTGGGCGCGGAGTTTCCTTGGCTTCTACTGGGGCCTTCGCGGCGGGAGCAGGCTCGGCCACGGGGGTTACCGGAGCTTTGGGTGCTTCCGGTGCTTTGGGCGTCTCTACTGCCTTCAGAGCCTCTGGGGCCGGAGCGGCAGGTTGCGAAGCAGCGGGGGCTGGAGCCGGAGTTGCGGGTTTGGGCGGCACGGGGCGGCCTTTGGCATCCAACTCAATTTTGCCTAATACCTTCAAACCAGGCACGCGGGCTGGCTCCTCGGCAGGGGCAGGTTTGGGGGCCTCAGCAACCGGAGCGGGCTGAGGAGCGGCTTGCGGAGCAGCCACGGGAGCGGGAGCAGCAGGCTTAGGAGCGGGAGCAGCGGGCTTGGCGGCCTCAATGGCCCGCGCCGCGGCTGCTTGGGCAGCAGCGGCTTCCATCTCGCTTTGGCGCTTGGCCTGACTCACTTTTGCGGCATCCATCTTATCCTGCGCCGACGACGCGAAGGCCTTCTCCAGCAGAGCAACTTGCTCCGAGGATAGCTTGGTCGTGGGTTTATTTTCGATGGAATGCCCTTTTCCCGCCAGGAAATCCACGATTGTGGACAGCCCAACGTTCAGGTCTTTGGCCGCCTGATTCAGCCGTTTGGTTGCTGCTTCCGCCATTCTATGCTCGCGAACGATACTCTTATCTTGGTGCAAAGGTACTAACTTAAATCTTGCCGGGCGGCGCTAACTTCAAACCACCCGGCCTGATGTTAGCGCCCGTGCCGTACCGGCCGCCGCGCACTCATTGCGCGTCGCCGGAATTTGGGGTTTCTTCCTCCTGGTCTTCGTTATCTTCGAACTCCTGGCGGATCACGCGGAAGAGCTCTTCCACCGTTTCTTCCTCCAGCTCCGTGCGGCGCACGATATCTTCTTTGCTAACGGCCAGTACGGCGCGGCCGGTATCGAGGCCGATTTTCTTCAGTTCCTCGAGAATCCAGCCTTCAATCTCATCCTGGAACTCGTCCAGGGCAATGTCTTCCTCGAAGTCGCCGGCATCCCGGAATACATCGATTTCCATACCAACCAAGCGTGAGGCCAATTTGATGTTGGCACCGCCGCGGCCAATGGCCAACGAAACCTGGTCGGGCTTCAAGAACACCGAAACCCGCCCAGTTTGTTCGTTGATTTTCATCGACGTGAGCTTGGCCGGCGACAGAGCCCGGGCAATGTAGAGCTCCAGGTTGTCGGTGTAGTTGATAATGTCAATGTTTTCGTTCTCGAGTTCCCGCACTACGGCGTGAATACGCGAGCCTTTCATGCCCACGCAGGCCCCTACTGGGTCGATGCGGTCGTCGAAGCTTTCTACGGCTACTTTGGCCCGCTCGCCGGGTTCCCGCACGATATTTTTGATGGTGATGAGGCCATCGAAGATTTCGGGTACTTCCTGTTCCATCAGGCGCTCCAGGAAAGCGGGAGCAGCGCGCGACAGGATAATTTTGGGCGTACCGTTGAGCACATCCACGCGGTGCACCACGGCCCGGATGGAGTCGCCCTTGCGGTAGCGGTCCTTGGGGATTTGCTCGCCTTTGGGCAGTACCAGCTCGTTCTCGTCCTTGTCCAGAATAAGGGCTTCGCGGCCCCATACCTGGTACACTTCGCCTACCACTACCTCACCAACCTGGTCTTTGTAGGTCTGGTAGAGGTTGTCGCGCTCCAAGTCCTTCACGCGCTGAATCAGCGTTTGGCGGGCCATAAGCACGGCGCGGCGGCCGAAATCTTCCAGCTTCACCTCCTCAGCTACCTGCTCGCCAATCTCAAAGTCGGGCTCAATTTTCTGCGCTTCCGTCAGCGGAATTTTGTCGAAGTCCCAGATGTCCTCGGAGTTGTCGTCCACGATTTCGCGGTTGCGCCAAATTTCAAGGTCACCCTTATCCACGTTCAGAATCACGTCGAAGTTCGAGTCGTCGTCGTACTTCTTGCGAATCATCGTGCGGAATACTTCCTCCAGGATGCTCATCATCGTGGGGCGGTCGATGTTCTTCGACCGGGCGAATTCGGCAAACGATTCAATCAGGACGTTGCTGTTCATGCTGATTTTTAGTTGTTGGGTGTTGGTTGGCAGTGGCTGGCAGGTTGCGGGCAGGCTGGTGAAGCCGACAACGGACAACGCGCTACTGACAACTCTATACTACTTAAACGAAATCACCACTTTAGCTTCGCTGATATCGGCGAAGGGTACAAAAGCGGCCGGGAGAGTCTTTTTCTTGTTCTTTTCCTTCACTTCTTCAGCCAACTGAATGCCGGTGGCATCAGTAGCCTCCAGTACGCCGGTTTTCTCGGTACCATCGGCCATTTTCAGGCTGAGGCTACGGCCCACATGGCGGGTGTACTGGCGAGGGTCACGCAGGGGCTGGTCGGCACCGGGGGAGGTGACTTCCAGCGTGTAGCTGATTTCTTCGCCGTACGCTTCCTCCACGCGGCGGGCCAGGCGGCGGCTAATCTGCGCGCACTCATCAATACCAAGGCCCTGCTCCCCATCCAGGGTAACAGTTACTTTAGGCCGAATGGCATCCGACACGGCGAGGCTGACCACGAACAGACTACCATCAACTGGTAGACTATCCTGGAGCATCTCGGAGAGGCGGGCTTGGTCGAGTTTCATGGGCGGGACAGCTGATAAAAGAAAGAGGGGACTATCCGTCCCCTCCGTTCACATTCTAATTTGCTGGGACAAAGATACAATGCAAAATCACGGAAAGCAAGCCAGTAACCGGTTTGCGCCGAAGAGGAAGTCAGCTGGTAGTGAGGTAGACAGTTCTGGGCGGGGGCTGGTTATAGAGGGGCTTGGCAAGGCGGCGGTATACGCTTGGTTGACGGAACCAGGGGGAGCCTACCGCTCAACCGTAACCCAGCCTTTTATGGCCCGGCCATCGGCATCTTTCAGATGATAATAATACAGGCCGTCGGGCAGGTTGTCGGCGCGCCAGTCGTTGCGGTAAGTATCGGTTTCGAACACCTTATTGCCCCAGCGTGTGAATACCTGCAGGCGGGCCGGTCGGCAGCTGAAGCGGGGAATAAAGGTTTCATTCTTGTCATCGTGGTTGGGGGTGATGATGTTAGGCACAAATACCTCGCCCACCACTATTGGCACGAAGCTGGTTTCTACGGTGCAGTTGGCGTAGCGGGCCGTGAGCTTAGCGGTATAGTTGCCGGGCTGCTCGTACACGTGCGTGGGGGCCTCTTCGGTTGACGTTGGGCTACCATCGCCAAAATCCCAGACGTAGGTGCCGCCGGAAAGGACGGGTACGAAAGGACAACTGAAGGGAGCCAGTCCGGCGTATTGCGGGAAGCTGGTGCACTCCGGCGCGCTCAGGGGGAAATTGACGGCCGGAGAGGGCGCCAGTAACACTTGGCGGGTGGCCGTATTTACGCAGCCGTTTTCCGTGATTGAGTAAGTAAGCGTAAAGATGCCCCCGCGCAGGTTGGTATTCGGAGGCGTAAATAATCCACCCGCAGTAACCCCGGTACCGCTCCAAGTACCGCCAGCCGGCGAGAAGCCGCTGAGCTGCACGGGCTGAGTTTCGTAGGCGCAAAACGTGAGGTTGGGGCCGGCGGCTATCTGGGGCAAGGGGTTTACCACGATGGTGCGAGTGGCCGAGCCGCAGCCCAGAGTATCGGCGAAGGAGTAGGTAAGCGTGTACGTGCCGGCTCCCGCCTGCTGGGGATTAAATACGTTACCCGTGAGCCCCTTGGTGGCACTCCAGGTACCCCCGGCCGGCGTGGCCTGCAGCGTTACGGGCGAGCCGCTGGCACATAGCGCGGGCACCGCGCTGATGCTAACTGTGCGCTCGGGAGTTACAATCATGGCCAGGGGGCGCACACTCCGGCAGATGCCGGTGGTGACGACGGAATACTGCAGCACGTTGCGGCCGACCAGCGCTGCCGTGGGTTGAAACTGATAGGTGCCATCGGGCTGGCGGGTGACACCCGGGCCGCTCCAAGTGCCCCCGGCGGGCTGCCCACCCAGGGTTACTGGCCCGTTGTTGGCGCATACGTAGCGGGCGGGGCCGGTTTCGGCTACGGTGAGGCCAAAGCTGATGGCAAAGGCGGCGTTGTTGCAGTTGCTGCTGCCGTTGCGGGTAGTGTAATAATTGGCACCAGCCGGGGTGGGAAAGCCCTGAGTGCCCCGACATCCGCCGCATACGGCCTGGTACACCACGCCTTTTTTATCAAAGCGGGAGGTGCCCCCGTCTACGTGCTCACCGGTGCCGCCGGACTCCCCGTAAAAGGTAGCGTATTCCAGTGCAGTGAGGCCGGCAGTAAACTGAGCAATGTAAAAGTCGCTACCATCGGTGGTTCGCTGCAGCGCGTTGGCCGTAGTGGGCAACAAGCGGGTGGAACCGCCGGCATAATTGGCGTTACTGTTGCCGCCCCAGCCGCTCACATACACCCGCTCACAGTCATCTACCAGAAAAGCAGTGGGTGAAATATCGTAGCCAGGTGAGGTGGAGCCAAAAGCAGTGCTGTAGCGGGTGGTGGCCAGATCGGGGCTGAGCTTATGAATGAACTGATGCGCCCCCCGTACCCCATACAAGCCCGTCGTGATGGGGTAATTGCTGGAACTGGTCTGGCCGAGCACGTACACGTCGCCATCGGCATCCAGCTGCAGAAAGAAAGCTAATTCTGAGGCGGCCGTGCCCAGGTACGTGGCGTGCTGCAGGGCGGTGCCGCTGGGGGAGAAGCAAACGGCAAATCCGTCGCGGCCGCCGGGCTGCTGCCGTTGCAGGGCGCCGGCCGTCGTCGGGAAATCGGGGCTGTCGGTGCCGCCGGCCACAAACAGGCGCTGGTCGGGAGTGAGCTGCAGGGAAAAGGCGGCTTCGGCCCCGGCGCCTCCCAGGTAGGTGCTCCAAAGCTGGCGGCTTAGCTGGCGGTTAAGCTTGCAGACTACGGCATCGGAACTGCCCCGGCGCGTGCCCTGAATTGGCTGCAACAGGGGAAAATCGGCGCTTTGCGTGACAGTGGCAATGTAGATGTTGTTTTCGCCATCGGTCAGTACGTCGCCCCGGAAGGCATCCCCGTAGTTGTTTACCAGCCCCAGATTCAGGCCATCATTGGCGCTGCCGCCCAGGTACGTAGATGATGTGAGCCGGGTACCGTCGAAGCTCAGGGTGCTGATAAATAAGTCGGACCCACTGCCGTAGCCCATTGGGCCGCTGGAAATGCCTCCCGTAGGGTTTACGGAGTTACCGCCGCGAAAATTCCGCTGCAGAGCTCCCGTTGAGGTAGGAAAGTTGCCGGAGCCCGTGGAGCCCAGAATCACCAGCTCGCCTGCGTTATTCACAACTAAGCTGTGCGGCGCATCGGTACCGGAGCCGCCGAGGTAGGTGGCATACAGGCGGGCGGCTGGCCCAGAGGTAGTCACGCGGTACTTGATGATGGCCACGTCGCCGGCCCCGGCAAAGGAGGACTGAAAGGCGCCCGGGGAAGTGGGGTAGCCCTGGTCGAAGGCTACCCCACCAGAGTACATATTGCCTTGGGCATCATAAGTTGCCGTGAAGCCCCAGTTATCGGCCGAGGAGCCGGTAAACGAGGAGAACAGCACCGTGGGGTCGATGGTGAGTGGCCGCCTGGTATCGTAGTTGCCCAAGCGGAAGCGCACCGTTTGGCCAACCAGCTCGAACCGGCACTCCACCGGCTGGCGCTGGCCTGAGGGCGAGGTTTGCCAGGCGTTGGGAGCTTGCTCAGCAACGGTACCTACCGAGGTTTCCAGTTGCAGATGTCCCTCCGAGGTTATTTTCATTGAGGTGAGCCCATCATAACGCAACCGGATGAGGTTGGGCCGAGCCCCGGGAGCCAACAGGAAGTCGTATTCCAGGTGCTTCTGTTGGTTTTCGTAGAGCTGCACGTCAATGCCGGGGTAGACGCCGGCGTAGCGCACCTGCCGGTACCCGCGCACCTGCGAGGCCCACTGGTGCGCATCAGAGCCCCGGAAGTAATTGCGGGTGCCCTCGGTGGGCTGCTGAGTGGCCAGGGCCGGCCGGGAACTGCCGCCCTCAAACGACATGGTGTACGCGTGACCCCGCAGCAGGGATGGGGCCGGCTGGCGCTGCGCCGCGTTGCTGCTCTGGCCGTGGTGGCTTAGAGCGGCAACATCGGCGGGGTGCAACAGGGAGTAAGTGAAGCCGCTGGCCGTAAGGTAGAGCTGCCCGCCGGGCACCTCAGCCCGAAACAGAGCAGCCCGCGGCCACTGGCCTTTATTCTCCACGAACTCCAGGCTTTGTACGGGCTCGGGGGCATTAACCGGGCGGGGGGCTGCCGTGGCTGGCAGGCAGGACAGCAACAGAGAAATAAACAGTAAGAATTGGGGCATATACGAATGGAAATAAACCAGACGAAAGATACGCACTGCGGCGTTGAAAACGTGCGCCATTTTCCGGGGCGCTTGGCTCACCGGGAACGGTTACCTTTGCCCACCTGATATCTATCTGCCGCAGAAAGGTTGCCCGTGCGTCGTTCGTTTGCTTTCAAGAGTACCGTGTTGGTAATGGGGTGGGTGCTGGCAGCCATTGCCTGCGTCCAGATTCCGGCCTATACCTTTTGGCCAGCCATTTTTGGGGCGCTTACCTTGCCCGTGGCCCTGGCCCTAAATCTGCTGCTGGTGGGTTACTGGCTGTTGCGGCGCTGGCCGGTGGCGCTGCTGCCGCTGGCTTTGGCGGTGCTCACGTGGCCGCACTTTCAGCGGGGGCTGGCCCTGCACCCGTTCAAGCTGAGCACTGCCCCCGTCCCGGCTAACGGGCCGGTGGTAAAAGTGCTGTCGGCCAACGTGCGCATATTCAACGTGTATCCGCAGCTGCGCAACGAAGCCTCGCAATCTTCGAAGGCCATGATTAAGTGGCTTCAGCAAAACCCGGCCGATATCCTGTGCCTGCAGGAGTTCTACAACGAGCCGGCCGGCACTCGCTCCCAGGATGGCACCCTGTTCCGCACGGTAGACAAGATTGGGCGGGAAGCGGGCCGGGAGTCATTTCTGTCCAAAACCCTGACCAATAGTGCCGGGGCCGAGTTCGGCATGGCCATCTTTTCGCGCTTTCCCATCGTGCACCGGGGCACCATCAGTTTCGGTAAGCTCACCCAGAATCACGCCATGTGGGCCGATGTGCGCCTGCCCTCCCAGGATACGGTGCGGGTGTACAGCTTCCATCTGCAAAGCATGAGTATGGACGAGAAGGATATTGTGGATAGCTACTCCAGCAAGGCCGGCCTGCGGCAGAAGGGCGCCGGTCTGCTGCGGCGCTTCAAGCGCGGAGCCATTGCCCGGCACTGGCAGATTGATACGCTGGTGCAGCGCTTTGCCCGATGTCCTTACCCCATTCTGCTCTGCGCCGACCTCAATGACGTGCCCTACAGCTACAGCTACGACCAACTGGCCGACCGTTTCCAGAATGCCTGGGCTAGCGTGGGTAACGGGGTGGGCAGCACCTACAATGGCCGCTTGCCCTTCGTGCGTATCGACAATCAGTTTGCCGGGCCCCAGTTCTCCGTCGAGGATTTTCAGGTGCATTATTCCATTCCCTACTCCGACCACTTCCCGACTACAGCCAGCTATCAGCTACGGAAGGCCGTCCGCAAGTAACAACCGTTGTACCTCTTGGGGAACATCTTGTACTGCCCATCGAACCTTTTGGACCGCTCTGACGGATTTTTGTACTGTTTAGGCTGAAGTTTAGACTAAGTTTTGGGAAAAAGCGGCTTGCAGCAGACTTTGGTAAGCTTGGGTTGTTGTTCGGCACCTTAGTTACGTACTACCGTCGGCGGTTATAAAATCTGGCACCGCCGCCGTTTCATGCCGCTACGGCGGTTACTTTTGCACCCATGCAGCACCCACTCTCGCTCTATAACACCCTAACCCGCCGCAAAGCCCCGTTCCAGCCCCTCAATGCGCCCTTCGTGGGCGTGTACTTATGCGGGCCAACGGTGTACAACGAAGCCCACGTGGGCAACGCCCGCGGGCCGGTGGTGTTTGACGTGCTGACGCGCTACCTCCGCTACCTCGATTATACCGTGCGCTACGTGCGCAACATCACCGACGTAGGCCACCTGGAAGGCGACGCCGACGAAGGCGAAGACAAGATTGGGAAGATTGCCCGGGCCCGGCAAGTGGAGCCCATGCAAGTAGCCGAGGGCTACACCAACCTCTACCAGGAACACATGGAGGCTTTGGGCTGCCTGCCTCCCGATATTACGCCCCGGGCCAGTGGCCACATTGTGGAGCAGATTGAGATGGTGCAGCAAATCATCGACAATGGCTTCGGCTACGAGTCCAACGGCTCGGTGTACTTTGATGTGCCCGCCTACAATGCCGCCGGCCGCGAGTACGGCAAGCTCTCCAACCGCGTAGTAGAGGAACTGCTGGCCGGCTCCCGCGACAACCTGGCGGGCCAAGAAGAAAAGCGCAGCCCCTTGGATTTCGCCCTCTGGAAAAAGGCCGATGAGCGTCACCTTATGCGCTGGCCCTCACCCTGGAGCGACGGGTTTCCCGGCTGGCACCTGGAGTGCTCGGCCATGAGCCGGAAGTACCTAGGCGCTGAGTTCGACATCCACGGCGGCGGGCTGGATTTGATGTTTCCGCACCACGAGTGCGAAATTGCCCAAAGCCAGGCCTGCAACCACCCTACCAACGAGGCTCAGGTGTGGATGCACAACAACATGATTACGGTGAACGGCCAGAAGATGAGCAAGTCGCTCGGCAACTTCATCACCATCAGTCAGCTATTCTCGGGTGATAATAACACCTTGGCCCAGGCTTACTCGCCCATGACGGCCCGTTTCTTCCTGCTGCAGGCCCATTACCGCAGCCCCGTAGATATTACCGATGAAGGTCTGCAGGCGGCCCGTAAAGGCTACCGCAAACTCATGAACGGCCTGCGCCTGCTCGGAAAACTGCGGGAGTTCAGCCTGTCCTCGGAGGTAATCAAGGCCCGCACCGTGGCCCCCGTAGCCGAGGGCAAAGCCCCCGACACTACCGCCGCTGATGCGGAGCTGAACAAGCTGGTGCAGGACTGCTTTGTGGGCCTGAACGATGACCTAAACACGGCCCGCTGCATTGCCAGCCTGTTCAACCTGCTGCGCAAGCTCAACGGCTTTGCGGCCAACCCCGCCACCCTGGCCACCGTCAGCGCCGCTGCTTTGGAGGGAGCTACTACGGCCTACCAGGCCCTGGTGCAGGATGTGCTGGGCCTGCGCGACGAGCCCCGGGCCAGCGCTGAGGACCTGCTGCGCCTGACCCTGGAGTTCTACCAGGAAGCCAAAGCCACCAAGGCCTACGACAAAGTAGACCAGATTCGGGCGGCGCTCAAGGAGCAGGGCATTGTGGTAAAGGACACCAAAGCCGGCATCGACTGGGCGTACAGCGAGGAGTAAAACAACTTGTTTGACCGTCATGCCAAGGCATGTGGCGCATCAAGCCAGGGTCCGAAGTATCTCGCTCGTGAGTCTCGTGAGTAATAAATTGCCAGTGCAACATCAGCACGCGAGATGCTTCGGCTGCGCCTCTGCATGACGTTCTTTATTCATTTTCTATGACGTCCAACCTCTTCCGTCTTGCTCCGGCCGCTGTGGCCAGTTTGTTGCTGCTCACGGCCTGCCCCAGCAAAAACGACACTGCCGAAACCACTACCGATACGACCACCGAGGAGCCCGCACTGCCCAAAGCCCCGGCCTTCAACGCCGATTCGGCCTACGCCTTCACGGCCAAGCAGGTGGCTTTCGGCCCGCGCGTGCCCAATACCGCGGCCCACGTAAAAACCGGCGACTGGATCATCAACAAGTTTAAGGAAGCGGGCCTCACGGTGAAGGAGCAGCCCTTTGAGGCCATGGCCTTCGACGGCAAAATGCTGAAGTCGCGCAACATCATTGCCCAGTACATGCCCCAGGCTACGCGCCGGGTGGCCATTTTCGCGCACTGGGATACCCGCCCCTTCGCCGATAAGGACAAGGAGAAGAAAAACGCGCCGCTTGATGGCGCTTCCGACGGGGCCAGCGGCGTGGCCGTGGCCCTGGAAATGGCCCGCGTGCTGGGTGCGCAAAAAGACAGCCTGGCCCCCGGCGTCGGCGTCGATTTCATCCTGTTCGACTCGGAGGATTACGGCTATGACGGCAGCACCCAAAGTGAAAAGAAGAACCTGTTGGGCAACCAGGAAAGCTGGTGTCTGGGCTCCCAGTACTGGGCTAAAAACGTGCTGCCTGTCGGCTACAAGCCTAATTATGGCATTTTACTGGATATGGTAGGAGCCAAGGGCGGCAAGTTCAGCCGCGAGGAGCTCTCCCGCCAGAAAGCCTCCGATGTAGTAGCCAAAGTCTGGAATACGGCCTCCCAGCTGGGATTTTCCGACTACTTCCTGTTCGCCGATGGCTATGGCATCACCGATGACCACGTATTCACCAATAACGCCGGCATCCGCACCATCGATATTATCGACTTCCTGCCCAACGGGGAGTTCCAGCCCTACCACCACACCACCCAGGATAATATGAGCATCATTGACCGGCGCACCCTCAAAGCCGTCGGCCAGACGCTGCTGACGGTGCTGTACGGAGAGTAAGCTGGCTGTAATCAACCCATCAAAAAGCCCTGGAAGCACAAGCTGCCGGGGCTTTTTTGCGTTCTTGCTTTCAAGCTATAATTGCGTGCTATGCTACAAGTGAAAGATTTACGGGTTGAGGTCGAACTGCTACCCTTATTCAATCATACCCACACCTACGAGGCGGAGCAGGCACTGCTGGGGCTGCTCCAAAAGCTGCCCCCGACCCTGGCCGAAGTGCTGGAGCGGCAGGCGGTATTGCGGGCTATGTTGGCGCAGTGGAGCATACTAGCCGATTTTAGCTATTCCCGACTGCAGCTGCAGGAGGCCCGTGAGTTTCTGCAGCAAGCCGTAAGCGGACGACTACCGCTGGAAACCAACCAGGTGAAGATGGCCGGCAAGCTGCTGTTATCGGAAGAAGCCCGCTACCAAAGCCGCGCCCGTTACGTGCAGTGCCTGCTGTTGTTGCGGCGGCTGGAGCAGCAGTATTTCAACCGATTGGACGCCGCCCAGTTTCCGGCTGGCTTTAAGCCGTACTTGCTGCGCATCGCCCACTTTCTGGAGCGTTTCAGCCTCGCCGATACGGCCCAGGTTATTGCTGAGGATGCTTTTTCTGCCCGGCATATGGTGCGCTTTGCCCGGCAGCTGCTGGGCGTGAAACCCGAGGAGCTGACAGCGTTTTGGGAAGCGTTTTACCTAGTAGAAGCGTACTGGTCGGCTGCCAAGGGCCTGCTGACGCTGGGGCTGGTGTTTCCGGAATTTCAGGAAACCGGGCTGGAACTGGTGGGTTTCTACCATCCGCTGGTAAAAGCGCCCGTCAAAAACACGCTGCATCTGAATTCCACTACCAACGTGCTGGTGCTGACCGGGCCTAATATGTCTGGTAAATCCACGCTGCTACGGGCGGTGAGCTTGTGCGTATATCTGGCCCAGGCCGGATTAGGCGTGCCGGCTGCAGTCTGCCGACTACCATTCTTCACCTCGGTTGCCGTTGCCCTCAACCTCTCCGATAATCTGGCGGGCGGCTACAGTCATTTTATGGCCGAAATCAACAACCTGAAAGCCGTGGTGCAGGCCGCTCAGGCCGGCGGGTGGGTATTTGCGGTATTCGACGAGTTGTTTCGGGGCACCAATGCCGATGATGCGTTGGAAATTACCGCCACCACTTTGCAGGGATTAGCGGCGTATCCGGAGTCGTATTCTCTGGTTTCCACGCACCTGTTGGAGCTGGAAAGCCAGCTGCCAGCACGGGTGCTGGGAGGTGCTTATTGCATAGAATGCGTATTGCAGGAGGGCGTGCCGGTGTTTTCCTATCGGCTGCAAAAAGGCTGGTCTACGCTGCGCATTGGTCGGATTATGTTTGAGCAGGCTGGCCTGCATAGGCTGCTACGGCCACATTCTCTCCGGCCTCTTGAAGTAGGAGGCCACTCGGCATAGCCCGCTGTTCGCAGTGCTTTGATAACTTGGTCAGCTGAACGGACAAGCTGCGGGCCTACGCAGGCACATACGCCAGCCGTGAGCCGGCTGCCGACACGGTGAGTTGGGCTTCCCGGCCCACAATCAGGGCCTGGTTATGGGGCTCATGGCCTACCGGGAAACTGTGAGCCACCGGAAATCCGTATTGCGCGGCATAGTGCTGAATGATTTCGTTGGGGGTTTGGCCGTAGGGCACAGTATTGTCCTGGGGGTTGGAAAAGTGACCTACTACCAGCCCCGCCAGGCCCGCCAGCTTGCCGGTGCGGTCCAGGTGCACTAGCATTCGGTCAATGGCGTAGAGGTACTCGTCAATATCCTCCAGAAACAAGATGCGGCCGGCCGTGGATACATCCGACTGGGTGCCGGTGAGAGTTTGCAGAATGCTGAGGTTGCCGCCCACCAGCTCGCCGGTAGCCGTACCCAGTTGGTTGAGTGCGTGGGCCGGAGCCGAGTAGCTGATTTCCTCCCCGAACAACGCCCGGCGCAGGCTTTCCAGGGAGTCCTCGCCGCCTTCCTGGTGAAACAGCAGCGGCATTACGCCGTGAATGCTCTGGTGGCCGCGCCGCAGCAAATGGCAGTTTAGCGTGGTAATGTCGGAGAAGCCGGCTATCCACTTTGGGTCCTGCCCGAACCGGCTGAAATCAATGCCATCAATAATGCGGGTGGTGCCGTAGCCGCCCCGGGCGCAGAGAATAGCCCGGATGGCGGGGTTGTCGAGCTGCTGCTGAAAATCCTGGCGGCGCACGTCATCCTCCCCCCCAAACTGGTGGTGCGCCACGTTGGTACTGGCCCCCAGCACTACGCGCAGCCCCCAGCTTTCCAGCGTGGCAACGGCGGCGGCCAGCTCCTCGTGTGAGGCTTTGCGGGCAGGGCAGATGATGGCAACCTGGTCGCCGGGGCGGAGGGGGGAAGGGGCGGTAGTGGGCATAGCAGTTAGCGTATCTGAGGCGGTAAACCTACTGAACAGAACTACGCGCCGCGAGGGAACGTATGCGCAGTGCTCGAAAATAAATCCTCTGACCGGGGGAGTTATATTTTATATTGCGTAAGTCACATAAAACAGCCTCATGAAGAAATTACTACTTGCTCTGTTGTGTGTGTGGTTGGGAAGTGCAGGAGTTGCCTCGGCTCAAAGCCAGATTGACACCACCGGTGGCCGCTACTACCGGCCTGTTTTCGCCAACGTCACCCGCACGCAGGATGTCACCTACGGAGCGGCAACCGACTTCTTAGGCAGCAACCAGAACCTGCGCTTGGATGTGTATCAACCCACCGGCGACACCGTGCGCCGCCGGCCGCTGCTCGTGTTTGCCCACGGCGGTGGGTTTGTTTCCGGCAACAAGAACGACGCGGACGTAGTGGAGCTGTGCACCCGCTTTGCCCGCATGGGCTACGTGACGGCCAGCATTGATTACCGCCTGCTGTTTCTGCCCTTTGATACCGTGAATATCGGCCGGGCGGCTATTCGGGCTACCCAGGATATGCGGGCCGCCGTGCGTTTCTTCCGCCGCGACGCCGCTACGGCCCGCACTTACCGCATCCACCCCGATTTCGTGTACGCCGGGGGCTCTTCGGCCGGAGCCTTCATGGCTCTGCAAACCGGTTACCTTGATAAAGCCGCCGAAGTACCCGCCTACATTGGGCTGGCCGACCTGGGCGGGCTGGAAGGCAATAGCGGCAACCCCGGCTACAGCAGTGCCGTGCGCGGCGTTATCAACCTCTGCGGTGCCCTGGGCCGCCCCGCCTGGATTGAGCCCGGCAACGTGCCCCTGGTAAGCCTGCACGGCACCGCCGATGCCGTAGTGCCCTACGGCGCTGGCACGGTAGGTGGGGGCTTACCCCCCCAGAAAGTGTACGGCAGCTCCATTCTACACGCCCGCGCTACGGCCGTAGGCATCGTCAACCGCCTCTATACCTTCAAGCGCGCTGGCCATGTACCCTATAGTGGCAGCAGCGCCACGGCCATGGCCTACATGGACACTACCACGCGCGTTGTCCGGGATTTTCTGCGGCCCCTGCTTCGGCAGCCGGCAGTTGTAACGGCTACTAAATCGGCTACGGGCACTACCCCGCAGGCCTACCCGGTACCCGCTATGGGTACGGTGCAGCTACAATGGCCGGCGGCGCTGGCGTTCCGGCCCCAGCCGGTGGAGGTGCTGGATGCCACGGGCCGCGTAGTGCGCCGCCTGCGCTGGGAGCAGCCCACGCTGCTGATTCGCCGGGAGACACTGCCTGCCGGCACGTACTTGGTACGGGCGCCCGGGCTGGTGGCCCGCCGCATCGTGTTCGAGTAGAAAAAACTGGCGCATCGGCCCGCAAACTGGCCGTATCTTTGAAAAAGCAACGGCTCCATAGTCGTTGCTTTTTTGCATGAAATACGGTTGGCTGCTTGGGCTATTGTTGTTGCTGAATTTGGGGGTCCGGGCGCAGCCGACGGCTTCCATTGATACTACCCACGGCCGCTACCACCGCCCGGTGTTTCGGCAGGTGCAGGTGCGCCGCAACGTGGAGTTTGCCCACGTCACCACCATGCTTGGCTTGCCCCAGACGCTGTACATGGATGTGTACGAGCCCCAGGGCGACACCGTGCGCCGCCGCCCCCTGGTAGTACTGGCCCACGAAGGCGGCTTCCTGACCGGTACCCGCGACGATGCCGTAATGACGGCCCTGTGCACCCGCCTGGCTCGCCTGGGCTATGTGGCCGCTACCATTGACTACCGGCTCTATTTCTTCCCGTTTGATACCGTGGGCATTGGCCGGGCGGCTATTCGGGCTACGCAGGATATGCGGGCCGCCGTGCGCTTTTTCCGTCACGATGCCGCTACGGCCCACAAGTTCCGGGTGCATCCGCAGTACGTGTTTGTGGGCGGATCCTCGGCCGGAGGCTTCATGGCGCTGCAAACCGGCTACCTCAACAAGGCCTCGGAAGTGCCCGCTTACCTGGATGTGGCCGCCCTGGGCGGACTGGAAGGCACGGGGGGAAATGCCAAATTCAGCAGCCGGCCCCGGGGGGTAGTAAACCTGTGTGGGGCGCTGGCCAGGGCTACTTGGCTGGAGGCCGGCGACCCTCCGCTGTGCAGTGTGCACGGCACCCGCGACGGGTTGGTGCCCTACGGCAAAGGCACCATTGGGGCGCAGCTACCGGCCCAGCTGGTATACGGCAGCGGGGCCCTGCGCGTGCGCGCCAACGCCGTGGGCGTACCCAACGTGCTGCGCCGCCTGCGCGGAGCCGGCCACGTGCCGTATTCCTTCGAGCCTACCTACATCGACTCGGCTTTCGTGGCCATGCGCGACTTCCTGCGGCCGTTGCTGGGAAACGGGGCACCTGGCCCCCTGCTAGCAGCGGCCTTGAGTCCGCGCCGTGAAGCCCAGGTTACTGCCCTGCTTTTACCTCGGCGCATAGCCATACTACCTCCTCAACCGGCCCTGGAATGGCGGCCTGCTTTGCTAAAAACCGAATCAGATTCTGTACAGACGCGCCCACAACCTACAACTCCGGAAGCTGCTGGAGTTGGGCCGCCTCAGTAAAAACCGGGTGCCCCGCTACTCTGAGGAGGTAGCAGAACACCCGATAAATGATTCTCGAAAAACGTGAGGTTATGCTAAGACCTCGGCTACCAACACCTCATTGCTGACGGGGCGGAGGCGGCCGGTGCGCACGATGAACGCGCCGTATTTGCGCAGCGTGTCGCGGTGACGGATGAGGTTGGCCAGGGCCACGTAGCCGACTACGTACTCGTCCTCATCAGCTTCCTCCGAAATTTCGCTGAAGTCGAGTAGGTCAATGAGGCGGTCCTCATCGGTGCGCAGGTAAATTTCTACTTCCAGGTCGGAGGCGTATTCGGCGGGGGTAGCGGCTTTGGGGTAATGGTAAGCGAAGCCCTGGCGCAGCGCAACCAAATCGGCCAGTACGGCCGAGCCGGTGGGGTGCCCGCCGGCCCCACGCCCCCGCAGAAACTGCTCCCCGGCAAAATCGGCTTCCAACACTACACCATTGAACTCATGGTCAACACTATACAGCGGCGACTCAGGGCCTACTAGCTGCGGCGTTACCAGGGCGGTTATGCGGCCATCGGCCAGGCGCTGCAGGCCGGCTACTACTTTAATTTTCTGGCCCTGGCTGGCAGCAAAGGCAATATCCACCGCACTGATGCTCTCAATGCCCAAATTCAGCACTTCCTCCGGGTTCAGGAAGGAGCCATAGGCGTGAGCAGCTAGTAGCACGGCTTTGGAGCGCGGGTCGAAAGCGGCCATATCTAGGGTCGGGTCGGTTTCGGCGAAGCCTTTGTGCTGGGCTTCCCGCAACGCCGGCGTGTAGTCGGAGCCATCCTCACCCATGCGCGTGAGCACGTAGTTGGAGGAGCCGTTCAGAATACCCGTGAGGCGGCGCAGCGGCTCCTGCCCAAAATAGGCGTCCAGCGTCCGGATAATGGGGATACTGCCGCATACGGCCGCTTCATACAGCAACGTGCCCTGCCCGGTGCGCTGCAGCTGCACCAGCTCGGGCAAGTGGCGAGCCAGCATAGCCTTGTTGGCCGTCACTACGCGGCGGCCCCGGCGCAACGCCTCGCTCACCAGCCGAAATGCCGTGTCGGCATCATCAATGAGTTCCACCAGCACGTCCAGGGAATCATCGATAAGCAGCGCCTGGGCGTCAAACTCAAACCGCTCGGCGGGCAAGGGGCGGGCTTTGTGCGGGGTTTTTACGGCAATGCGGCTGATAACGAAGCTGCTTTCCGGGTGCTGCTGCAGAATATCGTACAAGCCCTGGCCTACGCAGCCAAATCCAATCAAACCAACCCGCCACGCTTGGGCAGGGGCAGAAACAACGGAAACGGGTAGGGAAGCAAGGTTAGTGGACATACGTCTGGACGTAGAATCGTTCGAGGAAATGAGTGATTTGAGCGGTTTCAATCAGAAAGCCATCGTGGCCGTACTGCGAGTCCATCTCGGCGTACATGGCCCCTTTGATGTAGCGCGCCAACTCCTGCTGCTCCTGGGGCGGAAACAGCACATCGGAGGTAACGCCCACCACCAGCGTGCGGGCCCGGATGCGGCCCAGCGCCGCCTGCACGCTGCCCCGGCCCCGCCCCACATTGTGCGAGTCCATGGCGTGGCTGAGCGTCACGTAGCTGTAGGCATCGAAGCGGGACACCAGCTTGTCGCCTTGGTAACGCTGGTAAGAACTGGCCAGAAAATCGGTGATTTTGGCCTCGTTCTGGTCGGTTTGGGTACTGCCGTAGGCGCCGTAGCTGCGGTAGCTGAGTAAGGCCACGGCCCGCGCTGCCCGCAAACCCGCCGCCCCGCCCGCCGGGGTAGCCTGCTGGTAGGTTGGGTCGGCGAAGATGGCCAGCCGTTGAGCTTCATTGAAGGCAACACCCCAGGCCGAGTGCCGGGCACTGGTAGCTAACAGTAGTAAGTTCTCAAATACGGCCGGGCGCTGAACGGCCCATTCCACGGCCTGCTGCCCACCCAAGGAGCCCCCAAGCAAGGTATGGATACGCGTCAGGGCCAGGTGTTCCCGCAACGCCTCGTGCACCGCCACCATGTCGCGGATGGTAATAAGCGGAAACTGCTGGTAGGCGGCTTCCCCACTGGTGGGGTCTGGGGTGAGCGGACCAGTAGTGCCGTAGCAGGAGCCCAGCACGTTGGCGCACACGATAAACCACTCACTCGGGTCAAAATGACAGCCAGGACCTACCAAACCGGGCCACCACTCCTGTACATCGGAGTTGGCCGTGAGGGCATGGCACACCCACAGCACATTGTCGCGGGTGGGGCTCAGCTGCCCGTAGGTGTGGTAGGTTACCTCCACGTGCGGCAGCACGGCCCCGTTTTCCAGCCGCAGCGGCCGAGGCAGACGAAACACGTGGGAATCTTCGGAAGGCATTGTGTAGGAGTACTAAAGGAATGCAGTAGGGTAGGATGGGGCTAAAAAGCCACCATGCTGAGCTTGAAGGAGTATGACGCTCTGATCTTACCTAGATGCTATGAATCAAAAACTAGCCCGCGGGCGGAGTCGAATTCTACCCGGCTCCGCCCCGGCTAGGTGCGGGCACCCCTGCTATTCCCGGAGTCTCTCTCGTAAGCCCGGGAATGGGGGCCCGCGCTGCGTGCTGGAAGTTGTGCCGCCGATGGCTCTCTCACCTGCCCTCGGCGGCTTCAACCCCTCTCATAGTTTTACACTTCCAGCGGTGCAGCGTGTTCAGTTTCGGGTTCGGGCAGTAGGGTGCTGTGGGTGTTGGGCGAGGCGGCGTTGCGCACCGCGTCAAATGCCTGCTGCAAATCGGCCCGGATATCCTCAAAATGCTCAATGCCCACCGATAGGCGCAACAACGTGGGCGACACGCCGGCCGCGCGTTGCTCCTGCTCCGAAAGCTGCTGGTGGGTAGTAGCCGAGGGCTGAATGATGAGCGTTTTGGCGTCGCCTACGTTGGCCAGGTGGCTGACCAGCTTCAGGTTATCAATGAACTGGGTGGCAGTTTCCTTGGAGCCTTTGATGGCAAAAGTGAGTACCCCACCGTAGCCGCGCTTCAGGTATTTCTGGGCCAGGATGTGGTAGGGGCTGCTTTTCAGACCAGGGTAGTTCACGGCTTCCACCTGCGGATGCTGCTCCAGCCAGTTGGCCACGCGCAGGGCGTTTTCCACGGTGCGCTCCACCCGCAGACTCAACGTTTCCAGGCCTTGGAGCAGCAGGAAGGAGTTGAACGGGCTCTGCGAGGGGCCAAAGTCGCGCAGCCCCTCTACCCGGGCCCGGATGATAAAGGCGATGTTGCCAAACGGGCCGTTTTTGCCGAATACGTCGTTGAAAATCAGCCCGTGGTACCCATCAGATGGCTCCGTGAACTGCGGGAACTTGCCGTTGCCGAAGTCGTAGGTGCCTCCATCCACAATTACGCCACCCACACTGGTGCCGTGGCCGCCAATCCACTTCGTGGCCGATTCCACCACAATGTTGGCCCCGTGTTCCAAAGGACGGAACAGGTAACCGCCGGCCCCAAACGTATTGTCCACAATAAGCGGCAAATCGTGCTTGCGGGCAATGGCGGCAATAGCCTCGAAATCAGGAATGCTGAAGCTGGGGTTACCGATGGTTTCCAGGTAAATAGCCTTGGTCTTCTCATCAATCAGGGCCTCAAACTTGGCGGGCTGGTCGCCATCGGCAAAACGGACTTCAACGCCTAAACGCTTGAAGGCCACTTTAAACTGGTTGTAAGTGCCGCCGTACAGGTGCGTGGTGCTCACAAAGTTGTCGCCGGCCTGCAAAATGTTGTTGAGGGCAATAAACTGCGCTGCCTGCCCCGAGGATACCGCCAGGGCTGCCACACCACCTTCCAACGCCGCCACCCGCTGCTCGAACACGTCGGTAGTCGGGTTCATCAGGCGAGTATAAATATTGCCAAACTCCTTCAGGGCAAACAGGTTAGCGCCGTGCTCAGCATTCCTGAACACGTAGCTGGTAGTCTGGTGAATGGGTACGGCGCGGGAACCGGTTACGGGGTCAGGCTGCTGGCCGGCGTGGAGTTGGAGGGTCTCGAAATGGAAGTTCTGCGTGGACATGGCAGGGCTGAGTTTGAAGACGTTGGGGGTAGGAAGAGAACCTGAAAGGCAGAGCCGCCGCGAGGGGAATAAGGCCGCGTTGTTCATGCCAAATTGTTGACGATGAAGTTGGTAACGCGTGGGTTGCCTGCCGGATGCCTAGTAGCAGGCACCTTCGGCTCGGGCCGAAGCTAGGCTGGGAGGGAAGAGGGCTGCGGGGCCGGGCTTGCGGCTAGCAACAGCAACAACACGCGCTGCTACAGCAGCGCATTCGCATTCGGCCGGTAGCGGCTGAGGCAGCCGGGGCAACGCAAAAAACCCACGACGAAACAGCAGGCGCAATGGCGGCTGAGGCGGTAGGGGCTGAAAAGGCGAAAGCGAGGGTGTTTTCCATGGTACTCCTGAGTTATATGCCCCGCCGCCGGATGGCTGGTCGGGCAGGAATTGGCACCTTTCGCGCGGTCGAAGGTTGCCAGTGGGTCAGGGAGCCTGTTCTCTCGCCACTTCTGTATAAATCCTATGAGAACTTCCCCGCCGCGAGCGGAGGAGTACCGAGTTGGTAGTGCAAAGGTATAAACGCAGATTTGATATCTGCAAGCATTATTGGGGAAAATGCTGAAATTATTTTTTCTGGCTAATGTCGTTTTATAAACGGATGAGATTATGCGTAAAACATTGTTAATAAGCGGGTAATATAGATAAAAGAGAAGGTAGATATGCCGGGCGAAGTTAATCAGTGACTAAGTTGATCTGTATAAGCCAATAGCTCCAGTGAACAGCCAGGCTGAGTTATTGCGAGTAGCAAGGGGGCTGGCGCACAAAAAAAGCCGCTCTTATAAGAGCGGCTTTCTTGCATATTTTAAAGAATTAACCTTAGCTGGAAGCTTTGGGCAGGGTAAGCACCTGGCCTACTTCAATCTTGTCAGGGTCGGAGCCAATGATGCCTTTATTGGCCTCATAAATCTGGTGCCACTTGGTGCCGTCGCCGTAGTGGTTGCGGGCAATTTTCGAAAGGGAATCACCGCTTACTACGGTATAGGTTTCGCCTTCGGTAGCGGCGGGCTGGTTGGCGTTGCCGAAAAAGTCGGTAGCACCACCGGCGGCAGGTTTGGCGGCTGGCTCAACAGGTTTCTTTTCGCCGTCGTTCGAGAGAAAATCAAACAGTCCCATAGGAGTAGAATCGTTAAGAGTGGGAGGGGAAGCACCGACGTTCGGCCGGGTTGGCAGTCAGTCAGATGCTTCTTACGCCGTGGCAGACATTAGGTTGTAGCTGCACTATGTTCCGCTGGAGCAGGCATCCGCCGGGCAAACATCTTGCGGCGGGGTTCCGTACTAGACGCATTATCGGCCGTTGCGCCGTTGAGTTTGCCACATCCTTCACCCTATTCACTCTCCCCATGAAAACCCTGACCTCTCCCTTCCGCCTCCTGGCCAGCCTGCTGGTGTTGTTGGTTCTCTTCACGGCTGCATCCTGCGGCAGCAAAGAGGGCAAAGTAGAAGGTGTAAATATGCTGTACGGTGCCCAAAGCAAAGTATGGAAAACCGACAAGGAGCTGAGCTCCACCGGCGACAAAGTAAAGCAGACTGATGCGCAGGAAGACGAGCGTATCACCTTCTTCGCCAACGGCCAGTACAACATGACCTCCGCCGCTGGTGCCGTAAACGGTAAGTACGATTTCGACCAAGCTGGTAAAAAAATCACCATGACTCCCGACGGCGCTGCCCAAAGCAACACGTTTGATGTAGTTACCCTCACCGATGACAAGCTGACGCTCAAAGCTCCTACCGGTGCTGAGCTGAAACTCGAAAAAGAATAACCCCGCTGCTAGGTTTGTATAGCAGTCCAAAAAACTCAAAAAAGCCCTTCTGCCCAGTGCAGAAGGGCTTTTTTGATGCATTTTACCGGAAGTATGTAGCTTGCTGATCAACTACATACTATTGTTCCTATGTTTTCTATCCGAATGCTGGCCCTGAGTGGCTTGCTAAGTATGCTTGCCGGGCCGCTACTGGCCCAAAATGCGCCCGGTACTACGGCGGCCGTTGCGCCAATCAAAACCTACCCGGTGCGCACCATCAACCCAACGGACGCTGACTTAAGTGACCTGGAGTTTTTACGGCAGGAAATTGGTCCGGCGCGGGTAGTCATGCTGGGCGAGCCCACCCATGGCGTGGGTACGGCTACCGAGGCCAAAGTCCGGTTGATCCGGTTTCTGGCGGAGCGCATGGGCTTTACCACCGTGGCGTTTGAAAGCAGCCTATATCCGTTAGATCAGGCCGAGCGGGCAATTCAGGCGGGCGCTCCGGTTCCGGCCGCCATTGCCGCTTCCGTGTACCCGGTCTGGACGGAAACCCAGGAGTTTCAGGCGCTGCTGCCGCTGCTGGGCAAGGGCAAGCTGCACGTAGCCGGCTTCGACTCGCAGGTGGGCTGGGGGCACGATGATATGCTGGACGACCTGGAAACCTTTCTGAGACCCGAAAAAGGTAGCTCCGATATTGCCTACGACTACCTGGATGAGTGCATCAGCACAATGGGAGAGCACAACATCTTTCCTCCTTCGCACCAGCTGGTTTTCTTCAAGATGCAGCTTGGCAAGGCGCGAAAAATCCTGGATAAAGTAGCCGCTGGCCCGGACGCTAAACGCCGGGAGCGGGCTGGTTTCTGGTTGCAACAGTTGCGGAGTATACAGGCCCTGGCCCAGGACTACGCCTCCAACGACCCTGGTGCCAAAGATTCGGCCACGTTTAAGGCCGCCGACAGCAACGCCCGCGACGCCCAAATGGCCGATAACCTGCTGTGGTACCTGCGCAACCATCCCCAGGAAAAGGTGATTTGCTGGGGCGCCATCGGGCACCTGTCCAATACCACGGCCGGACTGGATCAGGAAGAGTTAAAAGGATTTCGCCCGATGGGCCAAGCCGTGAAGGCCGCGCTGGGAACGGATGCGGTGTATGTGTTCAGTACAGTAGCCGGTAGTGGTAAGCATGGGTTTGGGTACTGGGGTAAACATCAATCCGTCCCGGCTCCGGCTCTCGGGACACTGGAGGCCGAACTGCTGGCTCAAGGTCAGGAGTACAGCTTTGTGAGCCTGAAGCACGACGCGCCGGGCCGCCGGCTAACCACTTATGCGTTTGAATTTCTGCCGATTTCCGGCCCCTGGAGTGAGGCAATTGATGGGCTCCTCTATCTGAAAACGATAGCCCCGCCCCAGCCTGTGCTGCCGACGGCTGCCGCCCCGCCCAGCCAGGCTGTAGGCGCTGCGGCTCCGCCCGCCGTGCTAAGCCGGCAACGGGCCAATGTGCGCCCAATAGCCGGTAAAACCAGTGCTGCGCTTACGCTCACTGGCACAGTGCTCGACCGCAAAACCGGCCAGCCAGTTCCCTTCGCCACGGTGGCCCTACCCGCCCGCAGTGCCGGCACCGTTACGGACGCGCAAGGCCGGTTCCGGCTGGAGGCCCGGCTGGGGGAGCAAGTGCAGGTGAGCAGCATCGGTTACGAACCGGCTACCCTAGCGGCGCAGCACGCTACGGCCCTACATGTGCGCTTGGTTCCGGCGGCCTTTGCCCTGGCCGATGTACGCGTGAGTGCCCAGTCGCAGGACCCAAAGCGCATCATGAAGAATGTTATCAAGGCCATTGAAACCAACTACGAGCGGCAGGACTATGCCCAGGAGCTGTACGTGCACCGCCGCATTATGGGGTTCGATACGCTGCGTCATGAGCTGGAATACACCGGCCGGCAATGGACGCCTGCGGGCTACCAACATTGGGCGGGCGGCTTTTTGATGCTGGAAAAGCGGCCGGTGATACAGGTACAGGAAAAACGTGAGGCAACGACGAAGGCTGACGGCCACGCGTACAGTGAGCCAGGCTACGGCTTTTCCGGGGGCTTTGACCCGGTGCGCGTTTCGCCGCTGTTTAAATCGGCCACTCTAAGCCGCTTCCGAGTGCAACTGGATAGCATAGAACAACGGGGCGAAGAAGCATACTACGTACTCAGTTTTGCGGCCAAGAAGGCCAGCCACCGAGCTACCGGGATGGGTTTTATTCAGGGTTACTCGGGCAAAATATACGTGCGTCAGCAGGACTACGCTGTGGTGCGCTATGAAAGCCTTTGGCAGCACGACACGGCGGAAGTAAACGCCATAGCGCACAAATACTACGGCACTAGAAGCAACATCCGTCACTTTTTCAATGCGGTGTACCAAGACCACCGAACCACGCACGTGGTAACGTATCAGCAGACTGGCACCGGCCGCTACTATGCCAGTGCCAGCGTAGCGCAGGCTTTGGAGGTTGGGCACATGCTAAGTGGCCGCGGCCGGCATTTTTACAACCAGAAAACCTGCGACGTGTATTACGCGCCGCCAGTAGTCGTGTCGGCGGCTGAAGTGCCCGACCCTAATGCCCAGCCCGAGCTACGCGGGGACAGTACGGGTATTTGGCAGGTTGGCAAAGTTTCAAACCGCCCGGATTTCTGGCAAACTTACCAGCGCCCCGTGCCGGTTGAGGCTGCTCCGACCCTGAAGACCACCAAATAAAACGTGTCATTCCGAGCAAAGCGAGGAATCTGGGCTAAGCTGTGTGGACAGTAAGCAAGGCTAAACAACGCCACGTCATGCAGAGCATTCTGCGAATCGAGCAGAGACGAAGCATCTCGCGTGCTGACGTTGGGGCTACTATCTACATCAGCACGCGAGATGCTTCGCCTCCGGCTCTGCCTGACGTTCCAGTTGGTAGTAAGAAGCGTTACTGTCCACTCAGCCTAGGCCGTTGCTACGGTAACTCCAGATTCCTCACTTCGCTCGGAATGACAGTTTTTGCTCGGAATGGCAGTCTACGAGTGCATTACCTGCTCAACCTTTCGCTTGCCATAGATGCGCGTAACCCAACGAGGCAGGAACACGGCCCCTAACACCAAGTACAAGTAATACGTGACGATGCGGTAGAGCAAGACCATAAAATTGGTCATGGTAGGCGTGCCGATGAACTTACCGAAGAATGTGGGAAAGGCACCCTCGGCAACTCCCGCGCCGCCGGGCGTAATGGCAATTAGCAGAATAACCTTGTAAGTGAGGTTACGGCCAAAAATCAGCCAGAACTCCGACCAGCTCACGTCAATAAACGCCGCAATCAGGCAGCCAATAACCAGGTAGCGCGCCGTCCAGACAAACGCCGTGCTCAGGGCCGCCCGCAGCCAGTAGCCCCAGCCGTTGCCGCGCAGCTGAGCCGAGGCCAGCACCAACTCGTTACCGTGCTGATATGCCTTGTTGCGCCAGCGCCGCAGTCCGCGCGTTGAGAACAGCCGGATAAACAGCCGCCGCACTGACTGCGGATTCACGAAAATGGCGTACAGCATCAGCAGGGCATAGGCCGTAACGAATACGTAGCTCAGCACAAACCCGGCGCGAAGCGTTGCCATCAGCCCGCCCTGCAACGCCTCATGCGGGTACAGCGCATCACCCCCGATGAGCACCACCAGCGGCACCATCAGCACGTAATACAGGTTGTCGAGCATGGCCGTAGCCATAATGTAGGCCACCGATTTGCCCAGCGGAATGCCCTCCTTGTGCAGCAGCACTGGCGCCACGGCCGTGCCCCCCACCGCCGATGGCAGCACGCAGGACGAGAATTCCCAAAGCATAATCACGTCCAGGGCAGCCCGCCAGCTGAGTACTTTCTCGGTGAGGTAACGGATGCGGTACACGTAGCCGGCGTCGCGGGCCACCAGCACTACTAGCATCAGCAGCAGCCAGAGCGGCTTGGCATTGGCCAGCGGGGCCAGGTCGCCGGGTTTGTAGCTGCGCCAAAACATAAAGCCCACCACGCTCAGGCCAATAAGCACCGGCAGCACAATCCGCGAGGGGCGGAGCTTGTCGAGCAGCTGCTGGTCTTCGGCCTGGGGTTGGGTGAGCTGGGGCATCGTGGGGTGGCGGTGGGTGCGGCTAAAGGTACGGATTTGCGTAGGCGGGGATGTTAAAGTAGGGTTAATGGCTGGTTTTGAAGGGTGGGGTGACGAGGGAACAAGTATGATGAAGAAATAAAGTTGAGCGTCATGCCGAGCATGTGGCGGAGCAAGCCAGGGTCCGAGGAATCTCGCGTGCTAAGGTTGCAGTGGTAATTTCAACGAAGCGGTGGAGATGCTTCGGACCCTGGCTTGCTGCGCCACATGCTCAGCATGACGGATGCTCTCTGGTGTCAGCACGCAAGATTCCTCGACTGCCTTCAGAATGGCGTTCTGGTTTCTCCCCCCTTCATCCCTGTACGCCCTGAATTTCGTAACTCGACGGTTCATCCGGCCGCGCGGAAAACCCGTACCTTTGCCTGTTGTACATTTACTCAACTAGTAACTGCCTAACCTTTAGCGGTAGTTGCCGGTTGCCTAGCAAGTATTCCCTCTTCCTACCCCCTGCACATGATTGTCGAACCTGGTGCCCTGCTGGCGGAAATCAATTCGCCCGACGACCTGAAAAAGCTCAGCCCCGACCAATTGGTGCAGGTTAGCCAGGAACTGCGGCAGTTTATTATTGATACAGTTTCCATCTACGGCGGCCACTTCGGCGCTTCGCTGGGGGTAGTCGAGCTGTCGGTAGCGCTGCACTACGTGTTCAACACGCCCTACGACCAGCTGGTGTGGGACGTGGGTCACCAGGCGTACGGCCACAAAATCCTCACCGGCCGCCGCGACCGGTTCCCCACCAACCGCCGCTACAACGGCATGTCGGGCTTCCCCAAGCGCAGCGAGAGTGAGTACGATGCCTTCGGCGTAGGCCACAGCAGCACCAGCATTGGCGCGGCGCTGGGTATGGCCGTAGCGTCTGATTACAAAGGTGAATTTGACCGTCAGCACATTGCCGTAATCGGGGATGGGGCTATGACGGCCGGTATGGCCTTTGAAGCTCTCAACCACGCCGGGGTGGAGAAGTCAAATCTGCTGGTTATTCTCAACGATAACTGCATGAGCATCGACCCCAACGTGGGCGCGCTCAAGGAATACCTCACCGACATTACCACCTCCCGCACCTACAATAAGGTGCGCGACGAGCTGTGGAATGTGCTGGGCAAGCTCAGCAAGTTTGGGCCCAACCCCCAGCAGATTGCCCGCAAAGTGGAGTCGGCCATGAAGGCGACGCTGCTCAAGCAGAGCAATCTGTTTGAGGCGCTGAACTTCCGCTACTTCGGCCCCGTGGACGGGCACGACGTGCAACACCTGGCCACCATCCTCAACGACCTCAAGAGCATTCCAGGCCCCAAAATTTTGCACTGCGTAACGGTGAAAGGCAAAGGCTACGCGCTGGCCGAAAAAGACCAGACGCTGTGGCACGCTCCCGGTTTGTTTGATAAGGTGACGGGCGAAATCCACACCAAAACCTACGAGAAGCCCCAGCCGCCCAAGTACCAGGACGTATTTGGGCACACCATCGTGGAGCTGGCCGAGCAGAACGATAAAATCATGGGTGTGACGCCGGCTATGCCCTCGGGCTGCTCGCTCAACCTTATGATGAAGCAGATGCCCGACCGCGCTTTCGATGTGGGCATTGCCGAGCAGCACGCCGTGACCTTCTCGGCCGGCCTCGCCACTCAAGGCTTGGTGCCGTTCTGCAACATCTATTCCTCCTTCATGCAGCGCGCCTACGACCAGGTGCTGCACGATGTGGCCCTGCAGAAGCTGCACGTAGTGTTCTGCCTCGACCGCGCCGGTTTTGCCGGTGCCGACGGCCCCACCCACCACGGCTGCTACGATTTGGCCTACATGCGCTGCATCCCGAACATGGTGGTATCGGCCCCCATGAACGAGGAGGAGCTACGCAACCTGATGTACACGGCCACCCTGCCCGAAAACGCCGGTCCGTTCAGCATCCGCTACCCCCGCGGGGAGGGCGTTATGCCGGAGTGGCGTAAGCCGCTGAAGAAAATTACCGTGGGCACCGGCCGCGTGGTGCGCGAGGGTGAAAGTGTGGCAGTGCTCAGCATCGGCCACATCGGCAACTACGCCGTGAAAGCCACCCAGCAGCTTGCCGCCGAAGGCCTGAACCCCGGCCACTACGACATGCGCTTCTGCAAGCCGCTGGATGAGGAAATGCTCCATAACATTGCTCGCCAGTACAAGGCCATTGTGACCGTGGAAGACGGCTGCCTGCCCGGCGGCTTCGGCGCGGCCGTGCTGGAGTTCCTCGCCGACCACGGCTACAGCCTGCCCGTCAAGCGCCTCGGTATTCCCGACCGTATCGTGGAGCACGGCACCCAGGATGAACTGTACAAAGAGTGCGGCTTCGACGCCGCCGGCATTGCCGCCGCTCTGCGCGAAATGAGCGGCAAAGTTGCCGCTGCCGCGCCACTGGAAACGGTGTTGCTGTAAGCTGATACCTTAAAACACGGAAGCCCCGCCAGATGACTCTAGCGGGGCTTCCGTGTTTTAAGGCTATTCAGAGTGCCTACGAAAAATTAAATTGATGTACATACATCAATTATAAAATAAGTACGTACATTTGTCAGGAATTCGGCGCAGCAGTGTAGCTTGCCTGAGTTCTTACAGTGTTCAATTTCTTCCCTCAACTAAGTACCACTATGGCAATTACCAAATGGGTTCTTGACCCGATGCACTCCGAAGTACAGTTCAAGATCAAACACCTCGTTATTTCGACGGTAACCGGCGCGTTCAAGAAATTTGAAGGCACGGCGGAGTCAGAAGGCGACGCGTTTGATAATGCCAAGGTGCACGTGAGCCTCGATGTGGACAGCATCGACACGAACCAGGAGCAGCGCGACCAGCACCTCAAGGCCGACGACTTCTTTGCCGTAGCAGCCTACCCTAATATCACCTTCGAATCGACCAGCCTGACCAAGTCGGGCTCCGACTATAAACTCACCGGCAACCTCACCATCAAGGACGTAACCAAGCCCGTTACCCTGGACGTGGAGTACGGCGGCACCGCTACCGACTTCTACGGCAACACCAAAGCTGGTTTTGAAGTGAGCGGCAAAATCAACCGCAAAGAGTTCGGCCTGACCTGGGAAGGCATCACTGAAGCCGGCTCTATTGTGGTAGGCGAGGACGTGAAGCTGATTGCCAGTGTGCAGTTTGCCAAGCAAGCCTAACTAACGGCTGTATCTCCCGCGGCGGGCCGCACACCTGGGGGCCGTTCAATCGGCCCACCCGCCGCGACGAGGTTATTTACAAAACGCCCGTTTCCTGCCCAGGATGCGGGCGTTTTGCGTGAGAATGAGTGACATATTTCCCTCGGTAGTATGGAGAGCAAGCTAAAAGACCGTCATGCAGAGCACCGCGAAGCATCTCGCGTGCTGATGTTGCCACACTGTTTAAACGTCGGCAGGCAAGATGCTTCGCGGCGCTCTGCATGATGTGCTGGGTAGTAGCAAGCTTCCTTACCTTCTGTACATCATAAGTTGCCGATAAGATGCTGTTGGCTGAATTGGGCAAATGCGCGTACCTATGCGTATTCATCACCGAGCAACGCTCCAGTTAATGACCACGGCTCTCCCTACTATCCTGTTCCTCCACGGCTTTGCTGAATCCCGCGAAGTATGGACGGAATTCACTCGCGACTTTCCCGACGGCTACCGTCTGCTCACGCTCAACCTGCCCGGCCACGGTACCAACGTGCACGATGTCCGGGACTACTCCATGGAAGCCCAGGCCCGTTACGTGGCCGAGCAGCTGCGGCAGAAAAATGTGGAGCGGGCCCTGCTGGTGTGCCACAGCATGGGTGGCTACGTGGCCCTGGCTTTTGCCGAGCGCTACCCCGAAATGGTGGCTGGCCTCGTGCTGTTCCATAGCACCGCCCTGCCTGATACCGAGGAAAAGAAGGCCAACCGGGACAAGAACATGGATTTCGTGCGCCGCCACGGCGTAGAGAAATTTATGGCGTCGTTTATCCGGCCGCTGTTTGCCCCGGCCAACCGGGAGTGCATGCTGGAGCAGCGGGAGTTTCTGGAGGAAATTGGCAAAAGCACCCCCGAAGCCACCGTGCTCGGCGCGCTGGAAGCCATGAAAAACCGCCCCGACCGTACCAAGGTGCTCCAGGAAGCCCGTTTCCCGGTGCTGTTTATTGCGGGCAAAGACGACGTAGCTGTGCCCACCGAAAGCCTGCTGCCCCAACTGGCCCTGCCGGCCCAAAGCCACGCCCTGCTACTCAGCAACGTAGGCCACCTCGGCTACTTCGAGGAGCCCGAACTTACGCGCCGCGCCGTGGTGGATTTTGCGGGCAGCATTTTCAACTAACCAAGAATTCGGGGCATCTTGCCAGCGCATCGGCAGCAGCAAGCTGTGCTGGCCGGTGGCCGTACCCAATAACTACTGGCCCTGATACAGGTTATTACCAGATGTGCCGTAGCTTGGGCCCGCTTTCGGGCTTACAATGCCCTCATATGCACCCACCGCCAAACTCGTGGCGCACAGATTGACCACTTAATCCCCACTAACACATGGCCAAAATTAAAGTAGCAAACCCGGTAGTAGAACTAGATGGCGACGAAATGACGCGCATCATCTGGAAGTTTATCAAGGACAAGCTGATTACGCCCTACCTGGAGCTCGATATCAAGTACTACGACCTGGGCATTGAGTACCGCGACGAAACCAACGACCAGGTAACCATCGACGCGGCCAACGCCATCAAGCAGTACGGGGTGGGCATCAAGTGCGCCACCATCACCCCCGATGAGGAGCGGGTGAAGGAGTTCAACCTCAAGCAGATGTGGAAGTCGCCGAACGGCACCATCCGCAACATTCTGGACGGTACTGTATTCCGGGAGCCGATTGTGATGCAGAACGTGCCCCGCCTGGTGCCCAACTGGACGGCCCCCATCTGCATCGGCCGCCACGCCTTCGGCGACCAGTACCGCGCCACCGACTTCGTAACCAAAGGCAAAGGCAAGCTCACCATCAGCTTCCAGCCCGAGGACGGCGGCGAGGCGCAGTCGTTTGAGGTGTACAACTTCAAAGGCGACGGCGTGGCCCTGGCCATGTACAACACCGACGAAAGTATCCGTGGCTTCGCTCATGCCTGCTTCAACCAAGCCCTGAGCAAAGGCTGGCCGTTGTACCTGAGCACCAAAAACACCATCCTGAAAAAGTACGATGGCCGCTTCAAGGATATCTTCCAGGAGATTTACGAGCAGGACTACCTGGCCAAGTTCCAGGCTGCTGGCATCACCTACGAGCACCGTCTGATTGACGACATGGTGGCCTCGGCCCTGAAATGGAACGGTAACTTTGTGTGGGCCTGCAAAAACTACGACGGCGACGTGCAAAGCGACACCGTGGCCCAGGGCTTCGGCTCACTCGGCCTGATGACCAGCACGCTGGTGACGCCCGACGGCGGCACCATGGAGGCCGAAGCCGCCCACGGCACCGTAACGCGCCACTACCGTGACCATCAAAAAGGCAAGCCCACCAGCACCAACCCCATTGCCAGCATCTTCGCCTGGACGCGCGGTTTGGAGTTCCGTGGTAAGCTGGATAACAATCAGGAGCTCATCGACTTCTGCCACGCCCTGGAGCAGGTGTGCATCGAAACTGTGGAAAGCGGCAAGATGACCAAGGATTTGGCCGTTTGCATCCACGGCAACAAAGTGGAGCACGGCAAAGACTACCTCTACACCGAGGAGTTCCTGGCCGCGCTGGACGAGAACCTGAAGGCCAAGCTGGCTAAGTAGGTCTGCGGCTACTCCAACAAAAAAGCTCCTTTAGCTAGCCGGAGGAGCTTTTTTGTGTGCATTTGGGTAGTTGAATAAATGTAGCAACCACTACCAGATCGTACCGCTAAGTGAAGGGCAGAGGTTTTAGTACAAGCCCTTCCCAGTTCTAGACCCACGAATAACAGGTTGCCAGTTGACTTAAAACCGTAGATCCTTCTCCACAATGAATACCTGCCCGTAGGGGCGCAGGGCTTGCCAGGAAGGGGAGGAGGTAAACAGCAGCGTGTGAGGCGTGGTGGCCGCGGCCTGCAGGCTGCGTTGCTCCGCCGATGAGAAAAACCGTTCGTCGGGGTACGCCTTCGACGACCAAGCCGACTGACAGTTCTGGTAGTACGGATGAAAGCTCAGTACGCGGTGCTGCTGGTTGAGGGCGTTTGCCAGCCAAGGCCCGGTGATGGTGGTTTTGTGCACCTGCGCGTGCAGGCGGCCGTACTGCAGAAAGAACTTGCCCGCGGGTAGCTCCTGGCGCAGGCGCTCAAAGTTGTTGGCCAGCTCCCCGTCGCTGCGGTGCAGGGCGGCGGGGTTGTGCACCAGCATAGCTAGGTGGCGGTAGTCAGGGCCGAGCCAGGCCCGGGCCTCGGCTTCGTGAGCTTGTACCAGCGCCCAGGCCCGGTCCAGGATGGGAGCCATCCGCTTCCGGTCAAGGCGGTGCAGCTGCATGAAGTCGAACGGTTGCTGGCTGCGCAGGGTCAGGAGTTCCTGCACAGTACTCTGCAGCACCGCGGGCACCTGCGGGTGGCGGGCTACCAGGTCGCGGAGCAGGCCGTTGGTCCAATAGGGTTCTGTATCGATGGCTACTACCTGAATTTTCTGATCTGCGGGAGCCTGTGCGTTCAGCTGGCGCAGGTTTCTCCACAACGCCATTTCACTCCTGACTCCCAAGTGTACCGTATCGGCCGCTGTTTGCCGCAGCGAGGCAATAGCCGAGTCTAGCCACTGTGGCTGGCCGGTTTGCACGTAGCGGTCCACGAAATACACGTAGGTATAGCTGCCTTCTTTCACGTAATGCCGCACCCCGGCCCGCTGGTGTAGGTAGGCAAACAGTTTGAAGTGGCGCGGCTCGTTGCCCGCAATGTTGTGCGCCTCGCCCGACACGAACACCTCATAGCGTGGCACTACCGTATCGAGAGGGGCAAAGCTGCGGAAGTCGGTGGAATAGTCGAGTCCTAAAGGCCAGGTTTGAGGAAAAGAAGCTTCAAATCGAAACTCACAGAAGAGGAGGGCAGCAAGCAGCAGAATAGTGATAAAAGTACCTTTCATAGCATATATACAAAAAGCGGATTGGCGACCCTGATTTCAATCCACCAATCCGCCTCAATTACATGTGGTGCGTTGCTGAAATAAAATTTTTCAGCAACGCACCAGAGCAAGTCAGGTGATTAGCCCTGTAATAGTCCCATTTTTAGCATGGCCTCGGCAATCTGCACGGCGTTGGTGGCGGCACCTTTGCGTAGGTTGTCGGCCACTACCCACAGGTTGAGGGTGCGGGGCTGGGTTTCGTCGCGGCGGAGGCGGCCGACGAGCACGGCGTCTTTGCCGTGGGCGTCTTTGGGCATGGGGTAGACGTTGTTTTTCACGTCGTCCACCAGCTCAACGCCTTCGGTTTGGCGCAGGATGTCGCGCACTTCGGCGAGGTCAAATTCCTCGGCAAACTCCACGTTGACGGCTTCGGAGTGGCCACCCATTACGGGGATGCGCACGGTGGTGGCCGTTACCCGAATCTGGTCGTCGCCGAAGATTTTCTTCGTCTCGTTTACCATCTTCATTTCCTCCTTGGTGTAGCCATTGTCCTCGAACACGTCGATGTGGGGCAGCACGTTCAGGTCGATGCGGTGGGGGTAGGCGGGGTTGCTGGGCTCCTGGCCGGCGCGCTCCTCCAGCAGCTGGTCCACGGCTTTTTTGCCGGTGCCCGTTACGCTCTGGTAGGTGCTTACCACAATGCGCTGGGCCTTGTACCGCTCGTGTAGCTTGTTGAGGGCCACCACCATTTGAATAGTGGAGCAGTTGGGGTTGGCAATGATTTTATCGGCGGGAGTCAGTTCTTTGGCGTTGATTTCGGGCACCACCAGCTTTTTGCTGGGGTCCATGCGCCAGGCCGAGGAGTTGTCGATTACCACGGTGCCCACCTCGGCGAAGCGGGGGGCTTCCTGCTTGCTGATGGAGCCGCCGGCCGAGAAAATGGCCACGGCCGGGCGGGCCGCAATGGCGTCGTCCATGCTCACCACCTTGTATTTCTGGCCCTGAAATTCAATTTCCTGACCCACCGATTTGGCGGAGGCCACGGGCAGCAGTTCGGTTACGGGAAACTGGCGCTCAGCCAGCACTTTCAGCATCTCAGTACCTACCAGGCCGGTGGCACCTACTACGGCTACTTTCATGGAGTTGCGAGTTTTAAGAGGCGTAAAGGTACGGTAGCGCGGGCATTGATTTCTGGGTATATTTCAGGCAGTGATACGCGGCGTGGCCCGGGCACATACGGCTCCCAGCAGCGCCAATAACCCCTATTCAATGTGAAAAAACTACTACTACCCTTCCTGGCGCTGCTTTGCGCGCGCACGGCTACTGCTCAGCTTGTCGATACTTTCGCCGACGGCAACTTCACCCAAAACCCCACCTGGACCGGCGACGCGGCCTCTTTTCAGGTAAACGCCGCCCTCCAGCTGCAAACCAACGGCCCCGCCACCACTGGCACCGAGCTACAGTTGGTAACACCCTGCGCGGCTACCACCGGTACCACCTGGGAGTTTTGGGCCAACCTGAAACTGGCCACCAGCAGCGGCAACTACGCCGACGTGTGGCTGATGGCCGACCAGCCCGACCTCAAAGCCAGCAGCACCAAAGGCTACTTCGTGCGCCTGGGCGGCACCCCCGATGAGGTGGCTCTATTCCGCAAGGATGCCACCGGCAGTCCAGTGTATGTGGTAAATGGCGCTGACGGTACGCTCAACTCAACAACGAACAACGTAGTGCGAGTGCGCGTGACGCGTAGCACAGCGGGCCTCTGGACGCTGGAGCGGGATTTGGCCGGGGGCACTATGTACGTGAGTGAGGGCACGGCCACCGACGCCACCCACCAGCGCAGTGCGTATTTCGGGGTCTACTGCACGTATTCATCCACGAATAATCGGGCGTTTTTCTTTGACGATTTTCGGGTGACGGATGCCACCGCGCCGGTGCTGCTGCAGGCTGCAGCGTCCAGCGCCCGGCAAGTTAACCTCACGTTCAACGAGGCAGTGGCCGCTACGCAGTCGGCGGCCAGCTACCGGCTGAGCACGGGTAGCCCGGCCGTAGCAGTTGCCGCGCGGGATGCCCAGGATCCTACCGTGGTGCACCTCACGCTAGCTGCCGATTTGCCGTTGGGCAGCATTACCGTGGAGGCCCGCAACGTGGCCGATGTGTTTGGCAACGTAGCGGCCGGACCACTTACGGCTACGTTTCAGAACAACGGCTTTGCGGTACCGCCCGTCTTCAACCAACTGCTCATCACCGAAATCATGGCCGATGAAACACCGGTGGTTGGGCTACCTTCCTCGGAGTTCATCGAAATTCATAATCCTTCATTAACAGCAGTGGTGGATTTGGCGGGTGTGCGGCTGTTGAAACCGGGTAGTACCAGCAACCCGGCGGTATTTCCGGCCGGGGCGGTGCTGCTGCCGGGCGAGTATGCGGTGGTGTGCGGCAGTACCCGCACGGCGCTATTTGCCGCTTATGGCAAGGTGTTCGGCTTGACCAATTTTCCCAGCTTAAGCAACGCTGCCGACCAATTAGTGCTGCGCGGCAAGGATGGCCGCACGCTGTTTGAAGTTAGCTATTCCGATACGTGGTACCGGGATGCGCGCAAGAAAGACGGGGGCTGGACGCTGGAAATGCTGGATACGGCCAACCCCTGCGCCGGCGCCGATAACTGGAAAGCCAGCGACGACCCCAGCGGCGGCACGCCCGGCCGCGCTAACTCCGTGCGTACCGCCAACCCTGACCGGACTGTTCCTGCTTTGTTGCGTGCCTTGGCCCTGAATCCTACCACCGTGCGGCTCTATTTCGGGGAGAAGCTGGATAGCGTAACGGCGTCTAACGTGGCGCTGTACACCATCACCCCAACAGCAAGCATCCTGCGCGCCGCTCCAGTAGGGCCGGATTTTCGGTTTGTGGATTTGGTACTGGCGGCTCCCCTTACTCCCAATCAGCCGCTAACGGTAACTGCCCAGCGGGCCGTAGATTGCGCCGGCAATGCCAGTGGCCCGGCTACTTCAGCCGCATTGGCTTTGCCGGTACCGGTGGCCGCGGGTGACGTGGTTATCAATGAAATTCTGTTCAATCCACGCACTGGGGGCGTGGATTTCGTGGAGGTGCTGAACCGCTCCAGCAAGTTTCTGGATTTGCAGGGCTGGCAGCTCGGCAACCAGCGCCCCGATAACTCCGTGGATGCTGAACCCATCAGCAGCGGGCCCGTCCTGCTGCCGCCCGGTGGCCTGCTGGCCTTCACTACCCGGCCCGATATTGTACAGCAGCAGTATCCTAACAGCACCGATGTGGCCCACTTGCTCCAACTCCCTGCCCTGCCCACTTTTCCGGATGATGCGGGTACAGTAGTGTTGTTTGATAGCCGGGGGCAGCTGCTGGACAAATACGCCTACGCCGCCACGCAACACCTCAAACTGCTGGATAACGTGGACGGTGTGTCCTTGGAGCGGATTCGGGCTACTGGCCCGAGCGAGGCCGCCAACTTCCACTCGGCGGCGGGCAGTGCGGGCTATGCCACGCCTGGCCGCCCCAACTCCCAACAGCAGCCCGACGTGGTCGGCACCGGCGTGCTCACGCTGGAGCCGGAAATCTTCACCCCCGATGACGACGGCCAGCAGGATTTCACCACTCTGGCCTACCAGCTCGACCAGCCGGGCTACGCCGGCTCCGTCACCATCTATGATGCCCAAGGCCGCCTGGCCCGCCGCCTCGTGCGCAACGAAACGCTGGCTACCCAAGGCGCCTGGCAGTGGGACGGCCTCACCGACCGGGGCCAGAAAGCCAGTGTGGGCTACTACATTCTGCACGTGGAGCTGTTCCGGTCCAGTGACGGCCAGAAGCACGAGTACCGCAAAACGGTAGTGGTGGGGGCCAGGCAGTAAATCACAGATAGTGCAGATGCAGCCGTGGATGCCGCAGATGACGTTCTGACGGGGGCTGGATGAAATAAATAGATGGATTTAACTGTCATCCTGAGCGGAGCGAAGGACCTTATTACATTAGAACAAGTCGATCAGATGATACCTACGTGATAAGATCCTTCGCTCCGCTTAGGATGACATTGTAATATCCTATTTCATGCTGTTGCCCTCATCTATTCAATTCATTCCTGACAGAACGTCATCTGCGGTATCTGCGGCTTCATCTGCACCATCTGTGATTTAAACCTACCTGCCGGTTCCGCGTCCAACCGGATATGACGACGCAACAGCAGCTGCAGCACCTGTATTGGCGGGCGGGATTCGGGCCCCGGCCTGAGGAGGTAGCCGCGGGCATTTCGCCGCGTAAGGCCTTGCGCCAATTGCTGCAGAACTCGGAGAAAGTAGAGCTGATGGATAATCCGCAGATGCGATATACGGAGCCGCTGGCCCAGTTTCGGCCGATAACACCGGGCAGTGGCTCCCCGCAGAGCGGCATGGTAACCACGCCAGACCAGACGGTCCAGCAAACCGGCCAGTCCCAGCCCGCGCCGGTGGCGGCTATGCTGGTCCGCTCGGCGGTGGCCGGGACGCGGGGGCGTAACCAACCGCCGCTGCTACGCCGGCAGGAAATAACGCCTGAGCAGCGCAAGATGCAGAACCGGAGTA
The DNA here is from genome assembly GCF_040547285.1 of Hymenobacter sp. UYP22. Taxonomy (NCBI): domain Bacteria; kingdom Pseudomonadati; phylum Bacteroidota; class Cytophagia; order Cytophagales; family Hymenobacteraceae; genus Hymenobacter; species Hymenobacter sp. UYP22. Next base: position 160,831 of record NZ_JBEPPK010000002.1, on the reverse strand, counting down.
TCCGCGACGCATTTTACGCCATGAATACCGGCTGGATGCAGCGCATGGCAACCTCGCCGGCCCAGCTGCGCGAAAAGCTGACGCTGTTCTGGCACGGGCACTTTGCCTGCCGGGTGCGCCGCCCCGATGCGGCGCTGCACCTGAATAACACCATCCGGCAATTGGCGCTGGGCAAGTTTGGCGATTTGCTGCTGGCCGTGAGCAGGGAGCCGGCCATGCTGCAGTTCCTCAACAACCAGCAAAACCGCAAGCAGCACCCCAACGAGAACTTCGCCCGGGAGGTGATGGAGCTGTTCACCCTGGGCCGGGGCCACTACTCCGAAACCGACGTGAAAGAGGCTGCCCGCGCCTTCACCGGTTGGGGCTATAGTGGGCAGGGTGCTTTCGTATTCCGGGAGAAGCAGCACGACGAGGGCCCCAAAACCTTCCTGGGCCGCACCGGCAACTTCGGGGGCGAGGACGTGCTGCAGATCATCCTGGAGCAGCCGGCCTGCGCCGAGTTTATCACCACCAAGCTCTACCGGTTTTTCGTGAACGACGTGCCCAACGCCCAGCACATCGGGCCGCTGGCGCAGGCGTTTTTCCGCAGCGGCTACGACATCCGGGCCCTGCTGGAGCAGATGTTCTCGGCCGAGTGGTTTTACGAGGCGGTCAACGTGGGTACCTGCATTAAGTCGCCGGTGGAGCTGCTGGCGGGCATCAAGCGCACGTTGGGGCTGCAGCTGGTGGATGACAAGCCACTAATTGTGTTTCAGAAGGCGCTAGGACAAACCTTGTTCGAGCCGCCAAACGTGGCCGGCTGGCCCGGCGGCCGGAACTGGATTGACTCGTCAAGCTTACTCTACCGGCTGCAACTGCCCTCGGTGCTACTCAAAAATGCTGAGTTCAGCGTGGCGTTAAAGCAGGACGAAAACGACATTGCGCCCAACCTCAGCCGCGCCGACCGCACCTTTCAGCAACCGGTAAAGACCACCGTACGGCTGGCCCCAGTGCAGGCTCTATTGGCCAAAACGCCGCCTGCCCAGCAAGCCGCGCAACTCGGCCAGTTCCTGCTCCAAACTCCACTCCGCCCCGACAATCTGGCCCTTATTCAGCAAGCCGCCGACAAAGCGCCCGCCGAAGGCCGCCTGCGCACGATGGTAACGGCCTTGCTGAGTTTGCCGGAGTACCAGTTGATGTGATAATTGGGGATGAGGGATAGTAGGATGAAGGATAAAGGACAGCATAAGCCCAACCTTATGCCTCCCTGGTTTTTCACCTCTTGCCATTCCTTCATTCAAAGTCCCTTATCCATCATCCTTTAATCCCTTATCCGAATGACTTCCCGCCGCGACTTTCTCAAGACTTCCGTGCTGGCCAGCAGCCTGCTGTTTGTGCCCACGTTTCTGCACGCGCTGGACCGCCAGGGCCTGCGCGACCTGCGTGACGCCCGGGGCCGCCGCCTCGTGGTGGTGCAGTTGGGCGGCGGCAACGACGGTCTGAACACCATTATTCCCTACGAAAACGACCTGTACTACAAGGCTCGGCCCACGCTCGGCATCCGGCCGCAAAGCGGTATTCTGACCCTGGACCAGGGCTTGGGCCTGAACCCCGCCATGACCCGCCTTAAGGGCCTCTACGACCAGGGGCAGATGGCCGTGCTCAACTCGGTGGGCTACCCCAACCCCGATAGGTCGCATTTTCGCTCCATGGATATCTGGCAGAGCGGCTCCGCTTCCGACCAGTACCTGAGTACCGGCTGGCTCGGCCGTTATCTGGATTCCAACTGCGCCGCCTGCCAGCTGCCCTATAATGGACTGGAGGTGGACGATACGCTGAGCCTGGCTATGAAAGGCGACCTGCGCAAGGGGCTGGCCCTGAAAAATCCGGAGAAATTCCACCAGATAACCCAGAACCGTTTCATTGCCCAGGTGAGTGGCGAAAAGCCCCAAGGTACCCTGTCGGAGCTGGACTACCTGTACAAGACCCTAGCCGAAACCTCGTCCTCCGCCGACTATCTGTACCAGAACGCCAAGGTGTACAAATCGGCGGTGGCGTACCCGAATACGGAGTTTGGCCGTAACCTCAAAACCACCGCCGAGCTGATTAACTCCGGAGTAACCTCGCGGGTGTACTATGTGTCGCTGAGTGGGTTTGATACCCACGTGCGGCAGCGGGAGCAGCAGGGTAAGCTACTGGGTGATTTATCGGATGGGCTGGCCTCGTTTATGGAGGATTTGCAGAAAGCCGGCAACCTCGACGATACGCTGGTGCTGGTGTTTTCGGAATTTGGCCGTCGCGTGGGTCAGAACGCCAGCAACGGTACCGACCACGGCACCGCCAATAACGTGCTGCTGCTGGGCGGTGGCCTCAAACAGAAAGGTATCCTGAACGCCGCCCCCGACCTGGCCAACCTCCAGGACGGCGACCTACGCCACCAGCTCGACTTCCGCAGCCTCTACGCCACCGTGCTGCACGACTGGCTGGAGGCCGATGATTCAGCTGTTTTAGGTGGGCAGTTTGAGCGGTTGAACGGACTACTGGCCTGAACCCAAAATCGGCTGAAACAAGCTCTACGCTAGCAAAAAAGGCGCAGCTCGACGATATCAATGCGGAAATCAGGTGCGTACAATAGGGTGAAAACTGTTCTTCACCTCACCTGTACCCGCTATGAAAGTTCTGTCGCCCGCCGCTCACGGCATCCTCGACTATCTAACCGTGGCCTTCTTTGCCATGGCGCCTTCGCTCTTTAATCTGCACGGCACTTACGCCACTGTTTGCTACGTGCTGGCGGCCGGCTATCTGGTTATCACCCTGCTTACCAATTTTCCGCTGGGGCTGATGCGCGTCATTCCTTTCCCAGTGCATGGCAAGCTGGAGTTGGTAAGCGGCTTGGTGTTTCTGGTTTCTCCCTTCCTGTTTGGGTTTGCCGATGACAACATGACAGCCCGTAACCTGTTTATGGGCGCCGGTGTGGTGTTTCTAATCGTGTATTTCCTTACCGACTGGCGCATCCAGACGCATACCGCCAACACCCACAACACGGGCACGGCTGTATCTCATTAGTAAGATGCTTTGCACATAGAAAGGCGGCTTCCATACCGGAAGCCGCCTTTTTTGGTTCTGGTAACTTAGTCTATCGAACTCCATTCTGAGTACAGCTGGGGTATTCGCAAACGCTATTCGTTAGCGCCGGAACGTGAGGCCGAGGAAGAATTCCCGGTCGGTGCGGCGGTTGAGGGCCAGGTGGGTACCCAGGTCTAGCTGCAGGTTGTCGGTGAGGGTGAAGATGGGGGCTACGTTGATGGAGGCTCCCCAGCGGCGGCGCAGGGCATCCCATTGGCCCACACCTTCCACCAGAAAGCTGAATACGTCGGAAAACTCATGGTCGAGGGCCACGGAAGGTAGTACCTGCGCGTAATGCTGGCGGGTTTCGTAGTCAAAGTTCATGTCGCCTTCCACCTGCAGGTCCAGGTTGAATTTGTGGGGCAGCTCAATATTTACGGGCAGAATCAGGCCACCTTCAATGGCTCCGTTGCCGGAATGACGGCCGGTGGGCAGGCGCCCGTATGCCACCACGGCCATGGCCACTGGGCCATCCTGGTCGTCGCCCAGGAAGTTGTGCTTAACCCGCAAAGTCATGTCGCCAAAACCGCGCTGACTTTGCCAGTTGGGCTGCTCGGCGGTGCGCTGCTTTTCCACCTTGTACAATGGCACCTCCAGTTGCACATCGGTGCGCCGGCTGAGCCCCAGCTTGAACACCGAGTAGGCCGCTTTCCAGGTGCGTTCCTGCTGCTCGTCGTCGCGGGAGTTGATGAGGCGCAGGGCATCTACTTCCAGCTGAAAATGGCCGGCATCTACTGTGAAGGGGCTTTCCGTTACGCCGGGTCGGTCGGGCCGCAGGGGGCGCAGGCGGTTGCGCGGCACCGGATGAAACAAATCAAAGTGGGCCGAATCGTAGGGGCAGGTTTGGGGCTTGTTCTGGGCCAGCAACTGCCCGGGTAGCAGCAAACCCAGCAGCGCAACGGGTACGTAGCGGTACAACATACAGCAGAAAGGAGGGGAGTGAAAGGTCGTTGGGCCCCCTACGCAGCTACTGAAGCCAGGGGTTTAAAAAGTAGTACTGATTTTCAGGGTGAAGTTGCGTCCTTGGTTGAAGATGCCCGAGCGCCCGGTGGGGGATGCCGCGTAGTACTCGAAGTATTTCAGGCGGTTAAGGTGCGACTGATACACGGTGTTCAGCACGTTATCCATCTGCGCCACTACCTGCAGCCATTCTCGGTTTTCCGGGCCGGTAGTCAGGCTGAAACCGGCGCCCAAGCCCAGCAGCGCGTAACCGGCCGTGCGGGTTTCGGTGTTATCCACGGCGTAAAAACGGTTTTGCGGGGCATTATAATCCAGCACGGCCCGCAGGTAGAGGCCGGTAACCTGCCGCCAGTTCTGCTGGCTGCTGAAGCGCAATTCGGAGCGGGTGTGCAGGGGCGGAATCAGGGGCAGGTAGCGGGCGGCGCGGCCGTGGTCTTCCAGCAGGCCAGCCTGCTTGTTGAGGCCGGTCACGTAAGCCAGGCTGTTGTGGAAAGCCAGCATGGGCAGGGCGCGCGGGTGCAGGTTGGCCGTAATTTCGGTGCCGTACAGGCGGGCGCGGCCTTGTTGGTACTGGTAGGTAGCGTTGCCGGGAACTATGACCACCGGTTGCCCGTCGGCGTCGGTCAGGCGGGCCTGGTAGATATAGTTCTGGATGTCGTTGTTGAATACACTGGCGCTCAGTTCGGCATCAGGTAAGTAGGCGCTCAGGCCAATATCCTCCTGCAAGCTGAACTCCGGCCCGAACGTGCGGTTGCCCAGGTACACAATGTGAGCGCCGGGGTCGAGGCCGTTGGAGCCTACTTCGGTAATATTTGGTGCCCGGTACCCCCGCGCCACGTTGGCCCGCAGCAGCAGCTTGTCGGAGAAGGAATACGTAGCCCCCGCACTGGCCGATACGCCCTGGTAGCGCGTGCGGAAAGCACCAAACTGCGGCTCGGCTCCAGCGGCTTCCGCGCGGCTCACCTGTCGGGCAAAGCCGGTGCGGGCGTCGGTGCCCACGTAAAAATCATTCCAGCGCAGCCAGCGGGTATCATAGCGCAACCCACCCGACAGCTCCAGCGGCCCCCATGCTTTTTTCAGGTGCAGGTAGCCGCCCACGTCCGTCAGGTTGTAATCCGGAATCGGGAAGTCGGTGGCGTTGCGGTTCTGGTTGAGTTGGTGCATGCCGTTCAGGCCCACCGTGGTTTCCAGCCCTTGCCAGGTAGGCGCGGCGTAGCGCACATCGTAGCTGGTGGTAGTCAGGGCTACGGCCAGGCCCGGCTGGCTGGGGGCCGTGGGGTGGTTGTACTCCCGGCGCCGGTTCTGCTGCACGCCTAGCAGCGTCTGTAGCTCGCCGGTGCCCAGGCGCAGGCGCGTGCGGTTGAGCAGGCGGTAGTGCTGAATGTGCTGGTGCAGCGGGTTGATGCGGTAAGTGCTCAGGTCGGCGGCTGGTACCAGCGGGCGGTTCTTGATGTCGTCCTGTTCGCCCTCGAACACTTGCCGGGTAAAGCGCCGGCTCAAAGAGTCGCGGCTGCCGTCGGGTATTTCCTGGAGGTTGTTGTAGAGCGTGGCCGTGAAATGGGTGCTGCCCCAGGTTTTCTCCACCCCGGCCATGCCCGTCAGGTTTAGCTCCCGGAAGGCGGTGCCGTACACCCGGCCTTCCAGGGCGTTGCGGTAGTTTTGGGCCAGGCGGTAGGAGCCCCGGGCCGCGTACTGCCAGCCGCGCTGGTGGTAGGTGAGCCCCAGAGAAGTGCCCAGCAGGTTGTTATTCGTCTGGTACTCCGTGAGGGCGTCGCCGTGCAGGTGGCCGGGCGTGCCGGTGGGCAAACGGGGTAGCATATTAATCACCCCGGCCACGGCATCGGAGCCGTACATCAGGCTGGCGGGTCCCTTCACTACCTCAATCCGGTCAATATCATACTGGTCGATTTCGATGCCGTGCTCGTCCCCCCACTGCTGGCCCTCCTGGCGCAGCCCGTTGTACAAGGTGAGCACCCGGTTGTAGCCCAACCCCCGAATAAACGGCTTGCTGATGTTGGGCCCGGTAGTCACGGCACTTAGGCCCGGTACGCCTTTCACGGCCGCGTCAATGATGTTGCCGTTGCTGTTAAGCAGCACTTCCCGCTTGCTGAGCACGGCCACGGATACCGGGCTTTTCCGGATTTCAGTGGCCCGACTCACGCCCGTTACCACCACCTCAGTCAGCGTAGCCGGAGCAGCGGTCAGGCTCACGTCAATAGTAACCGTAGTTCCGGCCGTCACCGTTACGCTCCGCTCTGCAGGCTGAAACCCCACGGCGCTGGCCGCCAGTCGGTAGCTGCCTACTGGTACAGCCGTCAGTACAAATTCTCCCTTCTCATCGGCCGTAGCACCCAACTGACTGCCCTTCAGGCCCACACTGGCAAAGGCTACCGGTTGGCTGCCGGCCCGCACCACACCCTGCACGGTACCGGTAAGCTGGGCCCAGCCTGGAACTGAGCAAAGCAGCAAAATCAGCGAGAAAACGTATTTCATTTTAGAAAAGGCTGTGGTATTTATTTAGATTAACCTAAATCTGCAGTGCTGAAAAAAGCGCGAAACATCCGCGCTTTTATTCTTCCAGACGGAGTGAGAAATCTAACAGCAGACCTGGACTGCTTGCTCCGTTCAGAACGTCAGGGTTATCAACCAAAGAAGGTCTGGTACAACAGATACACATTCAGCACGATGATGATGCCCGACACGGTCCAGGCCGCCATCTGCAGCCAGGGCTTGTTAACGAACACGCCCATTTTGGCCTTGCTGCCCGTGAATAGCACCAGCGGTACCACGGCAAAGCTGAGCTGCAACGAGAGAATTACCTGACTGAGAACCAGCAGTTCGCCAGTGCCTTTTTCGCCGTAAAGTAAGGCCACAATGAAAGCCGGCACTACCGCAATACCGCGCGTAATGAGGCGGCGCAGCCAGGGCTTGAGGCGCAAATCCAGGAAGCCTTCCATCACAATCTGCCCGGCCAGCGTACCCGTCAGGGTAGAGTTCTGGCCCGAAGCCAGCAGGGCTATGGCAAATACTGCCGAGGCCGCACCGGCGCCCAGCACCGGGGCCAGCAGCTTGTGCGCGTCGCTGATATCGGCTACGTCGTGGTGGCCGTTCTGGTGAAAGGCGGCGGCTGAGGTAATCAGAATGGCGGCATTCACGAAGAAGGCCAGGAACAGCGCCACTGTGCTGTCGATGGTGGCAAACTTGATGGCCATGCGTTTGCCGGGCTCGTCCTGCTCGAAAGCCCGCGTTTGCACAATGCTGGAGTGCAGGTACAGATTATGGGGCATTACTGTGGCGCCCAGAATGCCAATGGCAATGTAGAGCATGCGCGGCGTGGTTACCACCTCCGGCCGGGGTACCAGGCCACCCAGGATGCCAAACCAATCGGGCCGCGACACGATGATTTCGTAGAGGAAGCAGCCGAAAATCACCACAATCAACCCCGCCACAATGCTTTCCAGCACCCGGAAGCCCTTGCTCTGGAACAGCAGCACCACTAGCACATCCAGGATGGTGAGCACCACGCCCCAGGTAAGCGGCAAGCCAAACAGCAGGTTCAGGGCAATGGCCGAGCCGATAACTTCGGCCAAATCACAGGCGGCAATGGCAATTTCGCAGAGTACCCAGAGCACCCGGGACACGGGCTTGCTGTAATGGTCGCGGCAGGCCTGGGCCAAATCCCGGCCCGTTACAATGCCCAGCTTGGCTGCCAGGTGCTGGAGCAGCATGGCAAACAGGTTGGAAATCAGGATAACCGATAGCAGGGTGTAGCCGAAGCGGGAGCCGCCCTCAATATCGGTAGCCCAGTTGCCGGGGTCCATATAGCCCACGGCCACCATCAGGCCCGGGCCCCAGAAAGCCAGCAGCTTGCGCCAGAAGGACGCATCCTGAGCTGGCACCCGCACCGAAGCGTACACTTCCTGCAAGGAAGGGGCCGTGCGGGCCCGCCGCCAGCCGCTTTCCGGCGGGGCAGTTTTGGGAGTAGCAGGTGGAGCAGGCGAGGGTAATACTGAGGGCATAATATCGGCTGAAGGCGTCGGCTGAGGTGCTGATGTATTGATATTCACAAAGAAAGGGAATTTTTAGGCTTGTCTAAATTTAAATTTAAGACAGTCTGCTTACTGTTTTTGTTCTAAAAAGTTGCGTATACCCGCCGAAGCCCGATTTTTCCCCGGAATTTTGCGCCCCCTTCCGCCGTTAGCCGCCTATGTTCATGCTGCCCGTCAAAACCCGTTTCGCCGTGCTGTCTTTGGTGGTCAGCGTGGTGCTGATAGCCATTAAGTTTTATGCCTGGCTGCTCACCCGTTCTCAGGCCGTGCTGACGGATGCGCTGGAATCCATCATTAATGTGGTAGCCAGTGGGTTTGCGCTCTACAGCATCTACCTGGCCAGCTTGCCCAAAGATGAAAACCACCCGTACGGGCACGGCAAAATTGAGTACCTGTCGGTGGGGTTTGAGGGCGGACTGATTCTGATGGCGGGGGTGTACATTTTCTACTCGGCCCTCAACTCCCTGCTGCACCCGCACGCCATGGCCCGGCCCGATTGGGGTATGGCCCTGCTGTTCGTGACGGCTCTGGCCAACCTAGCTACGGGGTTTCTGCTGATTCGGGCGGGCCGGCAGCACCACTCGCCCACGCTGGTCGGCGACGGGCAGCACCTCTACTTGGACGCCGTGAGTACCTTGGTTTCCTGCGGGGCGCTGCTGCTGGTGGTATTCACCGGCAATGTAGTGTACGACTCGGCGGCGGCTTTGCTACTGGGTATATTCATTGTGGTGAATGGCTGGCGCATGGTGCGGCGCTCGGTATCGGGGCTGATGGATGAGGCTGATACGGCTACTGTGGAGCACGTGGTGCGGGAGCTGCAGGAACACCGGGAGCCCGCCTGGATTGATGTGCACAACCTGCGCGTGGTACGCTACGGGGCCAATATGCACATCGACTGCCACGTAACCATGCCCTATTACTTCAGCCTGGAGCAAACCCACGAGCAGGTGCACCGCATCGAGCAGCTGGTAGACCAGGAGTTTGAAGTACAGGTGGAAATGTTCGTGCACGCCGACCCGTGCCGCTTCTACGCTTGCTCCCACTGCCACATGCCCGACTGCCCCGTGCGCCAGCATCCCTTCGCCCAGGAAATTCCCTGGACGCTGGCCAACGTAGCCAAAAACGAGCGGCACCAGTTGATAGGGTAGGAGGGTTTGGGGGTAAGAGGATAGGGTAGGCAATTAGAACAGCAGAAAGCTGGTAATTAGAAATACAATGTCATCCTGAGCCGAGCGAAGGACCTTGTCACGCAAGCTAAAGTTGCCGAGGTGACTATTACTCGGGCCGGTGATGAGGCCTTTCGCTTGGCTCAGGATGACATGTTTATTACTTGTTATTTCCCTTGTCTAACGCTTACCCTCCTACTTTCTGGGCCTGAAACCTTATTCTACCACAAAGCGCTGCACCACGTCATTGCTTCGTACAGAGTACACGCCGGGCCGCAAGCCCTGCAGCGTGACTTGGGTGGTGCGCTGGCCGGGGGTGAATTGCGCGGTTTGTACAATTCTGCCCAGTACGTCCCGGATTTCGGCGGCCGTGGCCTGAGTGGGGGCCGCTGCTAGCTGCAGGGTGAGGGAAGTGCGGGCGGGGTTAGGCCAAAGGCTGAGCTGGCCGTTATTGGGCTTAAGGGTGCTGGTGAACAGTCGGTTTTCCAGTACCAGAATCTGGTCGTCATTGGCTCCGGGAGTGGCCCGCCCGTCGCGGTTGCTGGTGCCCACGTACACCTTGCCCTGGGGCGAAACGCAGACGGAGCGTAGCCGCCCGAAGCTGGAGAGGAAATCGGCGCTGGTGCCGGCCGTGGTACCGGCGGCATTCAGCGGAATCTGAGTGATACGGTTGCCGCGCAGGGACAGCGCCAGCAGGCTGTTGCGCCAGCCCGGAATGGCGGGGTGGTCGTAGTAGGTGATACCTGCGGCGCCCACGGTGGGGGCCCAGTTGTAGATGGGTTGCCGCACATTATTGTCCGTACAGAAGGTCTGCTCGGCGGCCAAGTTGCAGAAGCCCTCCACCGTAGGCCAGCCGTAGTTGCGGTTGGGCTCAATGATGTTCACTTCATCCTCGGCGTTTTCGCCGTGCTCCGAGCTGTAAATGAGCCCGTTGCTGGCCCGCACGAGCCCCTGGGGGTTGCGGTGGCCGTAGCTGTAGCTGGCGTTGCCAGCCACGGGGTTATCGGCCGGAATGGTGCCATCCAGATTCAGGCGTAAAATTTTACCGTTGAGGGTGGCCCGGTCTTGGGCAGTGGGGCGGTTTTGAGCGTCGCCGGTGGTCATCAGCAGCGTCCGGTCGGGCAGAATGAGTAAGCGGGAGCCGCTGTGCGTGCTCACGGCTGGAATATCGCCCAGCAGAATCAGCGGGCTGCTTAAGGTGCCGTTGGCATAGGTCAGGCGGACCAGCTTTTCCCGATACTGGCCCCCAGCATCGTTGTAATTGTACACCACGTACACGTAGGGCGAGGTAGTCAGCAAATCGGGGTGCAAGGCCATGCCCAGCAGGCCGCCTTCCGAAGAAGTCACTACATCTGAGAGGGTAACCAAGGGGGTAACCTGCCCGCTGGTGGGGTTTACGCGGCTGATGCGCCCGCCCCGCTCCGTCATCCAAATGAAATTGTCAGGCCCCCACACCAGCTCCCACGGCACCGAAAGCCCCGTTGTGAGAGCCGAAACGGTAACAGTGGTGCTGCCCACGGGAAAAGTGGTGAGCGTAGGCGCGGTTTGTGCCTGCAGCAGCAGCGGGCTGCAATACACCAGGCCAGTGAGAAGTAGGGAGTGGAGGTGTTTCATAGTCAGATGGTTGAAAAAGGTGTCAGGAGTTGTTAAGCTAGAAGCAGTAACGTGCCGCAAAGTTTTTGGATTGAAAAATGTGCGGCTTTGCGGGCACTTGGCGTTCTTGCCAGCCGGCCATTTCCCCGCACGCTATGTTTACAATTAGCTCTGATTCCTCCCTGCTCAATGTTGCCCTGATTCACCGGTATCTGGCCGAGGAGTCGTACTGGGCCCGGGGCATTCCACTTGAAACGGTGCAGCGGGCCATTACCAACTCCCTCTGCTTCGGGGCCTACACCCCTGAGGGCCAGCAGGCCGGGTTTGCGCGGATAGTTACGGACAAGGCTACCTTTGCCTGGCTTTGCGACGTATTTGTGCTGCCGGAGTTCCGGGGCCAGGGCCTAAGCAAACAGTTGATGCAAGCGGTGTGGGGCCACCCGGATGTGCAGGGGCTACGGCGGCAGCTGCTGGCTACCCTGGACGCCCACGGCCTGTACCGGCAGTTTGGTTTTCGGGAGCTGGAAGCACCCGAGCGGTACCTGGAAATCCGGCGTCCTGACCCCTACGGAGCGCCCACAGCCAATTAACCACGTACATCTATACCGTATCCCCACCCAGAATCTGAGTTTATGGCCGCGCATACTACCCTGGCTGCCCGCTGGCAGCAACTTACTACTCCCCTGTTGGCGGATGAGGCCCTGCGCACGGCTATGTACCAACAACTGGCCACGGCCTACGGGGCATCCGACCGACACTACCACGCCCTGCCCCACATCCGGGCCCTGCTGGACGCGGTGGACCGGTACCCCACGCTGGTGCACGACCGGGAAGTAGTGGAGCTGGCTATTTGGTTTCACGATGCCGTGTACAACGCCCGCCGCTCCGATAACGAAACCCGCAGCGCCGCCCTGGCCCGGGAGTTTTTGCAGCACACCACGCTGTCTTTGGCGCGGCAGCAACGGGTGGCCTTCCTCATCGAGCGCACCCAGGACCACACCCAGCCCCAACCCGCCGACCCGGACTTGCACTTCTTCCTGGATGCCGACCTGCAAATCCTGGGCGCGCCCGAAGCCGATTACTGGCAGTACGCCCGCCAGGTACGGCAGGAGTATCGCCTCATTCCCGATTTTCTCTACCGCCGGGGCCGCCGCCAGGTGCTCGAAAAGCTGCTCCATACGCCCCAGCTTTACCACACCGCCGCCTTCCGGGAGCGGCTGGATGCCCCCGCCCGCCGTAACCTGCAGGCCGAGCTAAAGGCGTGGGAAAATGGAGGGGTGTAAGGAGGGCGTGAAAATGCAGCTGCGTTTGGCAACCCTAGTTTGCTCAAGACTGCTTGCTGGACTGTTAAGTGGCAAATAGGGTACTGCACTGTTCAGAGCCTTTCCGGGCCGTTACCCTACCAGAAGCCATAGGCCGGATGTTGCTACCTTGGCCGCTGTTCACTCGTGCATTTCCTCATGCGGCATTTTTCGGCTAGGCTTCTGCTTCTCGGAGCACTCTTTTCGTTTCTGCTCCACTCACCACTTTGTGCGCAGGTCAAGCAGGCGCAAAACCCGATTATCCACGCCGATGTGCCGGATATGTCGATAATTCGGGTGGGCGCTACTTACTACATGAGTAGTACCACCATGCACATGAGCCCGGGCGTGCCCATTATGAAGTCTCAGGACCTGGTAAACTGGCACTTGGTAGGCTACGCGCACGATACATTAGCCAGTATGGATGAGCTGACGCTGAGCAACGGCAAAAGCACCTACGGGCGGGGTTCCTGGGCCAGCAGCCTGCGCTTCCACCAAGGTCGCTACTACGTCACCACCTTCGCCCAGACAACCGGCAAAACCCACGTGTACTCCACCGCCGATATTGAGAAGGGGCCGTGGAAAGCCGTATCGTTTAAGCCCAGTTACCACGACCATTCCTTGTTTTTTGAGGATGATGGGCGGGCGTACATGGTGTATGGCGCTGGTATGTTGCGGCTGGTTGAGCTAACGGCTGACTTATCCGGCGTAAAGCCTGGGGCCCGGGAGCAGGTGCTCATTGAAAACGCCAGTGCGCCCGCCGGGACCGGCATTGCGCTGCCCGCCGAAGGCTCACAGCTGTTTAAGGTGAACGGCAAGTACTACCTGTTCAACATCGTCTGGCCCAAGGGGGGTATGCGCACCGTAGTAGTACACCGGGCCGATAAGCTCACCGGGCCCTACGAAGGCCGGGTAGCCCTCCAGGATTTGGGGGTTGCGCAGGGCGGCCTCATTGATACGCCCGACGGCCGGTGGTTTGCCTACCTGTTCCGGGATTTCGGAGCCGTGGGCCGGATTCCTTACCTGGTGCCGGTAACCTGGGCCGACGGTTGGCCGGTGCTGGGGGTAGGCGGCAAGGTACCCGCAACGCTGGACCTCCCGGTCAGCCGGGGTTTGGTGCCCGGTATTGTGGCCTCCGATAATTTTAGCCGGAAGGCCGGGGAGCCAGCCTTGCCACTGGTGTGGCAGTGGAATCACAACCCCGCTAACGCCCTGTGGTCGGTGAAGGAGCGCCCCGGCTATCTGCGCCTGAAAACCGGCCGCGTGGACACTTCCTTCCTACTGGCCCGCAACACACTCACCCAACGCACCATCGGGCCGGTATGTGCCGGTGCCACTGCCCTGGATGTTTCTCACCTCCGGGATGGGGACGTGGCCGGACTGGCCTTGCTACAGAAGCGCTACGGCCTGATAGGGGTGAAACGTGAGAAAGGCCGCAACTTCCTCGTGCTGGTTAGTGCCGAGTCGGAGAGGCCCGTGGAAGTGCAGCGCTTGCCACTAGCGCAAAGTACCGTTTACTTCAAGACGGAGTGCGATTTTACAGACCGCCGAGACGAGGCTACTTTCTTTTATAGCCTGGATGGTGCCTCCTGGAAACGCCTGGGTGGCCCACTGAAAATGGCGTACACCTTACCTCACTTTATGGGGTACCGGCTGGGGTTGTTCACTTACGCTACCAAAACCGCGGGGGGCTACGCCGACTTTGACTACTTCACCATCGACCAGCAAATCAGCCGAAAGGAATAGGGGGTATCTGGTTGCCGCACTAAGCAACCAGGTACTTGATTCACGGCTCTGCTTACAGGCGGGGGTAGAGTGGGCAGTGCAGGGTACATAACGCACTATTCAGGGGCCCAATGCTGGCAGGCCGAATATTGCATAGTAAGTTGCAGGACCGCACCATTTCCACTCCCTGTTCTGCATGCGCTACCACTACCTACTGTTGCTGGCCGCCGGGCCCTTGTTCTTTACTAATGCCCCTGCCCAGCAGCTTGGTCCGCTGACTGTGGAGAAAATCATGCGCGACCCGGTCCAGTGGCTGGGTAGCTCGCCCAGTAACGTGCAGTGGGCCGAGGATGGCAAAACCATCTACTTCAACTGGAACCCCGAAAAAGCCCGCCGCGACTCGCTCTACCGCCTCGCGCCCCAGGGCGGCACCCCGCGCAAAGTAAGCCTGCGGGAACAGCAAACCCTGCCTGCCACCAGCGGCGAGTACGACCAGCGCTACACCCGTAAACTGTACGAAAAGGACGGGGACATCTACCTGCTCGACCTCAAAACCCAGCGTATCCGCCGCGTAACCAACACGGCCGAGCGGGAAACTGATGCGCAGTTCGCCCTGCAGGAACAGGCTATTAGTTACACCCGGGGCGGCAACCTGTTCACCTGGAACCCCGTCACCGGCGAAACCGTGCAGCGCACCGACTTCCGCAAAGGTGCCCGCCCGGCCTCCGGGGAGCCCACCGACAAAGGCGAGAAGTACCTGAGAGCCCAACAGCTGGCCCTGTTTGAGGTGTTGCGCGGCAAAGACCAAGATGCTAAAGCCCGACAACGCCAGCAGAAGGCCCTGGCTCGGCTCCGGCCCAAAGCCATCTACCTGGGCCAGCAAACTGTGCGTAACCTGCGCCTCTCGCCCGATGGCCGCTACGTCACCTACACGCTGACCCAGGAGCCTGCTAGCGAGAAAGTGGCCATTGTGCCCAACTTCGTGACGGCCTCCGGCTTCACCGAGGATATCAACACTCGCACCAAGGTAGGGGCCGCCCAAACTGCCTACCAGCTCGGCCTCTACGATGTGAGTCGGGATACCACCTTCGTGCTGGGTTACAAGGAGCTAAAGGGCCTGGATGAGCAGCCGGCTTACCGCAAGGAGTACCAGCTGAAAGCCAAGGCCCCCGTGCCCGCCGATACCAGCAAAGCCACCGCCAAAAAGGAAAAGCCCGCCACCGAGCTGCGCCGCGTAATTCCCTTCGGCCCGTTCTGGTCTGATAACGGCCAGCAGGCTTTTCTGGTCATTCGCAGCACCGATAACAAAGACCGGTGGATTGTGGCCCTGGACCCCGCCACCCAGCAAATCAAGCTCCTGGACCGCCAGCACGACGATGCCTGGATCAACGGCCCCGGCATCGGCTACGACGAGGGTAATGTAGGCTGGCTGCCCGATTCGCGCCGCATTTGGTTTCAGAGCGAGGAAAGCGGCTATTCTCACCTCTACACCGTCGATGTTACCTCGGGGCAGAAAAAAGCCCTGACCAGCGGCAAATTTGAGGTGCAGCGGGCCCAGCTGAGCCGGGACCGGAAGACGTGGTACCTCACGGCCAACAAAACCCACCCCGGCGAACAGCATTTCTACCGCATGCCCCTGGAGGGCGGCCCCCTCACCCAAATCACCACCCAGCCCGGCGGCTATGAGGTCAGCCTCTCCCCCGATGAGAAAACGCTGGCCCTGCGCTACAGCACCAGCAACCAGCCTTGGGAGCTATATGTGATGGATAATAAGCCCGGGGCCAAGATGCGCCGCCTCACCCACAGCACCACGCCCGAGTTTGAAAGCTACCCCTGGCGGACCCCCGAGGTTATCAGCTACAAAGCGCAGGATGGGGCCGATGTGTACGCTCGGCTCTACCGCCCGGCCACTGGGCAGCCCCAGGGCCCAGCCGTGATATTCGTGCACGGGGCCGGCTACCTCCAGAACGCGCACAAATGGTGGAGCACCTACTTCCGTGAGTACATGTTCCATAACCTGCTGGTTGATAAGGGGTACACGGTGCTGGATATCGACTACCGCGGCTCCAGCGGCTACGGCCGCGACGTGCGCACCGGCATTTACCGCTACATGGGCGGTAAAGACCTCACCGACCAGGTAGACGGGGCCAGGCTCCTGACCACGAAATACGACGTGAGCCCCCAGCGCATCGGCATCTACGGGGGGAGCTACGGTGGCTTTATTACGCTTATGGCCATGTTCACTCAGCCCGACGTGTTCAAGGCCGGGGCCGCCTTGCGCTCCGTTACCGACTGGGCCCATTACAACCACGGCTACACCGACAACATCCTCAACGAGCCCTACAACGACAGCCTGGCCTACGCCCGCTCCTCGCCCATCAACTACGCCAGCGGCCTGAAGGGTGCCCTGCTTATGTGTCACGGCATGGTAGATACCAACGTGCACTTCCAGGACATCGTGCGCCTCTCACAGCGGCTGATTGAGCTGAAAAAGGAGAATTGGGAGTTGGCCGTATACCCCGTAGAAGACCACGGCTTTGTGGAGCCTTCCTCCTGGACGGATGAGTACCGCCGCATCCTGAAGCTGTTTGAAACCAACCTAAACCCCGGCAGCGCGGCTCCCAGAACCGCTGGCGGGCAGTAACAACAGCCATGGCAACCTTACTGGGGCAGTGGCTTCGGCGGGCAACTGCGTACACCGGGCTTATTGTGCTGGCCACGGTATCGTTTCTATTCTCGCCCGCCCCGCTCACCGAGGACGAGTACTGCGGCACTTACCTGCACCTGACCTCCTTTGCCGGCTTCACGGCCAACTGCGACGGGTTTGTGTACATGGAAGATGCCCGTTACCCAGCCCATTTGCTGGAACAGGGAGAAGTGCGTCAGTCCCGACCCCTGTTTATACTGTTGGGTACCGTTGTGGGCTACCCGCTTACTTGGACAGTGCAGGGCCTGCAGAGTAGCGGGTTGCTGCCGGCCTCGGTGGTGCAGAAGCTGCCGGTGAAGTATCAGCCGCTGCTGGGGTTTTACGTTGGCTACGTGTTGCTGAATTACGCGGTGCTGCTGGCGGCCCTACTGCTGTTTCGGCACCTATACTACCGGCTCACGGGCCGGCACGGAAGCCGGTGGGTGTTGGCGGCTCTGCTGGTTTTTTTGGTGTCTAACCAGGTAACGAAGGCATTTTTCTGGACGGTGCACCAGCAGATGTTCACTTTTCTGGTGCCGTTGCTGCTAGCGTATACCGGGCTGCAGCTGCGCGAGTCGGGGCGGTGGCGGGCGTGGCTACCGGGGCTGGCGGTGCTGGGCGGCTTGCTGGCGCTGGTGTATGGAAGCTTCGTGCTGGGGCTGCCGGTGCTACTATACGGTGCCTGGCTCCAGCAAAATAAGAACTTCACCGCTGGGTTCTTCCTCCAACTAGCGGGGCTGAGTTTTCTGTTCGCACTACCTACCCTCGGCTGGGTTGGCCTGCTGAAGTTGCACGGCGTAACCTATTACAACCATGAGGCCCAGTCCTACGGCCAGCTGGTCTGGCTGCGGGCAGCCTGGCAGCAGCCGTTTACTGGGTTTCTGCAGCTAGCGGGCCGCAACCTGCTCCGGTTTCTGGTTACCGTGCCGGCTATTGCGCCCTTTCTCGGGCTAGCGGCTGCCGTAGTGCTGTGGCCCCAGAAAACCAGACTTTTGCACCGGCCATTAACTCCAATAGGTGGGCTACTGCTCCTGCAAACCGGGTTTCTGGCTGGGCTCGGCTACTACAAGGAGCGGCTCACGTTTGCCCTGCTGCCTTTGCTCCTGTTGATAATAGCCGTGCAGCTGATACAATATCCTGGCCGCCAGACCGGCGCTTGGCTATTGGCCGCGGCCCTGGGGTGGCACGCCTGGCAGGTGCTGCGCTATGGCCCGTTTTCCTGAGCAAAATTAGCGGCGCGGCGTTGTGCGGTACAGGCTAAACGCCTAGGTTTGAGCATTTACGTCCTTTTCCTACTTTTCTATGACAAACTTGTACTACCAGCCTTCCGGACGTTTCACAGTGGGAGGCATTCTGGGATTGATAGGTGTGGGAGCATTGGCTGCCTTGCCGTTAGCATTCCTGTACGTGTATGCTGTATGGTATATCCCGTTTATCTACATCAACTTCGCCGTTACGCTGGGGTTTGGCTTTGGCCTGGGCTGGGTACTCAAGAAAATGGTGCGCGCCGGTAAGCTGCGCAATCCTAAGCTAGTGGGCTGGCTGAGCGTGGCCATTGGGGTATGGGCCTGGTACGTGCAGTGGTGCGTGTACATAGCCCTGCTGGCTGGAGCCGGCGAAACCGAAAGCCTGGGCAGTCGGGCCTCCTTCACCCATACCACCTTTCAGGAAGACGTGTTCCTGGGGTCTTTGCTGAATCCTGCCGCCGTATTCAGTGTGTTGCCGGGCTTGGCTGAAGAAGGCACCTGGAGCATTTTCAAGGTTACCGTCAGCGGTGTGTTTCTCTACCTGATCTGGCTGGCTGAATTCCTGATCATCGTGTTCCTGGCCTGGACGTTGCCCCACAGTGAGGCCGGAGTCCCTTTCTCCGAGCTAGCCGGTGAATGGGCCGAGAAGACCACGCTGCCCCAGCGCGCTATTCACTTCCCTGATGCCGCCGCCACCAAAGTAGCCTTGGAAGCGTCCGACTGGGGCCATCTTCAACCACATCAGCAGGATGCAGCTACCGGCTTGGACCCCTTCGGGCGGCTCCACTTCTACCGCGCCCCCTCCGACCCCGAATGCTGCTACCTCTCCCTCGAAAACGTGACGGTTGAACTGGATAAAAAGGGCAAGTCTTCGGAGAAAACAGCGGATGTAGTGGAATACCTGCGCGTGCCGCCCCAAGTCTGCACGGAGTTACACGCCCGGTTCGGGACCGAGGCAAAGGTGCAAGCGTAAAGCCTTCGAAGGCCAGATAAAGCTCCTGCGCCAACCGCGCATTCTGAAGCTGTTTGAGCCTGACCTGTGTAGCGTAACGCTTATTGGCTGCGCCGGCAGTAGTGGCGAAAGTGACGGGCGGATACTTTCGAAAAAAGTAATGAAGGGCCGCGCACTTTACCTGGCCTGGGGTAGCCGGTCGGAGTTACTGTTGAGTTGAAAGCCCAGACTTAAGGCTACACTCACAGTACGGGTTGTATAGCTATAGCCGCGGATAGAGTAAGCAGGATAGTTATAACTGCTGGTAGATACGGCCAGCGGGTCGTAGTAATTCTCCTTACCGTAGCGGCGGGCATGAAGCAGCAAAGTGAAACGGTTGCGGCGTATTCCGGCTTCCACGTACGGAAGCAAAGTGCGCTCAAAGCCAAGTAACGGATACTCTGAAAGGGTAGGAACAGGATGGGTATTATCAATCAGGCGGGGAGAGGTTGTGCCGTAGCGCAGCAACTGATTTCGGAAGGACTGGATGGGCGGAAGCGTAAGACCAGTGCCTAGTACCAACTGCGTAGCTGAGCCCAGTGAAGGCATAAAGCGTAGCCCTAACTCGGCGGATGTCATAGCGCCCTGCCATGCCAGCTCCCCTTTCCATTGGTCGGAACCATCGGGTGAGGCTACAGCCGTAACGCCCCCGAACCGGGCGTAGGTGAGGCCTGAGTGCAGGGCTAGTTTTCGGCCTCCAAAAATGACGTCAAGAAAAATACCGGCTTGAGGATGCAGACGGCCGTCTGCCTGCACGCCGTCCAGGGTTTGAACTTCCTGTCCGGCTGCCTCGGCAGCGCGCAAGCGCTGCGAGTTGTAGCGCATGCCCAGGGTAGGGCCAACTAGTATTTTGACACTGGGCCCGCGTTTGGCCGGGGCAGCAAGTGACCCTACCTGCCGCGTCGTGGAACAGGTAGTATTGTATAGTTGCACCAAGTTGCTGAGGGCGCTGGCCGTAAAAGGCGTTTTAGCCAATGCCGCTACCACAGCCTGACAGTCGCCAAAGTAGACTTGCAGTTGGGCGCGGTAGTTATTGCCGTCCACCACCTGTTGCCGGCCGTTTCGCTCAAGCAAATAGCGTCGCTCCGTTAGCTCCAAGTAGGGCTGCTGCTCCCGCCGCACAAAAAAATGCTTGACGTCGCTGGTTTCAATAGCCAGCAGCGAGGCAGGGCCTTCCAGCAGTACATCAGCCAGTACAGTATCGGGCCGCTGTGTGCTTGCTGGAGTATTAGAAAGCTGGTTGATGGTTGTTCGGGCTCCGTAATCAATGGGTAAAACCTCGCGCCGTAACCGCCGGCCGCTAGACAGCTGTAGCTCGCGCAAGTGTTGCACCGCGTAGGTGATAACCGGACTTTCTGAGTTTATTCTGAATCGAATGGTAGTTGGCGGATCTGACCAGAAAGCATTTTCTATTTCTCCTCGCAGTGTATCGCCGGAAGAAGAAAGCAGATACCCTGACTCGAACCGTTGCGCCAGTGCTGGCAATGTACATACGCTCAGGAATACGAGCAAAGAGAAGCTACGCGCCAAGGATGAGCGACAAACAGACATTATAAGAGCACTAGCCAGAAATAAAAAACGGTGACGTAGGGCGAAAGTACGTCATCTTACCTGATGGAAAAAGGCAGACCGCTTTCTGTCGGGTTCGACCAGGAAAATGCTTCTACAAGGAACACATGGCATTCCCGGGGCCATTCCGACCAAAAGCCGGGCTACTCAGGCCCCGAGCCTGGCCGCAGGTCAGCTGGGTCGGGGCGGTGCTCCAGCAAATCGGCGGGTTGGCACTCCAGCACCTGACAAATAGCGGCCAGGGTACTAAACCGCACAGCTTTGGCTTTGCCGCTTTTCAAAATCGACAGATTAGCCAAGGTAATTCCCACGGCTTCGGCCAGGGCGCTGAGCGTCATTTTGCGCCGGGCCAACATCACATCCAAGTTTACAAGTATCGGCATCAGACGGTCAGTTCGGCTTCTTGTTGCAATTCTACCCCGCGCCGGTACACCAAGGCAATAACGGTGAGCATGATGATGCCTAGGGCGCCCGGCGTGTGGCCGTCACCGTGTAACACCACATACTGCACCAGCGTCCCACCATCGGCCACAAAGTTAGGCACCAGGCGCAGCAACAGCATGTGCGCCAGCGTCTGCCATATTTCCCAGCTCACTACCAGTAGCATCATGGTACGCAGGCGGCGGGCATTGGCCAGCGTGAAAGGCGTGGCCGGCGTTACGTCCCGCAGTAGCTGCCACAGCAGCAGCGCTAGCCCAAACATAATCAAGGCCTCCACCACCGACATGGTAGTGGACGAGGCTCCTAGCCACAGCAAGGCCAGGCGCTTGCCAAAACTAGGCTCCTGATACCGGAGCACCTGCCGGTTACGCTGCACAACCACATCAAACCCTTGGGTGTTGAACGAGGCCTGTACCGAGTCGGGGGAGAAAAACACTGGCCGGCTAATAGCGCGGTTCTGCCACCGCTCATGGTTCCAGCCGTTCTGAAAAGCCCGCACAGCCCCATCAAAGGGGTAGCGCGTGGGATGGTTACGGTCCAGTTGCAGCATAATAGTATCCGCCGGTTTCAGCCGGGAGTGCGCCGCCACGTACCCCGTATCGTACCCCGACATAAATAGGTTGATGAGTGTGCCCAGCATAAACAGGAACACAACAACGCGGGTAAACCGCAGAAACCAGAACGAGAATTTGCTCCGCATAACAAGAAGAATAAGGACAGAATGACTGCGTCAAATATAGAGAAGTTATTTATTGATAAACAATAATTAAATATCGTTTAATGAGAAAAATGTATTGAAAAGCAACAAGCCGGCTTTCTGGGCCGGCTTGCTGTTAGTTGCTGGAAGGAGTTACTGCTACAGCTGCTTTGTCAACGACAAGCCACTATAGGAGTAGCCGTTCACGTTTACGCCCTGCACGGGCAGCACGCTCAGACCGTTGGCCTTCTTGTGCAGTTGGGGCACTACAATGCCGGCCGTAGCGCCCACCACGTAGCCCACAATGTTGTCGGAGAGGAAGTGTTTGCCGGCCTTGAGGCGGGTATAGCCTTCGGCTGCTGGCACCAGCGCCGCCGCCGTCCACACAAACGGTTTCAGCTTGGAATCTGGGTGGAAGTCGTGGTACACTTTGGCCGCGAAGAACGTAGCCGCCGCCGTGTGCGCCGTGTGCCCGGCAAAAAACGAGTTGGTGGAAATCTTGCTGTTCCGGTCGCCGCCGCCTTCCGTGCCATACAGGAAGGGTCGGTAGCGGGTGATGTTGCCCACGCTCATTGTGAAAGTGGCGTCGGCGGCCAGCATCGTTTGCAGATACAGCCCCAGCACTTGCCCGTACCGCCCGCGCACGTCAGCATCCAAAGCCAGCAGTGCCGGCGCTACTACCAACGATGGGTACACAATCAGGTCGCCAGCCGTTTGAGCCTTGTCACTGTAGTAGCCCGCCGAGAACCGGTCGAACTTGGGAATATCGTTTTTGTTAAGGGCCGCCAGTTGGGCGTCAGTCAGGCCGTCTTTCTGCTGCACCAGCAATAGCCCCGTAATACTAAGCGCCCCCAGGCCAGCCGAAATAGGTGCATCAACGGCAAAGCGCGTTTTGTAGGGCGAAGGAGCCTTTTGCGCCTGTCCGGGAAGGCTGGCAGCAAGGCAAAGTCCGAGGCTAAGGAGAAGCGGTTTTTTCATGTGGGCTGCGGGAAGAGTACAAGTCAGGAGATGGTGCCCTAAACGCAGACAGGCAGCAGGAGTTGAACTCAACTGTAAATTCCTGCGTCGGCAAATGAGCGTCAGCGCGTAGTAACCACCGGAAAACTTGTAGCTTTGCGGCCCTGCCTGAACAGTTGCTTAGAGCAGGGCAGGGGCTGCCGGCCCCTCGCGTACTACTACATTTTCAAGCTGATGCCCTACCTGTTCACCTCCGAATCTGTTTCGGAAGGCCACCCCGATAAAGTAGCCGACCAGATTTCTGATGCCATCCTTGACGAGTATTTGCGTCAGGACCCCACCGCCAAGGTGGCCTGCGAAACCCTGGTTACCACCGATTTTGCCCTGGTAGCCGGCGAAATCAAATCGACGGCCCACGTAGAAGCCGAGCCCATCATTCGGGAGGTAATCCGCCGCATCGGCTACAACAAACCCGAGTACTTATTCAATGCCGATACCTGCGAGGTGATGAACCGCCTCCACGAGCAGTCGGCCGATATCAACCAGGGTGTGGAACGCGCCGTGGCGGAAGAGCAAGGCGCCGGCGACCAAGGCATGATGTTCGGGTACGCCACCAAGGAAACCGACAACTACATGCCCCTGGCCCTCGACCTCTCGCACCGCTTGCTGCGCGAGTTGTCGGCCATTCGCAAAGCCGGCCAGGAGATGACCTATCTGCGCCCCGATGCTAAAAGCCAGGTAACCATCCGCTACGCCGACGACAACACGCCCGAGGCCATTGAAACCATTGTGGTGAGCACTCAGCACGATGATTTTGACGAAAGCGAGGAGCGCATGCTGGCCCGCATTAAAGAGGATATCATCAACATCCTGATTCCGCGCGTGAAGGCCCAACTGAGCCCCGAGGTACAGCAGCTGTTCACTGCCGACATCAAGCACCACATCAACCCCACCGGCAAGTTCGTCATCGGCGGCCCCCACGGCGACTCCGGCCTCACTGGCCGCAAAATCATTGTGGATACCTACGGCGGCAAGGGTGCCCACGGCGGTGGTGCCTTCTCCGGCAAAGACTCCTCGAAAGTAGACCGTTCGGCTGCCTACGCGGCCCGGCACATTGCCAAAAACCTGGTAGCGGCCGGCGTAGCCGATCAGGCGTTGGTGCAGGTAGCTTACGCCATTGGCGTTGCGGAGCCCGTGGGTGTGTTCGTGACCACCTACGGCACTACCAAAGCCACCAGCAACGGCCAGCAGCTCACCGACGGCCAGATTGCCGAGAAAGTACAGCACCTCTTCGACCTGCGCCCTTACGCCATTGTTCAGCGCTTAGGCCTGCAAAACCCTATCTTCGGCGAGTCAGCTGCCTATGGACACATGGGTCGCCAGCCCGGCACCAAGCAGGTGCAGGATGCTCACGGCAATACGCGCACGGTGGAAACCTTCACCTGGGAGAAGCTTGATTACGTGGATAAAATCAAAGCAGAATTTGGCTTATAAAATTCAGCTCAGCCTCCCTGCTGTATAGCTAAACGCCCCGCCTGATGATTCAGGCGGGGCGTTCTTTATATAAAGAGTTGCTCAACTTAGTGGTTAACCAACTTCTCTTTGTGCTTGGTGATTTGGCGTTTTAAGCTCTCAGCGGCAGCATCTGCAGCAGCTTCAAAGGAAGCCGCATCTTCCTGGGCGAATAGGCTGCCGCCGGGTACGTACAGCTTAATCTCAACTGTTTTATTATCGATGCCATCCTTGTTATTGAGGCGCATAATCACTTCGCCTTCTGTCACGCGGTCATAGAAGGTTTCGAGTTTATCGAGGCGCTTCTGGATGAAGTCGAGCAGTTTCTGGTCGGCGTCAAAGTGCACCGATTGGATCTGTACTTTCATCGGTCGTGGGGGTTAAGAGGTAAAGAAAAAAGGGAACAATATCAGGCCTTGGGATGGGCCTTTTCAAACACTGATTTCAATTTATCAATACTCAGGTGCGTGTACACCTGAGTGGCCGCCAAATTGGCGTGCCCGAGTAGCTCCTTGATGGCGTTCAAATCGGCTCCTTTACCCAGCAGATGCGTGGCGAAAGAGTGGCGCAGCACATGCGGATGCTGTTGCCCAGCCGCCGTAGTTATCTGACTCAGATAGTGCTTTACCGTCCGATACACGAACTTTTCATAGAGCGGTTCTCCCTTATCCGTAACGAGGAGTACGCCGTGGGCGTTGCTGACGGAGCCAAATTCCTGCTGCTGAAATGCTATATAGCGCTCTAAGACGACAAGTAAGGTGGGGTTCAGGGGAATAATGCGCTGCTTGTTCCCCTTGCCAGTTACCCGCACCGCTTTGCCAGGTAAACTGAGGTCAGCATGCTTAATGCCAAGCAGTTCCGAGAGCCGGATTCCGGTGCCGTATAGTAGCTCCAGAATTAGCTGGTCGCGCATGCCGGTTAACGTTTCCGGAAATTCAAAGGAATTCAGCAGCCCGTTGAGTGAATCCTCCGGCACGAAGTCCGGTAGCTTTTTGGCCACCTTGGGTGAGGTAATGCGCAGCATAGGATTTTTCTGCACCACTCCCGTCCGCAGTAAAAACTTGTAGTAGGAGCGCAGGCAAGCAATTTTGCGATTAACAGTACGAGGGTCATGCTGCCGCTGCATTAGGTCCACTACCCAGGAGCGGATCAGGGTGTGGTCGGCCTGAGCTGGCTCCGCCATGTCAAAGGTGGCGTTCAGAAAATCCGAAAACTGCCGCAGATCCGTTTGGTAAGAAAGTACGGTGTGGGGGCTATAGCGCCGCTCAAACCGCAGGTAGTCAAAAAACAATTCCATGCGCAAGGTGTCCAGCTACCAAGGCCGGATACCCAATGTATGGAATTCAATCGAAGAAAAAAACTGAACTATATAGACGCGAAAAAGCCGGCTGATTCGCCCGAAGGGGGCAAATCAGCCGGCTTTCGTCCTTACGAACAGGTAGTCAGAAACCTAGGCGTTCGTAGCGTCGGGGCCGTAGGTAGCCAGCTTGTAGATAGCCTTCTGCTTCTGCTTGCGGTTGGTGATGGAAGGCTTCTGAAAGAAGGTGCGGCGACGCAGCTCTTTCAGAACGCCAGTGCGCTCAAATTTCTTTTTGAAGCGCTTCAGCGCACGGTCAACCGACTCGTTTTCTTTGATTTGGACGATGATCATATCTTCAGTGAACTT
Source organism: Hymenobacter sp. UYP22 (assembly GCF_040547285.1). Lineage (NCBI taxonomy): Bacteria > Pseudomonadati > Bacteroidota > Cytophagia > Cytophagales > Hymenobacteraceae > Hymenobacter > Hymenobacter sp. UYP22. The sequence continues at coordinate 135,166 of NZ_JBEPPK010000002.1, read as the reverse complement.
GGAAACCCAGTTTGCAGGGGGCGCAAAGATACTCATTGATTGGAAAAATTGAAAATACTTCCCGTGTTTTTCCCTCATCGGCAGACCGATAGATAAAACATAGTCGAAAAAAATAGCTTCAATTCTTCCCAATACCTTATTTCTACTTGAGCAGGGTGCGGGCAATAACCAGCTTTTGAATTTCGCTGGTGCCCTCCCCAATGGTGCAGAGCTTGGCGTCGCGGTAGTATTTCTCCGCCGGGTAGTCTTTGGTGTAGCCGTAGCCTCCAAAAATCTGCACACCCTCGTTCGCTACCCGCACCGATACCTCCGAGGCATATAGCTTAGCCATTGCCGATTCACGGTTCACATTCAGGCCCCGGTCTTTCATGTCGGCGGCACGGTAGGTGAGTAGGGAAGCGGCTTCGATTTCGGTGGCCATATCAGCTAGCTTAAAGCTGATGCCTTGAAAGTTGCTAATGGGCTGGTTGAACTGGTAGCGCTCCTTGGAGTATTGCACGGCAGCCTCGTAAGCACCTTGGGCAATACCCAGGCTTAAAGCTGCAATGCTAATACGGCCGCCATCCAGCACCTTCAACGACTGTACAAAGCCGTCACCAACTTTTCCGATTACATTTTCCTTGGGCACACGGCAGTCCGTGAAAATCAACTCAGTGGTTTCGGAAGCGCGCATGCCCAACTTGTTTTCCTTACGGCCGGCCTCGAAGCCCGGGGTGCCGCGCTCCACAATAAAGGCCGTCATGCCGTGAGAGTCACCCACTTCACCGGTGCGGGCAATGACTACAGCCACATTACCGGATTTACCGTGCGTGATAAAATTCTTGGCTCCGTTCAGCACATAATGGTCGCCATCAAGCACGGCCACGGTGCGCATGTTGCCGGCATCGGAACCTGTATTGGGCTCAGTGAGCCCCCAGGCCCCAATCCACTCGCCGCTGGCCAGCTTAGGCAGATACTTGCGCTTCTGCTCCTCGGAAGCATGCTGCAAAATGTGGCCGGTGCATAAAGAGTTGTGGGCGGCCATGCTCAGGCCGATGCTACCATCAATTTTAGCCAGCTCAGCAATGGCCGTCACGTACTCTACGTAGCCGAAACCTGCGCCACCATACTCCTGAGGCACTAGTACACCCATCAGGCCAAGCTCACCGAGCTTGTGAAAAACGTCTTTGGGAAACTCCTGCGTTTCATCCCACTCCATCATGTGGGGTTTGATGTGCTGCGCACCGAAGTCGCGCACCATCTGGGCAATCATTGCCTGGTTTTCGGTAGCTACCAGTTCCATAAGTGGGTGGGGTGGGGGTGGGGAAGTATGGTCGAGGAAGTGATGAGAATGAACGTACTCGACCAAAAAATGAGTCTGCGAAAGTAGGGTTTTGTTGGCGTACAAGCCAGTGTAGGATTAGGTGCTTCACCGGAGGAATTTTGATAGGGGCGGCTAATTCGGTTTCTTTGATGGTTTTTAGGCAAAAACTGCCCTTGCAAACCAAGGCCAGTTTGCCGCCACTTCCGTACCTGACCCCGGAACACTCCGGTTTTCATGCAAACTACTCTGTTTCGCCGCTACGTAAACATCTGCCTCCTATGGGTAGCAGCAGGCTTTCTGTTAGGATCCTGTGCCACCGCACGGGTGCATCAGCAAAATATTCTGTTCCGCGCTGACGGCTCCGGTCGTATGGACACAGCTAAGTTGCGGGACGTAGTAAACCGGGCCGAGCGCAACTACATCATCCAGCCCAACGACGCCTTGGATGTGCGCGTGTATACCAATAACGGGGAACGAATTCTGGACCCCAACGGGGAGTTGATGTTTGGCTCTCCGGGTGGAACTGGTGGTGTAAGTGGGGGAGTAGGAGGCGGTGTAAGCCGACAATCTACCTCTGGCCGTTCTATGGGTCAGGGCCGACAGCAAAATCAACAGAGCCAGCAAGGGCAATATGGCAACACGGAGTTTTTGGTGCAGCATGATGGAGTAGTAAAGTTACCTATGGTAAATTATCAAAAGCTGGCTGGCCTCACTTTATTAGAGGCAGATAGTATGCTGCAACGCAAGTACACAGAATTCTATAAGGATGTATTTGTAACCACTCGCGTAAATAATAATCGAATCATTGTGCTGGGTGCCGCATCCGGGGGGTCAGGCCAGGTGATTCAGATGCTGAACGACAATATGAACTTGCTGGAGGTACTAGCGCAAGCTGGAGGTATCGAGGGCGCTTTTGTTGGCACCAGTGGTTCTGGACGGGCCGGCCGGGCAGATAATATCCGTTTGATCCGCGGTGACTTAAAGAATCCGCAAGTACAGATCATTGATCTGACTACTATCGACGGTATGCGCCGAGCTAACTTACAGGTGGAACCAAATGATATCGTGTATGTTGAGCCGATTCGACGGCCGTTCTACGAAGGGTTACAGGATGCAGCTCCTTTGTTTACGCTAATAAGCAGTGTAGCTGCTGTTGTTAGTACTATCTACTTCGTGAGTAATATCAAGTAAGGTAGGTAGGGCCCAGTCTCATTCATTTTTGTATTACCAGAACATACATGGCGGCGAAAGAAGACGCTGAATTAGAAGAGCTTATCCGCAACGCTGGCGGTGCCGACTCTGAGGCTGAGGATGATGGGCCAGAATTTGACCTAATTACACTGTTAGCTGTTGCTCGCAAGAGTTTACCTTGGATATTGCTATTGTTAGGACTGGGTATAACAGCATCCTGGTTATTTCTTCGCTACACGCCGGCCCAGTACAGATCCACGTCTACTCTCAAAATTGATGAGAAAACGGAGGCTGGAGTATTAGGATTGGGTGGCTTGGGAGCTGTAGCAGAGCAAAAGCAAAGTCTTAATAAGCTATCTGGCGAGATTGAACTAATTAAGTCTGATATCATATATCGGCGTTTGAAAGACTCACTGGATTTGGACGTAAACTACTATGTGCAAGGCACAGTGCTTGAAACCGAAATGTATGGCAGCTCGCCATTTCGGATTGTATTTGAGCCCACGTCGGCTGCTGCCTACGACCAGAAAATTAACGTTCAACTCCTCAGTTCTACCCGGTTCCGCATAGTACAGCCGGAACAGTTAGGCGGTGAAACAGCGGAACATGCAGTAGGAGCTCCGTTCATGGCAGCTGGGTTTCGGATGCGCTTGCTGCTCAATAATTCACTTACTCCAACTGACTTGGAGGGGGCGTATTCTTTTGTTGTCAACAGCAATGGGGCACTCAACGAGTATTTCAATAAAAACCTGTTGGTTGACATTATTAACCCTGACGCTAATACCATCAGCATTTCATTCACGGATCGTAATCCACTGAAGGCCCGGGCTATTGTCAACAAAATTGATTCGGTATACCTAGTGGAAAAGCTGTTGCGTAAGCAAGAGCAAGCAACCCGCGCTATGGGTTATATCAACGAGCAGCTAGGAGAAAATAATCAGAAGCTGGGCCGTGCTGAGGAAGATATGCAGGCATTTGTAAAGCGAAACGGTACATACGATGTAAAAGGTGATGTAGGCCAGATTACTTCTTTATTGCAGGAACAGGAGACAGAACGGGAAAAAATTCAGGAGCAGATTGATGTATTGAATGATTTAGCAAAACTGATAGAGCAAGAGCGCCTAACGGAACGTGCTGACGGTGATGTTACCCAGAGTATACCTGCTCTGGCTGATATCAAAGATTCTCAGTTGTCTTCCCGCATCCAAGAGTTAAGCGATGCGCAGCTCGATTTGAAACGCGCACTGCTCTCGTATCAGCCGGGAGCTACCACGGCCATGCAAATCAAGGAGCAAAACATTGCCAACTTAAAGAGAATAGTGCGGCAACTGTTGCGGAAAAATAGGCAATTAGCCCAGAGTCAGTTAATCAAACTAGACGGTAAACGGTCCGAATTGGAGGGCCGGTTACGGGCACTGCCAGAGAAACAGACGGAGCAGGCTCGGTTGCAACGCCCACTGGAATTGTACGAAAAGTACAACCTCATTATGATGGATAAGCGCATTGAGTTTGGCATTTCTATGGCGGGAGCTACAGCCGATTTTCAGATTCTGTCGCCGGCTAGCGTAGCAGAGCGTATTTCGCCTGTTAAAATTATGATCTATGCTATTGGGCTGGCGGCCGGAATTATTTTGGGGCTAGGATTGATTGCCGTGCGCTACCTAATGCACAATACGGTGACAAACATCCGAGAGCTAGAACGCAATACCGGTGCTTCAGTACTAGGAATAATCCCGACGTATGACAAGGAGAAGATGGCTGTATCAAAAATGGTGGTGGATCGTAACCCGAAGTCAGCTATATCAGAATCAATTCGTTCTATCAGAACAAATCTAGAGTTCATTGCCAGCTCCAAGAAAAAGCGGCTAATATCTGTTACCTCTACCATTAGTGGGGAGGGTAAAACATTCGTAACAGTGAACTTGGCCGGTATCATTGCCGCTTCCGACCAACGGGTGATTATACTCGACCTAGATATGCGCAAGCCTAAGGTAAACCTCGCCTTTGATGCCGAGAACGTCAAAGGCGTCAGTACTATCCTGATTGAAAAGCATACTTGGCAAGAGTGCGTGCAACATACCAGCATTCCTACGCTAGACTTTATTTCGGCCGGGCCCACGCCGCCTAACCCGTCAGAACTTATCCTGAGTGCCCGGTTTGATGAAATGATTAAAAGTCTGCACGAACACTACGATGTAGTAATGATTGATACGCCGCCCGTAGGTTTGGTAACGGATGGCATTCTTATTATGCGTAAGGCTGATGTGCCTATTTATATTGTGCGGGCTAACTACTCTAAAAAGTCGTTCCTGAAGAATATCAATAAACTGATTCGGGCCAACGGCTTCACTAAAATGACCACCATTCTGAACGACGCCAAAACTACTGGCGGTTACGGGTATGGGTATGGCTACGGGTACGGTTACGGGTACGGGCAAGGGTATTACGAGGAGCCCACGAAACCTACTGGGCTGCTGGGTGGCCTGCGGAAACGGTTGTCCTAAGCCTGTTTTTTCGGCGTATGTCCTTTTTTCAGAAGCTATTCGGTAGCCGGGAAGCTCCTAGTACTCAGGTTGCCTCGCTAGCTGTTCTGGGCGTGGATATGCACTCCCACTTGTTACCGGGGCTGGATGACGGAGCTGAAACGCTGGAACAGTCGCTTGATTTGCTGCGGGGCTTGCAGGAACTAGGCTACCGAAAGCTGGTGATGACGCCCCATATTATGGGCGACTTCTACCGTAACACCCCCGAAGGCATACGAGCGGCACTGACCGCCCTGCAGGAAGCAGCCACCAAAGCCGGGCTAAGTGACGTCGAGTTAGCCTGCGCGGCCGAATACTACCTGGATGAGAGCTTCGGCCCGCGTTTGGAGCGGGGGGAAGAGCTGCTGAGCTTTGGTGGGGAGCGGCGCATGGTGCTGGTAGAAACCTCCTATATCAATGAGCCCTTCAACTTCACCGAAATCATCTTCAATCTGAAAGCCGCCGGGTACCAGCCGGTACTGGCCCACCCGGAGCGCTACACCTACCTGTACGGCCGGTATGAGGAGTTGCTTAGAATACGGGATTTGGGGGTGCTGTTACAGGTAAACCTGAACTCCATTATCGGCTACTACTCAAGTGGGGCTAAGCATGTAGCGGAGAAGCTGATTGATGGCGGCCTCGTGGACTTGCTGGGAACGGATACCCACAATGGAAAGCACCTCGATAACATCCGGGATAAGGTGCTCAAGAGTGTATACTTAGCAAAAGCGCTGGCGCTGCCTTTGCTCAACAATACATTGTAATTCATCTGACCTGATCATTACACTAGTTGCCGCACTATGATTTTTGTTACCGGTGGTAGTGGTTTGGTGGGAAGGTTTCTGCTGGCTGAGCTGGTAGCCCGGGGTTTGCCGGTACGCGCCCTGTATCGACAGCAAATTCCGGTTATTCCCGTTGCTGATCAGGTGGACTGGGTGCAGGGCGACATTCGGGATACAATAGGATTGCGGCAGGCATTGGAAGGCATTACCCATGTGTTTCACTGCGCCGGCCTGGTATCCTACGCTCCGCAGGATGAGGACGAGTTGCTGCGCATCAACGTGGAGGGTACGGCCAACGTGGTAGATGCCTGCCTGGAGCGGCCGGGCATTCGGCTGGGCATGGTGTCATCGGTGGCGGCGCTGGGCGGCGGTACCTCCACAGAAGCCGCAACACAACCGGGCCCTGTGGTGCTGGATGAACAGACCAAATGGGACCTGGGAGCGGCGCACAATGCGTATGCTTCCTCCAAGTATTTGGGCGAGCTGGAAGTATGGCGTGGGGTTTCCGAAGGGTTGCAGGCCATCATGGTGAACCCATCCGTAATTCTGGGGCCGGCTGATTGGACGCAAAGCAGCACGCGCCTGTTCCGCTACGCCTACCAAGAGCACTATCTCTACACCCCCGGCGCCATCAATCTGGTAGATGTGCGGGATGTAGTGGACGCGCTAGTGCACCTGACGCTGCATACCACGCGCAGTGGGGAGCGGTACGTGCTGAATGCGGGTACCATGCCATTGCGTGAGTTTCTGCGGCAGGCGGCCACTAACTTCCGCAAACGCCCGCCCAGCGTGGCCGTGCCCGACTGGGCGGCGGAGGTTATCTGGCGGCTGGAGTACGTCCGGTCCCTGGCAACTGGAGCCCGGCCCCTGATAACCAAGGATACTGCTCGGGCCGGTCGGCGCCCGGTAGCCTACCGGACGGAGAAAATTCGGCAGGAATTGGGCCGCAACTTCCGACCTTTGTCGGAGACAATCAACTGGTGCTGTCAGGAGCTGAAGAGCAGCGGAGTAGCGGAGTAAATATGTGGCTGGCGCAGACAGCGCGAATTGCTGACACTGGCACGGTTACTACTTTCCGCTGTTTCTGCGCTGCTCCCAAAGAACCCATCGGCGTCCGGTGTGGTTGTTGTATATTAAAGGCACAGCGCTTTTCTACTATAAAAGCCGTGTGCTTATTCACGGAGCCTGCCGTTTTGGCGGCGTTGTGCCGATTGTTGCCGCATGAGAATGAACGAGAATTTTGAGGACCGGGACGAAGTGCTGGCTACCGTACGCCGCTTTGAGCAGATGGTAGCCCACAACGAGCCCGTGTTTTTTGATCTGGCCGATTTCGAGAACATCATCGACCATTATACCTCCACTACCCAATACGATAAAGCCCTGCAGGCCTGCGAGGCGGCCATTGCCCAGTATCCGTTCAGCACGGAGCTGCTCATTGACCGCTCACAAGTATTGGCCATGAAGGGCGAGTACGCCGCTGCCAGCACCCAGATTGAGGATGTGGCCCACCTGGACCCTGACAACCCCGATGTGGCCGTGACACGGGGCATTATCGCCACGCAGAAAGGCGAGTTTGCCGAAGCCATTGCCTTCTTTCATCAAGCCGCCGAGCGGGCCCCCGACCGGGACGATATTTTTTTCAACCTGGGGCTGGCGTACCAGAGCTGGCAGAAGTTCAAGAGTGCGGCCAAATACTACAAGCAAAGCCTGCGCCTGAACCCCGACAACGACGTGGCGGTGCAGGAGCTACTGTATTGCCTGGAAGTAAGTGAGCGGCTGGAAAAAAACCTGGACTTCTTCCGCCGCTTCACCGATGAGGACCCGTATTCGGCCATTGCCTGGTATAACCTGGGGCAGGCCTACTTGCGCGCCAACAAGCTCGATGACGCGGTGAGTGCCTTTGAGTATGCCATTCTCATTGATGCCAAGCTGTACGAGGCGCACGGCTACCTGGCCAGCACCTACGTGAGCATGGAGCGGTACCGGGCCGCCATTGCCGAGTTTGAGCTGAGCTACCCCGAAGGCGAGCCTTCCCCCGAGGCCCTGTGCAACATTGGGGAGTGCCACGAAAAGCTGGCCGAGTGGGACCTGGCCCGCCGCTTCTACCAACGCGCCATCGACCTGGACCCCGAGATGGACGAGGCGTGGTTTGGTATTGGCATCATCATGAACGCGCAGGAAAAGTATTTCGAGGCCATTCACTTTTTCCGCAAGGCGGTAAGCCTCTACCAGGAAAGCGTGGAGTATTGGCTGGCCCTGGCGGCGGCGGAGTACCAGATTGGCAACATCATTTCGGCGGTGGAAGCCTACGAAAAAGCCACCGAAGTAGCCCCCGATAATAAGGACGCCTGGCTGAACTGGAGCATCCTGCTGTATGAGCAGGGCAACTTCGACGGGGCCATTGACCTGATGCGTAATGCCGTGGAAATTCAGCCCATGGAGGCCGAACTGCACTACCGCCTGTGCGCCTACCTGCTGGCCGCTGGGCGCTACCGCGAAGCCTACCAGTGCCTGGAAAACGCCCTGACCCTGGATTTCGACAAGCACCGGCTGCTGTTTGACTACTTCCCGGAGTTGGAGTCGCAGAAGGCGCTGGCCCGCCTAATTGATCAGTACCGGAAGTAGGGCAGGTTGGAGTCAAAGGTGAAAAGTGAGAAGTCAAAAGCGGATATGAGCCAAGCAAATGGTTTATAGCCGCTTTTTACTTTTTACTTTTCACCTTTGACTTCTTTCAAGGCTTACAGAATTCGGGCGTACTTTTACCGCCGTTGTTTCTTCGGAAGAGGCCGCTGACGTTAAACCAGCCAGTGCCTCTCTCAAATCCCCAAGCCATTCGATAATGAACTACACGCTTAATCAACTCCCAGAGCGGACGCAGAAACCCCGTGAGCAAGGCTTCACCATGGTGATGGACAAGGGCCTGAGCGTGCGGGAAGCAGAGGACTTCCTCGAAGTAGGGGCCGAGTACACGGACATTGTGAAGCTGGGCTGGGCCACCTCCTACGTGAATCCTAACCTCAAGCGCAAGCTGGCGGTGTACAAGGAAGCCGGTATTCCGGTATACTTCGGCGGAACGTTGTTTGAGGCGTTTATTATCCGCAACCAGTTCGATGATTACCGCCGCCTGCTGCAGGAATTCGGGATGGAGTACGCCGAGGTGTCGGATGGCTCCCTGGACCTGAACCACGATAAAAAGCTGGAGTTCATCCGCACCCTCTCGCAGGATGTGAAGGTACTGAGCGAAGTAGGCTCCAAGGATGCCGAGAAAATCATTCCGCCCTACAAGTGGATTTCGCAGATGAAAACGGAGCTGGAAGCCGGCGCCGTGAAAGTAATTGGCGAGGCCCGGGAAGCTGGCAACGTGGGCCTGTTCCGCAGCACCGGTGAGGTACGCTCGGGGCTGGTAGAGGAAATTCTCACCCAGATTCCGTTCGAGAAGATTATTTGGGAAGCGCCCCAGAAGGCGCAGCAAGTGTGGTTTATCAAGCTGCTGGGCCCCAACGTAAACCTGGGCAATATTGCCCCCAACGAAATCATCAGCCTGGAAACTATCCGGCTGGGTTTGCGCGGCGACACCTTCCTGGATTTCCTGGACCTGGAAAACGTGGACGAAATGTTCAAGCCCGAGCCCAAAGCCCAGGGCAAGCCCGGCACTTCCATGCCCCGGGGCTAGCCCAGGCTAACCTGAACGGCAGAAAATGAGTACACCCAAATGCCGGACTACCCAGTAGTCCGGCATTTTCTTGTCCATACTCACTGCTTTTTGATATGAACCGACTGATTTCCAGCTCTGCCTGGGCCTCTGTGGCCCTGCTGGCCGCCTGCGGTGGCCCCTCGAAAGAGGAAAAGGCCGAAGCCGCCGCCACTACTCCCGCCGACACCGTAGCTACTGCTGCCAGCACGGTAAATCTGCCCGAGCCCTACGCCACCAAATCGATAACCAAACGCAGCAAGGTGATTGGCTGGCCGGCCGGCAAAATGCCTACGGCCCCGGCGGGTTTTGTGGTAACCAAGTACGCCGATGGCCTGGTGAGTCCCCGCAATGCCTACGTGCTGCCCAACGGCGACGTGCTGGTAGCCGAGGCAAATACGGTGCCCACCGACGTAAAAGAAAAAGTTACGGCGCAGCTGGAGCTGGACCCGTCTAAATCGTTGCGGGCCAGCAGCGCCAACCGCATCACCCTGCTGCGCGACACCAACAAAGACGGCAAGCCCGATACTCGCACCACGTTTTTGGCCGGGTTAAACCAGCCGTTTGGCATGGTACTGATTGACGGTAGCTTCTACGTGGCCAACACCGATGGCGTGTGGCGTTACCCCTACAAATCGGGCGAAACTAAAATCAGTGGGGCCGGCCAGAAAATCATGACGCTGCCGGCGGGCGGCTACAATAACCACTGGACGCGCAACCTGCTGGCCGGGCCCGGAGGTAAGAAAATCTACGTGTCGGTGGGCTCGGCTTCCAATGTGGCCGAGCATGGTATGAAAGAAGAGGAGCGCCGCGCCAACGTGCTCGAAATAAACCCCGACGGCAGCGGGGAGCGGGTGTACGCCGCCGGCTTGCGTAACCCTGTGGGCCTGGACTGGGCCCCCGGCACCCAAACCCTGTGGACGGCCGTGAACGAGCGGGATGAGCTGGGGGATGAACTAGTGCCCGATTACCTGACCAGCGTGCAGCCCGGCAAATTCTACGGCTGGCCTTATGCGTATTTCGGTCAGAAGGAAGACCCCCGCCGCAAGGGCGAGCGGCCCGATCTGGTGAAGCAAACTGTGGTGCCCGAGGTGGCTCTGGGCCCGCACACGGCTTCGCTGGGGCTGGCGTTCTACAAAGCCGATAAATTCCCGGAGAAGTACCGCAGCGGCGCATTCATCGGGCAACACGGCTCCTGGAACCGCTCCAAGTTCTCGGGATATAAGGTGGTGTTTGTGCCCTTCAGCAACGGCAAGCCCAGCGGCCCCATGGAGGATTTCCTGACCGGCTTCATTGCCAACGAGAATGAAAAAGAAGTGTACGGCCGCCCGGTGGGCATTACGGCCTTACCCGATGGCTCTTTGCTAGTAGCCGACGATGCTGCGGATACTCTGTGGCGCGTGGCCGCGCAGTAAGCTGTCAAAATACCACTATCAGGCAAACCGGCCTGCCAGCGCTTCGGCGGTTGGTGGGCCGGTTTGCGGCGTTTAGGCGCAGTAGGTTAGCGTTGGTACAATAAACTGACGAGCGGATACGGGGCGCTGCATCTTTGTGCAGATCATCCTTCACCCCTCACTTATTTCTACCCGATGACTATGTTCCGCACGCTGCTACTGGCCGGCACTCTGGCCCTGACTTCCCTGAGCACGCAGGCCCAGAAAACCAAAATCAAGACTAAAACGGCCGATAAGGCGTCGGTAACCGCCGCCGCTCCGGCTAACTCCTTGCTGTGGGAGGTTTCGGGAAAGGGCCTGGCTCAGCCTTCTTACATCTACGGCACTATTCACCTGATTTGCCCCCAGGATTTGCAGGTGACCGAACCCATGAAACGCGCCTTTAGTAGCAGCAAGCAGGTAGTAATGGAGCTGGATATGGATAGCCCCACCATGATGCAGGAAATGCAAGCCGGCATGATGATGACCGACGGTCAAACCCTGGAAAAGCTGCTGCCCGCCGCCGACTATATCCGCGTAGGCGACTACCTCAAGGCCAAGGCCGGTATTCCTATTGCTCAACTAGGCATGCTGAAGCCGTTCATCGTAAGCTCCATTATGTACCCGGCCCTGCTGGGCTGCACGCCGGCCAGCTACGAAACCACCTTTGTGAAACTGGCTCAGGAGCAGCACAAGGAGGTAACTGGTCTGGAAACGGTGCAGGAGCAGATGGGCTTCTTCGATAAGATTCCGTACGCGGTGCAGAGCAAGATGCTGGCCGACATGGTAACCAAGGAAGCCGAAGCCCAGCAGGAGTTTCAGCAGCTGCTCACACTCTACAAAGCCCAGAACATTGAGGAGCTGCGCACCGTGAGCAGCAAAAGCAGCTTCGGGTTTCAGGAGTATGAGCAGTTGCTATTGGACGGCCGCAACCAGCAGTGGATTGCCCGCATGGAGAAGCAGGCCGCCGCGCAACCCACGTTTTTTGCAGTAGGCGCGGCCCATTTGGGCGGGTCCCAGGGCGTACTCAACCTGCTGCGCCAGCAGGGTTACAGCGTAAAGCCGGTGCTGCAGTAAACGGTCTTTTCACCTATTCCCAGCGGCCTCCCGGCGGCGTAGCGTGTGCTGCGGAGCCGGGAGGCCGTATGTTTGCGCCCTATGAACAAGCTGCTTGCATTCCTGCGGAATTGGGTAAACTATGCCCTGCCGCTGGCCCGGCGGGTGCCCTCGCGCTACAGTCCGGGGCTGGTGGTACGCCAGCACCAGGGCCGTAAGGTGCTCGATACGCAGTACGCCAACTACAGCTACGGCCCCCTGCACCAGGTACTGCGCTACGCCCTCATGCACGTTGCCCCCAGCTCGCCCGAGGCGCCGGCGCTGGTGCTGGGGATGGGCGGGGGCGGCATTATTGAGTTGCTGCGCCAGGAGCGGGACCACACCGGGCCCATTACGGCCGTGGAGCTGGACCCCGCCATTGTGGCAGTAGCCGCCTCGGAGTTCAACATCCGCCCCAGTGCTACCCTGCAGGTTGTGTGCGCCGATGCCTTTGTCTGGCTGCCCACGGCCCCTGCGGTGGCTTACGAGCTGATTGTGGTGGACCTATTCCTGGACTTGCTGCTGCCCCGGCAGCTCTCGGAGCCCGGCTTCTGGCAGCACATCCGGCGGGTGCTGCGGCCCGGAGGAACGGTGGTAGTGAATACGCTGCAGCAAGCCCCGCTCCGTATCGGGGAGCAGGCGGCGGTGGAGTATCTGCGGGGGCTGGGCTTGCAGGTAAAGGAGCTGGAGGTGGAGCATAACCTGGTGCTGCTTGCACGGGGCTGATATCAACCAGATACAAACCTGAACGCCGCCGTGGAGTAGGCAACGGATAAACCGCTTTCTTTGTAGCCTCACTGCCGCACTCCATGGAAATTCTGAAGCATCTACTCGACTTTATCCTCCACCTCGACAAGCACCTGGCGGAAATTATTCAGGACTACGGGACCTGGACATACGCCATTCTCTTCCTCATCATCTTCGTGGAAACCGGCGTAGTGGTGCTGCCCTTCCTGCCCGGCGACTCCCTGCTGTTTGCCGCCGGTGCATTGGCCGCCAACCCGGCCAATGGCCTGAATGTGGGCATCCTAATTGGGCTATTGATTCTGGCCGCCGTGCTGGGGGATACGCTCAATTACCATATCGGCGACTACCTGGGGCCGCGCGTATTCAGGGAAAACTCGAGGTGGCTGAAACGGGAACACCTGGACCGCACCCAGGATTTCTACCAGAAGCACGGGGCCAAAACTATCATCATTGCCCGCTTCATTCCCATTATCCGCACGTTTGCTCCCTTCGTGGCGGGCATAGGTACCATGAGCTACTCTAAGTTCTTGTCCTATAACTTGGTAGGCGCGGTAGTGTGGGTTGTGCTGCTGACGGGAGCGGGGTACTTTCTGGGTAGCTTTCAGTGGATTCAGAATAATTTCGGCCTGCTCACGCTCATGATTATTTTCGTATCGGTACTGCCAGCCGTGTGGGAGTTCTTTAAAGCCCGCCGGGAAAATAAGCGCCCGATAGCCTAGCCAGAACCCGTTGGAATAGATACGAAAACCGCCCCGGTTACTTTGGCCGGGGCGGTTTTTTTTGTTGCTTACTTCTCAAACCTTAGTCATGCAGTTATGCCGGAATTCGGGCTTCTCGGCCGCTCACTAAAGCACTCCTTTTCCCAGACGTACTTCACCCAGAAGTTTCACAACCTGGGCCTGGACGACCACCGCTACGAGTTATTCGAGCTGGCTACCATCAATGAGCTGCCGGCTCTGCTAGCGGCCCACCCGGAGCTGCGGGGCCTTAACGTAACCATTCCGTACAAGGAGCAGGTGTGGCCGTTTCTGAATGAGGTAGCGCCTTCCGCCGCCCGGGTCGGGGCCGTCAACGTCATCGAATTTCAGGACGGTGGCCGCTTAGTTGGACACAACACTGACTACATCGGCTTCCGCGAGTCCTTGCGCGGATTTCTGCCCAAAGGTGGCCTAGCAAATTTTCGGGCGCTGGTGCTGGGCAGCGGTGGGGCCTCCAAGGCCGTGGAAGTGGCGCTGAAAGATCTGGGCATCGGCTACTGGGTGGTGTCGCGCAACGCTATGGGCGCGGGATTAACTTACCAGGAGCTCACGCCCCGGCTGCTACAAGAACATCAAATTATCATCAACACCACTCCGTTGGGTACTTTCCCGGAGGTGCACGAGTGCCCGCCCATCCCGTACGAGGCCCTCAGCAGCCAGCACTACCTCTACGACCTGATTTACAACCCTCGCGAAACCGAATTCATGCAGCGCGGGCAAGCGGCCGGAGCACAAACCAAAAACGGCTTCGAAATGCTCTGCCTGCAAGCCGAAGCCGCCTGGGAAATCTGGAATAGGTGATAGAGTAGGAAACTCTTGTCATCCTGAAGCAGCGAAGGAGCTTGTAGCCGTAATTCACGTACGATGTAGCGACAATGAGAAGACGCATATTTGCGTCTCCTCATTTAGCAGCACGTGGCGCGGACGATGAGACGCAAGTATGCGCCTCTACTGTTCAAAAAACCGCTATAGTCCCTTTAGCACTTATCCGCCCTGCTGGCCACCGCTACCGCCGCCTTTGCCGTCGTCGTTGCGGATGGAGCGGCGCTGGCGCTGCCCGCCTTCCAGCTTGCCGAAGCGGTAGTTGAACGAGAGGCGGATGTTGCGCTGGTAGGAGTAGAAGCTGCCGTAGTTGACGAAATCAGGGGTGGTGGTGGTGCTGCGGAATTCGCGGCCGGGCGCCAGGAAGTTGTTGAGGCCCAAAGTGAGGTCGGCTTTTTCGGCCAGCAGCAGCTTCTTCGCGCTGAGGCCGTAGTACACGCCCCCGGAATAGCGCGTCTGAAGCTGTACGCCGCCCGTCCAGAAGCCGCCGTAGCCCTGGGCCGAGTAGGTTTTGCTCAGCTTCACCGAGGAATTGACGTTCATGTAGAGGCTGGCCCGGCTGTTGGTGCCCTGGAGCACCGAGCTGTTCAGGCGGGTGTAGTCGCCGCTGAGGTTGGAGCTCAGGTCCCAGTCCTTCAGGGGTTTCCAGGAGCCGTACAGGTTCACGCCGTAGTTGTACACCGTGGCCAGGTTGCCGTAGGTGGTTTCGTTGCGGGCCAATTCCTGATTATAAGAGCTGAACCGCTCAATGGAATTACCAGTGCGCCGCATGAAGGCCGAGGCGTTAAAGGAGCTTTTCTCCCCGAACGTACCGTACCCTAACTCCAGCAAATCGGCCGTTTCGGGCCGCAAGCGGGGGTTGCCGAAGTTGACGGAGTTGGGCGTTACCTGGTTGACGTAAGGGTTAAGGTAGAAAATGTGCGGGCGCTGGATGCGGCGGGAGTAGCTCAGGCGCAGTGTTTGGCCGTCTTTCTTGAGCGTGCGGGTGGCACTCAGGTTAGGCAGCAGGTTCAGGTAATCGTTCCGGAAGCGGCCGGCTTCACTCTGAAACTCGCCCGCAATGGCCGTGCGCTCCAGGCGCGTGCCCAGGCTGAAGGCGTATTTTTTACCGGCCGAAAAGTTGTAGGTGCCGTACGCCGCCAGCACGTTCTGGCTGTAATCGAAGCGGTTGGAACGCAGGGCGCTGCGCGCAAAATCAGTCTGCTGGCTTACCAGCAGCGTGTCTAGGGTATAGTCGCTGCTAACCTGGCGGCGAATGTGCTTGGCGCCCAGCTCCAGCGTGTTCTTCTCCCCAAACGGGTGGGTATAATCGGTCTGGAAGGTGGTTTCGAGGTTGCGGGCCAGGTTGCGGCTGGCTTCCCGGTACTCAATGGGCCCACCAAACAGCTCGGCCGTCGGGAATTGGTCGAGGCGGTATTTTTCGCGGCTGCGGTTGTTGGTGTGCTGGGCCAGCAGGCTCCACTCGCGGCGGGGCTGCTGCTCGCCGAAGGTGCGCGTGTAGCCCGCATTCAGGTCGTAGTTGCGGCTTTCATCCTGGCGGTTAATGTCGCGGGTATACAGCGTATCCAGCTGGGGCTGGCCCTGATATTGGTTGAACAGCTGCTGGGGGGCATCGTTGCCGTACAGGTTGCCGTTGCCGCTCACCGTGAAGCTGTGCAGGGGCGAGGGGTCGTAGGTAAACTCCACCTGCCCGTAGCCGCCCGTGCCCTGGTTGCGGGAGGTAGTGCGCTCCGTGAGTTGGCCAGTGCCGCCACCGGGCAGAAAGCTGGTGCGCTCCGTGAGGCTCTTGAATGGATACAGATTGCGGAAGCCGCTGAGCTTGGTATTCACGCCCACTTTGCCGCGCTTGGCGTTCAGGCTGCCGTTGAGGCTCTGGTTACGGTTGCCGCCGCTGGCACCCACGCTGCCGTTGGTACCCTGCAAGCTGTTCTTCTTAAGCACGATATTAATAACCCCGCCGGACCCTTCGCCATCGTACTTGGCCGAGGGCGCGGTAACTACCTCAATAGCCTTGATCTGGTCGGCCGGAATTTGCTTGAGGGCTTCGGCCAGGTTGCCGGCCAGCAGGGCCGAGGGCTTATTGTTGATAAGGATACGCACGTTGCTGGTGCCACGCAGTTGCACGTTGCCTTCCCCGTCCACGTTCACCAGCGGGGTTTTGCGCAGAATATCGGCGGCCGTACCGCCGGCGTTGCTGGCATCCTGGTCGGCGTTGTACACTAGGCGGTCGGGCTTGGTTTCTACCACTGGCCGCTCCCCGGTTACGGTTACGCCGGCCAGGTTTTGGGCCGAGGCGGTGAGCGTGAGGTTGCCCAGGTTCTGGGGCTCAGCCGTAATAGTCACCGGCTTCATTACGCCGCCATACCCCACAAAACTGATTTGCAGCCGAAACTCGCCGGTAGGCAGGTCGCGCAGCTCGAAGCGGCCATCCGCGTCGGCGGTGCCGCCCAGCAGCGGGGCCGTGCCGGTGGCGGGCAGCAAAGCCACGGTGGCGTACTCCACGGGTTTCTGGGTAGCGGCATCCAGCACGCGCCCGCTCAGGCGGCCGGGGCCCTTGGTGGCAGAAACGGTGGCGGTAGCCGGGGCCTGAGCGTGTACCGCTACGGGAGCCGCCAGCAAAAGCAGCGGGAAAAAGTGCTTCATAAGAAGAATAGAGAAAAAGTAATATGCATGGGCTAGACGTTGCCAGCAGAATTAGGAGCACAACGCTGCAAACCTAGCGGGTATTTGAGCCAGGAGTCATAATAATCAACCAACGTTGCGTGCGGCCTCAACCAACCCGGTTATCCGGGGCATTTGTGGCAGTGCCGGACTGGTAAGCAGCCCGGCCAAGTTGATTGAAGCCAGCAGCCTAGTTGGTTGAAAACTCCGCCGGAAGTGGCCGCGTGGTTGTATGTTGCCAGGGCATTTGGGGGCGGCAGTGCCCACCGGTTACTTCTCTTGGCTCTGAATCCATCGTTTTCTCCTACCCGCGCCGCCCGCCGCCCGGCCTGGCAGCTGCCCGCGTGGCTGCGGCGCCTGCCCTGGGTGCATCTGGGGTGGCTGGCGCTGCTGCTGTACTTTGATGCCCAGGGCTGGCTGCTGAACCAGGGCGTGCTTATTCCGCCGCTCAAAGACCATTTCTGGGCTTTGGCCCTGGCCACCAACGCCCTCGATTCGGGCCTGTTCTACCTGAACTGGTTTGCCATGCCGGCCCTGTTTCAGCGGGGTCGGCTGGGTGCCTATCTGCTGGTGCTGGCGTTGGGCCTGGTGGTGTTTTGTACCACCCGCATCGGGGTGAGCTACTACTTTGAGGAGGTGAAGGTGCAGGGCCAGAACCAACCGCTGGGCTTCTACGTGCAGGTATTGCAGAGCTACTATCTGCTGCTGGGCGGCCTGATTCTGACCCTGAGCTTCTTTCTGCGGCTGGCCGGCGACTACCTCCGGGAGCGGGACAACCGCCGGGAGCTGGAGCAGCAGCATTTGCGCACCGAGCTGGCCCTGCTCAAAAACCAGCTGCACCCGCACTTCCTCTTCAACACGCTCAACAACATTTACTCCCTCACGCTCAACGCCTCGCCCCAGGCCCCGGAAGCGGTGCTGCGCCTCTCCGAGCTGATGCGCTACCAACTCTACGACAGCCAGGACGACCTGGTGCCCCTGGCCCGGGAAATTCACCATGTGCAGAGTTTTCTGACGCTGCAGCACCTGCGCCTGCCCCCGGAGGATGCCGACGAAGCCATCCAGTTCACGGTGCTGCTGCCGCCCGGCGCCGACCACGCCTGCCGCCTGCCGCCCATGCTGCTACTGCCGCTGGTGGAAAACGCCTTCAAGCACGGCGACTTAACGGCCCGGCCCCACGCCGTGCGCCTGAAGCTGGAGCTCACGCCCGAGGGCCAGCTGCAGTTTCTGGTGCGCAACCGCGTGGCTCCCGAAGCGCCCGGTCCCGGCGGGGTGGGTTTGGCTAACCTTCGCCGGCGCCTGGAGCTGCTCTACCCCGATAAACACGCCTTAGTGGTTACCGCCAACGCCCAGGAATACGCCGTGCGGCTGTCGGTGCAAATCAGCGGCTGGTTGTAGCCGTTCAGTCAAATCGTTTCATCATCACTCTTATACCTCCTGCATGGAATCTGCTGTTACCCGTCGTCCGATGAGCTGCGTGATGGTGGATGATGAGCCCCTAGCCCTGAAGGTGCTGGCGGAGTATTGTGCGCAGGTGCCGTTTCTGGAGTTGCGCGGGCAGTTTCAGGAGGCGCTGGCGGCCGTGGCTTTCCTGCAGGATAACCCCGTGGATGTGGTGTTTCTGGATATTCAGATGCCCCGGCTCACGGGCCTGCAGCTGGCCCAACTGCTGCCCGTGCCCCGCCCGCTCATCATCTTCACCACCGCCCACCCCGACTACGCCGTGCAGAGCTACGAGCTGCCGGCCCTCGACTACCTGCTCAAGCCCATTTCCTTCGAGCGGTTTGTGCAGGCCGCCCACCGGGCCCGCGCCGCCCTGCAGCCCATTACTGTGGCCACTGGTGCTACTGAGCCACTGGAATCTGCTGAGCCCGGGGAGGCGCTGTTCGTGAAGCAGGACAGCCGCCTGCGCCGGGTGCCCATTGATGAGCTGTACTACGCCGAAGGGCAGAAGGAATACCTGATGTACTACACGGCCACCGGCAAAATCCTCACCCTGCAGTCCTTTCGTAAGCTGGAAGAACTGCTGCCCGCCGGCCGTTTTGCCCGCATCCACAAGTCCTACCTCATCAACCTGCGCCACCTGGAGTTTGTGGAGCGCCACCGCGTGCAGGTACACGGCGCCCAACTGCCCATCGGCGAAACCTATCGGGAAGCATTTCTGGAGCTGCTACGCTACCACGGGAAGCTGTGAAATCAAGTGAAAATTGAGAATCAAGAAGTAAAAATGAGCCGTTGGATGGACCTGTAACCGGACCGCCCAACGGCTCATTTTTACTTCTCAATCTTTACTTGATCTAGTTCCCTTGCTGGCCCTGGCCGTCGCCACCTTGCTTCACATCGTCGTTCTGGATGCTGCGGCGGCGTTTGGGAGCTTGCTGGGTTACTTTGCCGAAGCGGTAGTTAAAGGCCAAGCGCACCCCGCGCAGGTAGATGTAGTTATTGCTTTCCTGGCGGAACTGGTCGGTGTCAAGGGTGCTTCGCAGGTTGCGGGTGGCCGAGAGGAAGTTGTCGGCGTTCAGGGTCAAGTCAGCTTTGTCCTTAAGCAGGTTTTTGCGCAGGCCCACCGAGTAGAACGTCCAGGCGGCTTGGCGGCCCTGTAGCTGCACCCGGGGCGAGTTGAGGCCCCCGAAGAACTGCACGCTCAGACCCTTCTCGAATTTGTAGCCGGAGTTTACGTTCAGGTTGTACATCACCCCGCTATTATCCAGGCTCAGGGCGTTGCTTTTCAAGGATACGTAGTACACGTTCACGTTGCCGCTCACATCCCACTTCGGCACCGGCTTCACCGAGCCAAACAGGCTGATGCCGTAGGTAGCGTTGCGGCCGATGTTGCGGAAGGTTTGGTTGTTCACCCCGTTTTCCACAAACCGGTAGCTTTCAATAGCATTGCCAGTGCGACGGGCATAGGCCGACATATTCAGCACCGAGCCTTTGATGAATGTGGTGTAGTTGACCTCGTAGCTATCCGTCAGCTCAGGCTCCAGCTGGGGGTTGCCGTAGCTCACGTTCAGCGTGTCGGAGGTATTGCGGAAGGGGTTGAGGTAGAAAATCTGGGGACGCTGGATGCGCTTGGAGTAGGCTAGGCGCAGGGTTTGGCCCGGCTTTTTGGGGTTCTGGGGCTGGTAGCTCAGGCTCAGGTTGGGCAGCAGATTGGTGTAGTTCTGCTTTACGGCCGAGTTTTCGCTCTGCTGCTGCTGGAAGTTGCCGTTGATGCGGGTATTCTCCACCCGGGCGCCCAGCTTAAAGCTCACTTTCTTACTGGCCGAAAACCCGTAGGTACCGTAGCCCGACACCACATCCTGGTTGTAGTCGAAGAGGTTGGAGCGGCTGGGGTTGTACACCGGGTCAAGCAGGCTGACGGACGGGCTGTTAAACACGTCGTAGTCACTGCTCACGCGGCGCAGAATGGCCTTGGCCCCGGTTTCCAGCAAGGCAGTCTCCGAGAAGGGGTGGGCGTAATCGGTCTGGAGGGTGGTTTCGAGGTTGCGCGCCAGGTTGTCGGATTCTTCCCGGTAGTTTTTGGCCAGGTTCTCGGTGGTGTTGCCCGCAAACTGATCTAGGTGGTAGGCCTGCACGTTGCGGTTGCGCGTGTGCTGGGCCAGCACGCTCCACTCCCGGCGCTTCTGCTCGAAGGTGCGGGTGTAGGAGCCGCTCATGTCGTAGCTCTGGGTACGGAAGCGGCGGTCGGTAGCGCGCGTAAACTGGTTGCTCACCGGCAGCAGCACATTGTTGAACTGGTCGTAGTCGCCGCTGTTGCGGAACAGGCTGCCTTGCACGTTCAGCGTGAGGTTGTGGTACTGGGCCGGGTCGTAATCGAGTCCCAACCGCCCAAAACCGCCACCCCCGATGGTGTTGCCGTCGCCCTCCTGCTCCAGGGAAAGCCGCTCCTGTCCGCTGCCGTCTTTCAGGTAACGCGTCAGGTCGTTGCGGTTGGGGCTGTAGAAGGCAAACCCGCTAACGGAGCTGGTGAGGCCCACTTTGCCCTTGCGGTAGTTGAGCGAGGCGTTGCTGTTGGAGCTCCGCGTACCCGCCGCCAGCCCCACCGAGCCGTTGATGCCCTCCAGGTTGTTCTTCTTGAGCGTGATGTTGATGATGCCGCCGGTGCCTTCGGCGTCGTACTTAGCCGAGGGCGTGGTAATCACCTCCACGCTTTTAATCTGGTCGGCCGGAATCTGCTTCATGGCATCGGCCACCGAGGAGGCCACGATGCCCGAGGGCTTGTTGTTGATGAGCACGCGCACGTTGCTGGTGCCGCGCAGCTCCACGTTGCCGTCGGGGTCCACGTTCACCAGGGGCACTTTGCGCAGCACATCGGCCGCCGTACCGCCGGTGTTGGTCAGGTCCTTTTCGGCGTTGTACACAATGCGGTCCGGCTTGGTCTCGATAACGTCCCGCTCACCCGTTACGGTTACCTCGCCCAATTTCTGGGCCGTGCCTTCCAGGTTAATGGTGGGCACCGTTGTCAGCCCGCCGGTAATAGTCACGTTGCGCGTTTGGGTCGCATAGCCGATAAAGCTGATCTGCAACCGGAACTCGCCGGCGGCCAAGCCTTGCAGCTTAAAGCGGCCCCGCTCGTCGCAGACGCCACCATCCAGGGGCGTGGTGCCACTCAGGGGAAGCAGCGTGATGGTGGCAAACTCCACGGGCTTCTTGGTGGCCGCATCCAGCACGGTGCCTTCGAGGCGGCCGGTGCCTTTAGCCGCCGTGGGCAGAATGGGCTTGGCTGCCGCTGCGCCGGGCTGGCCCGGAGCCCCAGCGGGGCGCTGACCGGCTGGCGGAGTGCCGGCGGGAGGCGCAGTCTGGGCCAGAACCGGGGTAGCGAGTAAGCCAGTAAGCAGCAGCGGAAGGGTAACAGTTTTCATCGAGAGATAAAGAGAAGGTAGTTGCAAAGAGAAGGTATCGGACGCGCAGCAAAAAGTAGAGCTTGCCGAACGGTAGGAAAGGGTGCCTGAAGCGTCAGGAAAGAAGGGTAAGCTGCGCGGAGAAGGCGCGCCAAGGACTAGAAAAGGGCTAGTCCGTTGCCGCTACGGGAAGTTTTAATTCGTCACGTTGCGGCGGAGGAGCAGCATGTAGCCCAGCACCAGCACACCGGCAAACCAGCCCAGGGAGTACCATTCGTGCTTGGCCAGCTCGTGGGCTACTTCCAGGCCCCCGCCTTTCACCATCTTCATGGCCATAGAAGTGCCCAGGGGCGCGGCGTAGGGTATTTTATCGGCGTGCTCCCACTGCAGCAAAGCAATGGTGGCCACCACTGCGCCCATACCCACGCCCACCGGCACCACAAAGGAGCGCCAGAACAAGCTCACCACGTACTGCACCGCCAGCAGGCCCAGGGTAGCCACGTAGGTGCGCAGCAGCATCCATACAACGGTTTCGAAGGGAATGGTAGTTAGCGCAAACCCCAGCTTGGGCCGGAGCACGCTCAGCAGCATTCCCGCGCCCAGCACCAGCGCCGTAAACAACAGCAGAGCCACCGCATTCAGGGCCAGAATGAGCAGGAGCTTGGACAGGAACACCGCGCCGCGCCCCACGGGCTGGGCGTAGAGGTGTTTCCAAGCGGTGGCTTTGGTTTCGATGTGCACCACCAGGCTGGTGAGCAGCACCACAAACAGCGGCAGCAGCAGGGTGCCCGCCGTCTGCCAGCTCGTGCTGATAAACCGGGGCCAGGGGCTGCCCCCGGCTTTCATAATAATGTCGCCCTTGAAAAAGAAAATCAGGAACGTAATGAGCACCGGAAAAGCGCCGCTGAGCAGGGTGAGCCGCAGCGCGGCCGTGCGCTTCAGCTTCAGGGTATCGGAGGCCAGAGCGCGGCGCAGTTGCATAAGCGGAGCCGGCGCGGCGGGCAGGAGCGTAAAGTCGGAGGAGGGTAGGGTAGCTTCCATAAAACGGAGTGAATAGAGAGTAACTGTCATTCCGACGAAGGAGGAATCTGGGTTGACTATCTGGATGAATCGAACCAGATTCCTCATCTCTGCTTGATGCGCAGAATGCTCGGAATGACAAAAGTGAGTTTACACAGCGGCCACGCGGCTTTCGGTGAGGTGGAGGAAGGTGTCTTCCAGGGTGGGCTGCTCCAGGCGCAGACCGTAGAGCGGCTGCTCGGCGGCAATCAGCTCCACGGCCAGGGCGGCCGTGTGCTCCTGGCTGAGCCAGGGCAGCCACAGCGTGCCGGGGCCTGCTACCGTAGCGCCGGCCAGCAGGCGGGGCAGCAGGTTGCGGCAGCTTTCCGCGTCCCGGGTTTCGATTACCAGGCGGGCCCGGCCGGTTTGCAGGCGGCGCAAATCGGGCAGGCTGCCCTGGAACACCAGCTTGCCCTGCTGAATCACGCCCACGTGGGTGGCCATTTTCTCAATCTCGCTGATGAGGTGGCTGCTCACCACAATGGTTTTGCCGTGCTGCTTGCAAAGGCGCTGCAGCAGCTCCCGCATTTCAATAATGCCGTTAGGGTCGAGGCCGTTGGTGGGCTCATCCAGTAGCAGCAGGTCGGGGTCGGAGAGTAGGGCAATGGCCAGGCCGAGGCGCTGGCGCATGCCCAGGGAGTACTCCTTGGCGGGGCGGTGGGCGTTATCGGTCAGGCCCACCAGCTCCAGTACTTCGGCGGTGCGGCTGGCGGCCACGCCCCGCAGGCGGCGGGTGGCTTCCACGTTTTCGCGGCCCGAGAGGTGGTCGTAGAGCGAGGGGTTTTCGATAAGGGCGCCCACCCGGTTCAGCAGGGCCACGCGGTGTTGGGCCAAATCGTGGCCGAACAGGTGCACCGAGCCGCTGGCGGGCCGCAGCAGCCCCAGCAGTAGCCGCATGGTGGTGCTTTTGCCGGCCCCATTCGGCCCCAGGAAACCGTAGAGGCTGCCCGGCTCCACCTGCAGATTCACATCGTGCAGAATAGGCCGCTGGCCGAAGCGGAAATGGAGGCTGCGGGTTTCCAGCAGCAGGGGAGTAGTGGATTTCATAGCGCAGAAAGACAGAGAGAACGGCAGCAAACCTAGCGGCCCTTCTATATCTTCTCCGGCCTATTCAACCAACCCTCAGGCCCGACCCCGAAACGATGGTTTTTCCCGCGCAAAACCCGTTTTCAACACCCTCGCAAGTCCTCATTCACGTTTGCGCTGGCTTTGCGGGCGTTGGCGGCAGTTATGGGCGGGTTGATTGAAAAAAAGCCCAAAATGGGCCGGCCGCGTGCTATTTTCGATGATGGAAGTTCTGTCCGCTCCCTTAAAAGCAGCATCGGGGAAAGATGCAGTGAGTTCCCGCCGAAGCTGGCGCAAGCGCCTGCGCGCCTGGCTCCGCCCCGATACGTGGTCGGCGGCCCAGGAAAACCTGCGCGTGCCCCGCTGGATTCACGTGGTGCTCTGGGTGGTGCTGGTGCTGCTGGATGGCCTCAAGCTGGGCAGCGTTATCAATGTGCTGCCCCGTTTCCCCGCCACGCTGGCCGAGTGGCAGCCCTTGTGGCCCATGATAGGGCGCCTGGTGGTGGAAGATATCTGCGCGGCTACGCTGTTTTACCTCACCTGGCGCTGGCTGGTGCCGCGCACCCTGGGCCGGGCCCGCGTGTTGCAATACGGCCTGATTACGTCCCTGCTGGTGCTGCCCTACGCCTTTGCCATTGGCTGGCTCACGGCCCAAACCTCCCGCAAGGGCGTGCAGATTTCGGCCTACCGCGTAACGCGTCCGGTAGGCACCAATGGCCGGCAGGTAACGACCATTGTGCCGGGCCGTAAGCCCAACGCTGATACCACGGAAGTGTGGGCCCGCATCTTCAGCTCGGCCATTGTGGGCGTGTTCATCATCGGGAGCAGCTCGGCCCTGCGCATCACCGGCGACTACGTGCGGGGCCAGCGCAACCGCCGCGAGATGGAGCGTCAGCAGCTACTCACGGAACTGGCCATGCTCAAAACCCAGATCAACCCGCATTTCCTGTTCAACACGCTCAACAACATCTACTCCCTTACCAGCCGCAAGTCCGACAAGGCCCCGGAAGCCGTGCTGCGCCTGGCCGAAATCATGCGCTACCTGCTCTACGAAAGCAGCACCGATACTGTGCCCCTGAGCCGGGAAATTGCCCATTTGCGCAGCTTCCTGGATTTGCAGCGGCTTCGGCTGTCGGCTTCGGCCCAGGATGCCATTCAGTTTGAGGTAGAAGGCACTTCGCCCGATTGTGCCCACCCCATTGCGCCCCTGCTGCTGCTGCCTCTGGTAGAAAACGCCTTCAAGCACGGCGACCTGACGGCCCGTCCCGTGGCCGTGCATATTTCCCTGTTGCTGGCTTCCGATGGGCTGCTGCGCTTCACGGTGCTCAACCACGTAGCACCCGCCGATGCCGAACGGGAGCTGCCCAAACAGCCCGGGGGGGTGGGCCTCGTCAACCTGCACCGCCGCCTGGAGCTGCTCTACCCCGGCCGCTACGCCCTCGATGTGCAAACGCCCCCCGGCCAGCACGTGGTAACGCTGGTGTTGCTGCAGTAGGGTAGGAGGGTTTGGGGGCGAAATATAGAACGTCATTCCGAGCATGTTGCGCTTGGAGCAAGGACGAGGAATCTGGCGTGCTGACGTTGCTTCACTGGCCCAAGGTTTAAACCCTGGGCTGCGGAGCGGTTATCGTTCGACGGTTCAATAACAGTAGCACGCGAGATTCCTCGTCCTTGCTCCAAGCGCAACATGCTCGGAATGACAGGCTTCCCGCATATCTTTCCGCGGCTGCTGCCTAACCACACTGCTAACTCACCAATTCACTAACTCACCACTTCACCTATGACCTGCGTTATCCTGGATGATGAGCCCCTGGCCCTGGACTTACTGGCCGATTATTGCGCCCAGGTGCCCGGCCTGGAGCTAAAAGCGCAGTTTGACGATGCGCTGCAGGGCCTAGCCTATCTGCAGGATAACCCCGTGGACGTGGTGTTTCTGGATATTCACATGCCCCGGCTCACGGGTGTGCAGCTGGCCCAACTGCTGCCCCAACCCGGCCCCCGCATCGTATTTACCACCGCCTACGACCAGTACGCCGTGCGCAGCTACGAGCTCAACGCCGCCGACTACCTGCTCAAGCCCATTGCTTTCGAGCGGTTTGTGCAAACGGTGCAGAAGGTACGCCAACAGCTGCAGCCCACTACGCCCGTGGTGCCGGCCCCGGCTGCTGCGCCAGCTCACTCCGAGGCCACGCCCACTGCGCCCGATGCCATGTTCGTGAAAAACGACCACCGCCTCCAGCGCGTCGCCTTCGATGATATTCTCTACATCGAGGGGATGAAGGAGTACCTGATGATTTATACTGCCACCGGGAAGGTGCTCACGCTGCAGTCGTTCCGGCGGGTGGAGGAGGTGCTGCCGCCTGAGCGGTTTGCCCGTATCCACAAGTCGTTTCTGGTAGCCCTGAGCCGCATTGAGCACGTGGAGCGCGGCAAAGTGCAGGTGGCCGGCCGTCTCCTGCCCATCGGCGACACCTACCGGGACTCGTTTAACGCCTTGATTAAAGCCTATAATCTGCTGTAGAGTAGGAGAAAGGAGTTAGGAGCTAGAAGAGAGGGAGGCAGAGGAAGTTCATCATCCGGCGCAATGAAAAGGACCTTATCATGTTAGAACAATCTGTTCCAGCGTGATAAGGTCCTTCGTTCTGCTCAGAATGGTAGGCAGGCTTCTAGCTCCTGTCTTCTAACTTCCTACTTCGCCAGCTTCTTGGCAATTTCGGCGGTGTGACGGCCTTGGAAACGGGCACCTTCCAGCTCATTGTCGCTGGGCTGCCGCTCGCCCTGGCCACCGGCCACGGTACTGGCGCCGTAGGGCGTGCCGCCGGTTACGTCAGTGTGGCCCATCTGGCCCTGCCAGGCGTAGGGCAGGCCCACAATCACGAGGCCGTGGTGCAGCATTTCGGTGTGCAGGCTGCGCAGCGTTACTTCCTGGCCGCCGTGCTGGGTGGCGGTGCTCACGAAGCCGCCGCCAACCTTACCTATCAGCTTGCCCTGGGCCCACAGGGCGCCCGTACCGTCGAGGAAAGCCTGAATCTGGCTGCACACGTTGCCGTAGCGGGTGGGCGTACCGATAATGATGGCGTCGTACTGGTCCAGCTCCTCGGGCTTGGCTACCGGAATGTGCTCAAACGCCTTTTGGGCCTGGGTAGCGCCAATCTGGTCGAGTAGCTCCTTGGACAGGGTTTCGGGTACACGCTTGATAACTACTTCATTGTCGGCTACCTGACGGGCACCTTCGGCTACGGCTTCCGCCAGCTTGTATACGTGACCATACGTGGAGTAAAACAGCACCAGAGTTTTCATGCGGAATGGGGTTGGGATATGGAATGAGGCAACTACAGCGGTGTCATCCGGGCGCTTTGCCCCGGCAACGGATGTAACTACATACTAAGTCGGCGGTAGGTTACGAAAGCCCAAATTCTATAAGTTCAAAAAGCTGCTGCTGAAACGCTTATATTGTACTCCCCAAAAAAGCATGTGGCTCGTGCAACCTCTCGGGCGGTGGCCGGCCTCTTGGGTGCGTAACGGTTGCTGCGGCTTTAGGGCCCGCTTCCAAATTAGTTTATTCCACTTTGCAGCGTATGCAGCATTCTTACTTGCGCGGTTTCAGCCTCCCTGCCGAGGTAGCCGCAAGTGCGCACCCCAACGCCGGTCCTTGCCAGGGCCGGAACCGTCAATGAGCGCCCTCTCGGCCACGTTGGGAGGGGGCGGGCTGCGTAGCCTGCTGCCCGGTGCTGCTGCGCGCCCGGAGTCTCTATCGTCGTCGTTATCCGCTCCTGTGC
This sequence comes from Hymenobacter sp. UYP22, assembly GCF_040547285.1. Taxonomy (NCBI): domain Bacteria; kingdom Pseudomonadati; phylum Bacteroidota; class Cytophagia; order Cytophagales; family Hymenobacteraceae; genus Hymenobacter; species Hymenobacter sp. UYP22. The sequence continues at coordinate 107,414 of NZ_JBEPPK010000002.1, read as the reverse complement.
GCACTCTTACCCCGCCTTCCCAGCTCTCCGACACCGAGCTGCTCGACGGTTGCCTGGCGGGCAGCCGCCTCATGCAGAAATACCTGTATGAACGCTTTGCCGGCCGCATGATGACCGTGTGCCTGCGCTATGCCCAAACCACTTTCGAGGCCGAGGATGTGCTGCAGGAGGGTTTTCTGACGGTGTTCAAGAACCTGGGCAGCTTCCGCCGGGAGTGCCCCCTGGAATTCTGGATTCGCCGTATTATGGTAAATGCCGCCCTGCGCCAGCACCGCCGCAACGCCCCGCTGGTAGCCGTCAGCGACGGTGGCGAGTACCCCGAGGACCTGGCCGGCGAGGAATTCACTCTCTCCAACTACAACTTCGAGGAGCTGCTCAACCTGATTCAGGAGCTGGCTCCCCGCTACCGCATGGTGTTCAACCTGTTTGCCATTGAAGGCTACGGGCACAAGGAAATCGGCGAGATGCTGGGCATTTCCGAGGGCACCAGCAAATCACAGTACTCCCGTGCTCGGGCAATTTTGAAAAGTAAAGTCGAGCGTCTCGACGCGCACCGCTCCCATGGCAGCTTCCGCTCCTAACGATAACACACCCAACCACCAGGACCCCCGCCCCACCGGCGACCTGGAGCACCTGTTCCGGCAGAAGTTTGCCGATGCAGAGGTGGCTCCGCGCGCCAGCTTCTGGGAGCAGCTCGACCACGAGCTGGTAGTGCAGCAGCACGAGCAGGTAATTCAGGAAAACACCACCTACCGACGCCGTCTAGTGCTGCACCGCTGGGTGGCCGCGGCCTGTCTGCTGCTGGCCCTGGGTTTCGGTAGCTGGGCGTATCTGCACACGGCTCCCTTTACCGCTGGCCTGGAACTGGCTGCGGAAACAGGCTCAGGTAATAGCACGAGTGCACTGCCCGGAACTGCCGGCACTGCTCCCACCGGCAGCGCCGCCGATGGTGCCGCCAGTAGCGCCTACAATGAGGCGTTGGCCGCTGCCTCCTTGGCGGGCTCCCAGTCTGCCGAAGGGTTACTGGCGGCTCAGGTTGCTGGCGGCAGCAGTGCTGAGTTTGGTGACGCAGGCTACCCGGTAGCTACGCGCTCAGTGCGGGCAGAAAACGGGCGTGCCCTGGCGTACGGCGCGGCTGCCTACGGCCGAGACGGGCAAGCGGCTTATGGCTACACTGGCAGCAGCTACCCCAACGGGCTGCTCAACGTACTACTCACGAACGGCCAAGCCGGGCAAGGCGGACCGGAAACCGGCCTTTTGTCGGGTGCGGGCCTGCTCACGCCCCGGGCCGCTTACCTGCGCAGCCTGCTGGGCCTAGGCCGCCCCGACTCTCTTAAGCCAGCTTTGCTAGCCGTGCCCCAGCCCTCCAACGAGGCCGTTGCCGCCGCCGAGCCAGAGCATAAGGAGACGCCCAAACTGTGGAAGCGCCTGCGCCTGGGCGGGAGCTACGCGGTAGGTACGTTCAACCCAAACATCAACTTTTCCCGCACCGATGGCCGCGTGAAAGCCGACCCGGTAACCAATGCCCTGCGCTCCTACTACCAGGAGGAAGCGGAAGATGAGTACCGCCGCAACCTGCGGGCTGGCCTGAGCCAGCGGGTCGCTCTGGCTGCTTCCTATGCCCTCAACAAGCATTGGACGCTAACTGCCGCCGCCGAGGCCTCGGAGCAGCGCGCCACTTCGGCTACTACCTACGGTTTCATCGACGGGAAGCAGGTGGGGCCCCAGGCCGCCGATATTTTCAGCCGGCCCGCTGCTTACAGCCCGGCCCCGGCCCAGCCCCGCACTACCTCTTACCGCTACCGCATGGCCAGCGTACCGGTAGCAGTGCAGTATGGCTCCGGGAAGGCAGGCTTGTCGCTCTACGCTAAGGTGGGGGCGGCCGTAGGAGTTCTGCTTACCAGCCGCTCAGAGCTGGCCGGCTCGCCCCAGGCTACCCGGGAGTACACGGCCAAATCTACGGACTCGCCCTACCGGCAGGTGCTGGTTTCGGGCCGGGGTGGGGCTGGCGTGCGGTATCAGCCAGCTTCGGCGGGGTGGAGCATGGCCGTCGGCCCGGTGGCCGAAACCTACTTCACTACTCTCAACGCCAACCCCAACCAGCGCGCCATCAACCAGAGCCGCCCCTACAGCCTGGGCATTGAGGCCAGCGTAGAATTTGGAACTCCCAAGCCTATGCCAGGCGTCCAGTAGGCACAGTATGCTGCCGCTTTAGTTATGAACCGCACCTTTTTCCGTTGCCTGATGTGGCTGCTCCTGCTGGGGGCGGCTACCTCCTGTGCCTCCACCAACGACGCTGTTGAGCCCGCCTGCGCCGGTAACTTTTCCGCTACCCTCATTGAGCAGCTCAAGCAAAAGCCCAAGCAAACTCCGGCCGCCGAAGTAACCCAGTACACCTACCAGAGCCAGACGGTATACCTGGTAACCGGGGGTAGTACCAGCTACGTGTTTGATGCCTGTGGACAGGTAATTTGCTCGGCGGCGGTGCGAAATAACTCTGGCGACGGTCGTTGCCCCGATTTTGCCGCTACGGCCACCAACCCCCAGCTCCTCTGGACTGACCCCCGGTGAGATAGTGAAATGGTAAGATGGTGAAATGGTGAGTGCCCTGGCGAACCGACCGACACCATCCGTCCTCACTTTTGCGCACCACCTGCTAACCTGATGAGCCCTTACTTCCACGTGGAGGTAAGGGCTTGTTACATTTCAGGAGGTAGCCCATTGATCAGGATGGTATCGGTCGGTTCGCCAGGGCACTCACTATTTCACCATCTCACCGTTCCCCGAACCAACGGCCCCGAAATGCAGTTATGATAGGCTACCCTTTCAAGCTCTATCTTGCCGCTGCATGAAGTATCAACTGACCTCGGAATTCACCCCCACCGGCGACCAGCCGCAGGCCATCAAGCAACTGGTAGAAGGCGTTAACAACGGCGAGCCGGCCCAGGTGTTGCTGGGGGCCACGGGCACGGGTAAAACTTTCACTATGGCCAACGTAATTGCCGAAACCGGCAAGCCGGCCCTGGTGCTCTGCCACAACAAAACCCTGGCCGCTCAGCTCTACGGCGAGTTCAAGCAGTTCTTCCCCAACAATGCCGTCGAGTACTACATCAGCTACTACGACTACTACCAGCCCGAGGCCTACATTGCCTCCACCGACGTTTTCATTGAGAAAGACCTGGCCATCAACCAGGAAATTGAGAAGCTACGGCTGCACACTACTTCCACGCTGCTTTCGGGCCGCCGCGACGTGATTGTGGTGGCTTCGGTGTCGTGCATCTACGGTATCGGTAACCCCGAGGAGTTCGGGAAAAACGTGATTTTCCTGGCGCCCGGCCTGCGGTACTCGCGCAATAATCTGCTCTACCAGTTCGTGCAGATTCTGTACTCGCGCACCGAGATGGAGTTCACACGGGGCACGTTCCGGGTGAAGGGCGACACGGTGGATGTGTTTCCGGCCTACGCCGACCACGCTTACCGCATCTTCTTCTTCGGGGATGAAATTGAGGCCATTCAGAAGATTGACCCCCAGAGCGGCAAGAAGCTGGCCGACGAAAAATCGGTGACGCTGTACCCGGCTCAGCTGTTTGTAACGGGCAAGGATACGCTCAACCAGGCCATCCGGGAAATCCAGTTCGATATGACCCAGCAACACGCCTACTTCGAGAAAGAAGGCCGCGACCAGGAGGCCAAGCGCATCATGGAGCGCACGGAGTTCGACTTGGAGATGATCCGGGAGTTGGGTTACTGCTCGGGCATTGAAAACTACTCGCGCTACTTTGACGGCCGCCAGCCCGGCAGCCGCCCGTTCTGCCTGCTCGACTACTTCCCCGATGACTACCTGCTGGTAGTGGACGAAAGCCACGCCACCATGCCCCAGATTCGGGCCATGTGGGGCGGTGACCGGAGCCGCAAAACGGCCCTGGTGGAGTACGGTTTCCGCCTGCCCTCAGCTATGGACAACCGTCCGCTTACTTTTAATGAGTTTGAGGGCATGGTGCGCCAGGCCGTGTACGTATCGGCCACACCCGCCGATTATGAGCTGACCCAGGCCAACGGTGTGGTAGTGGAGCAGATTATCCGGCCTACTGGCCTGCTTGACCCCGAAATTGACCTGCGCCCCAGCGGAAACCAGATTGACGACCTGCTGGACGAGGTGGACAACCGGGTGAAAATGGGCGACCGGGTGCTGGTGACTACGCTTACCAAGCGCATGGCCGAGGAACTGCAGAAGTACATGGAGCGCCTGGGCATCAAATCCCAATACGTGCACTCCGATGTAAAAACCTTGGACCGGGTAGAAATTCTGCGGCAGCTGCGCCTGGGCGAAATTGACGTGCTTATCGGTGTAAACCTGCTGCGCGAGGGCCTCGACTTACCGGAAGTAAGCCTGGTAGCCATTCTGGACGCCGATAAGGAAGGCTTCCTGCGGGACCAGCGCAGCCTGATTCAGACGATGGGCCGCGCCGCCCGTAACGACCGGGGCAAGGTGATTATGTACGCCGACCGGATTACGGGCTCCATGCAGCGGGCCATTGATGAAACCAACCGCCGCCGCGCCACCCAGCAGGCCTACAACGAAGCGCATGGCATCACGCCCCGCACCGTGCGCAAAAGCCGGGAGGCCATCATGGAGCAAACCTCCCTGTCGGATTACCGCATTCAGGAAGGTGTGGCGTATTCCGGTCCCGATGCTGATGTACCCCTGGCCATTGCCGCCGAGCCGGTGGTATCCGTTATGGCCCGGCCGGAGCTGGAAAAGCTCATCAAGCAAACCGAAAAGCATATGGAAGCCGCCGCCAAGGACCTCGACTTCCTCACCGCCGCTAAGCTCCGCGACGAGTTGGCTGCCCTCAAACAGGTACTTAAAACCAAGCGGGAGTAACTGCTTGCGTAGGCAGAAACCACGTGGCGCAATTATTGCGCCCGTACGAGCTACCGGCTGCTATTGGCCGGTAGCTCATTTTTTACATTCGGTTATGCGCCTTATTCTTACCGTATTACTCTTGTGGGCTGGGAGCTTCCGGGTGCCCGCTCAGGCCCAGCAAGTGTCCGCCCGTTCCCAGTTCATGCACGTCAGCCTCGATTATAACCGCCTGTATTTCTTTCCGGCGTATCAGAACCGGGAAGATGTGAAGGTGGAGGAGTATATGGGAAAGTCAGTAGGGCTTTTTGACAGCCGAATGCTGGGCTGGGAGGCCATGAGCCGCCTGCTCACGGAGCTGTCGGCGGAGAGCTGGGAATTGGTGAATATGGTAGCTAACAATGATGAGGACGGTAACCGAGGAGCTGTGTATCTGCTGCGGCGGCCTTTGCCCGCCAAGTGACTGCGCGAGCCCCGGTTCGTGCAGTAGCTGGTAGGGATAGTGCAGCATCAGGCCTGGAGAAAACAGCGGCCTGGCACAATATTCGGAGAAGGGCAAATAGTACAGCCAACGTAGGCCGTACCCTTTCTTCTACCTTATGAAATATCCGGTACTGTTATCTGTTTTGCTATTACTGCATACGGCCGCAAGTGCCCAAACCACCGAGCCGGCAAAACCCGTGCGCCCCATGCCGGCCTTCCCGGCGCTACCTGAAACGGCCCTGCAGCCTACCGCCACTGTCACCCGGCCACCGGGCGCCGCAGTTAGCAGCCGCTTTCAATACCAACTGCTGAAAATGCAGAATGGGCAAGTCGCCTATCTGGCGCCAGCGTGGCGGGGCGTCACCCAACTGGAGCCCGACCGTGTGCAGAATGGCCGTCGGAGCGAGGTAGTGCCGGGTTCACTGGAGTCTAAGCTGATGCTAACGCTCAATGAGTTGTCGATAGAAGGTTGGGAGCTGGTAGAAATCTACAACTTGTCGCAGCCAGTGAGTGCCCAGCAAAGCATTGAAACCAGTCTGACGTTTAACGACCCCAATCGGCCCGTTTACTCCGGCTCTACTTCCATCAATACGTACACCGAAACGCGGTACCTGCTACGCCGCCCGCTGCCTGCAACTGGTAAGTAGGCTGGCACATTAGTTTAGCTGGGCAAGCCAGCCCGGCACTTCGGCCAGGGAGGCCACCTCCTGAAACGATACGCCCGCCAAATCCTCTTCGGAAACCCGCTCCATTACCCAAGTAGTGTAGTAGGGCACGTACACGGCCCGGCCGCCCAGGCGCGCCACCGGCAGCACGTCCGATTTGAGGGAGTTACCAATCATGACGAACTCCTCGGGCGGCACACCGTGGCGGGCCAGCAGGCGCTGATAGGTAGCCTCGTTTTTCTCGCTCACAATTTCCACGTGGTCGAATAAGTCGCCGAGGCCGGAGCGGGCCAGCTTGCTTTCCTGATCAAATAAGTCGCCTTTGGTGAGCAGCATGAGGGGTATGCCCTGGGCCTTTACGGTGGCCAGTACTTCCGGTACGTGGGGCAGCAGCTCAATAGGGTAATCCAGGAGGCGCTTGCCGTGGTCGAGGATGTGCTGAATTTCCTGGCCGCTTACCTGCCCGTTGGTGAGCCGGATGACGGTTTCAATCATGGAGAGCATAAAGGACTTGGCCCCGTACCCGAACAGGTGCAGGTTTTCGCGCTGCAGGGCAAAGAACTGGTTGCTGAGTTGTTCTGGGGTGCCGTAGTGACTCAGCAGTTCATACAGGCGTGCCTCGGCCAGGTCGAAGTGGGGCTGGTTGGGCCAAAGGGTGTCGTCGGCGTCGAAGGCAATCAGGCGGGGCGCGGGCATGGGGCAGCAGGAAATTGGTAGCGCGAAGTTACCGAACTTGCCGCCCATGAAGCAGCTGATTGACCTGAGTACCTGGAACCGGCGGGAGCATTTTACCTTCTTTTCGGGGTTTGAGGAGCCTTTTTGGGGCGTGGTAGCGGATGTGGATGCCACTTGGGCTTTGCAAAGGGCCCGCGACCTGAACTGCTCATTCTTTCAACTCTACCTGCACTGCACTCTCACGGCCGTGAACCAGGTGGAGAATCTGCGCTACCGCATTGAGGAGGGCCAGGTAGTGTACTATAACCAGATTCATGCCTCGCCTACCCTGGGCCGCCCCGACCATACGTTCGGGTTTGGCTTCGTGCCGTATCACCCGGCGCTGGCCACGTTCGGAGAAGGACTGCGGGCCGAAATTGCCGCCGTGCAGGCCTGCACGGGCCTGCGCCTGGGGCCGGAAACGGGCCGCCTGGATGTGATTCACTTTTCGGCCATGCCCTGGTTTTCCTTCACCGGCCTCACCCACGCCCGCTCTTTCTCCCACCCCGACAGCATTCCGAAAATTTCGGTGGGCCGCCTCCGCCCCGAAAACGGCCGCCAGCTAATGCCCGTAGCCGTCAACGTGCACCACGGCCTGGCCGACGGCTACCACGTGGGGCTGTTTATGGAGGCATTGCAGCAGGCGCTCAATCAGTAGCCACTAGCCAAGCAGGCGGGAGCACATAGGCCGAAACGGCGGAGGCGTTGAGGAAAATACGTAGCGTAAAATCCTGCTTTATTCGCCGTGGATTACGTGTTTTTTGGATAGTAGCTGCCCAGGATAGGGGCGTATAGCAGAAACCGGCGGGCCGACCTGGCCAGCTGACGTTGCGCAGCGTGCGCCTGGTTTTTCTTCGGCTCCGGCAGTTGCTTATGGCGTTTCCCGTCCTGTTTTTCGGTGTGTTCTTTGGCGTCTATGCGTTGGTGCTCTTGCTGGTGCTGCGTCGGGTCCCCATCCGTCCCCTGGCAGAGTGCCCGCGGGTGAGCATACTGGTTGCCGCCCGCAACGAAGCCCCCACTATTGAGCGGTGCCTGCGGGCGCTGGCTAAGCTGAATTACCCACCCGAGCAGCTCGAAATCCTCATCGGCGACGATGACTCCACGGACGACACGCGGGCCGTGGTTGAGCGTTTTATTGCCGATAAGCCCCAATTTCAGCTGCTCTCAATTCGGCGGCAGCTGGGTACGGCCCGGGGTAAAAGTAACGTGCTGGCCCACCTCTGCCGCGCCGCCACTTCCGAGTACTTCCTGCTTACCGATGCCGACATGGCCCTTTCGCCGGAGTGGGTGCGTACCCTGCTGGCGGCCACTACTGCCAGGGTCGGCATTGTTACGGGAATTACCACGGCTACCGGCTCGCTGTTTGGGCGGCTGCAGGGCCTCGACTGGCTGTTCGGCCTCAACCTGATTCGCCTACTGACGGACTTAGGCGTGCCCGTAACGGCCGTAGGCAACAACATGTTGGTGCGCCGGGCCGCCTACGAGTCTATTGGGGGCTACGAGGCCCTGGCTTTCAGCACCAGCGAGGACCTGCAGCTGTTTGAGCAGGTAGTAGCGCAGGGCTGGGAGTTTCGCAACCTGATTGTGCCCGAAGCCCTGGGAGTTTCGTTGGCCCAGCCTACCGTGTCCCACCTGCTGCGCCAGCGCCAGCGGTGGATGAAAGGGGCCGGGCATTTGCCCTGGCAACTGGGGGCTTTATTTGGTTCCTATGCCTTGTTTTACACGGTGCTGGGCTGGCCGGGCCTACTGCCGCTGAATAGTATACTGCTGCTCTGGGCCGCTAAAGTTGGCTGCCAGACGCTGTTTCTGCTGATAACGCTTCGCCAGGCCGGGCACCGGGAGCAGCTACCCGTGTTGCTGCTCTATGAGTTTCACCTGCTGGTGATGTCCTTGGTAGTGCTGGCCTACACGGTGTGGCCCCGCCCCATTGAGTGGAAAGAGCGGCGCTATACCTGGGCTGAGGCCTAGCCTACGTTTGTAACTGAATTCCCCTAATCTCCTTGTTCTATGCCTTTGCACCACGAGTTAGAAAAGAAATTAAGCAAGAAATTCGAGCCCTCCAGCCGCATTGATGATGTATTCAAAGGCTACGACATCACCTTTGTCACGAATGAGCACGGGGAGCCGATGACCTTGTTTTTCGGTAAGCGCCGCCCCGATGGCCTCATTGCCGGGGAACGGTTTACGCGCACCATCAAACGCCAGCCCGATGGGCTGGAAGTAAAATCGAGCCACTGGGACAACCGGGGCAAAATCATGCGCTGATAAAGAATCAGAAACACAAAATCGGACCAGCTAAGGAGCAAGTATAGCTCGCTTTGCTGGCCCGATTTTGTGTTTCAAATTAGGTTCTGGCGCGCGTTCCTGCCTTATAGTAGGTAGAATCAAAAACCAGCTGACGGGTACTCCTATCAGGCATCAGCGGCGGTGGGCTCAGCTACCAGTGTCGGCTGCAACAGGCTACCCAACAGCCTGTGCACCTCTGCTACGCCGGCAACCGAGTAGCGGGCTCGGGAGCGGGGTGTGGGCCCAACTTTCAACGAATAGGCCCCAGGGGGCAGCGCCGCAAAAATATCCTCATCGGTCCGGTCGTCGCCCAGGGCCAGTATAAAGCCAGGCTGCGTTGCCCCGACCCACTGCGCGGCGGCCGTGCCCTTGTTAATACCCGCGTTTTTGATTTCCAGGATTTTGTTGCCTTCCAGCACTTGCAGGTCGGTGTTGGAGGTCATGAAGGTGAGGTGATTGAGCAGGTCGCGGGTGCGGACGGCTCCCAGCCCGGCATCGGCCCGGCGGTAGTGCCACACCAGGGAGTAGTCCTTCTCTTCAATGGCCGAACCTGGGGTACGGCTTACGTACTGCTCCAAAATAGGCCGGATATCCCGCTTCCAATCAGCCCGAAGGCCCTCCTGAAACGGCCGCCACTCCTCGCCGGCCCGCCGCAGCCATACGCCGTGCTCAGCCACAAAATGCAGCGGCAAATGCCCCAACCAGCGGTCCAGGGTCGCCCGGTCGCGCCCACTGATGATGACTACTTGGTTGCGCACATCCGAAGTTAGGTTGCTCAAGAGTTGCAGCAGATCTTCGCGCGGGTACGCATCCTGGGGGCTGCCGTGGAACCGCACCAGGGTTCCATCATAGTCAAGCAGTAGCAGCCGCTGTCCAGCCGCCCGGTAGTCGTGCAGCAGCTGGACGCGGGTGGGGGCATCCAGGGTATCGGTGGCCAGGATTTGCTGCTTAATTTTGCTATAGGCCAAGCGGTCCAGAAACAGCCGGGTCCAGGCAAACACGTCGTACTGCTGCACGAGGGCCTGCATGGCAGCCATGCGGGTTTGCTGCTCTTCAACGGGCATGTGCAGGGCTTCATGCAGCGCCCCCACCAGCTGCCCGGTATTGGTGGGATTGATAAGTAGGGCATCGGCCAACTCCTGAGCTGCTCCGGCCCGCTCGCTTAGGATCAGCACACCGCGCTGGTCGGTTTTGCTGGCAATAAATTCTTTGGCTACCAGGTTCATACCGTCGCGCACGGGCGTTACCAAGGCTACATCGGCGAGGCGATAGAGAGCGGCCAGCTCATCCGGTGGGAAGGAGCGGTAGAAGTAGTGGATGGGGTTCCAGGCAATGTTGCTGTACTGGGCATTGATACGGCCCACCAGCTCGTCAATTTCCTCTTTCAGGGCGGCGTACTGCGCTACTTGGTCGCGGGAGGGCACCACCAGCATCAGCAAGCTTACCTGTTCCCGCCACTCGGGGTAGCGCAGCAGCAGCAACTCAAAGGCCCGCAGGCGCTGGGCAATGCCCTTGGAATAGTCAAGCCGGTCAATGGACAGTACCACCCGCGTGTGGCCCAGGGCTTCTCGGTAGGCGTGCTCGTGCTGGCGGGCGGCTTCCGAAGCGGCGGCTTCTGCGTAGCGGTGGTAGTCAATGCCCATCGGAAAGGCATCTGCCAGCACCGTGCGGGTGGCCGTTTCTACCTGCCCGTTGTGGCTGGGCAGCCCCAGCAGGTGCGACACGGCGCTCAGGAAATGGTGCATGTACCCGAAGGTGTGGAAGCCAATCAAATCGGCCCCCAGCATGCCCTGGAGCAGCTGGGCACCCCAGGGCAGCACCCGCACCAGCTCGTAGCTGGGAAAAGGAATGTGCAGAAAGAAGCCGATGGTAGCCTCGGGCCGCTGCTGGCGCAGCATGTCCGGCAGGAGCAGCAGCTGGTAATCGTGCACCCAAATAGTATCATCGGGGCCGGCCAGCTCCAGCACCGCCCGGCAGAACTTCTCGTTTACGGCCACATAAGCCTCCCAGTGCACTTGCTCGTAGGTGGCGTATTGACTGAAGTAGTGGAACGTAGGCCAGAGGGTGGAATTACTGAATCCTTCGTAGAAGTCCCGGATTTCGTCCTCGGTCAGGAATACAGGCGCCATGCTGTCCTGGCGCAGCTGCTCGGTTACCTGGGCCTGCTCGGCGGGCTCCTCTATCGATAAGCCGGGCCAACCTACCCACACGTTCCCATCGGCCTGGTAAATGGAGCCCAGGCCGGTAGCCAGGCCGCCTTCGCTGGGCTGAAACGTGAGGCCCTCGGCGGTGCGCTGCCCCTTGGTAGGGAGGCGGTTAGAAACAATCAGGGTTCTGGACATTACTTTTCAGCACTGGAAAACCAGTTCTATCAACAGTTGTCGTGAACTGGGCCGCGTGCATTTCGGGCTGAGGGGTTGTGCTGTAGCAAATAGTTAGCAGACGTTTTTGGCCGGAGCCAGCAGGCCGACACGCAACACGCGGGGCGTCGCATACTGGCCACCTAACAGGGTGAGTTGGTGGACCAAGGTTAGGCCTCCTCGTTGAAGCCCGGCAGGGTAAACCGCTGGCCCTTGGAGAGCAGGTGCAGGCGCAGGTCGCGGATGGAGAAAACCTCCCCGGGCTCTATCTCCGCAATGGTGTTGCCGGTACAGTTGTGCCCATCCAGCAGCACTACAATGCCATTGCCAACTACCTCCAGCTCCGAGCCTCGGTGCACGAGTACGGCCGTATCCTCTTCCAGCCCCAGGCCAATGCAGCCGGGGTTGGTGGCAATAATCTGGGCCATGCGCACAATGCGGCCGCGGGCAATAAAGTGGGTGTCGATGGCCACGTCGCGCAGCAATTGCAGGCCGGTGGTAATGTGAATCTCGTCCTTTACAAACCCGGCGTCGTTGCGGCCCTGGTAAATCATGGGCGTGCTCATGGCCGTAGCGCCGGCACTAGTACCAGCAATGATGATGGGCTCCTGGTAATAGCGCTCCGTGAGGCGGTGCAGCAGCCGGGTGCCCCCAAGCAGGGAGGTAAGGCGCAGCTGGTCGCCGCCGGTAATCATCACGCCATCGGCCCGGCTGATAACTTCCAGCGCTTCGGGGCTGTTGGCCTGGTTCCGGTCCCGGATATCGAGCACCTCTACGCTCTCAATGCCCAGGGCTGAAAACGCTTCCAGGTAGCTTTTAGCGGCTTCTTCCGGTTCCTCAGATGCCGCCGGAATAACGACAACGGTGCGGGAGCCTTTCAACTCTTCTGCAAAGCGCTGCAGAATAAAATCGGGCGAAGTTTCAGTGCTAGCGCTTTTCTGGTCAGACGCGTCGCGCTGTTCGTGGCCGCCGATGGCGAGCAAACGGCCCTTGGGCCGGGGTGAGGTAGTAGGCATAGGGAGAAGAAGGGAGTATAATCAGCGCCCACGCTTCTGCTGGCCATAGGCGGCTGACAGGAAACGTGGGCGTTGACGTGTGGGAGGGCATTAAGCCCTGTAGGAGCCTGTGCCGTTCCCAGTCCATTGATACAACTATGTTCTGCAAGGATGGACTCAGGTGGTTTTACGGCGCTATTAGCGGCCAGGATCCGCTAGAAATACGGATTTGCGGGTCGGCAAAACACGTAATTACGTGGCTATTTGGCGGCGCTATTCGTTCCGCCAAATAGCCACGTAGGGCTTATCCGTGCCCACGCGGTAGGCTCGGCGCATTACGTTGGTATTAAATTCCAGTGCAATGTTACCCTGAGGGTCAACCCCAATTATGCCCTTATCACCGCGCAGTTCTTCGTCGCGCAGGTGCACGGCTGCTTGGCAGGCTTCATTCAGGGGCAGGCGGCTGTACTTTACCAGCGCGTATACCTCATGAGCCAGGGCTCCGCGCAGTATTACCTCCCCGTCGCCGGTGCAGGATACCGCGCAGGCTTCGTTGCTGGCGTACGTACCCCCACCTAGCACCGGACTGTCGCCAACACGGCCCTTTGATTGGCCCTCCAGGCCGCCTGTGCTGGTGGCCACGGCCAGGTTGCCGGCTTGGTCGAGGGCTACGGCTCCCACCGTATCGTGGCTGGCGGGAGCTGCCGGGTTCCGCTGCATGATTTCCAGCCACTCCTGCCGGGTTTTCCCGGTTTGGAAGTAGCTAGGGGGCTGCAGGGGCAGGCCGCACTCCAGGGCCAGCTCCAGGGCACCTTCCCCCGATAGGCAGACGTGGGGACTGTTGGCAATTACCTTCCGAGCTAGGCTGATGGGGTTCTGCACGTACTTTACCCCACTCACGGCCCCGGCTTGCAGGGTGCGCCCATCCATAATGGCGGCGTCCATTTCCACCTCACCCTGGCGGGTAAGGCCGCTGCCCCGGCCGGCATTGAAGTGCTCATTGTTTTCTAAGGAGCGTACGGCAGCTTCCACTGCATCCAGGGCCGTGCCGCCGTCGTGCAGAATCTGCCAGCCGGCCTGCAAGGCTTCCTGGAGGCCTTGGCGCTGCTGGGCTTCTTCTTCCGGGGTCAGCTTGCTGGGTTCCATCGTCACGGCGCCGCCGTGCAGTACAAGGGCATACTGGCTCATACGCGGCTGATGGGGGTAAGCTGCCACAATTGTCCACACCCTGCCGGCAGGCAATGCAGACGGTAATGGCCACGCAACAAATTTCCGCTGAAGCTGAGCCGTAGGGTGCCCTGGGTCAGCTCCCGGCGCAGGTTGAGGGTAGTGCCCGAGGCAGTAGGGGCCGACTGCACAGTACCGGTTTCCAGGCACACCAGGGGGCTGGAGGGCGGCGAGGTAGTAAGCAGCCACAGCAATACGGGGCGCTTAGACAGCCGCTTGACGGGTTGCGAAATAACCCAGTGGGCCAGTACCCCGGAGGCATCTTCCAGCACCAGTTCCTGGTAGGCCGGGGTTTCCGGGGAGTAGCGGATGGTGAAAGCCAGTGCCGAGCGAGGTGGGACTACTACCACGTCGGCAAAGTGGAGTTCAGGATTCATAGCGAAGGTAGGACGGGACAACATCATGCCCAGTATAACGGCGTCCCGCTCAACTGTGGCCAGATAGAAAATACTGATTTTACGGCTGCTACCTCCACACTCTGCTCCGGATTTATACGGAATAGCACAACTATGAATTATTGACAAATAATTGTTACAGAAAGAATTGCATTCAGAATTCATTCTGTAAAGCACGTTTCTATCCAGAGGATTGTTCTTAACTAGTTGGCTATCAAAGTTTTGCTTGCTCACACCCAGCAAGGTAGTTCGGGCGCCGGTAGCGGAGCCTGGCCGGCTTACAGGGTAGCCTTTGACTACGGTACTCCACAGAAATTTACCCGGGCCTACTGTCACTCCCCACGGGTCATTGAGTTGGCGGACTAGTACGCGGGTACTGACGGTTCCGCTCCCGGGGCCCCACTACCGTTCGGACCTGCACTGGTAGGCCCAGTAAAAGCAGCAGGACTAGTAATAGAATAGGATGACGCATAGAAACAACGGTGCGTACACTAACCGGGCCCCCAGCAATAAGCCCCGCCGGGCGCATCTCACTGAGAAGACACTCCCGGCGGGGCTCATACTGGCAGCCTATGCTACTGACTAACTTCCAGGTTTTTCAGGCGGCGGTAGGTGTTCTGCGACAACTCGTACTGGCGCTCCACCGTCCGCCGGATTACGCCCGTGAGTTGGGGGTCGGCCAAGGCTTCCTGGTACGCTTTCAGTGCCCATTCCTCCCCGTAAATGTTAGCCCCGAGAATGGCCTTTTCGTCACTGCCGGTCAGGGCTGCCTGGGTGTCCATCCAACGGCGGTATAGCTTGCCTTTCAGCGTGGTGCTGGTTTGGCGGCCCTTGCCTTCCCGGCTGAGGTAGGTATTCAGGTCTGTGGAAAACTGCTGGCTTTGGCTAACCAGCTGTTTGTAGTAACCGCGCAGCTCCGGGTTTTGGCTTTCGGCCACGGCCCGCTCATACCCCGCAATCCGGTCGTTCACGAAGTACAGCAGCTCGTTGAGAGTGTCGGCGGTGGAGGAGGTTTTGCTGCCGCCTTTGCTGCGGACCAAGTACCCCACACCCAAGGCCAACAGCGCACCACCCACCACTTTCTGGGTGGTGCTGAGTTTGCTGAAGCCCGCCGACGTTTTGCTGCCAGCGTTTTTCAGGGAAGTAAGTACCGGGCCCGACCAGTGGTCGGTTTGCGGAGCGGAGGCGGTAGTCTGGTTCATAGCTCAGAAAGCAGGTTGATTGGGAAATAGTACGCGTGGTAAGCTGAGAGTATCCGGCCGCTGCGGCGCAGGCAGGCATCGATACCCGCCTTCATTATACGTGCCTTGGCCCTGCGTTACATACTGATTTAGAAGTGGTAAACACGTAAAAATGGAGTGGTTGCTGCCCCGGCTGGCTACGGCTCGCACCATTTGCCCTCCTGCAGCCAACAGTTGGTAGCCGTGGCGTTTTCGCGCAGTACCCAGTTGCCGGCCTAGCCTCGCCAGCGCAGGCGGCCTTCCGCATCGGCCCCGTGGGCAATTGCCAACGACTGCACATCCAGCGTCTCGGTGTCGGAGGATACGTGGTTGACGCGCAGGTGCTCCACATAATGCAGGGCCAGCTTGCCCGTATCCAGGCAGCTGGGGTGGAGGGCTACGTTGTGGGCCGGCGAAGTCATGGCCGCCGACGGATACAGGAGGCCATCGAAGGCGTGGCCCAACTGGCAGGCTTCGGCAATGGCAATGGATAGGCGGTAATAGTGGCGGTCCGCATCGGTAACGGCCCGCGTGAAGGCTCCCGTCAGGAAGGTGGCTACCTCCCGGGCCGGAGCCGGGAGGCGCTGCAAGGCCTGGCGCAAGGCCCGGTCACGGTTGGTGTGCGGGTCGTCGGAGCAAGTATCGGCGTAGCCAAAGCTGAGGATGCGCAGGGGCTGTTGGGTTTGCCAGCGCGTAATCACAATGTTGTCGCCGGGCCGTACGTTGGCCTCGAAAAATGGCGGGTGCCAAGTCGCGCTGCAGTAAAACATGGGAGTTCCGGCCCGGTTGGCCCGCTGGTCGTACTGCACCCGCTCGGCCGGGGGGTACGATACCTCGCTTAACCAAAGCGGAGGCTCGGCCCGCGGCACACCCCGGTACAGTAGCAGGCCTGGGGCAAACTCCAGGCAGCGCAGGGGCTGCCCTTCCAAAAGCTCCCGCAACCGTTCCGCGAGTTCATCAATGGAATACCGGCGCACATCCAGGTGCCGCAAGGAGTTTAGCCGCCGCCGCACCAGAGCGGTGGCCGCGGCAGCATCGGAAACACAGGCTTTCATTCGGGCAGTGGTACAGCAACGGTAGAAGGCACAGCAGCGCAGCCACCCTATAACCAGCAATGCCCGCTCAACACGGGCATTGCTGGTTTTGGCGGTTGTCACTAAACAACCAGGGCAGTTTATTCGGCTTTGCCGTTGAGGTAATTGATGGCTAGGTCGTTGAGCTTGGTATCGGTGTTTTGCTCTTCCTCCAGCGTTTGGCGCAGCAATTCGGCGGCTTCCGCCTGGCCCAGGCGCTTGGCATAGTGAGCCGCCGTGCCGTAGCCTGATATTTCGTAGTGCTCGATGCGCTGGGCAGCGGCAATCAAGGCGGCGTCCATTACCTCGTCGGTAGCCCGCTCCGACATCGTTTCCTGGCCCTCGGCAATAAGCCCGGCCATGGCTTTGCAGGTATGGCCATCTAACTTCAGGTCCAGGGCCTGCCCGATGCGCTCCAGGCGCTGTACTTGCTTCTCGGTTTCGTGCAGGTGCTTGGTGAAACCAGCCCGCAGGCGGCCGTCCTTGGCTTTTTCGGCCATCAGGGGCAGGGCTTTTACCAGCTGGGTTTCGGCACTGTACAGGTCTTTGAGCTGCATTTCGAACAGGTCGTCGAGGGTTTCTAGTTTATCGAACATACAACAAGGGCAAAAGGGTGAAATAATGGAAAGTAGCCAACGGCCGAAAGCCAGCTGGCTGGGGTATTCCATACGCTTGCTAGGGTCCGGCGTTAGCACCGCTTGCGCAGCCTAAGCCGCAGTAAGTGGGGGTTGTTGTTTCTAGGTATGGTTTTGATAAATAGATAGTTGTAATCTATTTGATAATGGTATCTGCTGACGCCCAAGGCCCAGTACAGAGCATTGAAATACGTAGTAAACCAGGCTGAAATCCGTGTTTTTTCGGCTAGTTTAGCTAGTCCGTTTTGGCGGCCGCAACGGCGCCTACCAGCCAAGCTCGCCTCGCTCATGCAGGTTCTGGCCCAACTTCTCAGCCTCTAATAAATGGCCCTGCTGCCACTGGTCAAGCCCGGTGGTGTAGCGAAGCCGCTGTGAAGTTATCTGTCACATGTAGAGCATAAGTAAGCTGCTGCTATACAGACTATTTACGTAGTTATTCCATCGTAATTACGTTTTTCCGCGGAGCCGTTGCGGTAGGCCCAAAGCGTAAATTTGTGTTGTCAGAATTTGCTGCTACCTATGCTATACAACGACAAATTTGGCCCGGCTGCTCAAACAACTCAGCAGCGTGCGCGCATCCTAAAGCAGTTGGTGGCTCTCACTGCCTCCCCAAGAACCCGGATACCGACTCATGTGCGCAACCTGTACCAGCGCTACGTAGCGGGCGAGCTAAGCTGGCAGGAAGTGTGTGAGCTACGGGATGCGCCCAGTGCTCTGCCCTCGTTTGCCCACTTCATGGTTGGCCCTACATCCTTCTGGCAGGCTGCGGGAGCTTATCGATAAGCTTCCCAAGGCATTATCCCTAACCAGCCAAGGCCGAATGGGTGTGCCAGCCAGCGGATAGATGACCAGCTGGAAAGCAACTGAATGCTCGATGCGGAAACGCTAACCGAGCAGGAAAGCCGGCGGATTGGCGGATAGCAGCAGCTGCGCGTCGGCCAGGTAGCGGTGCAGGCCACTTTCCACGCTGGGCAGCAGTATGCCCTGGTTGCTGCCTAATGCACTGAAGCCCGGGCGCGGGGCTGCCCAGCCGAAGGCGGCTACCGGTTGAGGCACCACGCAAGCCGTATCCAGGCCGGCCGTTGCCACGGCCAGGCGTGCCAGCTCGGCCCAGGTATAGGTTCCCTCGTTGGTTAAGTGCCAGATGCCTCTTTCCTCGTCCAGAAGCAAGTCGAGGGAGGTGTTCACCAAGTCAGGTACGTAGGTGGGGGTGATGACGACATTGTCGGCGGCGGGGAAAGCCTGGCCTTGCCGGGCAGCAGCCAGGGCATGGTGCACAAAGTTATGCTCGTCCCAGGCCCCAAAAAACGAGCTGGTACGCACCACTAGCGCCTTGGGGTGCTGCGCTAAAACTGCCTGTTCGGCCAGGAGCTTGCTGTTTCCATACACATTAAGGGGGCGGGCCAGGTCATTTTCCAGGTAGGCCCGACGCTGCTTCCCATCAAAAACTAAATCCGACGAAAACGTGAGCAGGGCTACACCGTGCGCGGCGCACGCCTGCGCCAGCAAGGAAGGGCCAGTTGTGTTCTGCTGATAGCAGGAGCTGGGCTCGTCCTCGGCCGCATCTACCCGCACGTAGCCCGCCGCATTCACCACCGCCCAGGGCTGATAGGTGCGCAACGCCTCCTCAATAGCGTCGGCGCTGGTGATATCCAGGGCCGCCCGGTCTAGGCTAACAGCTTCCAGCCCCCGAATGCGGCAGATAAGTCGGAATGCGCGGCCCAGGGTGCCGTTGCTGCCCGTAATAAGCAGAGGCGGCAGGGTAGTTGATGGAGCAGTTTTCATAGCTGACGGATTAGGCAAGAGGGTAAAAACGGCTGGGGCGCTGCCACCAGCCCGCGCCCTTCAGCACCGGGTGGGTGTGGTGGCCGTGGCGGGCTAGGTTTTGCACCATCTTGAATAGCGCCGTGGGCCGGGGGTACCCGCCCCGCATATCAAACACCCCGCTTTCGTAGGAGGCTCCATCGTGGGTGAGTAGGTTACTCCAGTCATAGGCTCCCAGCAGCGACCAAACCGTGAGGCCGCGCACATCCACCCCACTATGGCTTAGGCGGTTGACAGCCTCCCAGGCCTGTTGCAACCAGCGCATCTGCTCTTCGCGGGTGCACCCCAAGTGTGATTCGGTGACGGCCAGGGGCCGGCGGTAGCGTGTCCAGGCTTGGCGCAGTAAGCTTTCCAGGCCTTCCACCTGGGCTTCGGGTACCCGTAGTGCCTCCACGTCCACGTAAGCGGGCATTCCTTTGTGGGCCGGTGCCACGCTGCGGCCGGGGTAACGCGCTACTCGCTCATCCAGAAACCGCTCACTGGTAGCGTAATAGTTGAGCCCCAGAATATCTGGGGGGAGGGGAGATGCCCGGAGCACATCCAGCTCGGTTACGCTCAGGCCGTGGTGGCGGAGGTAGCGCCACAGCGGGTGCTGTGGCGTAACGCTACCGCTCAGTAAGTCAAAGCTCAGCCAGCGGCGGTGATTTTGAAACTCAGCTTGAGCCCTGAGGGCCGGGGTACTGTGGGCCTGGCCCAGGTCCTCGGTTTGCACCAGTTGGGCTGCTGGGTTCACCTCCCGAATAGCCTGCATAGCCAGCTTGGTTGCCAGCACCTGGTTGTAAAGCACTCGCACGAATACCTCGTCACTGGTGCCGTGCGGATACCATAACCCATACAGCCCGCTGAAACGGGCGGTGGTGAGGGGCTCATTAACGGGGGTGTAAAAGCGTACCCACGGGTAGCGCCGGGCTACCAACCCTGCGTAGCGGGCTAGCCCAGTGGCAAAGCTTGGCTGGTGGAGGGCCGTGTAGCGGGGCCCGCTGCCGTGGTGTACCAGTCCTACAATGGGCTCAATGCGCAACGCCTGTAGCCGGGCCAAGCGCTTATCAGACCAGCGCCAGTCGGGCTGGGCGAGGCTGGTGGGGGCAACGTGTTCCCAGAGCACCGGGTAGCGCAACGTGCGCAGCCCCAGTTCCGCAAACCGGTCCAGGTCCGAAATTCGGGTGCGGTGGCCACTGCGCGTAAGTTGATCCGAATACGAGTCTCCTATTCGCCGACAGGTGCATTCTACTCCGCCCCAAATTTCTACGTCTTTCATTCCCAAGGATTTCGTTGCCGAATAACCACTGCCCTGCTTACAGCCTGGCAGTGGCTTAACTGCCTCACTTGTCACCGCTAGGCACGGTAACAGCTGGCAAGCTTAGTCCTTGTATACCTGTTACAGGCAGAGAGCGGACGCCGTATTTCCCGCAAAAAGCGCCCGGATTTATACCTAAAAAACGAAGGATAATTCTGCTGTTCAGGCTAGCCAGGGGCAACCACCATAGTACTGCCGTGCCCAAACAAGCCCATAACCGCTCTGCGCCGCATTGCGTGGCTAAGCAACACACACACGGCCGGAACCGCCGCTAAACACCAGCACCAAACGCAAATCAGCCACCCAGACCTGGGTCCGGATGGCTGATTTACAGTGAGCGGGAAACGAGGCTCGAACTCGCGACCCTCAGCTTGGGAAGCTGATGCTCTACCAACTGAGCTACTCCCGCTTCTGAAGTAAAGCAAAAGTACGGGCAGAAAATCAAAATCCAACTGCTTGCGTATCGGAAGGCAGTAGGATCTGACCGCCTAACTTGGGGGCTGTATATTTCCCTGGCTTTTCCGGCGCGTTGGTTCGCGTGCGTACCTCACATCTGCTTTCCTATGGCTTGGCCACTTCCTCCCACCACCCGCCGTTTGGTTGGGTTGCTGTTTTTGCTTGCCGGATTTCTGCTGCTATTGGGCGTCGCGCTGCGGCTGTACGTGGTATACGATACATACCAGCGTCTCGGGGCCGATGCTGTTGCCTCCACTCAACTAGTTATTTACCTGATTATGCTGGTTGGAGCGGTGATGATGCTGCGCTACGGCTGGCGTGAGCGGCGCGGTAACGATACCGTGGATTAAACCGCACTACCTTTGCGGGCCCACTCAGATAGGGGTATCCAGATTATGTCGTCTCCGCTCCAAATACTCGTGGCCAAGCGCACTGCCGCTACCGCCGCGCAACTGGCCGAACTGGGTCAGCGCCTGTTCCATGCCACCTATGCCACCCAAAACCGCCCGGAGGATATGGCCGCCTACGAGGCCGCTACCTTTGGTCAGGAACTCCAGCTGGCGGAGCTCCAGGACCCCAACACGGTATTCCTGTTAGCTCAACTGGTGCAGCAGGTAGTAGGCTACGCCAAACTCAACGTAGATTCTAGTCTGGGTCTCGACCCGGCCAAAACACCCGAAAAGCGCTTGGAAATTGAGCGGCTGTACGTGGAGGAGGACTGGATTGGCACTGGCCTGGGTGCAGCCCTGATGCGGCGGGCCATAGAGGAAGCCCGCCAGCAGGGGTGCCGGGCAGTGGTGCTGGGCGTATGGGAGAAAAACGAGCGGGCCCGGGAATTTTACCAGCGGTTTGGTTTCAAGCCGGCCGGGGAGCACACATTTACCATCGGCTCGGATGTGCAGCGGGACTTGATTCTGCGTAAAGGCCTTTAAACTAGCCGGCTATATTCGCCGCTCGAACGGCTCCTTCCTCACCCTAGCCCCACTTGCTTGTTGCATCTGCATCTTACCCGGTTGTTGCGCCTTGTGGCATGTTGGGGGCTGATTGGCGCCGGCCTGGAACTGGTGACTGCCTGTTCCGGCAACCCCGGCTCGGAGGAAGCAGCAACGGTACCACCACCTACTGGTCACTACGAGGGCCCCATTACCTACCAAGGCAGTGAGCTGCGGGTGACAATGGAGCTGCGGGAGGTTAGCCCAGGCAAACTGGAGGCTGAAATTGACTTTCCCCAGTTGCCCGGCTTGGGCTTCGCCGCTACCCGCACCAGCTACCAGGCTCCTCAACTGCGCCTGGAGCAAGCTAGTGCTGGCGGGGGCATTGGAATACAGGCCGTACGCGAGGGTGATTTTTTGCGGGGAGTACTAACCTGGGACAGCCTGCAGGCTGATTTTGTGTGGGCCCGGCGGGGCGAGGCTGCTCCGCGTGGCTTCCGGGAGCAAGCGCTAGGCAGCGCCCAGCGGCTACGGCTGCTGCTACCCGACGATACCCTGCCCCAACATCCGGCCCTGGTGCTTTTGGCAACTCCGGCCACAGCAGCGGCGGCGGCACAGCGTGCCACTTACCTGGCCCGGCATGGGGTAGCTGCGGTAGTAGTTCCTCTCCCTGCCTCTGCCCCCGATTCGGTGGCTGGCATGGAGGGGGCGGCAGCTCTGGCAGCAGTGCGTCGCCAGGCTGGCATTGATTCCAGCAAGGTGGGCTACTGGGGCCGCGCAACCGGAGGGCTGGCCGTGGCCGCCGCCGCCCGGCAGCAACCCTCACCGGCTTTTGCCGTGCTGGAAGGCGTGCCGGTTATCACCCGCGAGGACGGACGGCCCTACCAAGTATTTAACCAGCAACGAATTCCGGTTCTGGGGCTGTATGCGGCCCTGGATACGGCCGCGCAGGTGCCAGTGAGTGCGCGGCGCCTGCGCACGGCACTGGGCCAGCGCCAAGGTACCTACGTACGGGTGTTCCCGGGCGCCACCTCCGACTTTCTGCTGCCCGGGCGCAGCCGCCCTGATGGGCAGTGGCAGTGGCCCCAACCCGCTGCCGGATACTGGCCAGGCCTAGTGCAATGGCTGCAACAGCAATAACACGGGTAGACTACAGTACCAGTAGCCCCTTCTCGCGCAGCAACTGCCAACCCGCCGATACCAGAAACTGCTCCCAGGGCTGGCCGCCGCTAGGGTAGGAAGCGGCGGCATCTTTAACCAAGACTTTAGTATCGTAGTCGTTGGCTAGGCCAGTCAAGAGGGCGTGCAACCAGGGGCCGAGGGTGGCCGGTACGGTAACCTCAAAATCCTCCGCCTGCTCATAAAATGTAAGCACGGCCCGCTGCCCTTTGCGGCCCGGCTCGTAGCGCAGCTCGGGCGCGTTGCCCAGCCAGAACAGCCGACTGTTGGGGCGACTGGCGTCCGGTTTGCCGGGTTCCTGCAGGGCCTGGCTGATGAGGTGGCGGGGTACGGTGGTTTTGGGTACCCGGAAATCAAACCAGAAGCTGAGCGGCTCCTGTAGCGCCACGCTGTGCAAGTAGTTGTAGAGGGCTTTGGCCAGGCCGGGGCCGAACTGCTCGTGGTCGGTGCCGGTGGGGTCGTCGTGCCACAGGTCATTCCAGGCAAAGGCCCCGGGCTCGGGGCCTACGGCGGCCACCTGGTACTTTGCCGGGTTTTTGCCCACCGGTGAGTGGGCCGTCATCGAAAACCGGTGCCAGTAGCCGCTCTGCACAATGCCGGCCTGAAACAGCTGGCGCACTACTTCCAGGGAGTCCACGGTTTCCTGGGCGGTTTGGGTGGGAAAACCATACATCAGGTAGGCATGCACCATAATGCCCGCCTGGGTAAAGCCATCCGTCACGCGGGCCACCTGGGCAATGGTCACGCCTTTTTCCATGAGAGCCAACAGGCGGTCGGAAGCCACTTCCAGCCCTCCGCTCACGGCAATGCAGCCGCTGGCGGCCAACAGCCGGCACAGGTCAGGCGTGAAGGTTTTCTCGAAGCGAATATTACCCCACCAGGTAATGCTCACGCGCCGTTTCAGCAGTTCCACGGCTAGGTCGCGCAGGGCCAGGGGCGGGGCGGCCTCATCCACGAAGTGAAACCCGGTCTGCCCGGTCTGGGCAATAATCTGCTCGATGCGGTCCACCAGCAGCGTGGCCGGGGCCGTTTCGTAGCGCGAGATGTAGTCCAGCGTCACGTCGCAGAAGGAGCACCGCTTCCAGTAGCAGCCGTGGGCAATAGTTAGCTTGTTCCAGCGCCCGTCGCTCCAGAGCCGGTGCATGGGGTTCAGCACCTCTATCACCGACAAATACTCCGTCAGCGGCAAATCCGAATAGTCCGGCGTGCCCACTTCCGGGTGCGGAATATCCGGCGAAGGATGGTTGACGTACTCGACCTCGCCCGTCGCGTTGCGCAGAAAGGTGCGTTGAAGGCGGTGAGTAGGTATGGGTTGGAAAAGAACGTCATGCTCCATCTGGCGTCCGCCTTGTCGAAGCATCTCTACCGCTTCGTTGCCTTGAAATTGATTAGTCAGCGGTAGAGATGCTTCGGAAAGGCGGACGCCAGATAGAGCATGACGGTTTTGTTGACCGCTCAACGCTTCCAGCAGCCGCAGCCACGGCCCTTCACCATCATCCAGCGTCAGGAAGTCGATGTAGTCGAAGAAGCGGGGCTCCCGAATGGTCCGCAGCTCGGTGTTGGGGTAGCCGCCACCCATGCTGGTGTAGGTGCCGGGCCGGGTCTGTTTCACGTGCTGGGCCAGCCGCAGTGCTCCGTACAGGTTGCCGGGGAAGGGTACCGTGAACCCCACAATGTCGGGCTGGGCGCGTGCCAGCAGCTTGTCCAGTAGCTCCAGCAGCATCCGGTCGAGCAGGTTGGGGGCGGCGTGCAGGGCTTCGTGCAGGGCATCAAACGAGGTGGCCGACATAGCCAGCTTCTCGGCGTAGCGCGAAAAGCCGAACTGCGGGCCCACCGTTTCCTTGATCAGGTCGGCCAGGTCTTCGAGGTAGAGCGTGGCCAGGTGGCGGGCCTGGTCGGTGAGGCCCATCGTACCGAAGGCCGTTTCTAGGTCGGCCACGTTATCAAAGCGGCTGGCTTCGGGCAGAAACCGGCTGTGGCAGATGCGCGGGGCCAGGGTGTTGTCCTTGTTCTGCAGAAATCGAATAACCGGCTCCACCGTGCTCAGGTAGCTGTTCTTGAGCCGCAGCATCCGCCGGGCATTGTCGCTCAGCTCGAAGCCGCCGGCCTCAATTTCGGCAAACACCCGCGCCAACCCTGCCCGCGAAAACAGCTGCAATACCAACTCCAAGCCCAAATCGGCCTGGGTGACGTGGTAGCCCCGCCCGCCCAGAAAACCCTTGAGGTAGGCCGTGGCCGGGTAGGGCGTATTCAGCTGCGTGAGCGGCGGGGTAATGAGCAGGATGCGGGGCTGGGCAGAAGACGACACGGGGACAACAACCGCCAACCGGCGGCAAAGGTGCCCGCAAAGGTAGGGGTCTTGTGTGACCTCACCCCCCGGCCCCCTCTCCTCGGATTCCGCGCATCAAGCGGCGAAGGGGGAGCCAGACAATTAACGATTGGTGTCTTATTGCCGACTCAAGAACTCACCCCCTCTCCCCGAGGAGAGGGGGCCGGGGGGTGAGGTCCCTACCGCCCATTCATCCGCATCAACGAAGGGTTCAGCCGCAGGTACACCTGCGCCGACACGGGCGTGGAACCGTAGTAGAAGCGCATATCCTGGTCGGGGCGGTATACGGTGGCCTGGGCACCCAGCGTAAGGTCGGTGCGGGCCAGCTGGGCCACGCGGTAGTTGGCACCCAGGGTGAGGGCGTGCACGTTGTACTGGGCGGTGAGGGGCTCATCGGCCGGGCCGAACAGCGGAATCTGCAGCTCCTCGTTGGATTTCTGCACAAACTCGTAGCGGCCGTACACGGCGGGCTTGCCTAGCTGCACGTTGGTTTCAGCCAGCACCGAGTGCGAGGCCGCGCCGTGGCTGTGCCCATCGGCCTCCACGTGCTGGTTCAGGCCCCACACCAGGGCCGAGGTGATGAAACGGTACTCACCCCACTGGCTGCTCTGGATAACGGAGGCCGTGGTGCGCTTCACATCCTCGTCGGGGTGCAACTCCTCGGGGCGCTTAATGTAGGCGCGCGAAACCTGCAACGCCAATGCCCCGGTGGGGTTCCAGCTCAGGCGGCCGGCCCAGGAGTCGGCCCGGGGCCGGTCAAAGCCGTAGCGGTGCTCATCCGGCTCCCGGCCCGTGAAGTTGGAGCCCTCCAGCCGGAACTGCTTGTAACGCACGCCCAGCGTAGCCACGCCGAAGGTGATGTGCGTGGCGTCCTGCCAGTGGTGACCCAGCGCCGCATCGGGGTTGGGCATGGCGGAAATCCGGTGCATGAAGGCTACTGGCCCAATAGCCGGCTCACCGGGGTAGCCCAAATAGGCCGTCACATCCACATCCTCCGAAATGGCGTGGGTGTAGGCCACGCTCAGGGCTGACAGCAGGTCGTGAGGGTGCTGACGGTCTACCAGCGGGCGGCCTTTGTAGGCCTCCCCACTCTGAAACAGCAGCGGGTAGCCGTTGCCGCCCTCCGTCAGCGGGTCGAGGGACACCATGGCCGTGAGGTTGAGCAGCCCCTTCTGCCCAAGGGGGCGTTGGGCCATGGTCATAAACCAGTTGGGCGCATCGAAGGTGCTACCGCCCCGCTGCCCGCTGCCGCGCCCAATGTTCTGGCGCGTATAGCGCACATTAACGGCCCCGTGGTTCATCACCATCCAGGCGCCCTTGTGGTGCATCCACATAAACATGGGTGTATTGTCGGGGTTCCAGGCAGTGCCGGACCCGTTGCGGTTCATGGGCAAGCTGCGCGAGTAGGCGTGGGTCATCGGCTCTATACCTGCCATACTGCCCCCATGCTGCATGCCGCTCATGTCGTGACCAGCGTGCTGAGCACCGGAACGAGCCTGCCGGGTAGTATCAGGAAGGGCCGTGCCGGGCATACCCATGTCATGACCGGCGTGCTGGCTGGGGTTGGCGGGAGCCGGGCGGCGCGTGGTATCAGCGGCCGGGGTAGGTTGGTGGTGCTGGTGCTGGCTGTGGGCTGGCCGGGCAGCCAGCAGGCTAAGCCCGAGCGGAAAAAGAAGAAAGGAGCGCATAGGCAGCCGTATTACTGTATTACTGTGGAGCGAACAACTACGCAACAATACTGCCGCACGGCCCTTGCAGTTATACACAACCCGGGCCGATTACGTACGATTGTGTGCCCATAACGGCAGCAGGCCGCTCAGCTACTGCTGAACGGCCTGCTTTTCAAGAACGACGTCTGCTGGCTAGGCCAGTTGGTCCAACGAGAGGCGGCGAGGCATCAGGTCCCGGCGAAATTCGCTCACGGAGTGGCCAGTAACCTGCCGGAACTGGTTGCTCAGGTGCTGACCAGAGCTGTAGCGCATGTGCTCGGCAATTTCGCTGAGCGTCATTTCATTGTAGCTGAGCATTTCCTTCACCCGCTCAATTTTCAGCCGGATAAGGTATTTCTCAATGGTGAGGTTAGCCGTGCGCGAGAATACCTTGCTCAGATGAGAGTAGGTGGCCGCAAAACGGTCGGTGAGGAAGGCCGAAGTAGTCAAGGGCATGCGCGCTGTGCGCAGGTGCTCCAGGTATTCCACCAAGGCCGTCTTGATTTGTTCCGTCAGCTGGTCGGCCCGGCCCATAATTACATCGAAGCCGGCTTCGCGCAGCATAGGTGCCACGGATACGGGGTCGGCGGGAGTACTTTGGTCGAGCTGCGCCTGGCCCAACGTAATGTCAGTGGGGCGGTAGCCAGCTTGTTCGAGAAGGTTGCGCACGGCATCAATGCAGCGTGGGCAAACCATGTTTTTGATGTGGAGGAGCGTCGTTTTCACGGATGTTGAGTTGATTTCAACCGCGGTGCGGTACGCGTGGATGTACGGGTTGGTGGTGGAGAAGCGGCGGGCTTGGTGCGGCGCACGGTTGGCGCGTCCTCAGCCCATTGCTTCCCAAACCAGTTGGCGGCTGCCCAATTCACGAAAGGAACTACTCCCAGAAAAGTAACAGCCAGTAGCCAGAAAAATACGAAAAAAGCGCCAAAGAATCGACCGAAGAACTGGTCCTGAACTCCGTACAGATACGCAACCAGTAGCAAAGCCAGTAAGGCGCTACTGCCAGCCAGCCAGGCTGTTTTCCGCAGGAACGGGTGGGACGGGGTAAATCGGGAAGTGGTAGCTCGGGTCATGTAAGCAGGTCCAGACAAGCAAAGATAACCGTTGGCCGCATACAAACCGGGGAAGGGTATAGACGGGGCCAGCTATGGGTCGGCGTGAAGCATGGGAGCAAAATAGACTGAGTTGTGGCGAAATGGTTGCGGTAGGAAAAGCTCAAAACTTAGTACGTAAAAACCAGGGCGGCGGTCAGCCGTACAGCCCAAATAGTTTACTGCTCCTCCAACTTCCCCCAGACGTATGAAAACGCTTCTTGCTTTTCGCTCCTTGGCCGTAGCCGCCCTGCTTGTTTCCTCCGTATCGGCCTGCAACACGGGTTCCGACAGCGGAGATACCAACGTGGAGCGCGGCTCCGAAAAAAGCCTCGACCCGGCCCGGCATCAAAACGCCTCGGTAGCGGCTGATTCAGCTACCTCGGGCATGGCGCGCGACACTGCCGCCGGCCCCACTGGCCGCCAGCAATACGAAGCCGCCACTGACCGGAAAGACCGTAACAACGACGGCCTGGCTGACTAGTCGGCTCCTGAACCAGATGCCAACAAAAAGGCCCGTAACCATGGTTACGGGCCTTTTTGTTGATGCCGTGGAAGCAGCATCAGGGTTTTCAAAGCTCAGAAAAACAGGACTAGTAAAAAACGAATCCGTTGGGGCCCACACCTACGGTAAACGAATCGATGGGCGCGCCGGTGGTGCGGTAACGAATTACCTTATCGGTGGTCGTGAAGGAGGCCCGGGCACCGTAAATTGTGCCGTCCTGGGGGTCAACGCCTAAGCCGTAGAAGCTGCGCCGGATAAGCGGGGTAGTGGGCAGGGCCGCGTCGGCGGTGCCAAGCGTGTACACTCCTCCTTTGTAGGTGTAGTACAGCTGGTTTTTGGCGCCGTTAATAGTCAGGCGCCCCGGAGAGCTTTGGTTGGAATCAAACTCCCGGGAAGTGGCGGTAAGCTGGCCGGGTACAATTTTAGCGAGGCTGCCTTTGGTCAACAAAGAGAAATTAGGATTGTATACCCCTTTGCCCCCGCTCAGCACCCATACGTTGCCGTCCCGGTCCTGAGCCAGGCTGTTGGGCGAGTCGCCCACCGTAATGGTGCCTTCCACGGCATCAGTGGTGGTATTAATAACCGTTACCGTATTGCCGCCGCTGTTGGTTACGTACAGGCGGGAGCCGGCCACCAGCAGTTGCTCGGGTTCTACCCCCACGGCAATAGTTTTGGTAACAGTGTTGGTTGTGAGGTTAATAACCGATACCTGCCCATTGGAGCCGTCGTACTTCACGGTTTCCGTAACGTAGCCTTTCGTTGAGGAAACCGGTGCGAAATAGCGCGGCAGCTTCAGGCCCGTCACTGTACCTTTCGACCGAAACTTGGCCAAGGATACTACTTCCAGCTTATTGCTGTTGTTCACCACAATGTAGCCCAGACTATCCTGAATGGCCATGCTCTGGGCGATGTCGCCAAGGGCTTTGCCGTTGGCCGCACTGAACAGGGCTTTGTTGGTTACCGTGCCGCTGGCTTTGCTGAATAGGCTGATATCGGCGTTGGAGCGCAGGAAATTGCCTTCGTTCACCACGAACACGGTGCTGGTTACGATGGGCTGCTCAACCGGCTGAGGGTTGTCGTTTGGGTCGCAGGCCAGCAGGCCCAGGGCGGTGGCGCTGCCTAGCAGCAGGCGGCTACTCAGGCTGGCGAAAGGAGAGGAATGCTTCATAGTAGAAAAACAGGTAGAAAAAATGTCGGGAGGTTAGCGCCACAGCACCCGCAAACTCAGGCTGCCGCTACGTAGCGGCATGGCGCGGTTCTGGTAGCTTTGGTAGGCGGTGTTGGAGAGGTTATAGCCCTGGGCCAGCACCTGCAGGCGCCAGTCGGGCCGTACGGCCAAGGTGCGGCCCAGCGCGGCATTCAGCAGCCAGTAGCTGGGCAGATAATCCGTGGCGGAAGCATCGGTGTAGCGGTAGCCAGTAAACGTGAGCGTGGTGCTGAGCTGCCAGCCGTGCCAGGTGTGGTCGGTGCTGAAGGCGGCTGTGTGCAGGGGCACAAAGGGCAGCTGCCGCCCCACCGGGTCAGCGTCAGAAGCCACGCCCTGCGTTTTCACCGACTGTGTAAAGCCGTAGCTGGCTCGCGTCTGTAGGTGGTAGGCTCCCGGCTGCCAACCTAATTGGGTGCTAGCCTCCAGCCCTTGGGCGCGTACCTGCCGTAAGTTCCGCGGCGACCAATACGTGGCTCCCGGTGTCCATTGCACCCAGTTGTCCACCAGTTGTCGGTAGCCCGTCAGTTCCGTTTGCAGGCGCAAATGGGCCGGGGCCGCCGTGAGGGTGTGTACTAGGCCACCCTCGTAGCCCAGGCTTTCCTCGGGCAACAAGTTGGGGTTACCGCCGGGCCGCCAGTATCGCTCGTTGAGGGTGGGGGCCCGGTAGCTGCGGGAGGCGCTGCCTTTGGCCGTGAGGGTATGCAGCCCTGCTTCCAGGGCCAGCCACTCCGCTCCCAATGTAGGGGTGAGGGGTGGGCGGCGGTCCGGTAGCACGGCTTGGCGCAGGTTCAGGGAGAGGCGCAGGCGGGGCCGGGGGTCGTAGCGGAGCAGGGCAAAGCCGGAGTAGCGGTTTTCGGTGCGGGGCTGACTGCCGTAGCCATCCACCTGGGCCGCAAAGTGCTGCGCCTCGCCTCCCAGCCGCACCGAGGCATTGGGCGCCACGTTCCAAGTGTGCTCGGCCTGCGCCTGACTGGTGCGTACTCGTGATTCGCTGAGCCCACTCACGTCGTCGCGGTAGTTGAGCACATCCTCAAACCAGGCGGTGCGGGCGGTCCACTCGTGGTGCTGGCTCACGTAGCGGTAACTGCTCGTAAGGCGGCGGCTCTGGTCCCGTTCCTCGGCGTGGGTGTTGTTGGTGCCAATGCCCGGCTGAATCTGCCGGTCGGCATCGGTGAGCCAGGCAGCCAGTGCCACTTCGCTGCGCTGGCCCAGGCGCAGGGTTACATCCTGGCTGAGGCTGGCCTGGCGGAGGGCGGCGTTTTCCTGGCGCTGCTGCACGCGGCCCCGGAATTCTTGAGTATAGTAGACAAAGTTGTTGGCAGCTTCCCGGTACAGCAAGCTGGTGCGCACAGCTATTTTCTGGTTGCTGAAGGCGGCTTCCAACGTGCCCGCGCCCAGCCCAAAGCTGCCGTACTCGGCTTGGGCTGCGCCGCGCCAGCCTTTCCCCCATTTCGCATCCGACGACAGCAGCACCGTGCCCCCAATGGCCCCGTTGCCGTAGGTAGCGGCGGCCGGGCCCAGCTGCACATCAGCCTGAGTAAAACCGCTGACGGGTAGCAGAGAAAAATCGGCCTCACCTAAGCTGGGTAAGTTGATGTTGAAGCCGTTCCAGAGCACGGCAGTATGCCGGGCCGAGGTACCCCGCAGCGTGATAGAAGCCAGCTGGCCGGGGCCGTAGTTTTTCAGGTAGACGGCCGTGCGCGCACTGAGCACATCGGTCAGCGTGCCGGTGCGGTAGGTGGTGAGGGCCAGCGAATCGAGGGAGAAGCGGCGGCTTCCTACGGCAAACCGCTCTACCCGCACGCCGGAAATGCGCACAGTGGGCAGGCGCTGCACGCGGGCCGTATCAGAGGCAGTCTGGGCTGCGGCCGAGGTAGGCAGCAACACCGCGCCAGCCAGCCAGCCCAGCAGGCCACCACGCACTAAAACCGTAAAACGCATCTTCCGAACCAAATTTTCGCACTCGAAAAATTCAGTTCAAAACCTCGTTGCTCAGCTGGCTTTTAGCAGCTGACCCCCGAAGCCGAGGCCGAAAACAGAAGGGTACTCCGCGCAGCCTGGGCTCCGCCACTGGTTTCATTCTCCGCCCTTCCTCCGAAAGCGCTGAACATAGGAATTGCAAAGGCAGGTCTCCTGGCTTGCTCCGGGCGCGTCGCCTTCCCATTTCAACGGCCGCCGCTGGGGCAGCCGGGGCAGAAACAGTGGCCGGTGATGACGCGCCGACTCATGAAGCGTACAGTTGCGGGGACAGCTCCGGATTTCAACCGGATTCCCTTTTCAGCCTCGCCCCGCAATTGGGGTCCGGCCACCTTTACAGCGGCAAAGGTAGGCAATACCTCGTATAGATGGCTACTCATCCGTAACCGCTGCCGAACTATGTCCATAATTCCTCTGGATTTCTATCGCCGCCCCAACCCCGTGCAGATTGCCCGGGAGCTACTGGGTAAATACCTATACACCCACATTGGTGGGGTGCTCACCGGCGGCCGCATCACGGAAACCGAAGCCTACGCCCACGAAAACGACCAGGCTTGTCACTCTCACCTGGGCCGCTACACAGCCCGCACCCAAATTATGTATCAGCCTGGCGGAGTAGCCTACGTGTACTTGGTGTACGGCCGCTACGCTCTATTCAACATTATCACCAATGAAGCTGGCAAAGCCGATGCCGTGCTGATTCGGGGCCTGGAACCCACCAAAGGTGCGGCCGAAATGCTGCTGCGCCGGGAGCTGCCGCAGGTGCAGCGCAACCTCACCGGCGGCCCCGGCCTACTCACCCAGGCCCTGGGCATTACTACCGCCCACTACGGCCTCGACCTGACGGGCGACACCATCTGGCTGGAAGACCACCACGAGCCAGTAGCCGAAGCCGACATTCTAGCCTCGCCCCGCGTGGGTATCGACTATGCCGGGGAGGATGCCGCCCTGCCCTGGCGCTTTCGCATCAGAGGCAGCAAATGGACCAGCCCGGCGCGGTGAAGAGGTGAGTTGGTGATTGAGTAAGTGTGACGTTCTGCTTGCATTAACTGCGCGAATTGAGCATCACACTCACTAAACCACCAACTCCCCATTGTACAGCTTTTCGCACACCAGCACCATCAGCTTGCCTTCCAGGTTGGTGGTGGCGAATAGGTACAGCTCCCCACCTTCTTTGATGGCGGTGCGGTGCCGGAACTCAGCCACGGAATCGGGGAAATTACGGGTGGTGACGTGGGCGCGGTTGTCGGGGCCAAGGTGGGCGCGCAAGGCCGTCCCGTCGTACTTCTCTACTGCCCGGATGCGGAAAATCCGGCCGGGGAAGTCGGTTCGGAGGGCATCGGAGGTGTAGAGGTGGCTGTGCTGGTGCAGCTTCAGCATTTCGAAGGCCGTACCAATACTCTTGAAGGCACCGGCTTTCAGCACGGCTACGTTGGGCTCGTAGAGGTACTGCCGGGGCTCGGCGTAGCGGGCAATGGCGCGGGTTTCCCGGGCCCGGTTCAACCGAAACTCTTGCTGTTGCCCGTTGCGGAGCAGGTTTACCGTGAACCGCTCGGGGTCGATGGCGGGTTCAGGGCCCAGCTCATACAGCACTTCCTTGCACTCATTGTCCACCGCCACCACCCACAGCCGCCGCACCTGCCGCAGCTCCAGAATGGCCTGCTCAATATCGAGCATGGGCGAGGTTTTCAGCAGTACACAGCGGCTTTTGTGCAGCAACAGCGGCATCAGGCGCAGAATGTCCGGCTCACAGTCCTGCAACCGGAAGATCTTTTTGGCGGCCGTGTCGCGGCGGGCGGGGTCCAGGTACAACCAGTCGAAGGTATCGGGCGTGTTGCGCAGAAACTGCACGGCGTCGCCGGTATGGCACTGCACATTGCTGATGTCCAACTGGGCCAAGTTGTAGCGCACCACCTCGGCCAAGGCCGCGTTGCGCTCCACATAGTGCACCTCGGGCACCGACGCAGCGAAGTGAGCCGCATCCACACCAAAGCCCCCGGTCAAGTCGGCCAGGCGTTGCCCATTCACCAGTGAGGCTTTAAAAGCAGCTGTGCGGGCCGAGGAGGCTTGCTCCACTGAAAGGGTAGGAGGGAAGATAAGCTCCGGATTCTCGGCCCAGTCGGGCAGCTTGGTGCGGGCTTTCTGGCGGGCCTGAATCTGCCGGATAAGGTCGGGGACGGGCAGACCGGGGTAGCGGCGGGCTTGCAGGGCTAGTTGGGCGGGGTCATCGTGCAGGTGCTTGGCAACGTATTGCCGAGCCGCCGTGGGCAGCGGGTATTCCATGTAGGGTTCCTACGAAAAACAGACCGGCTCCGGACGATCCTCTGCGCCGGCCTGGGCGAAAAGCATACTCAAACGTAAGCAGGAAATACGCAACTATTATTTCCTGGCAGCATCCGGCCAGCTGTGGTACAGTGAAAAAAGAATATTCCGGGCCCGTATTTCGGTGCGCAGCTCACTACAGAGAAGCTGCCCCGAAAACGGGCCCGGAATATCCGGAAAACAAGAAAGGTGTTAGCGTAGGTTCCAGCTTAGTGCGAGCAGCGGCTGCCCGCTACGGCTGGCCGCTAGCCCCACTGTGCTGGGCCGCATTTGCTGCAGCATACCAGTGCGGGCCGCCGGCAACCCCGCATTATGCGCCTCAACAGCCCGCTGCAGGTGCGAGTTGGTGTGGCGGCTGATAAGCACATTGCTTAGTAGGCTGAAGGCGGCTACACCTACGGCAACCTGCTGGGTATTGTTGAAATATTCCTCTTTCTCAGTGTGCGCAAGCACCTGCTGGCCATACAAGCCTACTGCGCCCACAAACGTGAGGCGCTCAGCCAGATACATCCATTTCTGCCGGCGGTAGCGGTTCAGGTTGTCCAGGGCTTCCTGGTTGCCGGCCAGGTAAGGCCGCAGGCGCTGTCCGAAAAAGCCGGCGCTCTGGTAATCGTCGTTAGAAGTGCCTGCGCCGGTAGTGAAAAAGAAGTTTTTCTGGGCCCCATTCAGCCCGCGGCTTACATCCTCGGGTGCTAAACGCAACACGGTGGTAGCTTGCTGAGCCTGAGCCGCCAGGGATACTCCCAACGAGCAAGCAGCAACTAAAATAAAGCGGCGTAACCCGCCGGAAACACGAGACAGTTGGTTATAGGGCATGAGGACAAAACTACGGTCTATATAGTCAAAGAGCTAAGTGTTTGGACGACAAAAAAGTGCAATTCATCGAGCAAAAGTTTTAGGGCTCATCCAACAAAAGCGGTTAGGGCTTCGTTGAGGCACTCAGTTCACCTACTTCCTGCTTATGAAAACCCTGACTTCGCTTTTCCGTCCGGCCGTTTTATTGGCCGCCCTGCCGGCTGCTCTGGCTTTCTCAGCCTGTGGCAACGATGATAATGATAACAACACGCCCGCGCCCGACCAAGGCAAGGTAGTAGTAGTACATGCCGCTGCGGCCGCTACAGCCGCCATAACGCCGGTATTCGATAATCAGCAGGGCAGCTCACTCACGTACACGCAAAATAGCGGCTACCTCGGCGTCAACGTGGGCTCCCCGCAGCTGCGCCTCGTTAATGGTACCGGCACTACGGTAGTCAGCCGCACGCTGGCCGTGGCCAAAGACCAGAGCTACTCAGTATTCGTGTACTCGCCCACGGCCTCTATCGGCAGCGCCGAGTTGCTGTCTGTTACCGACGACCTGACCGCTCCGGCCGCTAATCAAGCTAAAATCCGATTGGTGCATTTGGCGGTAGGCGCGCCCTCTCCGGTTCGGCTAACGGTGCCGTCGGCTGTTCCAGGCACGCCTGGCACTGATGTTACTCCAGACGTAGCCTTTGGAACGGCTTCCGCCTTTTTCGCCATTAATGCTGGCTCACCAACCCTCACCATTACGAGCGCCGGCACCCCGCGCCCGGTTGTGTTAACCGTTGGTGATGGGTCAGGTTCGGGAACGGGTACTAAAAACTATGAGGCTGGCAAAATCTATACAATTCTGGTGCGGGGCATTGCCGGCGCCGGAGTAGCGGCCGAGCAACAACCCAAAGCAGTTATTCTGCAAAACAACTAGCACCACTCGCTCAATGATAGTACAAGGGCTGCCCGGATATTTCCGGGCAGCCTTTTTTGATGTCCCGCATCGACCAACTGACCCGGAATAAAAAGGCTAACAAATCGAGTATCTTTGCGGTTAGAATCCGACTACTTCACCACTGTATCTACCTGATGGAGACTAAGACCACGGCCTACGTTCCGTACAAAGTAAAAGACATGAGCCTCGCTGAGTGGGGCCGCAAGGAAATCCGCCTCGCCGAAGCCGAAATGCCCGGCCTCATGTCGCTGCGGGCGGAGTATGGTGACAGCAAGCCACTGAAGGGCGCGCGCATTGCGGGCTGTCTGCACATGACCATTCAAACGGCCGTGCTCATCGAAACCCTCATTGAGCTGGGCGCCGATGTTACGTGGTCGTCGTGCAACATCTTCTCGACCCAGGACCACGCCGCTGCAGCCATTGCCGCCGCTGGTATTCCGGTGTACGCCTGGAAAGGCCTGAACGAGGAGGAGTTCAACTGGTGCATTGAGCAGACGCTGTTCTTCGGCGAAGAGCGTCAGCCCCTGAACATGATTTTGGATGACGGCGGCGACCTGACCAACATGGTGCTGGACCAGTACCCTGAGCTAGCCGCCGGCATTAAAGGCATTTCGGAAGAAACCACCACGGGTGTGTTACGCCTGTTGGAGCGGGTGAAAGCCGGTACCTTGCCCATGCCCGCCTTCAACATCAACGACTCGGTAACCAAGTCGAAGTTCGACAACAAGTACGGCTGCAAAGAGTCGGCCGTGGATGCCATTCGTCGGGCTACCGATGTAATGATGGCCGGTAAAGTAGCAGTTGTGGCTGGCTACGGCGACGTAGGAAAAGGCACGGCGGCTTCGCTGAACGGTGCTGGTGCCCGCGTTATCGTAACCGAAATTGACCCTATTTGCGCTCTGCAGGCTGCTATGGATGGCTTCGAGGTGAAGAAGATGGAAAACGCCATTCCGCGCGCTGACATTGTCATCACTACTACTGGTAACTGCGACATCATTCGGGAGGAGCATTTCCGCGCCCTGAAGGACAAAGCCATTGTCTGCAACATCGGCCACTTCGATGATGAGATTGATATGGCGTGGCTGAATAAAAACTACGGCCACACCAAGGACACGGTGAAGCCCCAGGTAGATATTTACACCATCGAAGGCAAAGAGGTAATTATCCTGGCGGAAGGCCGCTTGGTAAACCTGGGCTGCGCTACCGGCCACCCTTCCTTCGTTATGTCGAACTCGTTCACCAACCAGACGCTGGCTCAACTGGAACTGTGGAAGAACGCCGACAAGTACGAAAACCAGGTATACACCTTGCCCAAGCACCTCGATGAGAAAGTGGCCCGCCTCCACCTCGCCAAAATTGGCGTGGAGCTGGACGAGCTGACGCCCAAGCAAGCCGATTATATCAAAGTGCCCGTGGAAGGTCCGTTCAAATCAGACCTGTACCGCTACTAAGCGGCCATAGCCTCCATAGAAAACCCCGCCTGGCACTGCGCCGGGCGGGGTTTTCTGCTATACTGAGCCAGTAAAAAAGGCCGCTACGAGAGGAAACGGATGGTAAGTGGGTAAGACCAGAGGGTGCCTTCATTAGCCTTAACAGCCCCGATGATAGGAAACACGATGGATACTATGCCCAAAATACCCAGCAGGGGCAGGCCAATAAGCAAGAAGCTGAGTAGGCCGAATACGGCTCCGTAAATAACCGCGCTGATTAGCCAATTGGTTACCATTTTGCCGTGCGCATCGATACTGGGCAATTCGTTTTTCTTTACCTGCCACAGAATAATAGGCAGGACAAAACCAGCCCCCGGTACGAGTACTCCGGCCAGGAGAGAAAGGTGCAGGAACGTGGCCCATTGGCGGGTTTCCGAATCGGAATAATGCATGGTGCGGCAGACCGTACGCGCTGCCGGTGTTGGCAGGCGGCAGTAAGTAACACAAATTTCCCGGGCCTGCACGTACTACACAGCTACACCCAGACGGGCGCGCACAGCCGGGGCCACCACCTGCCCGAATAGCGTAGTGGAGTGCAGTACCGCCTCGTGGGGCATACCTTCCAGCATCAGCTGGCCAATGAAACGGGTGTTCTGGAAAAGACCATGCAAGTAGACCAGCTTCTCAGTGACCTCCTGGGGTGTGCCAACGAACAGCGGCCCCTGCGGCCCACGCAGGTAATCAAATTGCTGCCGCGACATGGGCGGCCAGCCCCGCTCCCGGCCAATGCGGTTCATCACCAGGGAATAGGCCGGGAAAAACTCATCGGCGGCCTGTTGAGAGTTATCAGCCAGATGGAAATGGCAGTTCAGGCACAGGGGCAGCGCCCCAGTATGGCCCGCCTGCTTGGCGGCCCGGCGGTGCAGGTCAGCAAATGACACGTATTGCGCCGGCGCGCCTCCTAAAATGGCAATAGTCAGGCCGAGGCCCAGGGAGCCCGCCCGGGCTGCCGAAGCAGGGGTGCCACCCACTCCAATCCAGATGGGCAGCTTAGGTTGCAGGGGCCGCGGATACACGCCCTTGCCCGCAATGCTGGGCCGGAGCTTGCCCTGCCAGGTAATTACTTCCTGCTCATTGAGCTGCAACAACAAGCCCAGCTTCTCAGTGAACAGGGCATCGTAGTCGCCCAAATCCTGGCCAAACAGCGGAAACGACTCAATAAAGGAACCCCGGCCCGCAATAATTTCGGCCCGGCCATTGGAAAGTAAGTCCAGGGTAGCAAAGTTCTGAAAGGTGCGCACTGGGTCGGTGGAGCTCAGTACCGTAACGGCGCTGCTGAGCCGCACGCGGTTGGTAACCGCTGCCACGGCCGCCAGCACCATCTCCGGCGACGATACCACGTAGTCGGCCCGATGATGCTCACCAATGGCTACCACATCCAGCCCGGCCTCATCGGCCCGGTGCCCCAGTGCTACCAGCTCTTGAGTGCGTTGGGCCGCTGCTGTGTCGCCGCCCGCTACGTGGGCCGGGGCTACTTCCCCGAAAGAACTGATGCCAAGTTCCATATAAATTCAAAAAAGAGGTAGGTACATGAATTGCCTGCGTAACGCATCTACCCACCGAATTGTTTACCCGTAAACCTACGCCCGCAGAAACAAAGCATCTAATCAATGCCACTTATTAGCGAAGCATTGGCATTAGGCTTCCGAGAGGAAGGGCTGTCCTGCTAACCGCTCAGATTCCTGCCAGAGCTTCCGGGCGTTTTCGGGGGAGTTGAAGGCTGACTTTACAGCTTCCGGTTGCTGCTTCACAAAGTAACCACCACTGGTTTGCGCTACTGCGGGGTCGGAAGCCAGATAAATGCTGGTTTTGGCGCCACCCTCGGAGGAGGTCATGAACGGTGCAGCTACCTTATAAAAGGCCCGGGTAAACCACGTAGAGTTGCTGCCGAAATTACTAGCTACCACGCCGGGGTGCAGGCTGTTGGTGGTAACGTTGTGGCTGCCCCGCTGGCGCAGTCGCCGCGCCAGTTCCTGCGTGAACATGATGTTGAACAGCTTGGAGTTGGCGTAAGCCCGCATAGGGGAGTAGTTACAGGTAGCATCCAAGTCGTTGAAATCGGGCTTGGCAAACTGGTAAGCCATGGAAGCCACGTTCACAATGCGGGCGGCCGGGCTCTGCTCCAGCTTGTCGAATAGCAGGCTGGTGAGCAGAAAAGGGCCGAGGTGGTTGGTGGCAAACGTCATTTCGTGGCCGTTGGCGGAGGTTTCGCGCTCCGCCCCAAACACCAGTCCGGCATTGTTCACCAGTACATCTAGCTGGGCGTAGCGTTGGTTGAACTCCTCTGCCGCCCGCCGCACCTGGCTCAGGTCCGATAAATCACAGAGCAACACGTCTACGCGGCGGCCGGGCCAGGCTACTTGCTGAATTTCCTGGCGCGTTTGGGCCGCTTTATCGGCGTTGCGGGCCAGCACCACCACGTGGAAACCCTGGCGGGCCAACTCCAGCGCGGTTACTTTGCCAATGCCAGAGGTAGAGCCCGTAACCAGCACAATTTTTTCGGAAGATGCAGTCATGTATAGAAGCAAAGTGGAGGGCCTGTATACGTAGCCTCTCTATTGGGGGCCATAGGCTTAACTTCGGGCTATAGACGGCGGGGCTTGTTGGCTGGCTTAGCCGGAACTCGTGGTGAGGGACTTAACTTGGCTAGATAAGGCTGTACATACCGGTTGCTTGGGAATAGCTGCATGGCCTGCTTGCCAAACTGGCGGCACAGCGTAACTTCCTTAAGTTCATAGAGGCATTCTGTCTGGTAATTGAGCACCTGTTCATGCAACGGTGTACCAGCATACGTTTCCTCCGGCGTCGCCACCAGAAATTGCGAGATACTCAGAAGTGCTTCTGGCCATTGTTGATTATCCATGTAGAGCGTGCCGAGTTTCCAGTACGCCTCCGAAAACTGTGCATCTGCGGTCAGGATAGAATCATGGGCGGGCACTACGCTGGCGAGTTGCTGCACCAGCTGTTGATAAAGAGTATAGGCTCGGGGCTTGGTTTTATCGGTACGATAGAGCGAACGAGCCAGCTGATTCAGAATAAACGGATTAGTAGGCTCTTTGGCAAAGGCTTCTTCCAACACTGTTGCGGCTTCAGAATAGCTGCCATCAGCGTACAACTCCTCCGATTTTAGCAATTGCAACCCGTAGCGTACCGAACGGATTAGCGGCTGACCGGTAGTATGCCCTATAACCTGACCAACTTCCACCTGCTTATTAAATAAGGTTGAATCAAACTCCACATGTAGCAGCTCAATGGTGTTGATGCTTACCGGTAACACTGCTCGCTGGCCGTGTACCCAGTAGCGAACTGGAGCCTGCGCCGATGCAGATACGGTACATAATAGCAGCCACAAAAAAATAAAGCCACGCATTGAATACGATTGATTACGTCGGTAATTAATCTGAGGGCAGATACCCAAACATACAAGGAAGAATGGGCCCACGCAAAACCCCGATATTTGCCCGTATTATGCCTCAGGTTCCGCTGTCCGTCGTTATCATCACCTTCAATGAAGAAGCCAATATTGCCCGCTGCCTTGAGGCGGCCCGTCCAGTGGCCGACGAGTTGGTGGTAGTTGACAGCTTCTCCACCGACCAGACCGTAGTCATCTGTCGACAGCTGGGCGCACGGGTAATTCAGCACGCATTTGAAGGGTACGTGGAGCAGAAAAACTATGCTACTGCCCAAGCTCAGCACCACCACGTACTGCAGCTGGATGCCGATGAAGTGCTGACCGAGGAGTTGCGCTATAGTATTCAGGCCGCTAAAGCCAACTGGCAGGGCGCTGGCTACACCTTGGCCCGGCTTACCAACTACTGCGGTAGCTGGGTGCGCCACGGCGGCTGGTACCCCGACCGTAAGCTGCGGCTGTACGACCGTCGGTTGGGCCGCTGGGAAGGCCTGCTGCTGCACGAACGGTACGAGTTGGCCGCTAATCAGCCAACGCCATTACCACTGGCTGGCGACGTGCTGCACTACTCCTACAACTCTGTGGAGCAGCATGTGCAGCAGCTCAACCGCTTTACCAGCATTGCTGCCGATGAATTGTGGCTCCGGGGCAGGCGTGACGTGTCCATATTCCAGTTGCTGCTGAAACCCTGGTGGAAATTTGTGCATGGCTATTTCCTGCGGTTGGGCTTCCTCGATGGATTTGCTGGCCTGAGCATAGCCGTAATTTCGGCTTGGGGCGTGTTCCTGAAATTTGCCAAGCTCAAAACCCGCACCGCCGCATGAGTCGCACCTTCCTCATCAGCCGCACCGATGCCATCGGCGACGTGGTGCTGACGCTGCCGGTTGCCGGCCGCCTCAAGCAGTTATTTCCGGAGTGCCGCGTGCTGCTGCTGGGTCGCACCTACACCCAGGCCGTAGCCGCTGCCTGCCCCTGGCTGGATGACTTTCTGAACCTCGACGAGCTCCTGCACCTGCCCGAGGCGGCCCAAGTAGCCGCCTTACAGGCTACCGGCGCCGATACCATACTGCACGTTTTTCCCAACAAGCAATTGGCCTGGCTGGCGCGCCGGGCTGGTATCCGCTGCCGCGTTGGCACCCGCAACCGGTGGTTTCACTGGCTTACTTGCACCAAGCTGGTTACCCTCAGCCGCCGCCACTCACCCCTTCACGAAGCCCAACTTAACCTGCACATGCTGCACGGGCTGGGCCAAACCGGCACGATGCCGCTGGCGGCCGTAGCCCCGCTAGTCCAGCTTACCCCCACCGTTCCACTCCGGCCTGAGTTGTGCCAGCTTCTGGCTGCCCGTCAACCCCAGCAGCTCAACGTCATTCTGCACCCGCGCAGCCGCGGCAGTGCCCGGGAGTGGGGGCTGGGGCACTTTGGCACTCTGGCCAGGTTGCTGCACCAGGCTGGGCACCGCGTATTCATCACCGGCACCGCTGCCGAGGGGGAAGAGCTGCGCCCCTGGCTGCACGAACACCAACCCTACCTTACCGCCGATCTTACTGGCCAGTTGGGGCTGCCCGAGTTCTTGGCCTTTATTGCGGCTGCCGATGGGTTAGTGGCGGGCAGTACCGGCCCGCTGCATTTGGCCGCGGCGCTTGGCCGCCATGCCCTCGGCCTCTACCCGCCCATTCGGCCCATGCATCCGGGCCGCTGGGCTCCGCTCGGTCCGCACGCTAGCTACGTGGTCTATGACAAGCCTCATTGTCAGGAGTGTCGCGCGCAGCCGGCTGCTTGCTCGTGCATCAAAGCACTGGAGCCCATGCAAGTGGCCAGTCGGGTATGTGGTTGGACTACTTTACGGCCGGCCGAATGATACGCGGCTGGCCTTATATAGCCTCAGTAATATTTATATCAGTACTGGGCAACAACGAATAACGGGCAGTAACACAGGCAGTCATCCGTAATCCGAGCACAGATTCTCTGCTGCTAGCCAGGTTGCTGCTTCCATCGGCGCAACCCGTATACCGGCGTAGCCCGTAGGTGTATCAGTTTCCGTTGCGGCAAATTACCCTCCAAGCGGTAGTTCGTTATCGGAATGTTGAACTGGCCTTAATTAGCCTGTTTCTTA
The DNA here is from genome assembly GCF_040547285.1 of Hymenobacter sp. UYP22. Classification (NCBI taxonomy): domain Bacteria; kingdom Pseudomonadati; phylum Bacteroidota; class Cytophagia; order Cytophagales; family Hymenobacteraceae; genus Hymenobacter; species Hymenobacter sp. UYP22. The sequence continues at coordinate 64,907 of NZ_JBEPPK010000002.1, read as the reverse complement.
CACGGGTTTCCGGATGTCCAGACTGAACAATGCGCTGCATTGCCAAAAAACATTCTGCCTGAAAGCCGGTATACTCCCGTAGATTTGTCTAACAGCGGTATTTTTCTAATATTCAGCCGCAATTTTCAGCGTTCATGAGCGACTCTCCCGAGCGGATTCCTAAACTGAGCAAAGAGGAAAAAGACCGGCGTTTTCAGGCCGAGTTGATGCCCGTGCTCGACTCCCTGTACAACTTTGCCTTTCGCCTGACCCTGGACGAAGATGACGCAAATGACTTGGTACAGGAAACTTATCTGAAAGCATATCGCTTCTTTGAGTACTTCGAACCAGGAACAAACGCCAAAGCGTGGCTGTTTCGCATCCTGAAAAATTCGTTCATCAACGATTTCCGCAAAAAAAGTAAGCAGCCTGCCAAGGTTGATTACAGCGAAATCGAAGGTTACTACAACTCGGAAGATGTAGAGGCGGATAACGACGCCGGCCCCTCCTCCTCCGACATGCGGCAGCAAGCCGTGCGCGACCTGATCGGTGATGAGGTGGCCCGCGCCTTGAACTCGCTGCCCGTGGATTTTCGCACGGTCATTATCCTCTGCGACCTGGAAGGGTTCACCTATGAGGAGATGGCAAAAGTGCTGGACATCCCCATCGGTACGGTGCGCTCCCGCTTGCACCGGGCACGCAATTTCCTCAAAGAAAAACTTGAAAAGTACGCTAAATCAATGGGCTACGGCTCCAATGAAGATGGCGAAGATGAATTCACTACCTCGGAAGAATCCGAATAAACTCCCCTCAGCCAACACCTGCGTTATGGAAACTACGTCTACAAAACAAACCAACCAGAGCGGTGCCCCTGTTACGAGCGGCCCCGACTGTGAACGTGTGAACACCATACTCGACCAGATTATTGTAGGCCAGGAGCCTACGGCGGAGGACACGGATTATTTCGTTAACCATGCCGAAGACTGCTCTCCTTGCTTTGACAGCATTGATAAGCAGAATATCTTCATTGATTTCCTCAGTGAAAAGGTAGGCCGTAAAAAGGCCCCAACCTCGCTATCAAACTCAATTCTTGCGAAACTTCAGGGAGAAATGGCCTAATTTTGCCCGATGCAGGGTAAAATCATCGCCTTTTCTGCTCCCTCGGGGGCTGGCAAAACCACCATCGTGCACCGGTTGCTACAGCGTATGCCGGAGCTAAGCTTCTCAATTTCAGCGTGTACGCGTGATAAACGCGGCCGCACCGAAGCCAACGGAAAGGATTACTACTTTATCTCCGTACAGGAGTTTCAGGAGAAAATCCGGCACGATGACTTTGTGGAATGGGAAGAAGTGTACGAAGGAGCCTTCTATGGCACTCTTAAGTCCGAGGTGGAGCGCATTTGGGAAAATGGCCAGCATGCCATCCTGGATGTGGACGTAAAAGGCGGCCTCAGTATCAAGGACTTCTACAAGGAGCGGGCCTTGGCCATCTTCGTGAAACCACCGTCGCTGCAGGTGCTTGAGCAACGGCTGCGCCACCGCGCTACCGACTCTGAATCCAGTATTTCGGCCCGTATCTACAAAGCCAACTTTGAGCTGACGTTTGAAGACCGCTTTGACGTTGTAATTGTCAACGACGATTTGGAGCGCGCTATTGATGAGGCGGAAAAACTCGTCCGTGCTTTCATCACCGCCGAACCAGCCATTCTGTGAGCAGTCCTGCTGCCGTTGCCCCCGTGGGCCGGAAAGTAGGACTGCTTTTCGGTTCTTTCAACCCCATTCATACCGGGCATCTTATCCTGGCGAATTACATGGCCACGCACACCGATCTGGAGGCAGTGTGGCTGGTAGTTTCTCCCCAGAGCCCGTTTAAAGTGGGCCAGGAATTGCTGGGCGAAGCTCAACGCTTTGACTTAGTGCAGCGGGCTATTGCTGGCAATGAGCGGCTACAGGCGCTGGATGTGGAGTTTGCTATGCCCAAGCCCAGCTACACCATCAGTACGCTGGATGAGCTGCGCCGCCGCTACCCGAATGTCCAGTTCGTATTGCTGATGGGCGAAGATAACCTGCCCGGCCTGCCGCGTTGGGAACAGGCAGCACGTATCCTCGCGGAGAATCAGATTTACGTGTACCCGCGCCCCGGCGTAGGCATCACCGATCCAAGCATGCATCCGGCTGTTCAGATAGTAAAAGCACCTTTGCTGGATATTTCGGCCACGTTTGTGCGGGAGTGCATCCGGGCCGGCAAGTCCATCCGTTATCTGGTGCCTGAAGCTGTAGAGCAACAAATTGCAGCTGCTGGCTACTGGCTATAAAGAAGCAGACGGTAGACACCAAAAAGGGAGGTACGGCTTTTGTTCAACGGCGTAGCGCCAGAACAAAAGCCGTACCTCCCTTTTTGGTGTCTACCGTCTGTCTGAATGATCAGATGGTCATGATTTCTGACTCCTTTTTGCTGAGCAGTTCGTCCACCTTACTGATGTAGCTGTCGGTAAATTTCTGCACTTTAGCCTCGGCGTCCTTTACGGCATCCTCAGCAGCTCCATCCTTCTGCAACTTGCGCAACGACTCGTTCACGTCCTTGCGGATGCCGCGGATGCGCACTTTGCCACTTTCCGACTCCGACTTGGCCTGCTTCACCAGGTCACGGCGGCGCTCCTCCGTCATGGGCGGCAGGTTCAGGCGAATACCCTCGGCATCTGACTGCGGATTCAGGCCTAGGTCGCTGTTCTTAATGGCCTTGGCAATTTCGCTGATCATGTTTTTCTCCCAGGGTTTGATGAACAGCGTGCGAGCATCGGGGGCCGCTACGTTGGCTACCTGAGCCACGGGAGTTGGCGTGCCATAGTAATCTACCCGCAAGGAGTCGAGCATGGCAGGAGTGGCTTTACCGGCGCGGATGCGGGCAAATTCTACCTGCGTATGTTGCAGGGCCTTGCCCATCGACTCCTCGGCCTCGTCCAGATAAAACTTAATTTCTTCGTCCACTTTTAAGAAAGTTGAATGTTGAGTGTAGGTGTTGAATTTGCGAGAAAGCGGCGGAAACAAGGAGTTTACGAGGCGCCGCTACGGGGCTAAGCCTGTTCTGCTGAGCCGTTGCGTGCGGATGGTTGCAGGCTGCTATGCTTGGAGTCAAGCCCGGCCGCTTTGCTGGCGTGCATACTTACTAGTGTGCCCACGCTTTCCCCGTCTAATAAGCGTTGCAGGTTACCGCCTTTGTTCATGTCGAACACAATGATAGGCAGGTTATTTTCCTTGCACAGCGTAAAGGCTGTCATGTCCATCACGTTCAGGTTCTTCTCCATTACCTCATCAAAAGTAATTTCGGGGAAGCGTGTGGCCGACGGGTCTTTCTCAGGATCGGCCGTGTAAATACCATCGACCCGGGTACCTTTCAGCACTACGTCCGCTTCAATTTCAATGGCCCGTAGCGAGGCCGCTGAGTCGGTAGTAAAGTAGGGCGAACCAATGCCGGCCCCGAAGATGACCACGCGGCCCTTCTCCAGGTGGCGCATGGCCCGGCGACGGATATACGGCTCACACACCCGCTGAATGGTAACACCGGAGAGTAAGCGGGTGTTCACGCCCAGCTTTTCCAGGGCGCTTTGCAGGGCCATGGAGTTGATAACCGTGGCCAGCATACCCATATAGTCGCCCTGTACCCGATCAAGCCCGAAGGCTTCCGCCTGCACGCCCCGGAAAATATTACCACCTCCGATAACCACGGCTACCTGTGTACCCGTAGCGGCAGCGGCCTTAATTTCTTCAGCGTACTGCATGAGCCGCGTGGCATCAATACCATATTGCTGCTGGCCCATTAGGGCCTCACCGCTTAGTTTGAGCAGAATTCGGTTGTACTTCAAAGTGAGAGAGAGTTAGGGCGTAAAACGCGAGTGTACGTGGCGAGGCCGTAAGCAAATACGGGCGGGAGAGGCCGCACGGTATCCGATTACGGCCCCGGGTAAAGAAAGTGGTGCCTAGCTGAACAGAATCAGTACTTGGCCCTTGGTTACGTTGTCGCGCAGGGCAACTTTTATAGCGGCCACGGTACCATCACCGGGCGCTTTCAGGATGTTTTCCATTTTCATGGCCTCTAGCACCAGCAAAGGGTCACCTTTCTGCACCATTTGTCCTGGCTCCACCCGAATATCCACAATCAGGCCTGGCATGGGTGCTTTCAGGTCATTTACCTTCTGACTGGCCGCGTTGCTCATGCCCAGTTTATCCAGCAGCAGATCAAACCGGTCTTTGGCCTGTAGCTCCAGCTTCTGGCCGTTCAGCTTCAGACTAATGGTTTTGGCGGCGTAGTCAGCGGTTACCAACTCAGCCGTGTAAGAGCGGCCCCCATATAACAGGTGGTAACGCCCGTTACCCAGAGGAGCAATGTCCCAGTGAAAAGGCTCCCCATTGAGGGTGATGGCGCCGTTGGGCTGATAATTGACCTCCCAGGTTTGTTGGGGGGCGGCTTCGGTACGTACCTGGAGCATAGAATAGGGGCAGGGGTGGGGCGGAAAAGGGGCTTAAAGATAGGCCTATTCTGAAATAAATTCGGAACTTGACCCTCCAATGTCCTAGTGCCTTCCCGCATGAAATATCCGGTCCTCGGTGCCCTTATTCTGGCGCTGATGTGTGAGTTGTCGGCTTCTGCTCAGGCAGTTAAACCAAGTCGTCCAGCTTCTGCTATACCCCATGCCAACCGCAAAAAAGTAGCGGAACCCGTTACGCAGCCTGCGCCGGCTGCTGCCAGTGTAGTTGTGCCCAACTGGCTGCCTTCCACCAATTCCCTCCAGCCCTCTGCCACCATCCTGCACGACCTGGCCGATACTAAGCTGGATGTCCGCTTCGACTGGGCAAAGCAATGGTTGCTCGGAACGGCTATACTCACCCTGCGCCCCCATTTCTACCCGCAAAGCCAGCTGGTGCTGGATGCGAAGGGATTTGATGTCAAAAGCGTGGAGCTCATGAACGGTTCCCGCAAGGGCCGGGACCTGAAGTTCAACTATGACAAGCGCAAACTCACTATTAGCCTCGACCGGCTATACCAACGCACCGAGCAGTATCAGGTACGCATTCAGTACGTAGCCAAGCCCAACGAGCTACCCAAGGGCGGCAGTGAGGCCATTACCGATGATAAAGGCCTGTACTTCATCAACCCCTTGGGTACCGATAAGACCAAGCCCCGGCAGGTCTGGACGCAGGGCGAAACGGAGGGAAGCTCCTGCTGGTTTCCGACTATCGACCGGCCCAACCAGCGCATGACGCAGGAAATTACCATGACGGTGGAAAGCGGCCAGAAAACCCTATCCAACGGCATATTGGTATCGGCGCGCCGCAACCCCGATGGCACCCGCACCGACACGTGGAAACTCAGCCAGCCCCATGCCCCTTACCTGGCCATGATGGCCGTGGGAGATTTTGCCGTGGTAGCCGATTCTTGGCGGGGCAAACCAGTAGAGTATTACGTGGACCCTGCCTATCAGCATACAGCCAAGCGGGTGTTCGGCAATACGCCCGAGATGATGGAGTTCTTCTCTAAAAAGCTGGGGGTTGATTTTCCCTGGGAGAAGTACGCCCAAATAGCCGTACACGATTTCGTGTCGGGCGCTATGGAAAACACGTCGGCTTCCACGTTTCAGCAGCAACTGGTGCAGTTCACTCCGCGTGAGTTGCCGGATGTAACGTACGCAGGCTCCGAGTCCGTAATTGTCCACGAGCTGTTTCACCAATGGTTTGGGGATTACGTGACCACGGAATCCTGGAGCAACCTACCCCTCAACGAATCCTTCGCCGATTATTCCGAGCTGTTGTGGGCCGAGCATAAATACGGAGCCGATGCAGCGGCGCACGTCCAGCAAAGTAAGCTGCGTAATTATTTGGAGGAGGCCCAGATGAAGCGGGAGCCTCTCATCCGTTACCGCTACAACAGCCAGGAAGATATGTTCGACCGGCACTCCTATGATAAGGGCGGGCGGGTGCTACATATGCTGCGCAAGTACGTTGGCGACGAAGCCTTTTTTGCCTCGCTCAACCGTTACCTGGTCAACAACAAACTGTCCTCAACGGAACTTGCCAAGCTGCGCATTGCCTTCGAGGAAACGACGGGGGAGGATCTGATGTGGTTTTTCGACCAGTGGTTTCTGCAGCGTGGCCACCCTGAGCTGCGCGTGACGCATAGCTACGAAAACAGCCAAGTGGTTGTACATGTGCAGCAGGTACAGGATACCCTTTATCAGCCTGTTTACCGTTTGCCGGTAACCGTAGCCACCTGGAACGGCAACCAAGCCACCGAACACCGCCTTCTGGTAACTAAAGCCGACCAGACGTTCCGTTTGCCTGTCAATCAGCGCCCCAGCTTGGTCAAATTTGATGATGAAGGTGTGCTGCTGGCAGAAATTGACGAAACGCAAAGTCAGGAAGAGCTACTGTACCAGCTGAGCCATGCCCGCGGTTACCTTCAGAAGTACCAAGCTATTCAGGGACTGCGTAGCAAATCTGCCGACTTACTGGTCAGCGCAGCATTTCGCAATACCCTCAATGACTCCTTCTGGGCAACCCGGGTTGCTGCCCTCGAAGGCTTGCGCCGCTACCGGGGAGCTGAGGGCAACGCCGTCCGGAAGGATTTGCAACGAGTGGCTTTAAACGAAAAGAACGGGGCTGTACGCGCAACGGCCATTCGGGTACTGAGTGGTTTCCCCAACGAAGATTTTAGTGAGGTATACAGTACAGCGCTTAAAGACAGCTCCTACGTAGTAACCGGGGCTGCTATTGAGGCCCTGTCGCATGCACCTACTGCCACTACCCGCTCCCAGATAGCCGCCCTGCAAACAACTACAAACCCCGCGCTCCTTACGGCACTTTCCAATTACTACGGGCTCAATGGGACGCTTGATGACTACCAATGGTTCTTACTGCGTAGCAAGGACGCTCCAGCCGAGGTTCTGTACGTCATGCTGGAGAACTTTGGAGTCTTAATGCAGCGAATTCCTCCCATTGAGCGGGAGAAGGGCATCCAGCGGCTGGAAACGCTGGCCCGTACGCATCCGCAGATGTATGTCCGGCTAGGAGCCTACAAAGGACTACACGAGTTAGTTGCCAGCATGCCCACCCTAAAAGCCACCCTGCAGGACATCCGGAACAAGGAAAAAGACAGCAGCCTGAAGTCGATGTACAGTCTGATTCAGTAAAAGCGCATTTTTTTTTGCCGGCCGTCAAATTTGTTTTCGTTGCTGCTTGTGCTAGGTAGTCAGATAATTACCTGCCGCTGCAATACCTGCTGGTTACCCAAGCGCAAGAAAAAACAAAACCTTTTTGGGACGAGGTCTTGACTTGCATCAGAAAGCCGCTAATTTTGCAACTCCAATCGACACAGTAACGGTTTTAGCCGCTGCAGTATAGAAAGGGGAGTCCTGGCAATCGGCGCAGGAAATATAGCTGGGGGCGTCGCATAGCGGCAATTGCGGGTGACTGTAACTCACCTCCTTCGGGTTCAAAGGTTCGAGTCCTTTCGCCCCCACAAGAGTTTCTGGGTAACCATTTTTCTTAGCTAGAAATAGGTGTCCAGCAGCTTCGCACGCGGGAGTAGCTCAGTTGGTAGAGCGGCAGCCTTCCAAGCTGCAGGTCGCGGGTTCGAACCTCGTCTCCCGCTCGGTGTCAGGAATGACGACGAGAAGTATAAGCAGTAGCATCACTGGCAAATGTTTCTCGACAGTTGTATCTTTGCCAAGCACATTGCAATAAGCCGTTTTAGCTCAGTGGTAGAGCACTTCCTTGGTAAGGAAGAGGTCATGGGTTCAAATCCCATAAATGGCTCAGAATTACGAGTACCAACGGGGCAGCGCGACTGCACCGTTTGGAACTGTCAGCAAAGTAAAGCGACGTGCAGTCCCGACTAAACGGAGCTGTGTTTCGCTTTCTTACTGTATAGTCTAGTCGCGTTTCCCCCTCATCACCTCAAAATTCCTCTTAATCTCTTTACAATGGCTAAAGAAAATTTTGACCGGTCCAAGCCGCACGTAAACATCGGCACGATCGGTCACGTGGACCACGGCAAAACCACCCTCACCGCCGCCATTACCATGGTTCTGGCTAACAAGGGTCTGGCTGCCAAGCGCGACTTTTCTTCGATCGACAATGCTCCCGAAGAAAAAGAGCGTGGTATTACGATCAACACCTCGCACGTAGAATACGCTACCGAAAACCGTCACTATGCTCACGTTGACTGCCCCGGTCACGCTGACTACGTGAAGAACATGGTTACCGGTGCTGCTCAAATGGACGGCGCTATCCTCGTGGTAGCTGCTACCGACGGCCCCATGCCCCAGACGCGTGAGCACATCCTGCTCGCTCGCCAGGTAGGTGTGCCTCAACTGGTAGTGTTCATGAACAAAGTAGACATGGTGGATGACCCCGAGCTCCTTGAGCTGGTGGAAATGGAAATCCGTGAGCTGCTGTCGTTCTATGACTTCGATGGTGACAACATTCCAGTTATTCAGGGTTCGGCTCTGGGTGGCTTAAATGGCGACGCTGCTTGGGTTCCCAAGATCGAAGAGCTGATGGCTGCTGTTGATAGCTACATTCCAATTCCTGCTCGTCTGACCGACCTGCCCTTCCTGATGCCCGTAGAGGACGTATTCTCTATCACAGGTCGTGGAACGGTTGCTACCGGCCGTATCGAGCGTGGTATCATCAACTCGGGTGAGCAAGTTGAAATCCTCGGTATGGGTGCTGAGAACCTCAAGTCGACCGTAACGGGCGTTGAGATGTTCCGCAAAATCCTGGACCGTGGTGAAGCTGGTGACAACGTAGGTCTGCTGCTCCGTGGTATTGAAAAAGAAGCCATCCGTCGTGGTATGGTTATCTGCAAGCCCGGTTCGGTTAAGCCCCACACCAAGTTCAAAGCTGAGGTGTACGTGCTGTCAAAAGAGGAAGGTGGCCGCCACACTCCGTTCTTCAACAACTACCGTCCCCAGTTCTATTTCCGCACCACCGACGTTACCGGCATCATCACGCTGGGCGAAGGCGTAGAAATGGTAATGCCCGGTGACAACGTAACTATCTCGGTTGAGTTGATCAACTCGGTAGCTATGGAGAAAGGCCTGCGTTTCGCTATCCGTGAGGGTGGCCGTACGGTAGGTGCCGGTCAGGTAACCGAAATCACCGAGTAGTTTTAACCAGCTACCGTTGAAATAATACAGATCCGCCCTCGAAAATTTCGGGGGCGGATTTGTTTTGTGTAAACAGTTTCCTACATTTGCAGTCCCAATCCAGCACCTTGACTGGGCGGGGCGCATACACGGGCGTAGTTCAAGGGTAGAATAGAGGTCTCCAAAACCTTTGATGGGAGTTCGAATCTCTCCGCCCGTGCCACACACAAAAACTACGGCTGCTTCGGCAGCCGTAGTTTTACACCCCAAACCGGTGCTACTTACCATGAGCAAGTTCACGAACTACTTCCGGGAGACTTCTGAGGAGATGCGCTACAAAGTATCGTGGCCTTCGTTGGAGGAACTGCAAAAAAGCGCTGGCTTAGTGCTGATTGGTTCTTTGCTGTTTGCTGCTGTGGTAGGCGTGCTAGACGTGGTTTTCAAAGAAAGCCTGGAAGCTTTCTATAACTCAGTCCGCTAATCGGTAGAACATACGACAATGGGTGAGTTGAAATGGTACGTAGTCCGCTCGGTTAGCGGGCAAGAGAAAAAAGCCAAAACCTATCTGGAAACGGAAATTGGTCGTCATGGCCTTTCTGATTTGGTACCCCAGGTGCTGATTCCGGTGGAGAAGGTGTTCGAGATGCGCAACGGCAAAAAGCGCGTGCGTGAGCGGAACCTCTATCCCGGCTATATCATCATTCACGCTGATCTTACCCACGGCGAAGTGGACCATATTATTACCAGTACACCTGGCGTAATTGGTTTCCTGAGCGACAAGGAAGGGAAGGCAGCCAACCAGAACACAAAACCAGTTCCTCTGCACATTTCCGAAGTAAACCGCATCCTTGGGATTGTGGATGAGGTGGAAGAGCAGGCTGCCACGCTGGAAACGCCTTTCGTGGCGGGCGAGCTGGTAAAGATTGTGGACGGTGGTTTCGCGGGTATGTCGGGCACTGTATCCGAAGTATTCGAGGAACGGAAGAAACTGAACGTTATCGTGAAAATTTTTGGCCGTAGCACTCCCATGGAACTCAGCTACACACAGGTTGAAAAGGAAGCGTAACCGATATACAACGTCACCGGTTATCCGCTCCGGACCGGTGGTGCTTCCACTTTTGGAGCAATTTTCATCTGAGGGCAACTACGTGTTACCGTAGAAACCCGAAGCCTTTTAAACCAAATGGCCAAAGAAATCAGAGGTTATCTGAAGCTTCAGATAAAGGGAGGCGCCGCAAACCCTGCGCCGCCGGTTGGACCTGCACTTGGTAGCAAAGGCCTTAACATCATGGAGTTCTGCAAGCAGTTCAATGCGCGGACCCAGGATAAGGCCGGCCAAGTTTGTCCTGTACTCATCACCATGTACACCGATAAGTCGTTTGACTTTGTGGTGAAGACTCCTCCGGTACCGGTTCTGCTTCTCGAAGCAGCCAAGCTCCAAGGTGGTTCGAAAGAGCCTAACCGTAACAAGGTAGGGTCGGTATCATGGGACCAAGTGCGCACCATCGCCGAGACCAAAATGCCCGACCTGAACGCCTTTAAGGTTGAGTCGGCCATGAAGCAGGTGGCTGGTACGGCTCGTAGCATGGGTATCACCGTGTCGGGCACTTCTCCCTTTGCTGAATAATTAACAACGGAGAAGACACATGGCAAAGATTAGCAAAAAGCGCAAGGAAGCCCTTGCCAAGCACGACCTGACCGAAGTTCGGAACTTGGTGGAAGCTGCCAAAGTGGTAAAGGACATCACCTATACCAAGTTTGACGCTTCCGTTGACATTGACGTTCGTCTGGGTGTGGACCCCCGTAAAGCTGACCAGATGGTACGTGGCGTAGCCACGCTGCCCCACGGTACTGGCAAAACGGTTCGCGTTCTGGCTCTGGTTACCGCCGACAAAGAAGCCGAAGCTACTGCAGCTGGTGCTGACTATGTTGGTCTGGATGACTACATCTCGAAAATCGAGAAAGGCTGGACCGATATCGACGTAATCATCACGATGCCGTCGGTAATGGCTAAGGTTGGCCGTTTGGGTCGCGTACTGGGTCCTCGTGGCCTGATGCCGAACCCCAAGTCGGGCACCGTAACCACGGATGTAGCCAAAGCTGTACAGGAGGTGAAAGCTGGTAAAATCGACTTCAAAGTTGACAAAACCGGTATCATCCACTGCTCGGTTGGTAAAGTGTCGTTCGATGACCAAAAGCTGGCTGAAAACGCCATCGAGGTTATCCAGACCCTGATCCGTCTGAAGCCTTCGTCCGCCAAAGGCACGTACATCAAGAGCATCACGCTTTCGAGCACGATGTCGCCCGCCGTTCCGGTTGACACCACGGTAACTTCCGCCTAATTTTAATCAACACGACGATATGATCCGGGAAGACAAACAAGCCCTCGTCGACGAGTTGAGCGAGAAGTTTCAATCGCACAACGCGTTCTACATTGCCGATGCTTCGGGAATGTCGGTGGCGAAAATCAACGAATTCCGCCGCCTGTGCTTCACCCGCGGCATGGAGTTCAAAGTGTACAAGAACACGTTCATCCGCAAAGCCCTCGATACCCTCGGTGGCGACACAGCGGAGATGGACGCGGCGCTGAAAGGCCAATCGGGCATCCTGTTCTCGAAAGAGTCGGGTAACGCTCCTGCCAAACTGCTGCAAGACTTCTATAAGTCGCAGAACTATGGCAAGAACGTAGAGCCTAAGCCTGCTCTGAAAGGTGCCTACGTAGATGCTGGCATCTACATCGGTGCTAACCAACTGGCTGGTCTGAGCACGCTGAAAGGCAAGAATGAGCTTATCGGTGATGTTATCGGTCTGCTCCAGTCGCCCGCCAAGAATGTTATCTCTGCTCTGTCGAGCGGCGGCAGCAAACTGGCTGGTATCCTCAAAACGCTTTCCGAGAAAGAAGAGGTTGCAGGCTAACCGCTGCTCATCTTTTTCACTTTCAATTTCCTTCAACAACCCCCTTTTTAACAATCTACAGAAATGGCAGATTTGAAAGCATTCGCCGAGCAGCTCGTTAGCCTGACGGTAAAAGAAGTAAACGAATTGGCTACCATCCTGAAGGACGAGTATGGCATTGAGCCTGCTGCTGCTGCTCCCGTAATGATGGCTGGTGGTGGCGCTGCCGCTGCTGACGCTCCCGAGGAGAAGACTTCGTTCGACGTAATCCTGAAGTCGGCTGGTGCTGGCAAACTGGCTGTGGTGAAACTGGTGAAAGACCTGACCGGTCTGGGCCTGAAAGAAGCCAAAGAACTGGTTGACGGTGCTCCTAAAGCCCTGAAAGAAGGTGTTGCCAAAGACGAGGCTGAAGGCCTGAAGAAGCAACTGGAAGAAGCCGGCGCTGAAGTAGAAATCAAGTAGTTTCTGCTGCCTGCTCGTAAAACCAGCAAATAAGGAGAGGCCTGGCAACTAAGCCAGGTCTTTTCCTGTTTGTAGGCAACAAACTAATCGGAAGTTCGTTTGCACGCCGCTTTGCGGCTTTTCGTGCCTACGGACGCCAGAGGCGCAAAGTTTTGCTTTGCGCTTTCGTGCGCTCAATACTTCCGGAATTTTCAAGGTAGGGGCCCTGCCGCTATCCTGTTCTGGATTCTCTCAGTATCCATTTCCTAACCCCACATACATTGGCTACACCGAAAGCAACAGGTCTGCAAAAGCTGCAGGCGGCTGACGAGCGGATCAACTTCGCCAAGATTAAAAAGGTTATTGAGTACCCGGATTTCCTGGACGTGCAGGTTCGCTCGTTCATGGATTTCTTCCAGTTGGAAACGGCTGCCGAGAGCCGGACCGATGAGGGTCTTTTCAAGGTATTCGCCGAGAATTTTCCGATTTCGGACTCGCGCGAGAACTTCGTGCTGACCTTCCTCGACTACCACGTTGACCCACCCAAGTACTCGGTTGACGAATGCATTGACCGGGGCCTCACGTACTCGGTACCGCTGAAAGCCAAGTTGCGCCTGGTCTGCAATGATACGGACAACGAGGATTTCGAGACGATTGAGCAGGAGGTTTTCTTGGGGAATATTCCCTACATGACCGAAAAAGGCTCGTTCGTTATCAACGGTGCGGAGCGGGTTATCGTGTCGCAGCTGCACCGCTCGCCGGGCGTATTCTTTGCCCAGAGCAAGCACACGAACGGCACTAAGCTGTATTCGGCCCGTATCATCCCGTTCAAAGGCTCGTGGATTGAGTTTGCCACGGACGTGAACAACGTGATGTACGCCTACATCGACCGGAAGAAGAAATTCCCGGTTACCACGCTGCTGCGCGCCATCGGCTACGGCACCGACAAAGACATCCTCGACCTATTCGGGCTGTCGGAGGAAGTGAAGGCCGATAAAAAGAATCTCAAAAAAGCCGTTGGCCGCAAGCTGGCTGCCCGGGTGCTGCGCACCTGGACGGAAGACTTCGTGGACGAGGACACCGGGGAAGTGGTTTCCATCGACCGGAACGAGGTACTGCTGGAGCGCGACTCCACCATTGAGGAGGAGGATATCGACACGATCCTGAACGCCGGGGCCAAGTCGGTGATTCTGCACCGCGAGAACGTAAACATTGCAGACTACGCAATTATTTACAACACGCTGCAGAAGGATAACTCCAACTCGGAAAAAGAGGCCGTGGAGCAGATCTATCGTCAACTCCGGAACACGGAGGCTCCCGACGAAGAAACTGCCCGCGACATTATCCAGAAGCTGTTCTTCTCGGATAAGCGCTACGACCTCGGGGACGTAGGCCGCTACCGTATCAATAAGAAGCTGGGTATTGACACCGGTTGGGACGCCCGCGTACTGACCAACGAGGACATTGTTCTCATCGTGAAATACCTGATTGGCTTGATCAACTCAAAGGCCATTGTCGATGACATTGACCACTTGAGCAACCGCCGGGTACGTACCGTGGGCGAGCAGCTCTACGCCCAGTTCGGCGTGGGCCTGGCCCGGATGGCGCGTACCATCAAGGAGCGCATGAACGTGCGTGACAACGAAGACTTCAAGCCGGTTGACCTGATCAACGCCCGTACGCTGTCGTCAGTTATCAACTCGTTCTTCGGCACCAACCAATTGTCGCAGTTCATGGACCAGACCAACCCACTGGCCGAGGTGACGCACAAGCGTCGTGTATCGGCACTGGGGCCGGGCGGTCTGTCGCGGGAGCGGGCTGGTTTCGAAGTACGTGACGTTCACTATACGCACTACGGCCGCCTCTGCACCATCGAAACGCCGGAAGGCCCGAATATCGGTCTGATTTCGTCGTTGTGCGTGCACGCCCGGGTTAACTCGATGGGCTTCATCGAAACGCCTTACCGCACAGTAGAAAACGGCAAGGTAGATACCACGGAAAACGTGAAATATCTGACCGCCGAAGAAGAGGATACCCACCACATCGCGCAGGCCAATGCCCGCATCGATGAGGAAGGTAACTTCATCAACGAGCTGGTAAAAGGCCGTTTCGAAGGTGACTTCCCCGTAGTTGGTCCTGACGAATACAGCTACATGGACGTTGCTCCGAATCAGATTGTGTCGGTAGCTGCTTCGCTGATTCCGTTCCTGGAGCACGATGACGCCAACCGGGCCCTGATGGGTTCGAACATGCAGCGCCAGGCGGTTCCGCTGTTGCGTGCTGAGGCACCCATCGTAGGTACTGGTCTGGAAGGCCGCGTGGCCATTGACTCCCGCACGCTGGTAGTTGCCGAGGGTGAGGGTGTGATTGACTACGTAGACGCCAACAAGATTGTGGTGAAGTACGACCTGACGGCCGATGACATCCTCGTAAGCTTCGATGCTGAGAAGATTTCGTACGACCTGATCAAGTTCCGTCGTACCAACCAGGACACCTGTATCAACCTGACGCCTCTCGTGAAGAAGGGCGAGCGGGTGAGCAAAGGACAGCCCCTCTGCGAAGGCTACGGCACGAACAAAGGCGAGCTGGCTCTAGGCCGCAACATGCAGGTGGCCTTCATGCCGTGGCAGGGCTACAACTTCGAGGATGCTATTGTCATTTCGGAGAAAGTAGTACGCGACGACATCTTCACCTCGATTCACATTGAGGAGTTTGAGCTGGAAGTGCGCGAGACCAAGCGTGGCGAAGAAGAGTTGACCTCGGAAATTCCGAACGTGAGCGAAGAAGCCGTGCGTAACCTCGACGACAACGGCATCATCCGTCTGGGTGCTGAGGTGCGCGAAGGCGACATCCTCATCGGTAAGATTACGCCGAAAGGCGAAACCGACCCAACCCCGGAAGAGAAGCTGCTCCGCGCCATCTTCGGCGACAAAGCCGGCGACGTGAAGGATGCCTCCCTCAAAGCGCCACCGTCCCTGAACGGGGTGGTTATCGGCACCAAGCTGTTCTCGCGTCCGAAAAAAGACAAAAACCTGCGGGCTAAGTCGAAGAAGGAAGTAGAAGAGCTGAAGGAGTCGTACGCTCGGGAGCTGCGCGGCATCAAAGCGGTGATGATCGAAAAGCTGGTGGATTTGCTGGAAGGCAAAACCTCCCAAGGCGTGAAGCACAAGTTTGGTGACGAAATCCTGACCAAAGGGGCCAAATTCGGCAAGAAGAACATCTCTGATGCCCTCTTCCCCGAAAAGAACCCTTATAAGGACGAGAGCAACTACGCCGTGCCGGAAGAGGTGAACATGTTCAAAGACCTCATTCTGGAGAACTGGACCGCTGATGCCCGCGTGAATGGTATGGTGCTGGAACTGGTGAAAAACTACACCAAGAAGCGCAACACCATCACGGCCCGCTTCAAGCGCGACCGGTTTACGCTGGAGGTTGGTGACGAACTGCCCGCTGGTATCGTGCAACTGGCCAAAGTGTACATCGCCAAGAAGCGCAAGCTGAAGGTAGGTGACAAGATGGCTGGTCGTCACGGTAACAAAGGGGTAGTAGCCCGCATTGTGCGCGACGAGGACATGCCCTTCCTGCCCGACGGTACGCCAATGGACATCGTGCTCAACCCGCTGGGCGTACCGAGCCGGATGAACATCGGTCAGATTTACGAAACCGTACTGGGCTGGGCTGGGCTGAAGCTGGGCCGCACTTACGCTACCCCGATTTTCGACGGTGCTACCGAAGAGGAAGTATCGAAAGAGCTGACGGAAGCCGGGCTGCCGCACTTCGGCCGTGCTTACCTGCACGATGGTCTGACGGGTCAGCGCTTCGACCAACCAGTAACCGTGGGCGTGATTTACATGCTCAAGCTCGGTCACTTGGTTGACGACAAGATGCACGCCCGTTCGATCGGGCCGTACTCGCTCATCACGCAGCAGCCGCTGGGTGGTAAGGCGCAGTTCGGTGGTCAGCGCTTCGGTGAGATGGAAGTGTGGGCACTGGAGGCCTTCGGTGCTTCCAACGTGCTGCAGGAAATTCTCACGGTGAAGTCGGACGACGTGGTAGGTCGCGCCAAAGCATACGAAGCCATTGTAAAAGGCGACGTGCTGCCCAAGCCGAATATCCCCGAGTCATTCAACGTACTCATCCACGAGTTGCGCGGTCTGGCCCTAGAAATCACGCTTGACTAAGGTTTGAAATAAGTGGCTGCTGGTGCGCAAGTATCGGCAGCCACTTTTCAAGTCTTGCTTAGATAGACCAAGAAGTAACCAGATGAAGCCGCAGAAATTTTATTTCGACGATGAAGAGGAAGGATTGGCAATGCAAACCAGTCACCCGGATTTCACCGCTGTGGTAAAAGAAGAATTCTACTTCGACTGCGTAGACGATTTTTCTCCTTTCGGTAATGACGATGGCGCTGATGCTCTGCTGTCATTAACCGAGTGGTACCAAGAAACCAGAGGGAGAAATAAGATTGTCAACTGGCTATTTCGGACCATTGATGAGTACGGGTTTGCCTATCAAAGTAAATGGGCTTCAAGCCTAACAGGGGCTGAGGAACTTCAGAAGCTTGAAGAGGAAGACCCAAGTTTCATTGGGTGCATGGACCGGACAATCATCGGTGTAGGATTTGGCCAATGCAAAATCACGGGAAGCATTAATGCAGAGTTGAAGCAGCTTGTAAAAACTGCAATTGCACGGCAGAAAATGATTCACGAACAAGAAATAGCAAAAAGCAAGCAAGCACAAAATGAGGCCGGAGTAAATCTTGAACATGAAGAAAAGCTGCGCAAGGAATACTTGCACCGGCTTGCTATCATGGAAAGAGACTTATCCGCATTCAAAGAAGCATAGTCAAAACGCAGTAATCATAGCTCAATAGACGCCTCATATCTGATGTTCCGAGACATGGTCAGAACGTCGTTAAAGAGAAAGGAAGAGTCTTGAGAGCTTGATTCAAATACCAGACCTGGCGGAAAACTACTGCGCGGCGTACCTGTCCGACCCGCAGAGCACTTTTCGCAGAGTCGAACTGTTACGTTCTTTCTGACCTCTCTTAAGAGGGGCAGAGCCAACGGACAGAAAACAAGCCACCAGCTAACAACAGCTACCCTACATGGCGTTTGCAAAAAACAAGAAACTGGTACAGGACTTCTCGAAAGTTACCATTTCGCTGGCCTCGCCCGAATCCATTCTGGAGCGGTCGAACGGTGAAGTTGTAAAGCCCGAGACGATTAACTACCGGACGTATAAGCCCGAGATGGGCGGCCTGTTTTGCGAGCGGATTTTCGGTCCCGTGAAGGACTGGGAATGCCACTGCGGCAAATACAAGCGGATTCGCTACAAAGGCATCATCTGCGACCGGTGCGGCGTGGAGGTGACCGAGAAGAAAGTACGTCGGGAGCGGATGGGCCACATCGAACTGGTGGTGCCCGTAGCACACATCTGGTACTTCAAGTCCCTGCCCAACAAAATCGGCTACCTGCTGGGCCTGCCCACCAAGAAGCTCGACCAAATCATCTATTACGAGCGGTATGTAGTAGTACAGCCGGGCGTACTGGGTGAAGAAGGCGTGCAGCAGCTTGACTTCCTCACCGAAGACGAATACCTCGATATCATCGACAAACTCCCCCGGGAGAACCAGATGCTGCCGAACGAGGACCCCAACAAGTTCATTGCCCGCATGGGTGCTGATGCCCTGCAGCTCCTGCTGGAGCGCATCAACTTGGATGAGTTGTCGTACTCGCTGCGTGACTCTGCTGCCCACGAAACTTCGCAGCAGCGTAAGGCTGAGGCCTTGAAGCGTCTGCGTGTAGTAGAAGCTTTCCGTGACGCCGCTACCCGCGTGGAGAACAAGCCCGAGTGGATGGTAATCCGCATGGTGCCGGTGATTCCGCCGGAACTGCGTCCCCTCGTGCCGCTGGATGGTGGCCGTTTCGCTACCTCCGACCTGAATGACCTGTACCGTCGCGTAATCATCCGCAACAACCGCCTTAAGCGCCTGATCGAAATCAAAGCGCCTGAAGTGATTCTGCGGAACGAGAAGCGCATGCTGCAGGAAGCTGTGGACTCGCTGTTCGACAACTCGCGTAAGGTGAATGCCGTGCGCGCCGAAGGCAACCGCGCCCTGAAGTCGCTGTCCGATATGCTGAAAGGCAAGCAGGGCCGCTTCCGTCAAAACCTGCTCGGTAAGCGTGTGGACTACTCCGGTCGTTCGGTTATCGTGGTAGGCCCCGAGCTGAAACTGCACGAGTGCGGTCTGCCCAAGAACATGGCCGCCGAGCTGTTCAAGCCGTTCATCATCCGCAAGCTCATCGAGCGTGGCATCGTGAAGACGGTGAAGTCGGCCAAGAAAATCGTGGACCGCAAGGACGCTGTGGTATGGGATATCCTGGAGAATGTGCTGAAAGGCCACCCAGTGCTCCTGAACCGGGCTCCTACGCTGCACCGTCTGGGTATCCAGGCGTTCCAGCCGCGCCTTATCGAGGGCAAGGCTATTCAGCTGCACCCGCTGGTGTGTACCGCCTTCAACGCTGACTTTGACGGTGACCAGATGGCTGTGCACGTGCCCCTCGGGCCGGCTGCTATTCTGGAAGCCTCCATGCTCATGCTGGCCTCGCACAACATCCTGAACCCGGCCAACGGCGCGCCCATTGCGGTACCGTCGCAGGACATGGTTCTGGGTCTGTACTACGTGACCAAAGGCAAGCGCAGCACCGACGACGAGCAGATCCAGGGCGAAGGCCGCATGTTCTACTCGGATGAGGAAGTAGTAATTGCTCTGAACGAAGGTCAGCTGTCGAAGCACGCATACATCAAGGTGCGCACGCAGGTTCGTGATGAGGACGATAACCTCGTAACGAAGATCATTGAGACGGTAGCCGGCCGCGTACTGTTCAACCAGCTGGTGCCGGTTGAAGTAGGCTTCGTGGATGAGCTGCTGACCAAGAAAAAGCTGCAGCAAATCATTTCGATGGTGTTCAAGCGGACCGGTATGGCCCGCACCGCACAGTTCCTCGACGACATCAAGACGCTGGGTTTCCAGTCGGCTTACAAAGGTGGTCTGTCGATGGGTCTGGGCGACATCAACATCCCCGCCGAGAAAGATATCCTCGTAGCGCAGGCGCAAGCCGACGTGAAAGCCGTAACCCAGAACTACCAGATGGGTCTGATTACGGACAACGAGCGGTACAACCAGGTTATCGACATCTGGACCCGCATCAACAACCAAATCACTGAAACCCTCATGGGTCGCCTCGAAAAGGAGAACCAGGGCTTCAACTCGATTTACATGATGATGCACTCCGGGGCCCGTGGTTCGCGCGAGCAGATTCGTCAGCTCGGTGGTATGCGGGGTCTGATGGCTAAGCCGCAGAAGTCGTTGCAGGGTTCGGTAGGCGAGATTATCGAAAACCCGATTCTGTCGAACTTCAAAGAAGGCCTCGACGTAATCGAGTACTTCATCTCGACCCACGGTGCTCGTAAAGGTCTGGCTGACACGGCTCTGAAGACGGCTGACGCCGGCTACCTGACCCGTCGTCTGGTAGACGTGTCACAGGACGTAATCGTGAACGAAGTAGACTGCGGTACCCTCCGTGGCATCGAAACCTTCGCCCTGAAGGACAACGAGGACGTAGTAGAGCCCCTGGCCGAGCGTATCCTGGGCCGCGTAGCCGTACACGACATCGTGGACCCGCTGACGGACGAAGTAATTCTGCCCGCCGGTGAGGAAATCACTGAGGAGGTAACCCGTCGTATCGATGCCACCAGCATCGAGTCGGTGGAAATCCGTTCGGTACTGACCTGCGAAAGCAAGCGTGGTATCTGCGGTAAGTGCTACGGCCGTAACCTGTCGTCGGGCCGCATGGTACAGAAAGGTGAGGCTGTAGGCGTAATTGCTGCTCAGTCGATCGGTGAACCCGGCACCCAGCTGACCCTGCGTACCTTCCACGTAGGTGGTACGGCTTCTAACATTGCCGTTGAAGCCAGCCTGAAAGCTAAATTCGCCGGTGTGGTGGAGTTCGAAGACATCCGTACTGTGGAAACCGCCAACGCCGATGGCGAGCCGGTGAAAGTAGTGATGGGTCGTTCGGGCGAAATCCGCATCGTGGAGAAAGGCACCGGCAAGGTGTTTATCTCGAACCACGTGCCCTACGGCTCGTTCCTGCTCGTTGAAGAAGGTCAGGAGGTAGAGAAAGGCCAGGAGCTGAACAACTGGGACCCCTACAACGCCGTTATTCTGGCCGAGTTTGATGGTACCGTTCAGTACGACGCCATCACCGAAGGCATCACCTACCGCGAGGAATCGGACGAACAGACCGGTCACCGCGAGAAAGTGATTATCGAATCGAAGGCCAAGGACCAGAACCCCGCCATCATCGTGCGCCCCGGCAAAAAGGGCGACATGGAAGGTTCGAAAGGCTACTCCATCCCGGTGGGCTCGCACTTGAACGTGGAGAACGGCGAGAAAATCAAGGCTGGTCAGATTCTGGCCAAGATTCCGCGTGCCGTGGGCAAAACCCGCGACATTACCGGTGGTCTGCCCCGCGTTACGGAACTCTTCGAAGCCCGTAACCCCTCGAACCCGGCCGTTGTGGCCGAAATCGACGGCGTAGTAACCTACGGTACGGTGAAGCGTGGTAACCGTGAAATCTTCGTGGAGTCGAAAGACGGCGTGAAGAAAAAATACATGGTGCCGCTGTCCAAGCACATCCTCGTGCAGGACAACGACTTCATCCGCGCTGGTTCGCCGCTGTCTGATGGTGCCATCACCCCGTCCGATATCCTGAACATTCAGGGCCCGGGTGCGGTGCAGGAGTACCTCGTGAACGAGATTCAGGAAGTATACCGCTTGCAGGGTGTGAAAATCAACGATAAGCACATCGAGGTGGTGGTTCGCCAGATGATGCAGAAAGTGGTTATCCTTGACGCCGGCGACACGACCTTCCTGGAGCATCAGGTAATCGACAAGATTATCTTCATGGAGGAAAACGATACCATCATCGATATGAAGGTGGTAACGAATGCCGGCGACTCATCGAACCTGAAGCCTGGCCAGATTGTAACGGCTCGTCGCCTGCGCGACGAGAATAGCAGCCTGCGCCGCCGCGACCTGCAACTGGTAGAAGTACGCGACGCTCAGCCGGCCGTATCTCGCCCCACGCTGCAGGGTATCACCCAGGCTTCGCTGGGCACCCAGTCGTTCATCTCGGCCGCATCCTTCCAGGAGACCACCAAGGTGCTGTCGGAAGCTGCCATCCGTGGCAAGGCCGACGAACTGCTGGGCCTGAAGGAGAACGTAATCGTCGGTCACCTCATCCCAGCCGGTACCGGTCTGCGCGAGTATACGCGTCAGATCGTGGGCTCTAAGGAAGAGTTGGAAGCCGCCCAGGCCGCCAAGACCGACGAAACGCCTGCTCCCGCCAAGCGTGGCGCCCGCGCCTCGCGTCGCGAGTCGGTTTCGGAGTAATCTGAATCGGAGTAAATAAGGAAAGCCGGCTGGGGAAACCCGGCCGGCTTTTTCTTTTACCTTTCGGATATAAAGACACATTAATTCATAATTTATGAGAGGTCCATTCTTTCTATTGGATTTATCTTTATTTGAGTCTATTGTAAAAGTTGCGTTTGCTATTCCGTGTGTTGCCGCTCTAGTATTGATCCTAAACAAGAACCCTGTTCTACGTACTATTGGGTTGGTGCTTGCTGGAATTTTAGCTCTCATTTCGGCACCATTGTGGGATGATAATGGCTGGGGTTCAATGCTTATACTTACTTCACCGCTACTGTTTGGTGTATATAAAGTAGCTTCTCGGTTCATTAGGTGGACTAAGTACAAGTAATCATGAAGGCTTGTATGGCGAATAGAATTATGTGGGAATGAAAAAGCTACAGAGTTCTATCTATTATCGAATAGGAGTAGTAACCTTGGAAATAATCACGCTGATTGCGTGCTTGATTCCAGCTATATGGGCATTGTTAGTCTTGTATGGATTGCAATTAGTAACACAGCAAAAATCGATTTATCCACCTCTAGATTGGTTAGCTGAACTGTCGATAATATTGCCTTTTCTACACTTGAGTATAGTTGTAAATCCACTTTTGACCCCTTTTGCTATGTGGATCAGTATTCTAGCTTTCAGCCGAGTTTTGAAAAACAGCTCATTCAATCATAAACAAACATGAATCAACCCGAACCCGAGAACACACCACAACCCCAGGACCCCAATGCCATCAGCATTGAGTTGTCGGAGGAAATTGCCGAAGGTGAGTACGCCAATCTTGCGATGATTGCCCACAGCAACAGCGAGTTTGTCATCGACTTCATCCGCCTGATGCCCGGTTTGCCCAAAGCCAAAGTGAAGTCCCGCATCATCCTCACGCCGGAGCACGCCAAACGGCTGGTAGCGGCCCTGAACGAGAACATCGAACGGTTCGAACAGGCCAACGGCATCATTAAAGAGCAGCCCAACGACGGCCCGCTGTACCCCATGGGTTTCGGTGGCAAGATGGGAGAGGCTTAGAAACTCGGAATAATACAGCACTTGGAGCGGCTTTTATCGGAAAGATAGAAGCCGCTTCTGCGTTGAGTGCAAAAAGAGTGAAGCGGGCGTATAGGCTGGGGCCTGCGTGCCTTGGTGCCTAGTATAAGTGGATGAATTAATGGCTCAAGTCAACAGTAGGAGGGTAAGTAGGGAGGAGTGAAGCACTCTAAAATTAACTAATTCAACCTGTTTGCTATTTGCCGGCAACTTGTCTACCTTTGCAAGCCTAATTTTTGGGAGAGAACCCTCCTTGACAAAACCTACCGTAGATGCCTACCATCAACCAGTTAGTACGAAAAGGCCGCGAGAAGCTGACGACCAAGTCGAAGTCGCCGGCTCTGGATTCGTGCCCGCAGCGCCGTGGCGTTTGCACCCGTGTGTACACCACCACGCCTAAGAAGCCGAACTCGGCTATGCGTAAAGTGGCCCGTGTGCGCCTCACCAACGGCAAAGAAGTTAACGCCTACATCCCTGGTGAAGGCCACAACCTGCAGGAGCACAGCATCGTGCTGATCCGTGGTGGCCGTGTGAAAGACCTTCCCGGCGTACGTTACCACATCATCCGTGGCGCTCTTGACACCGCCGGCGTAAACGGCCGTCTGCAGCGTCGCTCGAAATACGGCGCTAAGCGTCCGAAGCCCGGCCAAGCTGCAGCAGCTGGCAAAGGCGGCAAACCAGCTCCCGGCAAGAAAAAATAAGTGAAACCGAGGGCGGCAGCGCCCGGCGCCGGCTAGCAAATGGTTCTTAGCCCGTTGCCTGCTGTCCGTCGCTCATTTCTACACCCATGAGAAAGTCAAAACCAAAAAAGCGTATCCTCCTGCCCGACCCTAAGTTCAAGGAGACGCTGGTAACCCGTTTCGTCAACTACATGATGTACGACGGGAAGAAAAACCTGGCCTACACCATTTTCTACGATGCCTGCGAACTGGTTGAGCAGCGCACCAAGGAGAGCGGCCTGGAAATGTGGCGTAAGGCCCTGAACAACGTAATGCCGACCGTGGAGGTGAAAAGCCGCCGCGTAGGTGGTGCTACCTTCCAAGTGCCCACCGAGGTTCGTCCGGACCGTCGTATTGCTGTTGGCTCGAAGTGGCTGATTCAATATGCTCGTCGTCGTGGTGAGAAAACCATGAAGGACAAGCTGGCGGGCGAAATCATTGCCGCCGCCAAAGGTGAAGGTGCTGCCGTGAAGAAAAAGGACGACACGCACCGGATGGCAGAAGCCAACAAGGCATTCTCGCACTTCCGCTTCTAATCAGACCAGCAGGATTACTAGAAGTTTTGCGCGGCTGGAATGCGAAATACGTTTTTCGCGTTCTGCCAGCTCAACTACTAACCTTCCTACGTCACAACAAAAGCAATGGCTGTTAATAAAGATCTGCAATACCTCCGGAACATCGGGATTATGGCGCACATCGACGCCGGTAAGACCACCACGTCGGAGCGCATTCTCTACTACACCGGTAAGACCCACAAAATCGGGGAAGTGCACGAAGGTGCCGCCACGATGGACTGGATGGAGCAGGAGCAGGAGCGTGGTATCACCATCACCTCGGCTGCTACTACTACGTTCTGGAACTACCCGACCGACGCCCAAGGCGACCCGACTCCGGATACCAAGCAATACAAAATCAACCTCATTGATACTCCCGGCCACGTTGACTTCACGGTAGAAGTTGAACGCTCGCTGCGCGTACTCGATGGTGCTGTAGCCCTGTTCTGCGCCGTATCCGGCGTGGAGCCGCAGTCGGAAACCGTATGGCGTCAGGCTGACAAATACAAAGTGCCCCGCATCTGCTTCGTCAACAAGATGGACCGTGCGGGTGCTGACTTCTTCAAAGCCGTTAACGAGATTAAGGACAAGCTGGGTGCTAACCCCGTGCCCCTGCAAATCCCGATTGGCGCTGAAGACACCTTCAAAGGCGTAGTTGACCTGCTGACTGGCAAAGCCATCGTATGGGACGACGCTACCCAAGGCAAATCCTACCACGAAATCCCCGTTCCCGAGGATCTGGTGGAAACGGTTGCTGAGTGGCGCGAGAAACTCATCGAAAGCGTAGCCGAGTACGACGACACGCTGATGGAGAAGTTTTTCGAGGATCCGGAAAGCATTACCCGCGAAGAAATGATGGTGGTAATCCGCAAAGCGGTTATCGACATGAAGTTCTCGCCCGTAATGTGCGGCTCGGCCTTCAAAAACAAAGGTGTACAGTCGATGCTGGACGGCGTAATGGCCTACCTGCCTTCGCCGCTGGATATGCCCGCCATCATCGGTACCAACCCCGATACCGGCGAGGAAATCGAGCGTCACCCCGACAATGCCGAGCCTTTCACCGCGCTGGCGTTCAAAATTGCTACTGACCCCTTCGTTGGTCGTCTGTGCTTCTTCCGCTGCTACAGCGGCGTGCTAGATGCTGGCTCGTACGTGCATAACAACCGCACGAACAAGAAAGAGCGTATCTCGCGCCTGATGCAGATGCACTCCAACAAGCAGAACCCCATCGACAAAATCCAGGCTGGTGACATTGCTGCCGGTGTGGGTTTCAAAGACATCAAAACCGGTGATACGCTGACCGACGAGAAGTCGCGCGTAGTACTGGAGTCGATGAGCTTCCCTGAGCCCGTAATCGGCTACGCCATTGAGCCCAAAACTCAGGCCGACGTTGATAAAATGGGTATGGCTATTGCCAAACTGGTAGAAGAAGACCCCACGCTGGTGGTGCAGACCGACCCCGAGACGGGCCAGACTGTACTGAAAGGCATGGGTGAGCTTCACCTTGAAATCATCATTGACCGGATGCGTCGGGAGTTCAAGGTTGAAATCAACCAGGGCGCTCCCCAGGTAGCGTACAAAGAGGTTCTCACCAAAACGGTTGAACACCGTGAGACCTACAAGAAGCAGACGGGTGGTCGTGGTAAATTCGGTGACATCGTATTCGAACTCGGTCCGAAACTGACCGATCCGGAGAAACCCGGTCTGGAGTTCGTAAACGACATCACGGGTGGTGTTATTCCCCGCGAATTCATTGCTCCAGTTCAGAAAGGTTTCGAAGAAGCCATGAAGAACGGTCCGTTGGCGGGCTTCCCCATCGAAGGCATGCGTGTGCGTCTGTACTTCGGTTCGTACCACGACGTTGACTCGGACGCCCTGTCGTTCGAACTCGCCGCCCGTGGTGGTTTCCGCGAAGCTGGCAAGCAAGCCGGTCCGAAACTGCTCGAGCCTATCATGGCTGTAGAAGTAGTTTCGCCGGATGAATACACCGGCTCGGTAACGGGTGACCTGAACCGTCGTCGGGGTATCATGAAGGGCATGGACACGAAAGGTGGTGCCAACGTTATTAAGGCTGACGTTCCGCTGTCGGAGCTGTTCGGCTACGTAACGTCGCTGCGTACCATCTCCTCGGGCCGTGCTTCGGCCTCGCTGACGTTCTCGCACTACGACCAGGTGCCGAACAACCTTGCTGAAGGCATCATTGCCAAGCAAAAGGGTAACGCCATTCGCTAATACCGCTTTCATTCAAAGACATGAACCAGAAAATTCGCATCAAACTCAAATCCTACGACCACAACTTGGTGGACAAATCGTCGGAGAAGATTGTGAAGGCGGTAAAGGCCACGGGCGCCATCGTAAGCGGCCCCATTCCATTGCCGACCGACAAGGAAAAATTCACCGTTCTTCGTTCGCCCCACGTGAACAAGAAGTCGCGTGAGCAATTCCAGCTCTGCACCTACAAGCGCCTCGTGGACATCTACTCGACTTCGTCGAAGACGGTAGACGCCCTGATGAAGCTGGAACTGCCCAGCGGCGTTGACGTTGAAATCAAAGTCTGAGGACCGGTTTCTTTAGGTAAATAAGAGTAACGCCCCACTGGCTCTTCGGAGTTGGTGGGGCGTTTTCTGTTTTTATTGATGCAACTTGTGCTTTAAGTAAAGGCTCGTTGTACCGTGGAGCTGCGCGGCAACGTTCATCGTGCGCCTTACACTATTGGCTCCTTAGCTCTGTTCATGCCCTCTTCCGTAGGAACCATTTTGACCACAACCCGGCTGTTGGTCACAGCTACATTTTTTTGCGCCTGCATACTTGTTGGGCTGTTTGCGAGTAGCTTTTTTCGGGTGTTACCCAGTATTGGAATGGTGGGGCTGCTGCTTACCGGTATTACCTGCTTTTTCCTGCATGGCCAACATTACAAGCGGGCTTCTTTAAGTCATTACTTGCCGTTTCTGCTCATTTTTTTGGTACACGCAAGTGCTGGGTTGCTGACCTCCGCGGCTAGAATGGGGGAATACACGCGTGATGTAGTGCTGCAACTGCCGTTTGTAGTTTTGCCCTTAGGCTTCTGGTTGCTGCCACCTCTGCCCACCCGTAATCTGCGCGCGTTGTGGCTGCTCTTGATTACCACTACTATAGTGGCTGCTTTGCTGAGTACGGGAAACTACCTGCTGCATTTCGACCAGATCAACGAAATGTACCTGCACTCCAAAGTGATGCCCACGGAGCCGGATCATATCCGTTTCAGCTTGCTGGTTACCTTATCTGTGACAGCCGGGGTCTGCTTGCTGGCACACCGCAGTGTGGTTGGCCGAAGTGCAGCCATGCTGTGGGTTGGAATACTCTACTTAGCGTTTTATCAGCATCTGCTAGCTGTGCGGAGTGGCTTGGTGACACTCTATGTAGTAGGAATAGTGGGCCTACTCTGGCTGGTTTTCCGGACGCGGCAGTATCAACAGGCATTGGTGCTGGCAGCGGCGCTGGTTCTGGTGCCGGCAGTGAGTTATTCTGTGTTCCCAACACTGCAGAACAAGTCAGCCAATACCCGCGAGGATGTAGGCCGAGTCGATAATACCTCGTCCGCCAACAACTACTCCTTGGTAGGGCGAGTCTACTCGTATAAGGTAGCTCTGGAAGTGGTGAAAGATAACCCCTGGGTTGGCGTGGGGCGGGCCGATATTGAGCCGGAAATGGCTGTGCGGTATCAGCGTGATTATCCTAATATCCGTCCGGAGGCTTATATCCAACCGCATAACCAATTCCTGTTTTCGGCGGTAGCCTTCGGGTTAATCGGTTTGGTGCTGTTCATCATTGGGTTCTATTATACTGGTATTAGTATATGGCCCACGTATGCGCCGCTGCTTCTGGCTCAGTACCTCATTGTCACTCTTTCATTTTTGGTAGAGTACACCCTGGAAACCCAGATAGGACTTGGCTATGCCCTGTTCTTTATACTACTGGCTCTGGAAGGACAAAAGGTAGCGTCTGAGCCGGAAGGGGAGTGGCGCCCCGTGTGAGCAACTGCTTTCAGAACAATAAATCAGAAGCCAGCTACCGTGTCCGGTAGCTGGCTTACTTGTCTAACTACCACGTATAGCGCTTGAGCTACTGCCCAAATCGGACTTATGAATGGCTAACTACTTAACTCTTAAAATATTTCAGAAGGCAGTTAGATTATGACCCAACAATTTCCTAGCTTTGCACTCCATTTCCGAAAACGCCACTTGGGCGTTTTCAAGTGTGTCTTTTTCTAAAACCCCAATCGAATGCCTGGCATCATCGGTAAAAAAATCGGTATGACAAGCCTCTTCACTCCGGACGGGAAGAACATTCCCTGCACGCTCATCGAAGCGGGTCCGTGCGTAGTGACGCAGGTTAAGACCATCGAAACGGACGGCTACACGGCCATCCAGCTCGGTTACGGCGAGAAGAAGGCGAAGAACACCACCAAAGCACTGGCTGGTCACTTCGCTAAAGCCGGAACCACCCCCAAGAAAAAACTCGTTGAGTTCCGCACCGACGAGGCTGGCAACTTTGCTGCTGGCTCTACCATCGACGCTACTCTGTTTGAAGAGGGTGAATTCGTTGACGTAGTAGGTACCTCGAAAGGTAAAGGTTTCCAAGGCGTTGTGAAGCGTTACAACTTCGCTGGTGTTGGTGGCCAAACGCACGGTCAGCACAACCGCGGCCGTCACCCCGGTTCTATCGGTGCTTGCTCCTGGCCTTCGCGCGTATTCAAAGGAATGCGCATGGGTGGCCGTATGGGCAATGACCGTGTGAAAGTGCAGAACCTGAAGGTGATGCGCATTGTAGCCGACAAAAACCTCATCGTGGTGAGTGGCTCGATTCCCGGTGCCAAGAACTCTTTCGTGGTCCTGGAAAAATAAGCTAGCAACATGGAACTGTCAGTAATCAACATCAAAGGCGAAGACACCGGCCGCAAGGTTACCCTGTCCGACGCCATCTTCGGCCTGGAGCCGAACGAGCACGTGATGTACCTCGACGTGAAGCAGTACTTGGCCAACCAGCGCCAAGGTACGCACAAGTCGAAGCAGCGCAACGAAGTACACGGCACCACCAAGAAGCTGAAGAAGCAAAAAGGTACTGGTGGAGCTCGTGCCGGCTCTATGAAGTCGGGTGTATTCGTAGGTGGTGGCCGTATTTTCGGTCCTCAGCCCCGCGACTACGGCTTCAAGCTGAACAAGAAAACCAAACGTCTGGCTCGTCTGTCGGCTCTGTCGGCACTGGCCAAAGACGGTAAGGTATCGGTAGTGGAAAACATTTCCCTCTCGACTCCCAAAACCAAAGAGTTTGCCGCCATCCTGGCTGGTCTGAAGCTGAACAACGGCCGCAAGACCCTGCTGGTAACTGGTTCGGTTGACAAGAACGTCGTTCTGTCGGCCCGCAACATTCAGCGCGTGAGCGTGGCTACCCCCGTAGCCCTGAACACCCACGATCTGCTGAACACCGACACCTTGCTGCTGTCGGAAGATGGGTTGAGCGCACTGGAACAACTCTATACCACTGCTGAGTAATGAGCATCCTGAAGAAACCCATCGTAACTGAAAAGGCTACGGGTCTGAACGAGAAAAGCCAGTACGCTTTCGAAGTGGCCATCGACGCCAACAAGGTTCAGATCAAGAAAGAGATTGAGCAACTGTACGGGGTAACGGTAACGGGCATCAGCACCATCCGCACCATCGGCAAAGTGAAATCGAAGTTCACGAAAGGCGGCGCCGTTTCCGGCCGTCGTCCGCATGGCAAAAAAGCCATCGTGACCGTGAAAGAAGGCGACGTAATCGACTTCTATAGCACGCTGTAAGCCTGCCTTCCCGCCAAGAATTTTTTCCTAAGCAAGAGTAATGGCACTCAAAAAACTAAGACCAACATCACCGGGTCAGCGCTTCCGCATCGCCCCGGCCTTCGACGAGATTACCGCGTCGACGCCGGAGAAGTCGCTGTTGGCACCCCTCAAAAACTCCGGTGGCCGTAACAATTCGGGCAAAATGTCTAACCGCTACATCGGCGGTGGTCATAAAGCCAAGTACCGTATCATCGACTTCAAACGTGACAAAGCCGGCGTTCCGGCCACGGTGAAGACGATTGAGTACGACCCTAACCGCACCGCTCGTATTGCTTTGCTGCAGTACGCTGACGGTGAAAAGCGCTACATCATTGCTCCCGCCGGTGTTACCGTAGGTGCCAATGTTGTATCGGGTTCGGGCGTTGCTCCGGAAGTTGGTAATGCCCTGCCCCTGCGCGAGATACCGCTGGGTACCATTGTACACAATATCGAGCTGATGCCCGGTAATGGTGCTGCAATGGCCCGCTCGGCCGGTACCTATGCTCAGTTGGTAGCTCGCGAAGACAAGTACGCCACCCTGAAATTGCCCTCCGGCGAAATGCGTATGGTACTCGTTACCTGCATGGCCACGGTTGGTACCGTTTCCAATGGCGACCATATGAACGTGCGTCTCGGCAAAGCCGGTCGTAACCGCTGGTTGGGCCGTCGCCCCCGTGTTCGTGGTGTAGCTATGAACCCCGTGGATCACCCCATGGGTGGTGGTGAAGGTAAGTCGTCGGGTGGTCACCCACGCAGCCGTAACGGTATCTTCTCGAAAGGTCAGAAGACCCGGAACAAGAATAAGTATTCCGAGCAGCTCATCGTTAACCGCAAAGGCAAGAAGTAAGCAATGGCACGTTCACTAAAAAAAGGGCCGTACATTGACTTCCGGCTCGAGAAGAAAGTAACGGCAATGGATGAGTCCGGCAAAAAGTCGGTGGTGAAGACCTGGTCGCGCCGCTCGATGATTTCGCCCGATTTCGTTGGCCACACCTTCGCCGTTCATAACGGCAATAAGTTCATCCCGGTGTATGTAACGGAGAACATGGTAGGACACAAACTCGGTGAGTTTGCCCCGACCCGTAACTTCCGCGGCCATATCGCCAAGAAAGATAAAGGCAAGCGCTAATCATGGAAGCAGTAGCTAAACTCCGGAACGTGCCTACCTCACCGCGCAAAATGCGCTTGGTAGCCAACCTAGTACGCGGTCAGAAAGTGACCCGTGCTCTGGGCCTGCTGAAATTTGAGACCAACTCGGGTGCTCCTAAAATCGAGAAACTGCTCCTGTCGGCTCTGGCCAACTGGCAGCAGAAGAACGAGGATGAGCGCATCGAAGATGCTAACCTCTACATCAAAGAGATTTTCGTGGATGAAGGCCGTCAGCTGAAGCGTCTGCGCCCCGCCCCCCAGGGTCGTGGCCACCGCATCCGCAAGCGCAGCAACCACGTTACGCTGATCATTGATTCCAAAGTAGAACCGCTGGGCAGCAAAGCTGCTGCTACGCAGGCTGCTGAAACTAAATCAGCTGAAACGGGTGTTGACGTAGCTCCGAAAAAATCGGCTCGTCGCAGCTCGGCTAAAAAATCCACTGAAACCACGGCAGAAGCCACCGCATAAGCACTATGGGACAGAAAGTAAATCCGGTTGGCTTCCGTCTGGGCGTCATCAAAGGATGGGACTCGAACTGGTACGGTGGCAAGGACTTTGCCGACAAACTGGTGGAGGACGAGAAAATCCGCAAGTACATCATGGCTCGTATCCCGAAGGGTGGCATTAGCCGCATCGTGATTGAGCGTACTCTGAAGCGTGTTACCATCACTATCAACACGGCTCGTCCGGGTGTAGTTATCGGTAAAGGCGGTGCAGAGGTTGATAAGATCAAAGACGAGCTGAAGCAGATTACTGGTAAGGACGTTCAGATCAACATCTTCGAAATTAAGCGTCCGGAACTCGACGCCAAGCTGGTAGGTGAGAGCATTGCTCAGCAGCTGCAAGCCCGTATCTCGTTCCGTCGTGCCATGAAAATGGCTATCCAGGCTGCCCTGCGTGTTGGTGCCGAAGGCATCAAAATCCAGTGCGGTGGCCGCTTGGGCGGTGCTGAAATTGCTCGTTCCGAGCAGTACAAAGAAGGCCGCACTCCCTTGCATACCCTGCGCGCTGACATCGACTACGCTCTGTCGGAGGCTCAGACGGTATATGGCAAAATCGGCATCAAGGTGTGGGTGATGCGCGGCGAAGTGTTCGGCAAGCCCGACCTCTCCCCGAATCAGCAGCCCGCCGGTGGTCAGGGTGGCGACAGCCGCAACGACCGTGGCCCACGCGGCGACCGGAATGACCGTGGTGGTGACCGTGGCCCGCGCCGCGACCGGAACGACCGTGGTGGCGAAGGCCGCGGCGGTGATAACCGTGGTGGTCAAGCTGGCGGTCAGCGTCGGGGTCCAGGCCAAGGTGGCCAGAACCGCGGCGGCCAAGGCGGTGGCGCTCCTCGTCGCTAGCCTGTTTCTTTCTCTCGGATTTTAATTCAAGATAACTCATGTTACAACCGAAAAGGACCAAGTATCGCAAGATGCAAAAGGGTCGCGTGCACGGTTTAGCGCATCGCGGCAGCTCCATTGACTTCGGTTCGTTCGCTATCAAGTCGCTGGAACAGGCTTGGATTACGGCTCGCCAGATTGAGGCGGCTCGTATTGCCATGACCCGCGCCATGAAACGCGAAGGTCAAGTATGGATTCGCATCTTTCCAGATAAGCCAATCACTAAGAAACCAGCCGAAGTGCGGATGGGTAAGGGTAAGGGTTCCCCGGAGTATTGGGTAGCCTGCGTGAAGCCCGGTACCATCATGTTCGAATCGGATGGCGTATCTCTGGAAGTAGCGCAGGAGTCGCTGCGTCTGGCTGCGCAGAAACTGCCAGTTCGGACCTCTTTTGTTGTTCGTCGCGACTACGTAGAAAGCAAGTAAAAGATGAAGAACGCAGAAATTCGCGCCCTCTCCCTGGAGGACCTCAAAAACCAGATTAAGTCGGAGCAAACTAACGGCCAGACCATGCGCTTCGCGCACGCCATCTCGCCCTTGGAAAACCCTCTCCGTCTGAAGCAAGCCCGCAAAAATGTCGCCCGTCTGCTGACCGAGTTGAAGCGTCGCGAGAACGAGCAGGCTACTAACACTGCTAACTAACGATGGCAAGCAACGAAGAACAGCAAGGCACTACCGCCGTTGAGCGGAACCTGCGCAAAGAAATCATCGGGCGCGTTACCTCCTCCAAAATGGACAAGTCCATTACGGTGATGGTAGAAAGCAAAATGAAACACCCGATCTACGGCAAGTTCGTTACCAAGTCGACCAAATTTATGGCCCACGACGAGAACAACGAATGTGGCGAAGGAGATACGGTTCGCATCATGTCGACCCGTCCTCTGAGCAAGAACAAGCGGTGGAGACTGGTAGAAATTGTAGAACGCGCCAAGTAAGATGATACAGCAAGAATCCCGTCTGACCGTCGCTGATAATAGCGGCGCCAAAGAAGTTCTCTGCATCCGTGTCCTCGGTGGCACGGGCAAGAAATACGCCAGCGTAGGCGACAAGATTGTAGTAGCCATCAAATCGGCTATTCCTTCCGGCAACGCTAAAAAAGGCGCAGTTTCCAAAGCAGTAGTAGTTCGCACGAAGAAGGAAGTACGCCGCAAAGACGGTTCGTACATCCGTTTCGACGACAATGCTGCTGTACTGCTCAACAATAACGACGAGCCCCGCGGTACCCGCATCTTCGGCCCAGTGGCCCGCGAATTGCGTGAAAAGCAGTTCATGAAGATTGTTTCGCTGGCTCCTGAAGTTCTCTAAGCAATGGCAACGAAACCCAAAGCAACGCCCGCGAAACTGCACGTGAAGACTGGTGACACCGTACTGGTGATTTCCGGCGACGAAAAAGGCAAAACCGGCACCATCAAGTCGGTGAACCGTTCGACGCAGCGTGTTATCGTGGAAGGCCTGAACCTGGCAACTAAGCACAACAAACCCAGTGCGAAGAATCCCCAGGGCGGCATCACCAAGATCGAGGCACCGATTCACGTGAGCAACGTGAAGCGCGTAGACTCGGCCAACGCCTAACCCGCTCTACGACCATGGCTCGACTGAAAGAGAAGTATCAAAAAGAAGTAGTACCGGCGCTCCAGGAGAAATTCCAGTTTAAGAGCATCATGCAGGTACCCCGCATCACCAAAATTTGCATTAACCGCGGTATTGGTGCTGCTGTAGCCGACAAGAAACTGGTAGACAACGGTGTTGATGAGCTGACCATCATCACCGGTCAGAAAGCAGTTGCTACCATCGCCAAGCGTTCGGTTTCGAACTTCAAGTTGCGCGAAGGTATGCCCATCGGTGCCCGCGTTACCCTGCGCGGTGAGCAGATGTACGAATTCCTGGACCGTCTGCTGACCGTGGCTCTGCCCCGTGTTCGTGACTTCAAAGGCATCAACGACAAAGGCTTTGATGGCCGCGGTAACTATACCCTGGGTATCAAGGAGCAAATCATCTTCCCCGAAATTTCGATTGACAAAATCAAATCGATTTCCGGTATGGATATTACCTTCGTAACGACGGCTGAGAACGACGAACAGAGCTACGAGCTGCTGCGCGCTTTCGGAATGCCTTTCGCTAACGCCAAGAAACAGAACAATGGCTAAGGAATCAATGAAAGCACGGGAGCGGAAGCGTATTGCTACCGTTGCCCGTTACGCTGAGAAGCGCAAGGCTCTGAAGGAGGCTGGCGACTTCGAAGGCCTGGACAAACTGCCGCGTAACGCGTCGCCCGTGCGTCTGCACAACCGCGACAAAATTGACGGCCGTCCCCGCGGTTATATGCGCAAATTCGGCATCAGCCGCGTACGTTTCCGCGAAATGGCTCTCGCCGGCAAAATTCCCGGCGTAACCAAGTCCAGCTGGTAATTCCACTGTTCTTCCTGCCAACACAGAGCTTTCTGTAAGGCATTGTTACTTGGCAGGTTGCCAAAAGAAACCATCAGCCGAGCCCTCAAAAGCCGAGTTGAGTAGTCTTAATCGAAAATTTCGTCGCCTCTTTCCGTGGCGGCGAAATTTTCATATCTTTGCGGCTCCCTAAAAATGGGCGCTTCATTTTCATAACCGAATGAACACAGATCCAATTGCCGACTACCTGACCCGGGTGCGCAATGCCATCAAGGCAAACCACCGGGTGGTGGAAATTCCGGCCAGCAACATCAAAAAGGAAATCACGAAGGTGCTCTACAAAAAGGGCTACATTCAGAGCTACCGTTTCGATGACGCCGCTGTACAGGGCACGATTAAAATCGCGCTGAAATACAACCCGGCCACCAAGAAGCCCGCCATCACGAAGCTGGAGCGCATCAGCTCGCCTGGTCTGCGCACTTACGCTCACGTGGAGAACCTGCCCCGCGTACTGAGCGGCCTAGGCATTGCGATTCTGTCAACGTCGAAAGGCGTGATGACGGAGAAAGAGGCGAAAGCCGAGAACGTGGGCGGCGAAGTGCTGTGCTACGTCTACTAATCTGAAAGGAAAACGAGACTATGTCACGCATTGGTAAACTGCCCATCAGCCTGCCCAGCAACGTGCAGGTTGAAGTGAGCAACGAAAACACGGTTATCGTGAAGGGCCCGAAAGGCACCTTGACGGTTCCGGTTGACCGCGATATTACCGTAGCTACCGAAGATGGTCAGCTGGTAGTGACTCGCCCCACCGAACAGAAGCGCCACAAGGCTATGCACGGTTTGTACCGTGCCCTGCTCAATAACGCCATCAACGGCGTGAGCAACGGCCAGGAGGTAAAGCTGGAGCTGGTTGGTGTAGGTTACAAAGCTTCGATGTCCGGCACCACGCTGGAACTGTCGCTGGGTTACTCGCATAACATCTTCCTGTCGTTGCCTAAGGAGGTGACGGCTACGGCTGTAACGGAAAAGGGTAAGAACCCCATCGTTACCCTCAGCAGCATTGATAAGCAATTGCTGGGTCAGGTAGCTGCCAAAATTCGCTCGTTGCGCAAAGTTGAGCCCTACAAAGGCAAAGGCGTGCGCTTCGTGGGTGAGCAGATTCGTCGTAAGGCTGGTAAAACGGCTTCGAAATAACATCACACCATGGCTTTCGATAAAGCAACTAGAAGAAAACGGATCCAGCGCATCATCCGCACTAAGGTGGCTGGCACGTCCGAGCGTCCACGTTTGTCGGTGTTCCGCAGCAATACGGGCATTTATGCTCAGATTATTGACGACACCACCGGCCACACGCTGGCGTCTGCTTCCTCGAAGCACGTATCGGTGGAAGGGGGCAACGGAGTCGCCCTCGCTGCCGCAGTCGGCAAAGAACTTGCTGCCCGTGCTACAGGAAAAGGAATTTCGAAAGTGGTATTTGACCGTTCCGGTTACCTCTACCACGGCCGCGTAAAATCATTGGCAGAAGGAGCCCGCGAAGGCGGCCTCAATTTCTAAATCATCATGGCAGAATTTAACAACGGCCCACGTGGTGGCAGCGGCGACAACCGTGGCGGTGGCAATGACCGTCGTGGTGGTGGCAATGACCGTCGCGGTGGCAATGACCGCAAAGAAGAGTCGCGCACTGGTGACTCTGACCTGAAAGAGAAAGTAGTTGCCATCAACCGCGTAGCCAAAGTAGTAAAAGGCGGTCGTCGCTTCAGCTTCTCGGCCATCGTAGTAGTTGGTGACGGCAACGGCACCGTAGGCTACGGCCTCGGCAAAGCCAACGAAGTAACCGACGCCATTGCCAAAGGCATTGACGACGCGAAGAAAAATCTGGTGAAGGTGCCGCTGTACAAGCACACGGTTCCCCACATCATGGAAGGCAAGTACTCGGGTGGTTTCGTGCTGGTTCAACCGGCTGCCGCTGGTACGGGTGTAATTGCAGGCGGTGCTATGCGTGCCGTGTTCGAAAGCGCTGGTATCAAAGATGTACTGGCTAAGTCGAAAGGTTCGTCGAACCCCCACAACGTGGTAAAGGCTACCTTCGATGCCCTGCTGAAAATGCGTGACCCCATGCAAATTGCACAGGCTCGCGGCATTACTCTCTCCCAAGTTTTTAACGGCTAAGAGCAGATGGCGCAGATCCAAATCAAACTCGTAAAAAGCGTTATTGACCGCCCCGAGCGTCAGAAGCGCACCGTGCAGGCCCTAGGCCTCGGCAAAATGGGCAGCACCAAGAGCGTAGAGAATACGCCCCAGGTTGCTGGCATGATTAACGCCGTAAAGCACCTGTTGGAAGTAACCGAACTCTAGGAATCTCCCGAAAATGAATCTCAGCAATCTCCAGCCCGCCATTGGTGCTACGCGCAACGAAAAGCGTATCGGCCGTGGTACGGGTTCCGGCCGCGGCGGCACGTCGACGCGTGGTCACAAAGGTGCCAAGTCCCGTTCGGGTTACTCCAAAAAGTCGGGCTTCGAAGGTGGCCAGATGCCTCTGCAGCGTCGGGTACCTAAGTTTGGCTTCAAGAATATCAACCGTGTAGAGTACAAAGCCATCAACCTTGATGTGCTGGCTACTCTGACCGAAAATGGCACCACCACGCTGGACGCTACTTTCTTTGTAACGGCTGGTCTGGCTTCGAAGAACGCCAAAATCAAGGTGCTTGGCCGTGGCGAAGTAACCAAAGCTCTGGAAGTACACGCTCACGCTTTCTCGAAATCGGCCGTTGAGGCCATCGAAAAAGCAGGTGGCAAAGCAGTTACGCTGTAAGCTTACTTGGCAATGAACAAGTTCATCACCACGATTAAGAACATCTTTGCGATTGAAGATCTGCGTATGCGGATCTTCAATACGCTTTTTTTCATTGCCATTTACCGGCTGGGTTCTTACGTGGTGCTCCCCGGCGTTGATCCGACGCAGCTTAAGCAAGGCGGCGCTACTGGCGTATTGGGTATACTCGATACACTACTTGGCGGTGCTTTCAGCCAAGCGTCAATTTTCGCCTTGGGCATTATGCCCTATATCTCGGCGTCCATTGTTTTGCAGTTGCTGACAATTGCCGTACCCTATTTCCAGAAACTTCAGAAGGAGGGTGAATCGGGGCGTAAGAAAATTAACCAGTACACGCGCATCCTCACAATTCCGATTGTGGCGCTGCAGTCGGTTGGCTTCATTGCTACCATCAACGCAGAAGCCATTATCAATCCGGGTGTGTTCTTCACCGTTTCCACGGCCATGATTGTAACGGCGGGTACGCTGTTCTGCATGTGGCTGGGGGAGAAAATCACGGACAAGGGTATTGGCAACGGTATTTCCATGATCATTATGATCGGAATTGTATCGCGCCTGCCTGGTGCCCTGATTGGGGAAGCTACTGCTCGTACTATGCGGGGCTCTCTAATCTTCCTGATTGAGCTGGTAGTACTATTCCTCGTGGTTATGGCGGTTATCATCCTCACGCAGGCTGTTCGTCAGATTCCAGTACAGTACGCCAAGCAAATAGGAGGCGCTGCTAGCCTCAGCTCCCAACGCCAGTATATCCCTATGAAGGTGAATGCTGCCGGTGTTATGCCCATCATCTTCGCTCAGTCGTTGATGTTCGTGCCCGCCATTGCAGCCTCCGCCTGGAATAAGGACAGTGAAACTGCTGGTTTGATCGGTACCTGGTTTCAACCAAATCACTGGGTGTACAATGTAGTCTTCGGGCTGTTGATCATCATCTTTACTTACTTCTACACGGCTATCAGTGTTAACCCCAACCAGATTGCGGATGACCTGAAACGCAGTGGTGGTTTCATCCCGGGTGTAAAACCTGGCCGTGATACCTCGGAGTACATTGATGAGGTACTGACCCGGATTACACTGCCTGGCGCTGTGGCCCTGGCCGTCATTGCTATTCTGCCCTCACTGGCTACAGTAGCCGGTATTACCCGCCCCTTCGCTCAGTTCTACGGTGGTACTTCTCTCATCATCATGGTGGGTGTAGTGCTGGACACCATGAACCAGGTGAAAAGCTATCTGCTCATGCGTCATTACGATGGTATGATGAAGACCGGCAAAGTGCGGGGACGTTCCCAAAATATTGCCCTCGCTTCGTAAGATGATTTTTTACAAAACGGAGGAAGAGATTGAATTCATGCGGGCTAGCGCGAAAGTGCTGGCTCAGGCCCACGGAGAAGTTGCCAAGCTGATCCGAGAAGGAATTACGACGCGGCAGCTGGACCAGCGCGCGGAGGAGTTCATCCGAGACAATGGGGGAGAACCTTCATTTAAGGGGTACAATGGATTTGAATACAGCCTCTGCATTTCGCCAAACTCGGTAGTGGTGCACGGTTTCCCCGGCGACTACACGCTACAGAGCGGTGATGTTGTTTCTATTGACTGCGGAGTGAAGCTCAATGGCTACCATGCTGACAGTGCTTACACTTACCCAGTAGGGGAGGTAGCACCCGAGGTAACTCAGTTGCTTGAAGAAACCAAGAAGTCACTGTATCTGGGCATCGAGCAGGCAGTAGCGGGTAACCGAATGGGCGACGTGAGCTACGCTATCCAGAACCACGTTGAAAAACTGGGGTACGGAGTAGTTCGAGAGTTAGTCGGTCACGGCATCGGTAAAAAGTTGCACGAGCGCCCCGACGTGCCGAACTTTGGTAAGCGCGGGGCAGGCTTGAAGCTACAGACCGGGTTGGTCATTGCCATTGAGCCTATGGTGAACCTTGGTACAAAGAATGTGATCCAGGAAAAGGACGGATGGACAATTCGTACGAAAGACCTGAAGCCTTCGGCGCACTTTGAACACACCATAGTTGTTCGCAAAGACAAGGCGGAAATACTTACCTCCTTTGAATACATAGAAAAAGCCTTACAGTAGCCTTATGGCCAAACAAACTTCCATTGAGCAGGACGGTGTCATCCTGGAAGCCTTATCCAATGCCATGTTCCGCGTGGAGCTGGAAAACGGTCACCAGTTGATTGCCCATATTTCGGGCAAGATGCGGATGCACTACATCAAGATTCTGCCGGGAGATAAGGTAAAACTCGAAATGTCGCCCTACGATTTGTCGAAGGGACGCATTGTGTACCGTTACAAATAACCCGACGACATGAAAGTCAAAACCTCCGTAAAGAAGCGTAGCGTTGATTGCAAGATCATCCGCCGCAAGGGCAAGCTCTACGTTATCAACAAAAAGAACCCACGCTATAAGCAGCGTCAGGGCTAGTAGCACCAGACCTTTTTAAAAAAGCACATGGCTCGTATTGCAGGGGTAGATATCCCAGACAACAAGCGCGGCGAAATCGCGCTGACCTACATCTTCGGCATTGGCCGTCCTTCTGCCCAGCAGATCCTCACCAAAGCAGGCGTTGACCTGAACAAGAAGGTGAAAGACTGGACTGAAGCCGAAGCTGGCGAAATTCGCGGCGTGATTGCCGCCGAGTATAAGACCGAAGGTGTACTGCGCTCAGAAGTGCAGTTGAACATCAAGCGTCTGATGGACATCGGTTGCTACCGGGGTCTGCGTCACCGCAAAGGTCTGCCAGTTCGTGGTCAGCGCACCAAAAACAACTCCCGTACCCGTAAGGGCAAGCGGAAGACCGTTGCTGGCAAGAAAAAGGCTACTAAATAATCTGTAGCGGGAATCGAAGCCTGACTTATTTAGAATCGGGCTTCAACACCTTCCGCAGTATTTTGCGATAACCAAATGGCACAAAAAAGAAAAGACAAAGCCAAAAAGCGCGTTGTCGTTGTAGAACCAGTAGGTCAGGTACACATCAAGGCCTCGTTCAACAACATCATCATCTCCATTACCAACAACAACGGTCAAGTTATTTCTTGGGCCTCGGCTGGTAAAATGGGGTTCCGCGGTTCTAAGAAGAACACGCCTTACGCCGCTCAGATGGCTATGACGGATTGCGGTAAAGTTGCTCACGACCTGGGCATGCGCAAAGCCGAAGTATTCGTGAAGGGTCCGGGTGCTGGTCGTGAATCGGCCATCCGTACGCTGGGTAACGTGGGTATTGAGGTAACGACCATTAAGGACGTGACGCCGCTGCCCCACAACGGCTGCCGTCCTCCCAAACGTCGTCGCGTTTAAGTACGTGACCCGAACTATCGGTTCCGATTTGAAGTTATGCCGGCCCTTGGGGCTGGTGACGCTACCTCTGGACATAGCCGCATAGTTCACCCTCCTCAACACTCAACAACTCCGAAATGGCACGTTATACTGGTCCCAAAACCAAGATTGCCCGTCGCTTCAATGAGCCGATTTTCGGCCCGAGCAAGGCACTCACCAAAAAAGCATATCCTCCCGGCCAGCACGGCCGTGGTCGTCGTAAGAAGCAGAGCGAGTACGCTGTCCAGCTGATGGAAAAGCAGAAAGTGAAGTACATGTACGGCATTCTGGAAAAGCAATTCGAGAACCTGTTCCACAAGGCTGCCACGATGCCCGGCATCACCGGCGACAACCTGCTGGGTCTGCTCGAGTCGCGCCTTGACAACACGGTATACCGCTTGGGCATTGCCCCTACGCGTCGGGCCGCTCGTCAGCTTGTTCTGCACAAGCACATCACCGTAAACGGTGAAATCGTAAACATTGCTTCGTACAAACTCCGCGCTGGTGACGTTGTTGCCGTGCGCGAAAAGTCGAAGTCGCTGGAGGCCATCACTACGAGCCTGAGCGCCCGCAACGCGCGTGCTTTCTCGTGGTTGGAGTGGGACGGCAAAGACATGGTGGGCAAGTTTATCAGTGCCCCCTCGCGTGAGTTGATTCCGGAGAAAATCACGGAGCAGCTCATCGTCGAGCTGTACTCGAAGTAATTGGTGGAACGGCCCGGCAGTCCGGGCCGTTTCTCTGCTTCGACTTTCTTACATGGATTCAGGTATTGGGTATTGGGTATCGGGACTTTTTGTCTAACTACCTGATACCTTTTACTCAATACTAACAAACCGCCCCACTTATGTCAATCTTAGCTTTTCAAATGCCGGAGAAGGTGGTAATGGAGAAATCCGACGACTTCTACGGAACGTTTGAATTCAAACCGCTGGAGAAAGGCTACGGCGTCACGATCGGCAACGCTCTGCGCCGCATCCTGCTGTCGTCGCTGGAGGGCTATGCCATCACGTCGGTTCGCACCAACAGCGTCCTGCACGAGTTCATGACTATTGAAGGTGTGATTGAGGACATGTCCGAAATCATACTGAACCTGAAACAGGTTCGCTTCAAGAAAGTGAGCGACGCCATTGAGGATAAAATCACGGTGCGCGTGAAAGGCCAGGACACCTTCTCGGCTGGCGAAATCAACAAATTTACGACTGGCTTCCAGGTGCTGAACCCGGAGTTGGTTATCTGCAACGTGGACCCCAGCACCGAGCTGGAATTTGAATTCACGATTCAGAAAGGCCGTGGCTACGTTCCCGCTGAGGAGAACAAGCCGGCTGACCAGGTTTTCGGTCAGATTGCCATTGATGCCATCTTCACGCCCATCAAAAACGTGAAGTACAGCATCGAAAATACCCGCGTGGAGCAGAAGACCGACTATGAGAAGCTCGTTATTGAGATTCACACGGACGGTTCGATTCATCCGGAGGACGCGCTGAAAGGTGCGGCCAACATTCTGATTCAACACTTCATGCTGTTCTCCGACAGCACCATGACCTTTGAGACGGTAAAAGCCGAGGAGGAGGAAACTGTGGACGAGGAGACGCTGCACATGCGCAAGGTGCTGAAGACGCCGCTGGCGGATATGGACCTGAGCGTGCGCGCCTACAACTGCCTGAAAGCCGCCGACATCAAAACCCTCGGCGACCTGGTGCAGCTCGACATGGCCGACATGATGAAGTTCCGCAACTTCGGTAAGAAGTCGTTGACGGAGCTGGAGAACCTGGTAGAGGAGAAGGGCCTGACCTTCGGGATGGACCTGGGCCGCTATAAGCTCGACGAAGAATAGGCGCAAGCCAGTTAATGTGCTGCTGCTGAAGATGTGTGAAACGCACATTTTGGCAGCAGCACATTTTTTTTGCCCGGGGTTTCACTACCTTTGCACCCCATTCAACTTTTTCACTTAGTGAGCCCGAAGGGGCAGCGGTTCTAATGTGAGAGCAACGCTAGCGCGTTTGTTTTCCGCCGTGGTTGTTGCCCGCAAGCTCACACTTTCATCATTTTTATGCGTCACGGTAAAACCATCAACCACCTCGGCCGCACGGCCTCGCACCGCACCGCCATGCTTTCGAACATGGCCTCGTCGCTGATCCTGCACAAGCGCATCACTACGACGGTTGCTAAAGCTAAAGCCCTGCGCAAGTTCGTAGAGCCCCTGCTGACCAAATCCAAGAACGACACCACGCATTCGCGTCGTCTGGTGTTCTCGGAAATCGGTAACAAAGAAGTTCTGAAAGAACTGTTCGGCACGGTAGCCGCTAAAGTAGCTGGCCGTCCCGGTGGTTATACCCGCATCATCAAACTGAGCCAGAGCCGTTTGGGTGACAACGCCGAAATGTGCATCATCGAGCTGGTTGACTTCAACGAAACGCTGCTGGAGGCCAAAAATGCCGGTGAAGCTAAAGCTGCTACCACTCGTCGTTCGCGTCGGGGTGCTGGCAAAAAAGTAGAAGGTGAAACTTCGGCTGAAGTAGTAGCTGAAGAGAAGCCCGCTAAAAAGGCTAAAGCTGCCACCACGGAAGTTTCGGCTCCCGAGGATACGGCTACTGAAACTCTGAAAGACGGCGAAACCCGCGAGGAGAAAGCCGCCGAGTAGTCGGACCAAAGTATCAGTTTAGAAAGGGACGCTCCAAGTGGGGTGTCCCTTTTCTTTTTAGCAAGCGTGGCAGGCTGCCGCTGGAATTCACGGGTAGTTTCGCGGGCTTCATCAGGATTTTGCCCTGCTTCGCAAGATAGGACCTGCGCCGGAGGGCTTGTAGGGCTTGTTTTGGGGGTTCATTTACCTCAAAGCCCAGCTCCATGAAAGCTTTTTTCTCCTGCCTGCTACTACTACTCGCTCTTACCGCGGCGGGCCAACAACTAACAGCCACCGTAAGTGGGCGGGTGGTAGATTCAAAAGGGCAGGCTGTGCCCTTCGCTTCGGTGCTGCTGCGGCAACTGGCCGATTCGGTGGTAGTGCAGGCCACGCAGGCCTCGGAAGAGGGGCGCTACCAATGGGTGAGCGTGCCGACGGGGCGCTACCGGGTGGTGGTGTCGGCGGTGGGCTATGGCGGCGGACGGAGTGGGGCGGTGGAGGTAGCGGGGCGGGCCCTGACGGTGCCGGATGTGCAGATGGTGGCAGCCGCGCTGGCGCTGGGCGAAGTGCAGGTGGTGGGTCAGAAGCCGCTGCTGGAAATGACGGCTGGCAAGCTGGTGGTAAATGTGGCGGGTAGCCTTACGGCCGGCACTACGGCGCTGGAAGTGCTGGAAAAAGTGCCGGGCCTGCTGGTGCTCAATAACCGGCTCAGCCTGGCCGGGCAGGAAGGAGTGCTGATTCAGATTGATGGGCGCACCACGCAGTATATGGATGTGGTGAGCGTGCTGAAGGATTTTCCGAGCAGTACCATCGAGCGGATTGAAGTGCTGACGCAGCCCGGTGCCACGC
Source organism: Hymenobacter sp. UYP22 (assembly GCF_040547285.1). Lineage (NCBI taxonomy): Bacteria > Pseudomonadati > Bacteroidota > Cytophagia > Cytophagales > Hymenobacteraceae > Hymenobacter > Hymenobacter sp. UYP22. Next base: position 20,265 of record NZ_JBEPPK010000002.1, on the reverse strand, counting down.
ATGATGCCGCCGGTACGGCCGGCATTATCAACATCATTTTGAAGAAGAACACCAACTTGGGCACTAACGGCGCGCTGACGACCAGCGCGGCGTACGGGCGCTTTGCCAAAACCGGCATGCTGCTCGACCTCAACCACCGCGCCGGGGCGCTGAACGTGTTCGGCACGACCAGCTATAACCGCCGCCACACCTACGAGCAGCTGAACACCGAGCGGCTGGATACGGAAACCGACATCCACTACCAGCAGCAGAGCTACCAGCCGCGCCTGGCGCACGTACCCATCCTGCGGCTAGGGGCCGACTACACCCTGCCGCACCGCCAGACGTTGGGCGTGCTGGTGAACGGCTACCTTAACCAGACGCAGCTGAACGCGCAAAGCAGTACCCGAGCTGATAATGGTGTGAACGTTTTCACGGACAACGATACCCGCCGCCGTACCAACTCGTACGCGGCCAACCTCAACTACAAAGTGCTGCTTGATACGCTGGGCCGCGAGCTGACCGCCGACGTGGACTACTCGCGCTACACGGCTAGCAGCCTAGGCCAGCTGACCAACCTGGTGCGTGTGGGCGACGTGAACCAGCCGCAGGTCCTGCGCAACGACCAGCAGACGCGCATCGGGCTGGCCTCGGCTAAGGCAGACTACCGGCAGCAGCTGACGGCCACCACCACACTGCTGCTGGGCGCCAAGTTCAGCCGGGCTGATATCGAGAGCCAGCTGGATTTGACCGGCGGGGCCGCTACCCGGGCTGACCGGTTCGGCTACACGGAAAGTATTCGGGCGGGCTATGTGCAGGCGGAGGGTACCCAGCTGGGCATGACGTGGCAGGCCGGCCTGCGCGGCGAATACACGGTGGCCGTGGGCACGGCCGCCACCCGCATCCGTCGGCAGTACGGGCAGCTGTTTCCGAGCGTGAGTTTGGATAAACCGCTGACCAAGGTGCTGGGCACGAACCTGGCGTACAGCCGCCGCATTGGGCGGCCCAGCTACCAGGACCTCAACCCCAATCTGGTGTACCTCGACCCCTACACCTCGCAGCGCGGCAACCCGCTGCTGACGCCGCAGTTTACGAGCAACTACAAGCTAGCCCTGACATACCAGAAGCAGCCGTTCCTGGTGCTGGGCTACAGCCGCACCCGCGACGCTATCAGTCTCGTGACGGCCACCCAGGACAGCGCCATCTACTCCACCTCAGCCAACCTCGACAACCTGCGCAGTTACAACGCCACTCTCAACCTGCCGCTCAACTACCGTAAGCTGCTGACGGGCTACGCGGGCGTAACGGTGTTCTACAACGAGTACCTGAGCGAGTATCTGGGCAGCACCTATCGGGCGGGCCGCACGGCGGCCACATTCTACGGCCAGGCCAACGTGCAACTACCACAGAACATCAAGCTGGAGGCATCAGGCTTTTACCAGACCGCGGGCATCAATGGCCTGATCAACTTCCGGGGCTTTAGCGCGTTAAACCTGGGGCTGCAGAAAACGCTGTGGCAGGACCGGGCCACCCTGCGGCTGGGTTTGAACGACGTGCTGTTCTCGAACCGGCAACGGGGCACCGTGCGCTACCAGGACCTGAACGTGCAGTTCCGCAGCTACGGCGAGAGCCGGCAGGTGCGCCTGAGCCTTAGCTGGAAGCTGGGCAACCAGCAGTTGCAGGCGGCCCGCAAGCGCAGCACCGGCCTGGAGGAAGAGCGCGGCCGCGTGAAAACCGACAAAGAATAGCATCTTTCCATTCTGTCATTCCGAGCAGAGCGAAAAATCTGGGTGAAGCCGTTCAGCAACGCAGCCCGGATTCTTCGCTCCGCTCGGCATAACACTCCCCATGCTGTAACCCCTATGCCGTTCACGTTCCAACGCCCCGGCCGCTCCGACCTGCTTCTGGTACTGGTGTACTGGCTGCTGGCCGCGCCCATCATCTTCTTCAGCTACCTGCAGCAGTTTGGGCTGGCGCGCGCGGCGCCCACTATCCTGTACACCATAGGGCTCGATACGCTGGCCGTGTACCTGCTGGTGTTCGGGTTGCTGCCGCTGGCGCTGGCCCGCCGCAGTGCCTGGGTGGTGCTGGGCGCGCTGGTGGTATTTGTGGTGCTGGATGCCCACCTCTACTGGCTGGGTTACGGGTTGCTACTCGATGAGCGGCCCATGCACTGGAGCGCCAACGCCATCCTGTCGACTATTATGCAGCACACCCAGAGCTACGGCATGCTGGGCATTCTGATGGCGGGCAAGCGTTACTTTGAGGTGCAGAAGCGCCTGCTGCAAACCCAGCAAGCCCAGACCGCAAGCGAATTGCGCAACCTCAAGGCCCAACTCGACCCGCACTTCCTGTTCAACAACCTCAACGTGCTGCGCGGCCTCATTCAGCACGACCCCGCCGAGGCCAATGAGTACCTGAGCCGCTTCGCCAACCTCTACCGCTTCCTGATCCGGCACAAAGACGACGACTTCGTGACCCTGGCCGAGGAGCTGCAGTTTGTGGACGAGTACGTGTACCTGCTGCGCCACCGCTTCGGGGCGGCCTATGCCTTCCGGCAGACGCTGCCCGAGGCCGCCGCGCAGCACCAGCTGCTGGTGGTGCCCGGCACGCTGCAACTGCTGGTCGAAAACGCCATCAAGCACAACGCCGGCGACGAAGATGACCCGCTGCTGATTGAGATTCAGGCGTCCGACACCGAGCTGAGCGTGCAACACCCGCGCCGGCCCAAACTCACCCCCGTCGATTCCCTCGGCTTGGGGCTTGCCAACCTGCGTGAGCGGTACCGGCTGCTATTTGATCGGGAAATCAGGGTGGAAGCCACGGCGACGGAGTTTCGGGTGGTGGTGCCGGTGCTGCGGCAGGCCCGGGCGTGGTCGGCGGCCTAATGGAAAATTTGACGGCCCTTCCGAGCGTGCGGCCTGCTGTTTCTTTATTCGGGGAGTACTCGCTATGAACATTCTAATTCTGGAAGACGAAGAGCTGGCGGCGCGCCAGACGGTGCAGTTTCTGCGGCAGGCCGGCGCGGTGGCCGAGGCTACCCCGCCCGTGCTGCGGAGCGTGGAAAAGGCTCTGGTCTGGCTGCAAACCAATCCCATGCCCGACCTGATTTTCTCTGACATTGAATTGCTGGACGGCAACGTATTCCTACTGTACGAGCGGTTTGCGGTGACGTGTCCCATCATCTTCACCACCGCCTACGACCAGTTTCTGCTACCAGCCTTCCGGGGCAATGGTATTGCGTATCTGCTCAAGCCCTTCACCTACGAGCAGTTTCAGGAAGCCCTGGCCAAGTATCATGGTCTGAAAATGAGCTTAGGAAATTTCGCACCGGCACCCACACCGGCTCTTACGCCGGAGGTGCTACGTGAGCTAAGCCAGGCCCTGCGGCAAAATAGCCAGCCTCAGTACAAGCAACGGTTTTCAGTGCGCATGCGCAACGGTTTGTACGTGCTGCCAGTGGAGGAAGTGGCCTATATGCAGGCCGATGAAGGGGTAGTATTCGCGGTAGACCGTGCTGGGGCGCGCTACCCGTTGCAGGGCACGCTCACGGAACTGGAGCGGCAGCTCGACCCCGCCCGCTTTGGGCGCCTGAACCGCTCGGAGCTAGTAAACATTGCTTTCGTGGAGAAAAGCGAGGCCTACTTCAACAACCGACTGGCCGTAACGCTGCGCGGGTTGCCCGGAACGCCGCTGCTTACCAGCACCGCCCAGACCCCAGAATTCCGTCGCTGGCTGGAAGGGTAGTGCGCTATGCGCTTTTTTCGGTGCTGGCTTGGCAACTGCCGGATTTCGCACTGGGCAAAACGACCAATTGAGTACCTTGCCCCCGCAACGCAGTACCTTGGCCCGGTAGGCGAAGTGCTGCGGCGCACGGCGTTGTATTCCTTACCCAATCAACTTTTCTCTCATGAGCATTATCACCGAAATTCACGCTCGCCAAATTTTCGATTCGCGCGGCAATCCTACGGTTGAGGTAGACGTAACTACCGAGAATGGCACTGTTGGCCGGGCCGCTGTTCCTTCGGGAGCCAGCACGGGCAAGCACGAGGCCGTGGAGCTGCGCGACGAGGACAAGTCCAAATACATGGGCAAAGGCGTGCTGAAGGCCGTGGAAAACGTGAACAGCAAGATTGCCGAAGAACTGATTGGCTTCTCGGTTTTCGAGCAGGGCCTGCTCGACAAAATCATGCTGGAGCTGGATGGCACGCCTAACAAGGCGAATCTGGGTGCCAACGCCATTCTGGGGGCTTCGCTGGCTATTGCCCGCGCCGCTGCCGCCGAGGCTGGCATGCCGCTGTACCGCTACGTGGGGGGCGTAAACGCTACCACGCTGCCCGTACCGATGATGAACATCCTGAACGGGGGCTCGCACGCCGACAACAGCATTGACTTCCAGGAATTCATGATTATGCCGGTGGGCGCTCCTTCCTTCTCGGAGGCGTTGCGCTGGGGCACCGAAATCTTCCACCACCTCAAAAACGTGCTCAAAAAGCAAGGCTTTAGCACGAACGTAGGCGACGAAGGTGGTTTCGCACCCAACATCAAATCCAACGAAGACGCCATCAAGATTGTACTGCAGGCCATTGAAACGGCCGGCTACAAGCCCGGCGACGACGTGATGATTGCCATGGACGCCGCCGCTTCGGAGTTCTACGTGGATGGTCACTACCACTTCAAGAAGAGCACCGGCGACAAGCTGACTTCTTCAGAAATGGTGAGCTACTGGACCGACTGGACCAAGAAATACCCCATCATCAGCATTGAGGATGGTATGGATGAGGATGACTGGGCCGGCTGGAAAAACCTGACCGAGAGCATCGGCTCGACCACCCAGCTGGTGGGTGACGACCTGTTTGTGACCAACGTAAACCGCCTGCAGCGCGGCATTGATGAGCAGATTGCCAACGCCATCCTCATCAAGGTTAACCAGATTGGTACGCTCTCCGAAACGATTGATGCCATCAACCTGGGCCGCCGCAACGGCTACAAGAGCATCATGTCGCACCGCTCGGGCGAAACGGAGGACAATACTATTTCAGACCTGGCCGTGGCCCTGAACACCGGCCAGATCAAAACGGGCTCGGCTTCGCGCTCCGACCGGATGGCCAAGTACAACCAGCTGCTCCGCATTGAGGAGGAACTGGGCGAGGTAGCGTACTTCCCTGGCCGCAAAATGTAAAGAAAGAATCCAGACGGATTTCTGTTGAACGGCACCGTTGCCTGTGGGCGGCGGTGCCGTTTTTGTTGCCTGATGGGCTGAGCAGCGGATGAGGGCGGAATGGAGAGAATACCGGATATTTGCTTAGGAAGCCCCTGGTACCGGGGTACCGTCCATAAAACAGCAACTTTACTTGTACGCCTGTGATGAGTGCTTCGGAAATATTTGAGCGGGTTCCGCGCTTTCTGCGCAGCTTCTACTTCCTGGCCGGAGTAGCCTTTCTGGCCTGGATGTTCCTGTTTGATGCCAACGACTTCGTGAAGCAGTACGACATGTACGCTAAGTGGCAGGAGCTGAACAATGACAAGGAATACTACCTGCGCGAAATTGACAAGGTGAAAAAGGACCGCGCCGAGCTGCTGAGCAGCCCGGAGCTGCTGGAAAAGTTTGCCCGCGAGAAGTATATTATGAAGCGGCCCGGCGAGGATGTCTTCGTGCTGGTACCGCAGGAAAAAGAGTAGTAGCCGCTTGCTGTTTCATTTTGGCAATCATTTTATCCCACTATCCATAATTACCAATGTTGAAAAAACTACTTACCTGTGGTATATGGGTGATAATGATGTGGGGCCTTACGGGCTACACGCAAGCCCAAAACAGGCCAGATTTGGTGGTGCAGCCACCAGTTTCTTTGCCCTCCACTGTGCTAGCGGGCGGTGTGTACCCGCTGTCGGCCGTGATAAAGAATCAGGGCACGAATGGCTCTCAGTTTAACTGCATTGGGTACTATCTGTCGAAGGATGCCGCTTGGGATGCCACTGATACATATTTGGGGGCTAGCTGCCAATCGTTGCTGTTCCCTGGACAGGCGGGTACGTGCGCCATTATAGCTACGATGCCACTAGTGGCGTCTGGAGCGTACAGCTTGCTACTGGTGGCCGACCCCCTAAATGCCGAGCAGGAATCGGATGAGTCAAACAACGTGGCGGCATTTGCCGTCACGGTAACAGGCCGCGCCGTTGCCCTGCCGGATCTGGAGCTATGGCGGCCTTCTCTTTCCTTCAGCACACTGCCAGCCGGGGGGCAAACCGGGGTGTTTTCGTTTTTGTATAATCGAGGAGAAGGCGGCGCGGCGGCGCATGAGATTAGCTTCTTCTTATCCACGGATACGGTTTTCTCAATGAACTCCGATGTCCAGTTGGGTACGGTGCTGATGGCCGGCCTGAGCGGAACTACGGGCACGGGAGGAACCGGAGTCGGCACTGTTTTTTCGGCGCCGGTACTGCCGGTACCGGCGGCCACTGCACCCGGCAGCTACTACTTAATTATCATGATTGACCCCCGCAATCTGCTGGCTGAGTCAAACAAGCAGAACAACTCTCGGGCGCTGCCTTTGCGTATTACCGGCCCAGTTACACGTGCCCGGGCTGCCCAGGATGCTGGGGTAGAAGTATACCCAAATCCCGTTGACTACGCGGGCTGCACACTGCGGTGGACGCACCACCGCATTGGGCGGGTGGAAGTGCTGAACGGACAAGGCCGCCGCGTAGCTACTCAGCAGTGTGCGGCCGCAGGAGGCGCCGCCGTGCAACTGGATACCAGCTTCTGGCCGGCCGGGCTCTATACGGTTCGGCTGACGGATACTAACGGCGAAACGGTAACGCGCCGGGTTGCACGCCACTAGCCGGAACCAGCCGGTGAGCAGGGTCGTTTGCAAGGCATATGATACGACACCGTTGCGTTGGCCTATGACAGTTTTGGGAGTGCCTGATTGGGCGGTAGCAGCGTTGTGTAGTGCAGGGCTGTGGCTAAATACTGCAACAACGGGACCCGCCGCGCGCCCTTGCTCGGGCTTAGTGGGTGTAGCCAAGAACTTGCCCACGCAGGTAGTTTCGTCCCAGGTGCAGGTGGCCCGGCAATTTTTGCTGGCCGTGTTGGGTGGTAATTGGGATGCGGCGTATCAGTACCTGAGTCCGGCGGCCCGGCAGCAACTGCCGATGCCCGCTTTCCGCGCCGCCACGCAGCCCATTATTGACCAGGCGCGCACCTATGGCCCCACCATCGACCTGTACAAGCTGGGCTACCGCCTGCGCGAGGAAGATGCCGTTCAGTCGTTCGTGGCTTTCACCTACCGCGCCGACAGCCTGCGTCCCGGCCCGCACGTGCAACTGGACGTGACGTTTCAGGATTCTTCGGCCCGGCAGATACAGACTTTTCGGGTGGTGCCGTTGCGGTAGTTTACCCCGGAAAAGAAATCTTGCCCATGCTCACGGCCGGCACCCGCTGCCGCCCCGCCCCGATGCTCACTGGCTGGCCCGCCACGGCCTCATTGGCCAGCAAGGCAAACAGAATGGCCTCCTTAGCATCGGGTAGTACGCCCAGCGTCTCGGTGGTAGAGAAAGTACAGGCGGGCAGCTGCCGCCGCAGAGCCGCCTGCAAGGCCGGGTTATGGGCTCCGCCCCCGCTGGCGTACACCGCCAAGCCCGGCTGCACGCCAAATACTTGTTGGGCCGCCCGCGCCACGCCCACGGCGCTTAGCTCCGTGAGGGTTGCCAGGGTATCTTCCAGGCCCAGCTGCAGGGTGTTGGTGCGCTCCAGGGCCTGCCGCAGATACGCTGGACCAAACAGCTCGGGGCCGGTGGTTTTGGGCAGCGGAGCCGCAAAAAACGGGTGGGCCAACAACTCATGCAGCAGAACTTGGTGTACCTGCCCGGCCGCGGCCAGCTTGCCATCTTCATCGTAGGCCAGCTCGGGGCGGTGCTGGCGCACAGTGGCATCCAGCAGGGTATTGCCGGGGCCGGTGTCGGTGCTGAAGGCAGTGCTGGCATCCTGACCGGCCCGCGGCAGATAAGTGAAGTTGGCAATGCCTCCCAGGTTCAGTAGCAGGCGTTCCTCTTGGGTGCTGCTCAATAGCAAATAGTCGCCGTAGGCGGCCAGGGGGGCGCCCTCACCCCCGCCAGCAATGTGCTTCTGCCGAAAGTCGCTGAGCGTAATGATGCCGGTGTGCACGGCTACCTGGTCCCCGTCGCCGAGCTGCAGGGTGGCATTCATGCCCGCAAAATCGGGGTGTTGATGCTGGTGGGCGGGGGCATGGTACACCGTCTGGCCGTGGCTGGCTACGAGGTCTACTTCCGCCGGAGCAATTTGCCACTGTTGCAGGCACTGGTTCACCAACTCGGCATGGAGCTGGCCCAGCCAGGGGTTCAGCAGGGTGAGGTACTCCAGACTTACCTGCCCGCCCGCAAACACCTGCCGAATGCGGCGGCGCACCTCGTTGGTGTAAGGCACTGTGGCAAACTGCTCCAACTCCAGCCGGGTGCCGGTGCCGTGCCCGTGCAGGCGGCACAGAGCCACATCCAGCCCATCAAGGGAAGTACCCGACATCAAGCCGATAATGCGGCGGCTGGGTTGTTGGGCGAGTTGGTGCAGGCGGACTAGGTGCGAATTCATCGGAACTTTTTATACTGTTTACTGCTGCTTCTGGAACTCAATGTAGCCCGCAAATAGACTTTGTACTCTTTAGTGCCTGTTGATGGGGTTCAGAAGCAAGGTTTGTAAGCCTCTAGGCGCAAAATAAAAAGCCCCACCATCAGGATTGATGGTGGGGCTTTTATCTCTCAGTCTATCAGGCCGCGTCTGTTATTCAATCTTCTTACCGGCCATAGCCTGGCTGATGCTGATGTTCATCACGCGCTCCGCAAAGGGGCGGGTAAGTTCTTCCAACTCGTCCACGGCTTTCAGGATGGTATCTTTTTCCTGCGTTTCGAGGGCGGTTTTGAGCGTGGCTACACCGGCCTGGGTTTGGGCAGTTTCCTCGGGGGTAAGGTGCTGACCGTTTTTGGCCACGAACCGCTCCACCTGGTAGAGCATCTGCTCGGCCACGGTGCGGGCTTCTATCACCATGCGGGCGGCAATATCCTCGCGGGCATTGGTCATGGAGTCCAGCAGCATCTGCTCCACCTGCTCATCAGTGAGGCCGTACTGGGGCTTGATTTCTACTGAAGTGCGGGTGTTGGAGCGCAACTCAATGGCCTCTACTTTCAGAATACCATCGGCGTTTAGGATGAAGTTCACATCTACCTTGGGCAGGCCGGCGGGCATAGCCGGAATGCCGCGCAAATCGAACTCGGCCAGTTTGCGGTTTTCCTTCACTAAATCCCGCTCGCCCTGGTACACCGATATTTTCAGGTTCACCTGCCCGTCCACGCTGGTGGTGTACTGGCGGCCGGCTTTGGTCGGGATTTTGGAGTTGCGCGGAATAATTGGGTCCATCAGGCCACCCAGGGTTTCGATGCCCAGCGTGAGGGGCGTCACGTCCAGCAGCAGCACGTCGCGGCGGTTGCCCCCCAGGATGTCGGCCTGAATAGCGGCGCCGAGGGCAACTACTTCATCCGGGTTGAGGGAATTGTTGGCGGGCTGCTGGAAAAACGCCGAAACGGCCTCGTACACCAGCGGTACGCGGGTGGAGCCGCCCACCAGCAGCACGGCATTTAGGTCTTGGGGCGTGAGCTTGGCGTCGGTGAGGGCCTGGCGGCAGGCGGCCAGGGTACGGTCCACGAGAGGCTGCACCAAGTGGTTGAACTCGGTTTTGCTGAGGCGCACCACCACGTCGTCGCCCAAGTTACCGGCAAAGTCATCGTGCTGGCTCAGGTACCGCTTCGCCGACTCCGCCAGCAGCCGCAGCTCCTGCTGGAGGGGGCCGTTACCTTGCAAGCGGCCCGTGAGGCTGTGTTGGGCGGTCCAGTGGTTGGAAATGGCGCGGTCCAGGTCGTCGCCGCCCAGGTAGGTGTTGCCGTTGGTACTCAACACCTCAAAAATTCCTTGGTGTAGGTGCAGAATGCTGATATCGAATGTGCCGCCGCCCAAATCGTACACGGCCACGGTTTTCTCCTCCTCGGGGTTGAGGCCGATACCGTAAGCCAGCGCCGCCGCGGTGGGCTCGTTCACGATGCGCAGTACTTCCAATCCGGCCAGACGGCCGGCGTCGCGGGTGGCCTGGCGCTGGGAGTCGTTGAAGTAGGCGGGCACCGTAATGACGGCCTTGTTTACAGGCGTTTTGAGGGCGTGCTCGGCCCGGGCCCGCAATTCCTTCAGGATTTCTGCCGACAGCTCGATGGGGGAGTAGAACGTGTCGCCCACCCGGATTTTCACCAGGCCCTCGGAATTATCGTCGATGACTTTATACCCCAACTCCTCGGCATGCTGACCCAGGTCTTTATAGCTCTTGCCCAGCAGGCGCTTCACCGAGTAAATCGTGTTTTGGGGCTCAGTGAGCAGGTATTCCTTTGCCTCGGTGCCCACAATGGGGTCGTGGCCGGCCGGAAAATGCACTACAGAGGGCACGATGGTGCCGCGGCCTTGGTCGTTGATGGCCTGGGGCTGGCGGCCATCAGGGTGAATGTAGGCGACTAGGGAGTTGGTGGTGCCCAGGTCAATGCCCACGATAATTTCTTCTTGCTGCAGGCTCCCGGTGGAGAGGTTGATTGCGACTTTGGCCATATAAAACGGGGCGCACCGCGGCGCGCCGGGAAAAGCGAAAAAGGGAAATAATCCAGCAGCAGGTACAACCACCAAACGGCCGGAACGGCGCAAAAATACGCAACAAAAATGCGGCAGGGCCCGAGGCGGAAGGCTGGTTGAGGCCGGCGCTTCAAGGCGCTGACTGTGAATGTTATCTACTTCTACGGTAATGGTTCCAACAGCCCGAAAAATACTTGTATAAAATTCAGGCTATTTAAATCCAGGCTTGCAAGCCCAACCGTACTGCTTGTACTTTTCTGCACTACTTACCGACCGGCCGGTTTCCCTGGTTATTTTCTGAAAACCGGCACTTATCCTTCTGGCCGCCTCCTGTTGAGGCGTACAGTATCTCACGCACCACCGTATCCTGCTCTTTCAGCCAAGTCCGGCTGTTTATTCCGCTACCCAGCACGGGTAGTGTTTTCCCATCCATTTCCCAATTTTTACCCATTATGAAGAAAACGCTTACGCGTCCGATTCTCCACTTATCGGTGGCGGCTACGGCTGCCTTGGGCCTGCTGGCCTGGAGTGGACAACAGACTCCTCTGGAAGCCTCCAGCCACCGGGAAGCCCCGCTTATTGCCGACGACCCGTTGGCCGACAACACCGACCTCTACGCCTTCCGCGACCCGGTGAATGCGGAAATGGTCAACATCATTGCCAACTACATTCCCCTAGAGCTACCCCAGGGCGGGCCGAACTACAACACGTTCGGGGAGAATGTGCGCTACGAGATTCACATCAAGAACTCGGGCGCCAATGCCAACCAGGACGATATTACCTACCGCTTCACGTTTAAGCGCGTAAACGAAGACCCCACCACGTTCTTCAACATCCGGCTGGGCAAACAAAACCTGAAGGCCACCTACACCATGGAGGTAAGCCGCAACGGCGGAGCCTTCACCACGCTCACCAGCACCGGCGTAGTGCCCCCGCCCAACATCGGCCCGCGCTCCATTCAGGGTGCGGCCGGCCTGGCGGCCCCCAGCTACGAGAGCCTGATGACCGGCGCCATCCAGACGGTGGGCACTAACGTACGCGTATTCTGCGGCCCCGTTGATGACCCCTTCTTCACGGATCTGGGTGGTATCTTCGATTTGGGCGGTATCCGTACCGCCGCCGCCCGCGACGGTTTGGCCAAGAAAAACACCCACACCATTGCCCTGCAAATCCCGATTTCGCAGTTGCAGAAAGATGGCAAAACCGGTGCACAGGCCGCTAATATCCTCGACTCGGACTACGTGATTGGGGTGTGGGCCTCGGCTAGCCGCCCGGCCATGCGCACCCTGAACACCGACGGCACGCAAACGCACAGCGGTAACTGGGTGCAGGTGTCGCGCATTGGTATGCCGCTCACCAACGAAGTAATTCAGCCCATCGGCTCGAAAGATGCCTGGAACGCCGCTACGCCTTACACCGAAGCTGCTACCACCGAGGACTATATGTCGAACCCCGAGTTGGGCTTGTACATGGCTGAGGGAACTGGCTATTTCGGAACGGCGGTACCCGGCCTGGGTGCACTGCGGATTCAGCGCAACTCGCTGGGTATGTTTGACTTTGCTAACGGTAAAAACGGCGTTTCGGGTCTGCTGAACGCACCCGCCGCTGATGTAGCCGGCACGGCCTTCGCCAAAATTGCTGCTGGTGGTTATGCCGAGTACCTGTTGCGCCCGGCTAAGCCCCGTTCCGTGGATATTCTGCCCATCTTCCACACTGGTGTGCCCAACGTGCGGCCTTACCAGCTGGCTACCGGCAAGCCCACCGGGCAGCCCCTGGCCGCCGGCAAGCCCTTCATCAACAACTTCCTGCCCCTCATTGATAACCCTGCCGCTGCTGCTGGCGTGGGCGGCGACATGCTACGCCTGAACATGGCCGTGCCCACCACGCCCCGCAACTCCGCCGACTTTAGCTCGGAAGGCTTGCTGGCTGCAGCCGTACTGGGCCTGACGGATGCCCGCTTTAATACCACCACTACCTTGCAGGCCATTCCGAATATGGACGGCTTCCCGAACGGGCGCCGCCTGGAAGATGACGTGACCCGCATCGAGCTGCAAGCTGTAGGCGGAGTAGTGCTGGCCGCCATCGGCTTGCCCTATGAAACCACCAATGGCCTGACCAACGTGCTGACCTTCCGCACCGGCGTAGAAGCCAATGATACCACGTTCCGGAATGCCTTCCCGTACGCGCAGCTGCCCTGGAGCGGTACCAAAGCGCAGTCCACCATTACTTCCCAGCGCGGAGCCTCCGGCCTGGGCCTGAAACCCTCCATCGTATCGGTAGCGCAGAATTACCCCAACCCCTTCGCTGAGACGACCAACGTGCACTACGAAGTGGCTGAGCGGAGTTCCCTAACCATGTACGTGAGTGATTTGACCGGCCGCCGGGTAGCTACCCTGATGAATGGCAAGCAACACAAACCCGGCACCTACGACCTGAGCTGGAAAGCTGGTGCCGATCTGGCGGCGGGCACTTATGTGCTCACCATTGCCTCGGGTAGCACCGTGCTGCAGTCGGTGAAACTGGTGCATACCAACTAAACCCCTATCCACCAGCCGGCCTGCTTACCCATGATGGGCTGGCTGGTGCTATGGGTAGATAGCCGGGCCCTGGGTGAGTTCGGCTATCTTTTCCACCGCTTAGAAGGGAACCGGCCGCGAAGCTGGTTCCCTTCCTGGCTGACTTTGCGGCCCGTTGGCCCGCGCCAGCTAGTAAGCAGGCTTGCTCATTAGAGCCCCTCCTTACTACCTGGCCCCGGCTGGCTGGCGCTTAACTCCTAACCCTCAGACTCTGTGCGGAAATACTTCTACCCTGTACTTATTACCCTGTTTCTGGGCTTCGTGGCTACTATTTTCCTGACCCAAAAGCCGGACCCGGTGCCCACGCTCAAGGAGCGCCGCGGCGACCTGGCCGTGGGCGGGGAGTGGGTGAATACCAAGGCGGCCATTAATGGGCTGCTGGCTCGCCTACGCGCCAAACCCAACGACACTAAGGCCAAAGTGCTACTGGCTGAGGCCTACATGCAGGAGGCCCGCGTAACCGGCGACCATCCGTACTACGACACGGCCGCCATGGAGCTGCTGGACCAAGCCCTGCGCCAAGAACCCGAGAACTTTGAGGCCCTGTGCTGCAAGGCGTCGTTGTGCCTTACGCAGCACCATTTTTCGGAGGGGCTGGCCGTGGCAGAAAAAGCGGTAGCCCTCAACCCCAGCAACGCCTTCGTGTACGGGCTGCTCTGTGATGCCAACGTGGAGCTGGGCCGCTACCCTGAGGCCGTGCGCATGGCCGATAAAATGAACCAGGTGCGCCCCGATTTGCGCTCCTACAGCCGCGTATCCTACCTGCGGGAAATTCACGGCGACGTGCCGGGGGCTATTGAAGCCATGCAAATGGCGGTGCAGGCCGGCTACACAGGGCTGGAGCAAACGGAATGGTCGCGCGTAATGCTGGGCCACCTCTACGAAACCTCCGGCGACCTGGGCCAGGCGGAGCAGCAGTACCGGCAGGCTTTGCTGGCGCGCCCGCACTACGCCTATGCCCTGGCCGGGCTGGGCCGGGTGGCGCAGGCCCGTCAGAATTACCCGGAGGCTATCAAATACCTGGAAAACGCCCGCATCACGGTAAAGGATTATGCCTTTGCTGATGAGCTGACGGAAGTATACCAGCAGAACAACCAGCCCGCCGAAGCCCGCAAAATGGCCCAAGAGGCCATCAGTATGCTGGCCGATGCCGCCAACGAAGCCGACGAGAATGAGGCTATGGGCCACTACGCCGACCGGGAGCTGGCCTACGCCTACGTGAAAACCGGGGAGCTGGACAAGGCCCTGAAACACGCCAAAATTGAGTACGAGCGTCGCCCCGATAACATAGACGTGTGCGAAACCATGGCCTGGGTGCATTACAAGCGGGGCGAGTACAAGGAAGCCGAGCAGTACATGAAAACGGCCCGCCGCACCAACTCCCGCAACCCCACGCTGCTGTGCCGGGCCGGCCTGATTGCCACCAAAAACGGCCGCACGGCCGAAGGGCAGGCCCTAATCAAACAAGCCCTGGCCATCAACCCCTACCTCACCCTGGACCTGGCCGACGAGGGCCGCAAGCTGCTGGCCACCCGGTAACGCCTGTTAGTTTGGTCGTCATCCTGAGCTTGCGCAGGACCTTGTCACGTTTGAGTTACCACAGAACAGTTACTGTTTCAGTGTGACAAGGTCCTGCGCAAGCCCAGGATGACAGCCTATCGAGTTCAACTATCCGCCCGCTTTCCTGATGGCTTCCGTGCGCCTCATCCGGTATATATTGCCCGCTGCCCTGCTGCTGTTGCCGGGGCTGGCCGCCGCGCACGTGCTGGATGCCGACCTGAGTAAACTCTCCCGCACCGACGTTTTCCTGACCTACCTCCAGCTCGGCTACACCCACATTCTGCCCCTGGGCCTCGACCATGTGCTGTTTGTGCTGAGCTTGTACTTGCTGGAGCCGCGCCTGAAGCCGGTGCTGTGGCAGGCTACGGCGTTTACAGTAGCCCACTCCATCACGCTGGGGCTGGCCATGTACGGCGTGGTGTCGCCGCCGGCTAGCTTGGTGGAGCCGCTTATTGCGCTGTCCATTCTGTTTGTGGCCATTGAGAACATTGTGGTGGAGCGACTGAACCCCTGGCGGATTGTGGTGGTGTTCGGGTTCGGGCTGCTGCACGGGCTGGGTTTTGCCGGGGCGCTTACGAGCTTGGGACTGCCGCGCGCTATGTTTGTGGAGTCGTTGGTGGCCTTCAACGTGGGCGTAGAGCTGGGGCAGGTGTCCGTTATTCTGCTGGCCTGGGTTCTGATTGGGCGCTGGGCCGCCCACAAGCCCTGGTACAAGCGCCGCGTATTGGTGCCCGCCTCCGTGGCTATTGGCCTGCTGGCCGCCTACTGGACCATCGAGCGGCTGAGCTGATAGTTGCTAGATATGAGCTTTGAATGACTCTTTAATTACGCTCTGACAACCAACAACCAACCCCATGCTTCGTCACTGCCTCATTCTGCTGCTGTTGCTGCCCTACCTGCTGGGGTTGGGCGCCGGCCTGGTGGGGCGGCCGGAGCCGGTGGGGCCCAGTGCCGCCCACCCCTATATGCACAGTGCCGAGTGCCAGCGCCACAACTACCTGCGCCTCGACTGTTTCGATACTTGCAACGGCAACCAGCAAGCCGTACAGGCCCAGCACAAAACCGAAAAAACGGCTCAGCTGTTGGCTGCGGCCAAAAGCATCGACCTGCACTGCCTGACGGAAATGCCGCTCCTGCGAGTGGTCTATATTCGGCAACTCGTTACGTACCGGTTGCTACCTGCCTTCCAGTTAGTGGCGGGCATCCGGGGCCAGGTGGATCAGCCGCCCCGGCAAGGATAAGGTTCGGGCCAGCCTGTTTACTGGGCTGGTAAACTGTTTTGCGCAAGGCAGAGCAGATTTTCTCCTTATTCTTTCGCTGGACGCTGCCCTGCTGGTTACGCCTTCATACAACGGCCGGGGCGTCGCATAGTGCTGGTATGCACCCTCATTTTACTGGATTTCTTTCCGCTGGCCTGGGGCTGGCGGGTATGTTGTGCGCGGCCGAAACGCAGGCCCAAACCACGGCAACACTGCGCGGCTCCGTAGCTGACTCTGCCTCGGGCCGGCCGCTGAGCGGTGTGCAGGTACAGGTGCTGAACCGGGCCGGTGGTACCACGGCTGATGAGCTGGGCAACTTCCAGCTGAGCGGCCTGTCGGCGGGTACCTACACGGTGCGGGCCAGTGGCCTGGGCTTTGCCCCGCGTACTGGCACCGTAACCCTAACGGCGGGCCAGACCAGCCGCCTGGCCCTGCGCCTGCCCACCACCTCCCTCACGTTGGCCGAGGTAACGGTGGCCCAACCCCGCGACCCAAACCAGTCCCTGGCGGCTATATCCAACATTGATAAGCTGCTGCGGCCGGTGAACTCAGCCCAGGATTTACTGCCGCTGGTACCGGGCCTCGTTATTGCCCAGCACGCGGGCGGGGGCAAGGCCGAGCAAATCTTTATTCGGGGGTTTGATGTGGACCACGGCACCGACTTCAACGTGAGCATTGACGGGTTGCCGGTGAACATGGTGAGCCACGCCCACGGCCAGGGCTACGCCGATTTTCACTTTGTCATTCCCGAAACCGTGGACCAGCTGCGGGTGTACAAGGGCCCCTACACGGCTCGGTTCGGTGATTTCGCCACAGCCGGCGCCGGCGAGTTTACTACCAAAACCCGCCTCGACCAAAGCCAGGTAAAGGTGGAGTTGGGCCAGTTTGACACCCGCCGGGCGGTGGCTCTGGTGAACCTGCTGCCAGTGAACGGCCATTTGCTGGGTAAGGGCCCGGAAAACGCCTACGTAGCCGCCGAGTACAACTTCACTAACTCCTACTTCGACGCCAAGCAGCACTTCAAGCGCTTCAATGGGCTGGCCAAATACACCGGCCAGCTCTCCGACCGCACTTCCCTGATGCTGCTGGCCTCCCGGTTCAACTCCCGCTGGGATGCCTCGGGGCAGGTGCCGGAGCGGGGTATTCGGGAGGGTATCATTTCCCGCTTCGGCAGCATCGACCCCACCGAGGGCGGCTCCACGAGCCGCACCAACGCCTCGGCCGTGCTGACTACCGGCCTGCCCCACGATGCCGTGCTGCGCCAGCAGGTATACTACTCCCGCTACGATTTCAACCTGTACTCCAACTTTACCTTCTTCCTGAACAACCCGGTGGACGGGGACCAGATCCGGCAGACCGACGGCCGCAACATCTGGGGCTACACCGGCACCTATGAGCGAAGCTTCCAGTTGGGCAGCCGTACCCTGCGCACCACCGCCGGCCTGGGTACCCGCCTCGATGATGTGGATGTGGCTCTGCTGAACTCCGTGCGCCGCACCGTCACGGATACCATTGTTACGGGCCGGGTGCAGGAGCAAAATCTGAACGGCTACCTGGAAGGCACTCTTGCCCTGACGGACCGCCTCACCCTAAATGCCGCTTTGCGCGCCGATTATTTCCGCTTTCGGTTCCGGGAAGACCGGGCTGATTCCCTGTCGGGTCGGGCGGGTAAGGGCCGGGTAAGCCCCAAATTAAACTTGTACTACGATGTGACGCCGGCCGTGCAGCTGTTTGTGCGCTCGGGTTTTGGCTTCCATTCCAACGACGCCCGCGCCGTAGTCACCAACCCGGGCGGCAACGTGCTGCCCCGGGCCATCGGCTACGAGGCGGGCAGCACCTTCAAGCCCCTGCCCGCGCTGGTGGTCAATACGGCCCTATGGGCCCTGCATCTGCAGGATGAGCTGGTGTATGTGGGCGACGAGGGCGTGGTGGAAAGTGCCGGCCGCACCCGTCGCTACGGCTTGGATGTGGCGGCCCGCTACCAACTCACGCGCAGCCTGTTTGCCGATGTAGACCTGAATTACAACCGGGGGCGCTTGGTCGGAGCACCTTCCGATGCCAACCGCATTCCGCTGGCTCCCACGTTTACCAGCGTGGGGGGCCTCACGCTACGCCGGCCCGGTGGCCTGAGCGCCAGCCTGCGCTACCGCCATATTGATTCCCGCCCCGCCAACGAGGACAATTCGGTACGGGCCCGGGGGTATTTTCTGCTGGATGCCGTGGTGAGCTACACCAAGCGGCGCTTTCAGGTGGGTGCTACCGTGGAAAACCTGCTGAATGTGGAGTGGAACCAGGCCCAGTTTGACACCACCACCCGCCTGCGCAACGAGGCCGCGCCGGTATCGGAGCTGCACTTCACGCCCGGTACGCCCTTCTACGCCAAGCTCAACGCCAGCGTGCTGTTCTAGGCTGTGTGGACAGTAAGCAAGCCTAGTGCCGGGTAGCAAATCTCGATAAATTGTTTTTTCACAGATAAGGCCTGCCGGGCGGTGGTAGAGACGCGCCACTTTGCGTCTCAGCGCTAGAGCAATACCAACGGCTAATCTTACAACAACCCTGGCCCGCGAGCAAACGCAAAGTATGGTGCCTCTACGCCGTATTTGTGACTTCACCTTCCGGGCAAACAGTTTCGCGGTATTCTGTTCTGCCGATTGAGCAGGACGTCGCCGCAATGGCCCGGCTTTTCAGCGGATCTGGGCCTTTTCTTCCCATTTACTTCTACTCACCATGTCTCTTCTCTCGACTTCCGCACTTTCCATTGGCAAGTTTCCGGCTCAGCTCCAAGTAAAAATCAAGCTCACGCAGAAAGTACCGGGTCCGCCACCCGTGCCGCTGCCGGCCCGCCAGCGCATCACCGAGCAACAGGCGGCGGCCCGTTGCCGCAACCACGCCCGCTCCACTCCCTACCACTCGGGTAAGCGGTGGTAACCAGAAAGGCCTTTCCCTGCTGCAGGAAGGGGCTTTTTTGCTGGAAGAGAATTGCCCGGTTGGGGGCTTGTACCTGCAGTTGGCTTGGATACCGACTGGCAAATGCAGATTTTCGGCCAGGATTTACCCACTGCCATGACCCGTACCGCCACTTCTTGCCGCCTGCTCTACCGCCGCTACTTGGGGGCCGCGCTGCTGGCGGGGCTGCTGGCCGGCTGTCAGTCCTCAGCGGGCGAACTAACGGCCGCCCGTGCGCTGGCTTCTGCTCCGGCCCCCGCCGCGCCCGACTCGGTGGCCGCGCCTGCGCTAACGGATTCACTGCGCCTGACGCCCCTGGAGCCCCTGGCCGCCGTCCCTGATTCGTTGCACCAAGCCGTACAAAGGCTATATGCCGCCCTGGGGCCCGACGCTACGGCGCTGCGCCTGGAGGTGCTGGAGCGGGCCTGCGTAGGCTACCTAAACTTGCGCAACGCCGGGAAAATCAGCCAGCCGGGCATTCTGGCCGTGGCCGATATGGATTTGCCTTCCTCCGAAAAACGCCTCTGGGTGCTGGATTTGCGCAAGGCGCAGGTGTTGCACCGCAGCCACGTCGCCCACGGCCGGGGCTCGGGCCACCTGCGCGCCCGGCGCTTCTCCAACGTTATGAAATCAGCCTGTACGGCCCTGGGCTTCTATCGTACCCAGGATACCTACCAGGGCAAGCACGGCCTCAGCCGCCGCCTGCGTGGCCTGGATGTGGGCCAGAACGACAACGCCCTGCGCCGCTACGTGGTGCTGCACGCTGCCGACTACGTGAGCCAGCAGCATCTGCAACGCCACGGCCAGGCCGGCTACAGCCGCGGCTGCCCCGCCCTGCCGCCAGATCAGTGCCGTGCCATCATCCGCACAGTGGGGGAGGGCGGCTGCCTCTACCTCAGCGGCCCCGGCCTGGAATCGAAGTGGCTGAATCCCAAAGTAGCGGCTCAGCAACTGGCGGTGCGGGGGTGGCGGTAAAGGGTGATTCTATGAAGTCAATACTTGTAGCACTCCAGCAGATACAGGAGGAACCAAGGAAGTATGGTTTTACCATCTTCGATACCGTGCCGCAGTCTGCTTTGACTGACATAGAGCAGGAACTAGGAAGAAAACTGCCGACAGAGATTCGCGCATTTTATTCTCAATGGGGCGGTTTCTGGGACGATGAAGACTTAGAAGCTGTTTAGGAAGTGGGTTTTCGGGCGATTTTACGCAACAGGAGCGCCGTAAATGCGAGCCAGTGTAGGGCGAGCCAATTTTCCAGACACGT